>JBPCPV010000003.1:0-44233 GCA_050998805.1 Chloroflexia bacterium | reverse complement strand
GGCTATCCGAAGGCCGAGAGGATCTCCGATTGGCAGCGGATCAGCATTCATACGAAGCAATTGTACCGAAATCTGGGCGGCAAGCGCAAGTCGCTGGGTGAGCCGCGCAACACGCTAGACATGTACGAGAGAACTTTCGCAACGCTCTGTGCTGGCAGAAAATCCGCGTGGTAAAGCATCAGAGCCAGAACTTCGGCAATGTCTACGATTACATTTTTTTCTACAGCAAGACAGAGAAAGCAGTTTTAGTTCCTCCCTATAGGGAGCGAGATGAGGACTATATAAAGAAGTTTGATAAAGCTGATGAAAGAGGTCGCTATCAATTGGTAAGCTTATTACAGCAGGGCGGTGGTCCTACACGCCAGTTTAACGATAGAGTCCTCACACCTCCGCCCGGAAGACACTGGATTTGGGGTCAAGAGAGGATTAATGCAGCTCTTGCCAGCGGGCTTATTGAGTTCACGTCTGGAGGTAATCCACGGAAAAAGCAATACTTTGTAGAAGCAGAAGGTGAAAGAGTAGACGACATTTGGAACGATATACCGCCGGTTAATTCACAGGCAAGCGAGCGAGTAGCGTATGCCACCCAGAAACCCGAAGCCCTTCTTGAGCGCATCATAAACGCCTCCTCAAACCCCGGCGACCTCGTGCTCGACTGTTTCTGCGGGAGCGGCACCACCGCGGCCGTGGCCGAGCACCTGGGGCGGAGGTGGATTACCGCCGACCTGGGGAGGTTCGCCATCCACACGACGCGCAAGCGCCTCCTCTCCCTGCCCGATGTGCGCCCGTTTGTCGTGCAGAACCTCGGCAAGTACGAGCGGCAGGCGTGGCAGGCGGCGGAGTTCGGCGAGGACAGGGAACGCGCCGCAGCAGCGCAGGCACAGTACCGCCGGTTCATACTCGACCTCTACGGGGCCGAGGAGGTGAAGGGATACGCCTGGCTGCACGGGGTGAAGGCCGGGCGGATGGTGCATGTCGGCTCGGTGGACGCGCCGGTGCTCGACGGCGACATACGCGAGATCGCGAAGGAGTTCTGGAAGGCGGTCGGCAAGGGGGCAGGAGCGGCGATGAACTCGGTAGACGTGCTCGGCTGGGATTTCGGCTTTGCGCTCAACGAGGAGGGCAAGAAGATGGCCGAGGAGGCGAACCTGCGGATGGCGTTCAAGAAGATCCCCCGCGAGGTACTCGAAAAGAAGGCGGTGGAGCAGGGCGACATACACTTTTTCGAGCTGGCGGCTCTGTCCACGGACGTGCGCGTGAAGGCCGGTAGCGTGACGGTCGAGCTGACCGACTTCATCGTGCCGCCCGACGACGTGCCCGAAGGCGTGCAGCGAGCGATCACCCATTGGAGCCAGTACGTGGACTACTGGGCGGTGGACTGGGACTACAAGGGCGACACCTTCCACAACCAGTGGCAGGCATACCGCACCCGCAAGGCCGCCCGCCTCCCCCTCTCGACGACGAACACCTATCCGTTGCCCGGCCGCTACACAATCATGGTCAAGGTGATCGACATCCTGGGCAACGACACGACGAAGAGCGTGGACGTGAGCGTGTAGGCAGTAGGCAGTACGTGGTGCGTAGTGCGTATACGCTACACGTTACTCCGCAATCGTAAGGGGATGGACTACATGGCTAGGAGCGCAACCGGCAAGAAGGCGGTGCAGACCGGGTTCGCGGAGATGGTGAGCGGGGGGTCGAGTGCGCCCTGCGTGCCTGCGGTGCGCGAGGCGGTCAAGGCGTGGCGGGTCGGCGGACACAAGGGGGCGACCGACACAAGCCGCGAACTCTTGAAGCACTGGTTCGAGAACGACCACATCTTGCCCTGGAATGGCAGGCCGTTCGCCTACCACCCATTCCAGCGCGAGGCGATAGAGACCCTGATATATCTCTGGGAGGTCGAGCGGATACGCACGCGCAAGGCGCTGCTCGAGCGGTACGCGGGGCGGGGCGACATACGCCTGCCGGAGCATGACGACTTCGTGCGCTATGCGGTGAAGATGGCGACAGGCTCCGGCAAGACGAAGGTGATGTCGCTGGCTATCGCCTGGCAGTACCTCAACGCGACGCGCGAAGACGACCCCGACTACGCGAAGACCTTCCTGGTGATCGCCCCGAACGTGATCGTCTTCGAGCGCCTGCGGACCGATTTCGAGGGCGGGCGGATATTCCAGGCCGACCCGGTTATCCCGAAGAGCATGAAGATATTCTGGGAGCTTGACTGCGTGATGCGCGGCGGTGGCGAGCGCGCGCATTCCGACGGCGCGCTCTTCCTGACGAACATCCAGCAGCTTTACACGAGGGACGAGCAGAACGGCGACGAGCCGGACGCGATGACGGCGGTGCTCGGCAGCAAACCTCGGCCCCAGATCCAGGAGAGCGCGGACTTCGCGGAGCGGATCGCGGCGCGGGACGGCACGATGCTGGTGATCAACGACGAGGCGCACCACACCCACGACGAGGGCAACAAGTGGAACGACGTGATACGCAGCCTCCACGCTAGCCGCCCGGTGAGCGCGCAGCTCGATTTCTCGGCGACGCCGCGCTACCAGAAGGGCGGTCTCTTCGAGTGGACTGTCTACGACTACCCGTTGAAGCAGGCGATATTCGAGAACGTGGTGAAGCGCCCGGTGAAGGGCGTCGCCCATCTGGACGAGGCGAGGTCGGATGTCGCAAGCGTCCGCTACGAGGGGTTCCTGGTAGCGGGGGTGAACCGCTGGCGGGAATACCGAGAGCAGCTTGAGCCGCTGGGCCGCAAGCCGATCCTCTTCATTATGATGAACAGCACCCTTGACGCCGACGACGTAGGCGACTGGCTCCGCGGCAAGTATGGCGGCGAGTTCGGCGGCGAGCGGACGCTTGTGATACACACCGACAACACCGGCCAGGTACAGAAGAAGGATCTCGACAAGGTGCGCCAGGTCGCCCGCAGGGTGGACGAGACAGACAGCCCGGTAAACGCCATCGTCTCGGTGCTGATGCTCCGCGAGGGCTGGGACGTGCAGAACGTGACCGTTATCGTCGGACTGCGGCCCTACACGGCGAAGGCGAATATCCTGCCGGAGCAGACGGTCGGGCGCGGGCTGCGGCTGATGTTCCGGGGCGACGGCAGCGGATACACCGAGCGGGTGGACGTGATCGGCAACAAGGCGTTCATCTCTTTCGTCGAAGAGTTGGAGAAGATAGAGGGCCTGGAGCTAGACACCTTCGAGGTCGGCAAAGACAAGCTCGAGATAGTGTCGATCATGCCCCAGCCGGAGGAGCGGGGCGCATACGACATCGGCCTGCCGGAGCTGACCCCCGCGCTCGTCCGCAAGCACACACTCGCCGAGGAGATCGAGGCGATAGACGTAATGGCGTTCCGCCTGCCGACGCCTCTGCCGATCAAGGCTGGGGAGAAGGCCGAGCAGAGCTTCACTTACGAGGGCTACGACATACTGACGCTGGAGAAGATGGTGGAGCGGGAGTACACGATCCCCGAGGTCCAGACGCCGGGCGAGATCATCGGCTACTACGCGAAGCAGATCGCCAGCAACCTGAAACTGCCGTCGCAGTTCGCGGCCCTCGCCCCGAAGGTGACTGAGTTCTTCGAGCGTAAGGCGTTCGGGCACACCGTGGACCTGGAGGACCGGGCGATCCTGAAGGCGATGAGCCGCCCGGTTGCCGACTACGTCGTGAAGAAGGTGTTCCAGGATGCGTTGAAGGGTCTGCTGATCGAGCAGGCGGCGCCTGAGCTGCTGACGCCGGCCAGGTTGCTGTCTACCTGCCGGCCGTTCCCCTACTCGCGCCCGACCTACGCCGCGCGAAAGTGCATCTTCAACCTCGTACCCTGCGACAACAACCTGGAACACGACTTCGCGCGGTTCTTGGACAAAGCGCCGGATGTCGCGGCGTTCTCGAAGCTGCCGGAGCAGTTCGGCTTCGCGATCCAGTACGTGGACGGCGCTGCGAACATGCGCTACTACTACCCCGACTTCGTGGCCGTGCCCGACACCGGCGAGCACTGGCTGATCGAAACGAAGGGCGCTGAGACCGTCGAGGTCGCGCACAAAGACCGCGCTGCCACCCTCTGGTGCGAGAGCGCGACCGCACTGACCGGCACCACCTGGCGGTATCTCAAGGTGTCGCAGAAGGAGTTCGAGAAGCTACAGCCCGCCGATTTCGCCGACCTTATGGCGCTCGAAGGCGCGCTCGACTAGGCTGCGCGCAACCAACCTCCCCCCTGTTCGTCAAACTACCAAGCACGCAAACACGCCGGGGCAGGCACTCCGGCCAACAGGATAGACTAAAGGGAGGTTGGATCATGAGTAACAAGATTACAGCCGCACTCCGCACTCCGCACTCCGCACTCCGCACTAGTATAAAGGGTGGGCGGGCCATGAGCCTGCTCACAGGAGCGGCTCTGCTGGCGGGGCTGGTCGGCGGGGCTGCGGCGTCGCCGCAATCGGCGAGCGCAGAGGATTTCGCTAACCCGGCGTTCGTGCGGGTCTGGGAGCGGAGCGACCTGCCGGTGCAGCAGGCGAGGGTGCCGCGTAGCTGGCTGTGGGGCAACACGCCCTTCGTATCTAAGCAGGAGCCTTACGCCGAGGGCGTTGGCGGCACGCACCTCGTGCAGTATTTCGACAAGAGCCGCATGGAGATCAACGACCCGAACGGCGACCCGAACAGCCCCTGGTACGTCACGAACGGCCTGCTGACGGTCGAGATGATGACCGGCAAGATACAGGTCGGCAACAACAGCTTCCAGCCGAGCGCGCCGGCGAACATACCGGTGGCCGGCGACACCGGCGACGCCGGCCAGACCGCGCCGACCTACGCGACGCTCGCCAAGGTTGCGACGATAAGCGGAACCGAGAACCAGGTCGGCCCCTTGTATAACGGCACGGCGTTTCGCGACAGCATAGACAAGTACGGCTCCGTCATACCCGACTCGCCGAACGTCCCGCAGGATGCGGCGCACGTCGCGGCCTACAGCGCGCAGACGCACCATAACATCCCCGACGTCTTCTGGCAGTTCATGAACAGCACCGGCCTGGTCTATGTGAACGGCCAGTACGTGACCGGCCAGGTGATGAACTGGGTCTTCGCGCTCGGCTATCCGATCACCGAGCCGTACTGGACGACGATCCGCGTCGCTGGGGCCGACCGGCAGGTGCTCGTGCAAGCGTTCCAGCGCCGTGTGCTGACCTACTCCCCGAACAACCCGGCCGCGTTCAAGGTCGAGATGGGGAACGTGGGCCGGCACTACTATAGCTGGCGCTACGAGCACCCTCAGTGCGCTGCGGTGCCGGTACGCGGCTTCGGCAAGGTTTGGGCCGCCAACCCCGACCTGGCGAACCAAATCGGCTGCCCGGTGCCCTGGCAGGGCCAGCAGACGGTGCTGACGGCGGTTGAGACGTTCGAGCACGGCACGATGCTTTTCGTCGCCCCGACGGGCACCTATCCGTTCAACGGCCCATCGGTCTTCGTGCTCTTCGAGGACGGCACATACCAGCACTTCGACGATACCTACGTGAGCGGCCAGCCCGATGTCTGCACGCCGACACCTCCTGCCGGGCTGTACACTCCGACACGGGGCTTCGGCAAGGTCTGGTGCGAGGGCACCGGCGCTCAGGTCCGCGAGCGCCTCGGCTGGGCAACCGAGCGTGAGAAGGGCGGAGACGGCTCCTGGCAGGAGTTCGAGCATGGCATCATGTACTCCACCAGCGCGAGCAAGCAGATATTCGTGCTGCTCAACACGGCCTCCTACCCACAAGGCGACCGCCGCTGGCTGGGGTTCGCGGACACGTACCAGCCGTGACGAATGCGGAGCGCAGACCCACTGTCATTCTGAGCGCACTACTGTCATTCTGAGCGCATTACTGTCATTCTGAGCGCAGCGAAGAATCTCGGCTGACGGCTGAGAGCTATACCGGGCGGGGCGTTCATGTGAGCGTCCCGTCCGCTTTGTGCCGCGGCCACGGATGTGCGGGACGGGATATTGCATACCTATGTTGTTGTCAACGACCGACACACTTGTTTCATGGAGTAAAACAGACCACTGTTGACACCTGGCCGGGTGTCGCGTACAATGCAGTAGAGTTCCGTCTACCCGCCAGGAGCAACCATGAACCGAACCCGATCCGCCGGTTCTTCGGCGGTCAGCCAATTTCAACTCATCGGCGGCATCAGCCACGATGCAGGGGATTGCAACATCGCGGTCGAGCCGGGAGGCAACATCCAGGCCCGCAAAGGCGCACTCTACGTCGTCTCCGAGCCTGCCGGAGACCCCGCGCGCGGCGGCGAAGCCTGTGGCCTCGCCCAGGCCACGCTCGCTCACGAATATTACGCCGACCCCTCGCCGAGCGTGACCACCAGCCTCACCGCCGCGCTCAACAAAGCCAACAACGCCCTCCTCCATCACAACCGGCAGGTATTAGCCGCCGGAGATACGTTGAACGGCCTGCCCGGCAAGATCCGCGTCGGCCTCAGCGCGGCGGTAGTCCGCCCAGGCCGCGTCTACCTTTGCAGGCTAAAGCCGGGGCTGATCCTGCTGGTCCACGGCGGGCAGATCAGTGCCTTCCCACGCCCCTCACATTGGCCCTCCCAGCCCGAGACGGTCAATGGCGACGGCGAAATAGTCGGCAACTTCTATCCGGCACCGTCCCTCGGCACAGGCCCGATGGTCGAGGCCGACTTCATCTACCGCAGCTTCGACCCGGGCGACCTGCTGATACTGCTCTCGAGCACGCTCGCTCCCCTGCTCGATGAAGATGCTCTCGCCGCCGCTCTGCCGGGCCATTCTGCGGCGGATGCCGTCGCATATCTGTCGAACCTCGCCCAGTCTGCCGGACTGCCGGAGGCCCACGCACTCGCTGTCGAACTCTCGGCAGCCTCCCAACGCCGAAGCGAACGCGGCACGGCTATCCCTCCTTCCCCCGCCTGGGCACCGGAGGCCGACCCCGCATCCCTTGTGATCTCGCCCCCCCACGCCGAGGCTGCCGAGCTTGCCGACACTCCGCCCACCGAGGACGAGGCCGGCGACGCCCCCCCCACAAGCTCCGACTCCCCACGCCGCACGCGCAGCAAGCTCTTCGGGGCCGCCCGCGACTTCGGACGGCGCGCAGCCCCTGTTGTCGGCCACGCCGGTAAAGTCACGCTGGACGCGGCGGGCACTGCGGGCAAGGCCACCCTCGGCGTGGCAGGCACTGCGGGCAAGGCTACCCTCGGCGCTGCCGGGGCCGTCCTCGGTGAGACACTGCCTGAGAGCGTCCGGCACCGTGGGGGGGCCGATGCGTCCTACCCAGAGGGCCAGGGCGAGTTCATTGACGAAGAGGACGAGTCCGAGGCCGTCGAATCGGACGACGAGTCCGACTCCGCTGCTCTGCCCGCCGGCCGGATCATTGACTTCGATGCGCCAAGCCAAGCCGCGCCCGTCCAGGCCGCCCCCTCTCCCTGGCTCCGCCGGCTCGTGCCTATCGGGATTCTGGTCGTGCTTGGTGTACTGCTCTTCGTGGTCCTGACGATCCTGTCGGGGCAGCAGGCTGCGAAAGTAAACGCCCTGCTCGTCCAAGCCCAGCAAGCCGAGACCAGCAGTCACTCCGGTGCCGACTCCGTCCGCCGCACCGCGCTGCTCAAAGCCTACGACTTCGCCCAGCAAGCCCGTGACGCCGACCCCCGCTCGGCCTCCGCGACGCGCATGTACACCGAGGTTCAGCGTGAGCTTGATACGCTCAACGGCGTTACCCGCCTGGCCGGACTCAGCTTGCTCGTGGACTTCAACAAGCAAGCCCCGGCCCCGGCCCCGGCGGGGATAGACTCACCGACCCCCACACCGGAGGGGTTGGGGGTGAGGTCGGTAGCCGTCTCACAGACCGCCGGTCTCTTGCTCACCGCGACGCTCGGCGCGCAACCGGCTGCGTCCGCCACGCCCCTGCCCGGCGACTACTATAGCCAGGTGCTTGTCCAGGGCAGCGATGCATTCGTGCTGGACAAGGGTGCCGGACGGGTCTACCGTGTGACCCTGACCGATACGCAGGTCAGCACTCTGCTCTCTACAGGCGACAAGATTGGCCTAGTCGGCGGCACGGACAAGGCGCGTGTCGGCGGGATGCTCTTCATCGCATGGCGGCCGACCGCCGCAGGCGGCGACCTGGTTCTGCTCGACGATACTCACACCGCCTACATCTGGCCGCCCGCGACCGGCACCTGGCAGGCGTTCGCTCTTGCGGGCGCAGACACTCTTGGCCGCCCCCACGACCTGGCCGCCTACGACGGCAACCTCTACATGCTCGGGGCCAAGACCGGCCAGATCAGCAAGTGGGCGGCAGGTGCTTACAGCAGAGGCCCGGTTGATTGGTTGAGCGCCGCCGCCGGCAACGAGATCAGCAGCCGCGTCCCGATCGGCATGGCGATCGACGGCGATGTACACCTGTTGTTGAACGACGGACAGATCATGACCTTCACCGCAGGCGAAATCAAGAACACATTCTCGCTCCCCGTCTGGCCCCAGGTAACCAGCCCGCTCGCGATTTTCAGCACTGAAGCAACCTCCTCGCTCTATGTGGTCGAGTTCTCCGACAAGCGGGTGATTAGGGTGGACAAAGCGACGGGTGCCGTTCAGACCCAGCTGAAAGCCCCGCCGGACAGCTCGGCCTTCGACGGCATCCGCAACGTCTATGTGGACGAGGCCGCAGGCAAGATATACATCCTGAGCGGGGCACAGTTCTATGTGGCGGCGCTGCCCCCGCTGCCGAACGCGCCGGCCTCAAGCCCGACACCCGGCCTACCCTCCGCCGCCCCTTCGCCCACAGCGCCCTGACGGCCGGCGAGCGTCAAGCCGCCTCTCTCCGCAGCGTCAGCGACGCGATCACCACGAACAGCGCCGCGAACAGCGCGAGAGCGCCGAGCTGCGGCAGGATGTCGGCAAGCCCCTTCCCCCGGATCATGATGTTGGTCATCGCCTGGTTCGCGTAGGTCAACGGCAAGACTTGGGACACTGCCTGTAGCCAGCCCGGCATATCCTTCACCGGCCAGAGCAGCCCGCACAGGAGCGCCTGCGGCACCAACACCAGCGGGATAAACTGCACCGCCTGTAGCTCGGTGTGCGCGAAGCTCGACAGGAAGATGCCGAGGTTCACCGAGCCGAGCGCGAGCAAGAGCGTGACCAGGAAGACCCAGAGCAGGTTGCCTCTGTACTGCACCTGCAAGACGTATGCGGTGAACAGCACGATGATCGCCGACTGGATGAGGGCGAACAGGCCGAAGCCGAGCATGTAGCCCACCACGATCTCGCCCCGGCTGATCGGCGACGCGGCAAGCCTCTCCATCGTGCCCGTCGTACGCTCGCGCAGGAAAGCGACGCAGGTGAGCAGGAAGATCAGGAACAAGGCGAAGAAACCGATCAGCACCGGCGCCAGATAGTCAAGCTGTTTCAGGTCGGCGCTGCCGTAGAGCAGGTCGGTGTGGATACTGAGCTGTGGAGGGGGTGTGGCCGCGCCGCCCGGCAGCCCTGCGCTCATCGCGGTCGCCGCCTGGAGAAGCGCGGCCTGCGTGACGGATAGCGCGCCGCCTGTCTTCGCGGGGTTGGAGCCTTCGAGGATCAGGCCAATGCCAGCGGGTTTGTGGGCGAACATGTCGGCGGTGAAGGTCGGACTGAAGACGAGCGCAGCGTCCAGATCGCCGGCCCGCACCGCGTCGCGCGCGGAAGCTGCGCCGCCGGGGAGGACAGTCACCGCCAGCCGGTTGTTCGCCTTCAGCTGATCGACCAGCCGGTTCGCCAGCGTGATGTTGAACGGGGCAACCGGCTGGTCGTTGTTGCTGATGCCGAGGCTGATCTTGTTGCTCTCCTGAGAGCGCAGCAGATAGCCGAGCAGCCCCAAGATCAGCACCGGGGCCAACAAGAGCAGCGCCATCGTGCGGTGGTCGCGCCGTATCTGTTGCACGATGCGCGTCGCAAGCGCGAATACACGGGCCGGGTTCATCTGAGCCTCCTTGCGCTAGGTTCTGGTGCGAGTCGCTGCCCGCTGTCGAGCGTGAGTTCCAGGAAGTCCGAGACGTGGAACAGACCGAGTATCAGACGGACGGGCGCGGCCAAGAAACGACGCTGCGTGTCGTGGAAGAGACGGGGCTGTGTGAGCCGTACAGTGCGCCCGCGCGTTTCCAGCAGGCAACCGCCGCTCGCCAGGATATTGCGGACCCAGTCTGTATTCGGTCCATATGGGAGGGCGATGAAGTAGCCGCCGCGACGCCGAAGGAGCTTCACTGGGGTGCGATACTCGCGGTGTGACTTCCGTCCCGTATGCACGATAATGCCGAAACCCGGCAGGTGTGTCATCAAGCGGCCCGTGAGCCGATTCGTTACGCTCCGGTTGAAGCGTGTAAGCCGATTTGTTGCAGACATAAGAACCTCCAGAAGTTTCTAGTCAGTGCCCGCCGTCGAGTGTGAGTTCGAGGAAATCCGAGACATTGCTCAGGCCGAGTATCAGACGGACGGGCGCGGGCATGGAACGACGACGCTCGTCGTGGAAGAGATGGGGCTGCGTGAGCCGTACAGTGCGCCCGCGCGTTTCCAGCAGGCAACCGCCGCTCGCCAGGACATTGCGGACCCAATCTGCATCCGGTCCATACGTGAGAGCGACGACATAGCCGGGGGGACGCCGAAAGACGTTCACCGGGGTGCGATACTCGCGGTGTGACTTGCGTCCTGTATGCCTGATGACGCCGAAGCCAGGCAGGTATTTCGCAATCCGGCCGGTGAGCCGGTTCGTCACAACTTTGTTGAAGCGGGCAATCGAATGTGGTATAGGCATAAGAAGAACCTCCAGAATCCAATACTACACACTACGCACTACGCACTGCGCCCGCCAGTGCCAGGAACGCATCCTCTAATGTCGCCTGCCCTGTCTCGACGCGCAGGCTGTCGGCAGTTCCCTCGGCCAGCAGTCGCCCGGCGCGCATCAGGCCGAGTCGGTCGCAGCGTTCCGCCTCGTCCATCACATGGCTCGACACCACGATTGTCACGCCGCCATCTACCAGGCTGCGGAAGTAGGTCCAGAACGAGTGGCGAAGCTGCGGGTCCACGCCGACCGTCGGCTCGTCGAGCAGCAGCAGGCGCGGGTGGTGGACCAGCGCGCACGCGAGGGAGACCCGCTGCCGCATCCCCCCGCTTAGGTTGCCGACCGGCGTGCTCGCGCGGCCAGACAACTCCACGAGGTCCAGCACCTCCCCGATGCGTGCTTTGCGCGCAGTCGTATCGTCAAGTCCGAAGACGCGGGCGAAGAACTCGAGGTTTTCCTGCACGCTCAGGTCTCCGTAAAGCGCGGGAACTTGCGTCATGTAGCCGGTGGCCGCGCGAATCGCCGCAGCCCCGCCCGGCATGGCGTGACCGAGCACCCGCAACGTGCCCGCGTCGGGCCGCACCAAGCCGACCAGCGTACGGATCAGCGTCGTCTTGCCCGCGCCGTTCGGCCCCAGCAGCCCGTAGATCATCCCCGCGGGCACCGTCAGATCCAGCCCGTCGAGCGCGCGCACCGCCCCGAACTGCTTGACCAACCCCGCCGCCTCGACCACCGCCCCGGCGTCAGCCTGCTTCACGATCTCCCCAACCATCGCCCAACCTCCCACACCACGCACTACGCTTCACTCCTCGATCTCGATGTGTCGGACCTCTTTCGACACTTTGCGGTCTGTCGTCGGGGTTTCGGGCAGACGCATAGGCTGCTGCGGAGCCGATCCCGGCGGCAGCAACGCTCCTTGGAGGAAGAGCCGCACCGCTGTCTCCGCGTAGTCGCCGACATCCCAGGCGCGGCTCATCGGCTCGCGCAGAATCTCGCGGCGGACGGCCAGCGCCATCATCGGGCCAAGCAACACCTGCGCCATATAGTCGGGGTTGCTCCCGCGCAAGCGGCCCAACTCCATCTGCCGGGCGAGGTAGGCTGCCAGGGGCCTGAGCACGCGCCCGGTGAGAGCCTCACTGAGTGTGCCCATCAGCTCAACCTCGCGCCCGCTCTCGCGCAGCGCCAGCCTCATCAAAACGGCCTGTTTGCCCCCGGCCAGGGCTATCGTGACCCCCTGTGCAATGCGCGGCAAGAAAACCTCCGGCGGCACGTCCATAACCTCCGGCGGGAACTCGATCACTCCGAGGGCGTCGATCCCCGCGACTAAGACGCCCGCGAACAGCTTCTCCTTGCTTGGGAAGAACCAGTAGAGCAGCGCTGGACTCACCCCGGCACGCTTGGCGATCTCGCGGATCGACGCGCCGCCATACCCGTTCGCCGTAAACACCTCCAGCGCCGCCTCCAGGATCGCCGCCCGGCGCTCCTCCGAAGGCCCCTCACGTCTGCCCATGCCGCCCCCTTAATCGAACGTTTGATTAATTATAGATCAAAAAAAGAGACTTGTCAATAGGCTACTTGCCCATCGACCATGCGGGGAAGGTGTCGTCGTACCCGCTGTCGCCTTGCGTTAGGGGCGTGAGATGGGAGCTATCGGGGGCGACGATGTAGAGGCGGTAGCCTGCGCCATCGCGGTTCGAGCTGAAGACGACGCGGCTGCTGTCGGGTGCCCAGCTTGGCGAGGTATCCCCGGCCTCGCTGTTGGTGAGGTTCGTCACTGTCGTTCCGGCCCGATCCATAACGAAAACGTCGTTGTTGTGTGTGCGGTCTGAAAAGAAGGCGATGCTCTTGCCGTCGGGTGAGAGGGCAGGGGCCAGATCCTCCTGGTCGCCTGTGGTCAACTCGCGCTGCCCGGTGCCGTCGGGGCGTATCTCGGCGATATTGTGCTTGCCGGAAGGCGTCGCCAGCTCGAAGAGCAGGCTCTGGTCCGCAGTCCAGATGGGGCGGGCGGCTGCTCGTCCGTTGCTGGTGATCTGTGTGGGCGAGCCTCCGGCTGCCGGCACGGTCCAGAGTTCAGTGTGGGCGGCGTCGGGGCCGCCGGCGAAGGCCAGCATCTTGCCGTCCGGTGACCATGCCGGCCCTCCGGCGAAGGCCGGCTGGTTACTGAAAAAGCTGGGCGACCCGCCGGCGGCAGGCATAGTGTAGATCTGGTAGGAGCCGGTGCGGTCCGACTGGAAGGCGAGCGTAGCGCCGTCGGGCGACCATGCGGGGCTGGTGCTGTTGCCGGTGTTGGCGGTCAGGGTCGCGCTGAGGCCCGGCGTGTTGTCGTCGTTCACGATCACCACCATGATCTGCGTATTCTTGCCGTCGTCTATACCGAGCGCGATGCGCCTGCCGTTCGGTGACCAGGTGGGCGCGCCGGCCACCGTCTTATCGGGCAGCAACGCCATCTCCCGGCTGCCGTCGGGATCGATCAGCCGGAGCCTGCGGGTGTTGTCCCGATCCGAGACGAAGGCGATCCGCCCGCCGACCGGGGGTAGGGGCGGCTGCTGGGGTGTAGGCGTCGGCAGGATCGGTGGAGGCGCGACATTGCCCAGGCAGCCCGACAGCAGAAGCAGCGCAGGCAGCAGGGCAAGCACCATGCGGCGCAGATTAGGTAGAGACATGGGGACATTATACGGTCTGCCCATGGGAGCGTCAATTAGACAAAAGCCCCGCACCGTGGACTGCTCCACAGGGCGGGGCTTCGCTGCGAAAGTGATGCCGGGCGTCTATCCTCGGGACTCGATCACCAGGCGGATGGCGGTGCGCTCTTCGTTGGCGATGGTTACGTCAATGAAGGCGGGGACGCAGCAGATGTCTATGCCGTCGGCGGTCAGGTAGTCGCGGGCGATGGCGATGGCCTTGACGGCCTGGTTAGTTGCGCCCGCGCCGATGGCCTGAACCTCGGCGCGGCCGTGGTGGCGAACAACGCCTGCTATTGCGCCCGCGACCGCGCTTGGCCGCGAGTGGGCCGAGACCTTCAAGACCTCGTCGCCGTCATCGTTGTGTCGTTGGCGCGCATCCTCTGTCTGCACGGCCTCGGTCGGCGTGTGCATCGGCATGGTATGTAGACTTTCCTGTGGTAGTTCGGGAGTGGTTTCGAGGTCGGTTGCCGCAGCCCCCCGCATCTCCATGTCGGGTTCGGGAGGGAAGCGCACACCGGGTTCGATCTTGATGTCTTGAAGGTTGAGGTCATCGTAGATGCGGCCCATGTTAATACAGCTCCTTTTGCGTGGCTGGTTGGCTACTTCGCAAAATCAACGACGCGCTTTTCGCGGATGACGGTGACTTTGATCTGACCTGGGTATTCCAGGTTGTCCTCGATCTTCTTCACGATGTCGCGCGAGAGGCGCATCGCACCTAGATCGTCGATCTCTTCGGGTTTGACCAGGATGCGGACTTCGCGCCCGGCCTGGATCGCGTAAGCGCGATCAACGCCGCCGAAGGAGTTTGCGACTGCTTCGAGGGCTTCGAGGCGCTTGGTGTAGTGTTCCACGCTGTCGCGCCGGGCACCAGGCCGGCCGCCTGACAGAGCGTCGGCGGCCTGCACGATCCAGGCTTCGATGGTTTGTGGTTCTTCCTCGAAGTGGTGTGCGGCGATCGCGTGGACGATCTTCTGGGAGCGGCCGAGGCGGCGCGCTATGTCGGCCCCGATAAGCGCATGGGGGCCTTCTACTTCGTGATCTACCGCCTTGCCGATGTCGTGCAGCAGGGTGGCGGTCTTGGCGACATTGATGTCGGCGCCGATCTCGGCGGCGATTGCCGCCGCGATCTGAGACGATTCGATGGCGTGGTGCAGTTGGTTCTGGCCGTAGCTGGTACGAAAACTGAGCCGGCCCAGCAGCTTGATCAGGTCGGGGTGCAGGCCCTGGACGTTGGCTTCGTAGGCGGCACGCTCGCCTTCTTCGCGGATATGAACGTCCATTTCCTGTTGGACTTTGGCGACGACCTCCTCGACGCGGGCGGGGTGTATCCGGCCATCGGCGATCAGCTTCAGCAGGGTGCGACGGGCGACTTCTCGGCGCACCGGGTCGAAGGCTGAGAGGACTATCGATTCGGGGGTTTCGTCAATGATCAGGTCTACACCGGTGGCGCGTTCGATTGCTCGGATATTGCGCCCTTCACGGCCGATGATCCGGCCTTTCATCTCTTCGCTCGGCAACGGCACTGTCGTGACGGTGATTTCGGGCACGTAGTCGGATGCTGCCCTTGCGATTGCGATTGAGATGACTTTGCGTGCTTTGGTGTCGGCCTCTTCTTTGAGTTGTATCTCGATCTCGCGGGCGCGGCGCGCGACATCCTGGCTGACTTCGAGTTCAACCTGGCGTATCAGGCGGTCGGCGGCATCCTCGGCGGTCATCCCGGCAATTCGCTCCAACGCATGTTGTTGCTCTTGCTGGGCGCGTTCGAGTTCGGCCTTGACGGCCTCGCTCTCTTTTTCGCGTGCCTGGAGCTTGCGCTCCCTGCCCTCGAGCGCCTCGATCTTATGGTCGAGGGTCTCTTCTTTGCGCTGGATGCGGGCGTCTCCCGACTGGATAACCGCACGCTGTTCTTTCATCTCGTTTTCGAGTTCGGAGCGCACGCGCAGTTTTTCTTCCTGTACTTGTAGGGCGAATGCCTTTTGGTTCGTGCGTGCCTCTTCCAGGGCGCGTTGTGCGTCGTCCTGGGCCTGTTTGACGCGGTTGGCTGCGTCTTCTTGGCCGGTGGCCAGTTGCCGGCGCGCCGCAGCCGCGTCCTGACGGGTTCGATATGCCGCTATACCGGCGCCGATGGCGACCAGCAGAAACACGGCCATACCTACCCATAGCAGGGTATCCATGTATGGCTACCTCCTATAAGGTTTTTAAGGTTCGGTGGCAAAGTCGTGGAGGGCAGAGTGCCTGCCCCGAACAACAAGCTATCCGGTTAGCCGCCGAGATCCCAAACAGATGGATCCCGCGGATTTTCTTAGCTTAATCATATACATTATTTATGTTGCTGTCAAGATGGGCCTGCATATTGCCTGCAACCGGATCATCTTGCCGTAGAAAATCGGCCCTCCTGAACACCGAAAACGGTACTCTCTACCGCTCGGCCGAGATCGGGCCGAGGTCAAGCGCGGTCGGTGCCATGCCCGGCGGCTGCACGGCCAATGCGGGGCCGTTGGGGGCATCGTAGAGCGTAAGCGTGAGCCGGTAGGTGCCGGGTGGGATGCCGTCGGGCAGCGCCAGATTATAGGCGCTGTCGAGAAACTCGTTCGTGTACCACTCGCGGACGGGGCGGGAGCGGCCGCTGCTGATCAGTGGGGGGTCGAGCTGTGCGGCGATCTTGCCTTGGGAGTCTAGGAGGTGGAGGGCGACGGTCCAGTTGCCGGGGGTTGCGGGGGCGGCGGGCAGGGCGCGCCAGTAGAGGTGCACGCCGACGGCGCCGCCCGGGCGGTACGGCCCGGAGGGCCGGTCAGATGCGGGGTCGTAAAGCGTGGCCGTGGAGGTGAGTGGGGCGAGGGCGTAGCCCCAGAGTTCGGCGATGCCGCCGAAGCGCACGCCGGAGCGGGTCGCCACTGCGATTGTGGGCGGGCTGGGTGCCGTGCGGAAGACGCGCACGGTCGGGCCTTTGCCGCCCTCATCGTCGCCGTCGAACAGGCGGACGAGGGGCAGCGACAGGTAGGGAGCGAGCGTGCCGCCGGCGCGTCGCCCGGTCTCCTCCGAGCTGCCGAGGAGCGCGGTCTCTTTGCCGACCAGCATCACATAATCGTAGCCGTGGGCGGCGTACCAGGATGGCGGGCGGTGAGTGAGCTGGACGTTCGGCGAGAAGACATCAGGCTCGGGGCAGGACCAGGGCGCGGGCGCGCAGGTTTGCAACGGGTGCAATTCGACGGCGGCGCGGTGGCCCGCGCGCAGCTCGCCCGCCAGCCACGCCGCTGCCTGGTTGCGGCTCTCGGTCGCAGCCATATAGAGATCGAAGTTGACCGACACGCGGGCGGATTCGGCGACGAGGAGTATGGCTAAGGCGTAAAACGCAAAATGTGTGACGAATTGGGTACGCTGACCTCCGACATCTGCCGCCATCTCACCCCACAGCCAACGTGCGACAGCCGCAGCTGCGTAACCGGCGGCCAGCGCCAGGAACGGAAGTGTGATGATGAGGTTACGCTCGTAGACTTCGGTGAAGCGGGCCATGAGGAGGATGTAGAGGGGGGGGAACGGGAGGATGAGGGTAGCGGCGCGGGCGAGGCGCGGGTCGGTGCGGCGGTTATGGACCGCCGCGACGAGCAGGATGAGGCCGCCCATTGCTCCGGCTGCCAGGAAGACGGCGTCGGTCTCCCAGAGCATACCGAGCTGCTTGGCGAACGCGGTGCCAGCCTGCTCAAGGTTCGTAGCCGGCAGGTAGGCGTTGACCTGGAAGACGAAGCCGCGTGACCAGTCGCGCCAGTCGAGCAGGACGTAGGGGTTGGCGAGCAGGAAGACGATGCCGCCGGCGAGAACCATGCCGAGTGCGACCGCGAGCCTGCGTCCGAAGCCGAAGCCCGACCGGAATGCGAGAAGCCAGGCGAGGCCGACGGGGATGGCGGCGTAGAGGCCGTTGTACTTGGCGGCGGCAGCCAGGCCGACAGCCGCGCCCGCCAGCAGGGCGGCACGCGCGCCGGGCCGCTCGACGAGATGCCAGGCTGCCGCAAGCGCAAGCAGCCCACACGCGCCCATCGTCACATCGGTGACAAGGTAGTGCGAGTACTCGACATGGAGCGGCGAGGTCAGCAGCAGCAGCCCGGCGACGATCCCCGCCGGCCGCCCGAAGATCGCGGCACCGAGGTGGTAGACCCCGGCGACGGCGGTCGCGCCCACAAGCGCGCTAAACGTTCGCCCCCATAGGTAGAGTTCAGGCGCGAGAGCGAAGATGTGGTTGTGGTCGGGCAACGACTCGGGGCCGACATAATAGCCGCGCCAGGTGCCCCAGAGCAGGTTCAGCTTGTAGATCAGTGCCTGGATATAGATGACGAGCGACGGCCAGATGTAGAGGTGAGGGTTGAGGTCGCCGGTCTTAACGATGTGGACTGCTGAGTCCACGATCTTCGGCTCGTCAACGTGCCCGACATACGGCAGGGACCAGGTGACGCCCCAGACCCGCAAGCCGAAGGCGAGCGCAAACAGGCAAACGACGAGCAGGAGGTCGGTGCGCGCGGGGCGCAGAGCGGGCGCTACTCCTGGATCCAGCGATCGGCCTCGCGCGGCCAGGAGGCAAGCTCATCCTCCCCGAACCAGAGGGCGACTTCGCGGGCCGCGGCTTCGGGGTCCGCCGAGCCGTGGATCAGGTTGCGCCCGGTCTCCACGGCGAGGTCGGCCCTGATAGTGCCGGGGGCGGCGTTCGCGGGGTTGGTCGCGCCGATGGTGCTGCGGGAGACCGAGACGGCGTTCTTGCCTTCGAGCGCCAGCACAACGACCGGCGAGGAGGTGATGTAGGCGATAAGCCCCTCGTAGAACGGCTTGCCGACATGCTCGGCGTAGTGTTCTTTCGCCAGAGCAGGCGGGACGCTCATCATTTTCATGCCGACGACTTTCAGCCCACGGCGCTCCAGCCTGCCCAAGACCTCGCCGATCAGCCCGCGCTGAACGGCATCGGGCTTGAGGATGATTAAGGTGCGCTCCAATCTAAGTACCTCCGTTCGTCACGAGCCATTGATACTGGTCTATCGCCGCCTGGATGAGACCCTGCTTCATGTAGGCGTCGCCGAGTAGGCGATGGAGCACGGGATCGTCGGGCTGGCTCTCCACCAGGTCGTGCAGGTTGGCGGCTACGATCTCGAGCAGGTGGGGCTGTGCAGTGTGGTTATTGATCAGTTCACGGTATTGGGCGGCGGCCCGCGTGATGTCGTCGCGCTGCGCGTAGCCGATTGCGAGAGCGAGCCGGGCTGAGTCGTCGGTCGGGTTGGCCTCTAGACGGTGTAGCAACTCGTCAAGGCCGCCGCCTGCCGGGGCAGAGGGCGGTTCCGGCGGGGTAATCGGCTCGACGGATGCGGAAACCTGTGCCGGGACACTCTCTGGTTCGGTGGGGGCGGGTTCGGGTTCGAGTGTGGTGCTGCTGAGGTCGAGAGACGCTACCGGCATCTGTTGTTGCGGCTCGAAGCCGGGCGGCTCGACGGGAGCCGGTGCCTTAGTCGGGGCAGGCGTAGGTTCGGCAGCGACAGGTTCGGTCGGGACCGGAGCGAGGGAAGGCGCTACCTCGCCGGACGGCGCGGCATGAGCCTGCTGTGGCTCGGAGCTAGGTGGCTCAGGCTGGGTGTCGGGCGCAGTAGATTCGGGGAGCGCGGGGTAGGCGTTCGTGTCGAAACTGAGCGGCTGCGTCTTTTCTCGGGCTTCGACCGTCTCAACGGCAACCGGCTGGAGGGGACCGGCTTCGGACTTCGGGGGAAGGGTCTGCTCAATCTCGTCTTCGCGTCTACGGGCTTTGGCGAAGGTAGGTTCGTCGGCCTCTTCGGTTTCGGTTTCGGCTTCCTCACCGACGGAGAACGACACTGCCGGGGCAGGTGAGCTCCACGCCTCGGCAGTATCGGCGTCGCTCGCGCTCAGGAAGTCAATGAAGTCGTCCTGGTCGCCGGGCAGCACTGCGCCATTCTCGCTAGTGGTCTCGGCGCTCAGGTCGGAGGGCTGACGGCCGCTGGAGTCGAACGGCTGTACGCCGCTGAAATCGAACCCGTCGGCGGGCGTCTGTTCATATGGGTTAAGCAGCCAGTCGGGCAGGTCGGGGGCGTCGAGCGGATGCCTGGGGGTGCCGGGCGTCTTCGCCCAGGGCAGGGGAGCATCGCCGTTGGAGTCGGGGGTGCCGTCCTGGACAAGTGAGCCGACATCAACCGGCCGGGTGTCGGCCGGGCCAGGCTCGGCGACAGCCACGGCCTGCTCGGCCTCTTCGGGCATGAAGGGCATCATGTAGTCGGGCAGGTAGTCGCCCTCCCAGTCGAAGGGGAACTGCCGCCCCTGATCGTCGTCTTCCTTGTAGCTTGGCATCTTGCCCTCCTCTGAGGCAGCCTGGGCCGTTCGCCTTTCGCCGGTATGCCTGCCGTCACTCCCGTCCACATTATAGCTTAGTTCGTCAAGCATGTCATCAGGGGTCGCCTCTGTGGACGCTGCCCACTCATCGAACCAGTCGAGGTCGAGGGGTAGAGGCACGGGCGGCTGGAGGTCTGCGCCTGTAGCTTCTTCGGGCGGGAAGTCGAGCGGGCCGAGGGGAGCGGTGACGCGCCCCGGTAGCCTGCCGAGGGGGGTGGTGAGGCGGCGGGGGCGGGCCGCCGGGTCGTCGAGCGCGGGCGGCGATAGGGAAAGGTCTATGCCTGAGTGGAGCAGATCTTGTGGAGACCAGTCGGGCACGAGGGCCGGACGGCCTCGTGTGATGCTCCCGTCGAGCGGCCAGGGGGTCGCATCCCAGATCGCTTGCGCGACGCGGTAAGTCGGGTCGAGCGCGACGGCATCCGTTAGATATTGCCGCCCTATCTCGGTGCGGCCCGCAGTCCAGTGGAGATAGCCGAGCAGCCAATGGCACTTGACGCATGTTGTATGGCTCGCTAGGATCTCGGCGGCGGCGGCGGCGGCCTCGTCAAGCTGCTCGTTGCGCCATAGCGCCTCAGCGAGCGCAACATCGAGATCCCAGCGATCCAAACGGGTTTGCGCGACGTATCCGAGTTCGCTGATCGCGGCACCGCGCCGCCCCCCGCGAAGGTGGCCGTATGCGAGGCCGCCCGGCGTGGTGCGGATCGTCGCCCCTGCGCTCCCGTAGCGCGATTTGTAGAGCCGGAGCAGCCCGGTACGTAGCTCGGGGTGACTCGGCTCGATCTCGAGGGCACGCTCGTAGGCGTCAATCGCGGCGTCTATCTGTCCTCGGTCCTCGAGGACAGTCGCCCGGCCCACGAGGGCAAGCACGCTCTGTGGGTCGGCGCTGAGGATATGGTTGAAAAACCGCAGAGCTTCGTCGGGGTGGTCGCGTTCAACATTGGCTTCGCCGAGCAACTGGTATGCGTCGAGGTAGTGGGGGTAAGAGCGCAGGAGATACTCGGCGATGGCGATGGCGCGGTCGGTTTCGCCATCGCCGAGCGCGGTCTTGGCGTGTGCATAGGCATCACTGAGCGCAACCGCTGGCTGCGCCGCCGTCACGGGTCGCTCCGCACGCCGAGCAGCCGGTCTGCGTATTCGAGGAGCGTGGCGGCGCGCTCGCTGGGCACATTCGTGGTGCTAAGGTAGATCTGTAGCGCCTCGCGCGGGGTCAGTTGCTCTATAGCCTGGTCGCCGAGGCGGGTGCGCTGGGTGCGCTCGACCTCGCGGCTCACCGAGGCGACGTAGGCCGCCTCGCCGAGGGCACGGCGGATCTCGTCGTCGCGCAGCAGGCCCTCCTGTTCGGCGGTGGTCTTGATAACTACACGTACAACCGCGTCGCGGATCTTGTCGGCGTGCGCGGCGAGGCTGCGTAGCACGGCCTCATTCGGGCTGCTGCCATTGGTGTGGACCTCGACTGTGACGAAGCGGCGCGCTCCCGACGGGTGGAACTTGTGCTGCACCTCGCGGCTTCCCCGTGGGCGGGTCTCGTCGAGTTCGACGGTCACGAAGCCTTTCTCGTCGCGCTCTTCGCCGAAGTCGATCCGTTCGAGGCTGCCGGGATAGACGACCGGCGGCTGTTGGAAAAGCACCTGGTATTTGTGGATGTGGCCGAGCGCCACGTAGTCGAACTCCGGCCTTGCGACCATGCTGAGCGGCAGCACGAAATCCTCGCCGAGCATCATGGTGTGCTCTGAAGACGTTTTGGCGATGTCGATCCCGGCGTGGGCCGTGAAGATCGCCGGCAGGGTGGGGTCAAGCGACTCGGCCATGCGATCTATCATACTCTCGATCTTGTCCACGATAATGCCGTTGAGTTCGCGGTGAGAGTAGCCGCGATACTCGTCTTTGGTGAGCAGCTTGTGGTGCGTTACCCAGGGCAGGGCGGCGATCTGAACGGGGCCGTGGGCGGTCGGGATCGTCGTCAGCCCTTCGTTTCGCGCCACCCAGACGTTACGCACGCCGAGCGTGTCGAATATCTCGACCGTGTGGGCGCGGGCCAGGGTGTTCGGCAGGTCGTGGTTGCCGACGAGTAGGAAGGTGGGTACACCGGCCTCGGATAGCCTCCTGATGCGGCGGGCGAACTCGCGTTGTATGGTCGGGCTGGGGTCGCGGTTCTTGTAGACATCGCCGGCGAGCAGCACGAGGTCGAAGTCGTTGGTGATGGCGTAATCGAGCGCAGTGTCGAGGCTACGCAGGAAGTCGCCGAGGCGTGTGGAGAGGCCGGTGGCCGGGTCCACCCGTCCGTAGTTCTCTATGCCGAGGTGTATATCTGCCAGGTGCAAGATGCGGATCATGTTTGATCATATTGTGTTTGGCTATGAATGTCAAGTGATGAACGGGCGTCAGGGCAGGCGACCGAGCACCTTGTAGACTAGGCCGACGCGCGCGAGGATGTAGTGCGCGCGCACGGGGGCGGGCGGGTCGGGTCCGGCGAAGCCGCCGACATAGGCGGCGCGCCCTGCTGCCAGGTCTTCGGCGATCTTGGCGTCCCAGTCACCCGGGTTTTCGGAGTAGAGCGTGAGGTCGAGCCGCCTGTATTCTACAAAGCGGTAGTAGCGGAAGACGCAGAGCGACTCCCAGTCTACATAGATGTGGGCACCGGTTTCGGCCTGGGCCAGCGTCTGGCGCGCCATCGTGCCGATCTGTGTGTCGCCGCTGCGGTCTTCGGCGGAGAACCTGTCGGCAACCAGGGCCGCCGGTACGACGACCACTGCGGCCACGAGCGCGCTGAGCGCGGCCCCGGTAGCCACACGCCTGAATGACGGGCGAGCGGCACGATCTGCAAGAGTGAACGGCCAAGTGGCTGCCGCCGCGATGAACAACGCCCAGAAGAGGTAGGTCGGGATCAGATAGATCTGGCCGACGATCCCATAGTTGACAGCGAAGACGAAGTTGGCGAGCAGCAGCAGGGCCAGAGCGCACCCGATCACCCACGTCCGCCTGTCCACGAGCAGCCGCAGCAGCCCGGCGAGGCCGAAGACTACGCCGACCATGCCGAACTGCCGCGCGAGCTGGTCGAGGCCAAAACCGAGGCGTTCCAGCTGGCTGCTGAGTGTCAGGGGGTAGGAGAAAATCTGGCCTGCGAACGGCCCGCCCCGCGCCAGGAAGAGAACGTCGCCCCAGGTGCGGGGGTTGCCCCAGTAATAGGTGTAGCCGAAGACGAACCTGTACGCCAACAGCAGGTAGGGGCTGAGGCCGAGCGCGAACATCGCCGCGCCGAGCGCCCAGCGGCGGAGCCTCGCTCGCCACGCCTCCGTGCGCGACCAGTGCCACTCGGCGGCGAGAGTGAGCAGCGCGTAGCCCGGCAGCAGCAGGATCGTCGTGCCGTGGTGGGCGAGCGACAGACCGACGAGGAGCGGCACGGCCAGGAAGGCGGCCCGCCGCCCGGTCTGCCACCAGACAAGAAGCGCGAGCAGGCAGGCGGCAACGAGCGCGGCGTTCAGAGCATAGGATCGCGCCACCACGGCCTGCGCCCAGACCGTCCCGGACACGGCGAACAGCAGCCCCGCCAGCAGAGAGGCGGCGGCAACCCAGAGATTCTTCGCTGCGCTCAGAATGACAGTATTGGGGAGAGGGGCGGGGGGTGAGGTCAAGCGCCATGCGAGCAGGGTGACCATGCCGGAGGCGAGGGCCATGTAGAACGCAGAGCTGAGGTTGATGCGGTAGGCGACGTTGCCGAAGGGCAGGAGGCTCCAGACCCAGCCGAGCAGGGTATAGAGCGGGTAGCCGGTCGGGTGGGGGATGCCGAGGATCGCGCCGGTGAACTGGAACTCCCCGCTGTCGCCCACGAGCACATCGGGGGCGAGGGTGCGAGCGTAGAGGATGAAGGCGGCGACGGCGACGACGGCGGAGGCCAACAGCCCCGGCAGCCAGCCGCGTGCGTTGCTGGTCGGCCCGCTTTGTGCTATAGTAGGCTCATTATCCGGCAGGGAGGCCCGCTTTGTGAGAATCGGCATCGTCTCAGACATCCATGCGAACTTGGCCGCCTTTGAGGTAGTGATCGGCGCGCTCCGGCGTGTCAGCGCGACCGAGAGGCTTTGGTGCATCGGCGATATGGTCGGCTACGGCCCCCAGCCGAACGAATGCCTCGACCTGCTCCGCAGCTTCGACCATGTTTGTGTGCCCGGCAACCACGACTACGGGCTGCTCGGCAAGACCGACATCGAAAACTTCAACGCCGACGCCCGCGTCGCCCTCGAATGGACGGAGTCGGTGATCCGACCCGACAACCGTGCGTACCTGGACGCTCTAGACCAACCCTGGGTGCCCGACAACGGCCCATTCTCCATCGTCCACGCCAGCCCGCGCGACCCGATCTGGGAATACGTGGTGAACGTGGAGGAAGCCCGCGAGTGTTTCTCCTATTTCGAGACCCCGTACTGCCTGATCGGTCACACGCATGTCCCGTCGGTCTTCCGGCAGGTGAAGCAGGGCGGCGAGGTGAAGCTCGCCCAGCCGTCTGCCGGCGAACAGCTCCGGCTGGGCGACGACCGGCTGCTCATAAACCCCGGCAGTGTCGGCCAGCCGCGCGACGGCAACCCCCAGGCCGCGTATGCCGTGCTCGACCAGGAACTCGGCATAATCGAGTTCCAGCGGGCCGACTACCCTATCGCCGAAACCCAAGCCCTGATGCGCGACCTCCGCTTCCCGAAGCGGCTGATCACCCGCCTGGAATACGGCTTCTAGCCGAGCGCGGACACCCAGGCGACCTCCGGGGCCGGTGTGCGGCAGTCCTCCCCGGCGGCGGCGCGGCGGATCGTTGCCGCCACCTGCGCGGTCCATTCTGCGGCGATGACTGGGCAGCCGAGCGCATCTTGGAAGCGCGGGAACGTCCACTCATCGAGCGTCCTCACCCCCTGGAAGTCGAACATCCGGCGCGGCAGGAAGACCAGGTTGGCGGGGCGGGAGCCGGAGCGTGCGTAGTCGGCGAGCGCGGGCACCACGTCGCGCCCGAAGAGCAGCCCCGAGCAGTTCACCCGCCGTCCGAGCGCCTTGTTCTCCACAGGCACCACTTCGAGTTCCAGGCCGGCGACATGCTTGAACGGCTCGAACGCCTCACGGAGGGTGTCTGCGGCCATCAAACCACAGACCACAGCTGCGCGCACCGGGCGGTCGAGCGCCGAAGGCAGGCGGCGGGCCGTGCGCTTTGCCTCGTCGAGCGTTTGGCGGACCATGCCGACGCCGTTCTCGTACTGCTCGAAGCCGTCGTACATCCGCGCGGAAGGCACCGGTATGCCGGCATCCAGATAGAACTCGTCGGACGGGTAGACGAAGTTCATCCCGAACTCCTTGCGGAACCGCTTTTGCCAGCCCGCGATCTGCTCGAAGACCGGGCTGGCCTCGTCCTGCCGATATGGCCGCAGCGCCGGGTCGAGCATACGCCGCCGCTGGTTGGTGAGGCCGACCGGCACCGCGCTCACCGAGCGGACGTTCGGCCAGAGCCGGGACAGATCTTCGATGCTCTGGTTGAGCGCCGGGCCGTCGTTGATGCCGGGGCAAAGCACAAGCTGGGTGTGGGCCTGGATGCCGTTTTCGGCCAGCCGCCGCAGCTGCGGGAGAATCTCGGGCGCGCGAGGGTTGCCCAGGAGCCGCCGCCGGAGCTGGGGGTCGGTGGCGTGTACCGAGACGTGCAGCGGCGTCAGCCTCTCCGCGAAGATCCGCTCCCAGTCGGCCTCCTTGAGGTTGGTCAGCGTGATGAAGCCGCCGTACAGGAAGCTGTAGCGATAATCATCGTCCTTGATGTCGAGGCTGGGGCGGAGGTCGGGCGCGTTTTGGTCCACGAAGCAGAATGGGCAGCGGTTGTTGCACCGCTTGATGCCGTCGAAGGTCGGGTCGAAGAATACCAGGCCGAGGTCGGCGTCCTCATCCTTGCCGACCGGCAGGCTCAGAGGCCGCCCGTCGCGCAGCAGGTCGAGCGTCAACAGCTCGCCGACCTGGTGGAACTGGTAGCCGACGACATCCTTGATCGCCCGCCCGTTGATCGCCGTGAGCCGGTCCCCAGGCATCACCCCGGCCAAAGCCGCCGGGCTGCCCGCCTGCACATCTTCGATACGCCCCTCTGATTTGTATTGTGCCATGTGTCTCCGAGTGGTCAGTGGTCAGTGGTCAGTGGTCAGTGGTTAGCCGTCAGCCGTCAGCACTCATCTATCGATCTCCGCATTACGCACTACGTACTACGCAAGCCGCAGCGCCTTAACGACCGTGGCCCAGCGGCTCGAAACGTGTATCAGTGCGGGGCTGAGGCGGCCCTGGACTGCGGCGGAGCGGAGGGCGGCCAGGAAGCTGGCGGCGTCCTCGAAGGGGGCCAGCTCGACATAGGCTCGGCCCACCTCCATCAGCGTGTGCGCGTCGGAGCCTGCGCTCATCGGCAGCTTGTGTGCCTGGGCGAAGGCCAGAGCTTCGGCGTTGTCCTCGGCGAAGGTCGCCCGCGCGTTGAAGACCTCGATGACGTCGATCTCTCCTGTGGCTACAAGCCGTTCGAGCGCAGGTCGCGCCAGCCTGCTGGCGGCCCGCGCCCGGTCGAACGGGTGGGGCACGCAGGCTATGCCGCCCTGATCGTGTATCCGCCTCACGGTCTCCTCAGGGCTGAGGCCCTTCGGCACAAGCTCGGTGAGGAAGTAGCCGATGATCTCACCCTCTCTGGTCTTCACCTCTTCGCTTGGCACGATTTTGAGCGGCAGGTCGGGCAGCCGCGAGAGCGCGAGGGCGTTCGCAAGGCCGTTGTGGTCGGTCACGCAAAGCGCCTGTAGCCCCCTGCGCGCGGCAGTCTCCGCGAGGAGGCGCGGGTTGTTCAGCGAGTCTCTCGACAGCCGTGTGTGGCTGTGCATATCCACTTTCCAGAGCGCCGGTTCGGGCATCGCAGCATCCTTGTGTATCACGCGCATGTCGGCCACGCTGAGCGCAGCCCACAGTCTGTGATTATACCACATCGGGAGGAGGGAAAGCGAAGAACGCGAGCGTTCAGCCGTCAGCCGTCGGCGGTCCACAGGCGAAGCCGTGCCTTACAGTGGACCGGGTGTCGCCGGGACGGCAGCGATACGCGGGGCGGGGCTTGCGCTTATCGCGCGCAGAGCGACTCTCCCACAGACGCACCCTTGCCTCCACCACCCACTCATTCGTGTATTCGTGACCCGTATTCGTGGACGGCCTCTCTCCGCAAGCAAATCGTGCACAGATCGACTCCCCTACAGGAAACCATCATTCTTTTCGTGCTTTTTCGTGTTCTTTCGTGGATCGTCATGCGGGACTCAGACTGCGCCAAAGACCAGGCCGACGTTCAGGCCGCCGAAGCCGAACGAGTTGCTCAGGATATGCTCGGCGCGGCGGTCCATGCCGGGGGCGGGGATGAAGGGCAGGTCGCAGTCGGGGTCGGGCGTCAGGATGTTCGAGGCGGGGGGCAGCCAGCCGTGGGCCAGGCAGAGGGCGCAGATCGCCGCCTCCATCGCGCCGGTCGCGCCGAGGGCGTGGCCGTGGAGCGCCTTCGTGCCGCTCATCGGCACGTCCGGAAGGGCATCGCCGAAGACCTTGCGTATCGCCAGCGCCTCCACCCGGTCGCCGAGCGGCGTGCCCGAGCCGTGCAGGTTGACGTAGCCGACCTGCGCGGGGGTGATGCTGGCGTCGGCGAGGGCGAGCTGCATCACGCGGGCGGCCTGCTCGCCGCTCGGCAGGGGAGCGGTCATGTGGAAGGCGTCGGTCGTAGTAGCGAAGCCTGTGATCTCGGCGTAGATCCGCGCCCCCCTCGCCCTCGCGTGCCCCATCTCTTCGAGGAGCAGCACTGCGGCTCCCTCGGCCATCACGAAGCCGTTGCGCGTGAGGTCGAACGGGCGGCTGGCGATCTCCGGGTGGTCGTTGTCGGTGGAGAGCGCGCCGATCAGCACGAACGAGCCGAAGGTGAGCGGCGCGAGCGGGGCCTCGGACCCTCCGGCGAGCATGAAGTCGGTCCCGCCGAGGCGGATCAGGTCGAACGCCTGGCCGATAGCCAGAGCGCCCGACGCGCATGAGTTCGCGTTGGTCATGTTCGGGCCGTGGAGGCCGAGTGCCATCGCCACGTTCGCGGAGGCCGCCGCGCCGAAGACGCTCAACGCGAGGATCGGGTCAACCGAGCGCAGCCCGCCGCTCCCGAACGCGGTATGCTGTTCCTCGGCGAAGCTCAACCCGCCGAGGGCGCTTCCGAGGTAGACACCGGCCCGCTCGCATTCGGTCTCGCCGATCTCCAGCCCCGCGTCTTCCACC
Organism: Chloroflexia bacterium; assembly: GCA_050998805.1. Classification (GTDB taxonomy): domain Bacteria; phylum Chloroflexota; class Chloroflexia; order QHBQ01; family JAICKM01; genus JAICKM01. The sequence goes on along the minus strand of JBPCPV010000003.1, from coordinate 16,086 downwards.
GCCCCCTTCGCGGCGACTACCGCAAACTGCGAATAGCGGTCGAGGCGGCGGGCCATGCGGAGGTCCAGGGACCGGGCGGGGTCGAAGTCGTCAACCTGGGCGGCGACCCGCGACTTGAACGCCGATGCGTCGAAGCGGGTGAGCAGGCCGACCGCAGACCGGCCCCGGCGCAGCCCGCACCACAGCCCATCGCTCCCGCTGCCGATCGGGGTGATCGCGCCGATCCCTGTGATGACCACACGCCGCCCGCCCCGGCCCCTAGTTGAGAGGGACATAGCCTAACCGCTTTCCAGGGCGGCCATCGCCGCCTCAGCCGTCGCCTTCACGCAGCGCAGAGTGCGCCCCGCTATCGTGCCGACAAAGAAGCGCCCGATGATCATCTCGGTTGGCCGCCCACCGATGAGAGGCCAGCCTGGGGCGAACCGGTGCTTGATCTCGACGCGCACGCCATTGGGGCCGGGCGTCAGCAGCCAAACCACGTCCATGCCCCGCGTGACCCCCCGCACATGCCGAAAGCGTATCCGCCGGGGCCGCTCCTCCGGGTAAAGCTCCTGGGTCGTCGTCCAGGCGACAGGCAGGAAGTCGCGCCGCGCGCCCATCGCGGCCAGCTTGCGCCGCCCGTCGGGGCTGGCGCGCAATACGCGCACATAGCGATAGTGGGGCAGGAAGAGCGGCCACCGCTCGATCTCCGACCCCAGCTTGAATATCACACCGGGGTCGGCGGCTATAGTAATCTCGTTCGCGGTGTACATCCTATGGTTGCCCCTCGACCCACGCAAGGTAGAGCGCACGCACCGCCGGGGCGTCGGCACCGGCGACCGACTCGGCTTCGGAGAGGAACGTGCGGCCTGTGGTGATGCCGTACTTGTTCTGCACGAAGTGCGTCTGCATCAGCTTGAAGAAGCGGTCGTCGCCAAGAATCCCGCGCAGCCGATCCAGGAAGACCGGCCCCTTGCCGTAGATGATGCCGTCGTACTCGAGGAAGTCGCCGAACTCCCATGTCGCGCTGCCGACGCGCTTGCCGATGGTCGGGTCGGCGGTTACAACCCTGCCGGAGTATCCCGGCCAGCCGCCAGCGACAAAAGTTCGGAAGATGTCGTCGGCGACCGATTGGTCATCGCTCTTCTGAGCGAATATGTAGGCGGTGTAGTTGGCGAATGCTTCGTCGAGCCATGCCTCGCGGAAGATGTCGTCGCCGACAACGCTGTACCACCACTGGTGGGCGACCTCATGTGCCACCACGAACTCGCGCAGGTGGGGCCGATCCGACAGGTGGGAGATCATCACGTAGCCGGGGAACTCGATGCCTCCGCTGCCGGTCGTGGTGAGCAGCAGGTCGAAGTCGTTGAACGGATATGGCCCGAACAGCTTGCTGTAGAGGTCGAGTGCCTTCACCGCCGTGTCGAGATCCTCGGTCGCCTGCGCCGTGTCGGTCATCATCTCGGTGGACCTGATCGTGATGCCGGGCAGTTGGCGCGTATCCTGGCGGTAGCGGGGACTGGCGGTCGCGGCGAATTCACGCACCGGTCCGGCGAGGATGTGGTGGATGGTCAGATTGCCCCTCGGCGTCTGCCCGATCTCGGTGCCGCTGCTCGCCAACACCACGTTCGGGGGCGCGCTCCAATCCACCACGTAGAAGCTGCTCTCGGCGAAAACCTGGTCGGGGAAGGCGGTCACGTCCATCCGCCACTCGCCGCCTCGGTAGACCGCGAGCATCGGGTAGAACGACTTGAAGAACCAGACGTCGGGCGCGGGTCCGAGGCCGTCGGTGCTAAGGCGGAACTCTAGCTCGATGGACTGTCGCTCCCCATGCTTGATAGGCTGCGGCAGGCTCACCGCGACCGCCGTGTTGTCGTCGAGGTAAGCCACGTCGGTCGGGGCGTCTGCGACCCGCGCTGTGCCGACCTGGAGGCGCGGGAAGCCGGTCGGCGTCTTGCGCTCGTCGAAGGTGCCGGGGAAGTTCGGGTAAAGCCGCAGGACGACGCGGGTCATCGGCGCGTCCTGGCTGTTGGTCAGCGAGATCCGCTCCCGACCGAGCAACCGCTGCCCGCCGGGGTCGAGCCGGAGAGCGATCTGGTAGAGGCTGCGCCCCTCCTGCCCCGCTAGGTCGCCGACGGCCTCCGGGCGGAGGTCCGCCGCGAAGGCCGAGATCGGGGGAGCCGTCGGCAGGGTGAGCGCTCCGGCCTCATCTATCGGCGCTGGCGGCGGGAAAGGCGTCGGCGGGGTGCCGTTCGGCCAGGCCGGCTCCGGCGCGTATGTCGGCTGCGGAGGCAACTCTGAGGTGGCTGCCGTTGGCGATGCCGCACTCGGAGGCACGGTCTCGGTCGCTGTAGCTGCCTCGCTCGCCGTCACCTGGGGCACGCCGGTGTCTGCGGGTAGAGGAAGCTGGGTGTCGCTGGCTTGTGGAGGATGGGTGTCGGTGGCTTGCGGAGCCTGGGTTGAGGTAGCGGGCACCGGAGCGGTAGTGTCGGTCGGCGCGGCGGTCGCGATGGCCGTCGCCAGGGGTGTAACCGTCGGCTCGGGCGCAGATAGGCAGGCCGTGAGCAGCCCGGCGAGGGCCAGCAGGCAGAGGACGAATAGAGGACGTTGTTTCGGCACGAGCGATCTCCTTTGTTCAGATCTTGCCCTTGATCAAACGGGAACAGGCCGGTTTTGGCACGCATGACGCCCATCCGCTGTCAGTCTGAGCACAGCGAAGAATCTGGGAACTTTTGCCCGCCCCCGCCTGTTTCCCTTATGACGCCCGCGCACTGTCATTCTGAGCGCAGCGAAGAATCTGGAGGAACCTTTCATGGCGATATTACTGACAATTAGCTTCCTAGCAGGCGTTCTGACGATCCTCGCCCCATGCACGCTGCCGATGGTGCCGCTCATGCTCGGCGCGACGGCCGGCGGCGGGCGGGCGCGGCCGGTCGGCATCGTCCTCGGCCTCGCGGCCAGTTTCACACTGTTCAGCGTCGTGCTGGCTGCGGCGCTCGACGCGCTCGGCCTCACTACCGACACGCTGCGGCTGATCGCGGTATTCGCGCTCGCCGTGTTTGGACTGTCGCTGCTCGTGCCCGCGATAGGCTACCGGCTCTCGGCGCTGCTCTCGCCGCTGGCCCGGTTTGGCACGCGGGCCGAGGGGCAGGCAGCGTCGAGGGGCGGTCTGCTCGGCGGGCTGGTCATCGGCGCGGGGCTGGGCCTCATCTGGGCGCCCTGCGTCGGGCCGATCATGGCGAGCGTCATCACCCTCGCGGCCACACGGGGCGCGACCGCTGACAGTGCCGCAGTCGCACTTGCCTACGCGCTCGGTGCGGGCGTGCCTCTGCTCGCTATCGGCTACGGCGGGCGTGCGCTCGCCCAGCGCGCCGGCAGGCTCACCCGCAGCGGCGTCGTGCAGCGCGGCTTCGGCGCGCTCATGCTGCTCACCTGCCTGGCGATCTTGTTCAAGTTCGACCTGAAGGTGCAAGACGCCGTCGCCTCTGCGCTGCCGCCCGACTGGACCAATGGGCTGTACGGCATCGAGCAGCAGGCCCCAGTGCAAAAGGAGCTACAAAACTTGAAGCAAACCCCCAGCACGGCCATCCCCGTCGCGGCGATCCCCGTCCCGACTCAGCCTCCGCCGACCGCCACCCCCGCAGGCCCGGCCCTGCCGGCGCCGGTCGCAGACAAGCTGCCGGCAAACGTCGCGCTACAGAACCTCGGCCCCGCGCCCGAAGTCACCGGCATCACCGACTGGATCAACTCGAAGCCCCTGACCGTCGGCCAATTGCGCGGCAAGGTCGTGCTGGTCCATTTCTGGACATTCGAGTGCATCAACTGCATCCACGTCCAGCCATACGTCAAAGACTGGTACGCCCGCTACAAGGACGCTGGCTTGGTGGTGCTCGGCATACACACGCCCGAACTGTCATTCGAGAAGGACATCAACAACGTCCGCAACGCCGTGCGCGACCAGGGTGTGGCCTTCCCTGTCGCCTTCGACCCGAAGTACGCCACCTGGAGCGCCTACCACAACAACTACTGGCCGGCCTCCTACTTCGTGGACAAGCAAGGCCAGATCCGCTACACCCACTTCGGTGAGGGCGACTACGAAGGCTCCGAGCAGGTGATCAGGCAGCTGCTGGCCGCTAATCCGTGATGGAGAGACTTATGATCCGTATTTCAAGAGTTTTGTTCGCGCTGCTGCTGCTGGGACTGGCGGCCCTGCCGGGTGCGGCCGCGCGGGCCGATGTCCAGTCGCGGACCTTCCCAGAGACCGGTAAGGCCGTCACCGGCATCTTCCTCGACTACTGGAACGCGCACGGCGGGCTGGCGCAGCAGGGCTACCCGATCTCCGGGGAGATGACAGAACGCAGCCCGGTTGACGGCAAGACCTATACGGTGCAGTATTTCGAGCGCGCCGTCTTCGAGTACCACCCCGCGAACGCAGCGCCCTATAATGTGCTGCTCTCTCAGCTCGGCACGTTCCGTCTCCATCAGAGATACCCGCTCGGAACGCCCAGCCAGCGCGCGAGCGAAGCACCCAACACGCTCTACTTCTCACAGACCGGCAAGCGCCTCGGCAGCAAGTTCCTGGCCTATTGGCAGACCCACGGCGGGTTGGCGCAACAGGGCTACCCTATCTCCAACGAGTTCCAGGAGAAGTCGAACCTCGACGGCAAGACCTACACGGTGCAGTATTTCGAGCGCGCCGTCTTCGAATACCACGCCGAGAACCTTCCGCCCTACGATGTGCTGCTCTCCCAGCTAGGCAAGTTCCGTTACGCAGCGCAATATCCCGGCGGGGGCGCGCCGGCCGGCACGGTCAGGCTGCCCGCGCCCGGCTCCAACAGCTTGCCGGCGAGCGTCGCGCTACAGAACCTCGGCCCCGCGCCCGAACCCGTCGGCATCACCGCGTGGATCAATTCCGCTCCGCTCACGATGCAGCAGTTGCGCGGCAAGGTCGTGCTGGTCCATTTCTGGACGTTCGAGTGCATCAACTGCATCCACGTCCAGCCATACGTCAAAGACTGGTACGCCCGCTACAAGGGCTCCGGCTTGGTGGTGCTCGGCATACACACGCCCGAACTGTCATTCGAGAAGGACATCAACAACGTCCGCAACGCCGTGCGTGACCAGGGCGTGACTTTCCCTGTCGCCTTCGACCCGAAATACGCAACCTGGAACGCATATAACAACAACTACTGGCCGGATTCATACTTCGTGGACAAGCAGGGCCGGATACGCTACACCCACGCCGGCGAGGGGGCCTACGACGAGCAAGAGCAGGTGATCAGGCAACTGCTCACCGAACCGGCGCCGCCCGCTCCGTGACCGGGCACGAGCCAGCCCAATACCCGTTTGCCGTCACATCGGGCCGCAACACGCCGATGTAGGGCAAATTGCGGTACTTCTCTCGATAATCCAGCCCGTAGCCGACAACGAAGCGGTCGGCTACTGTGAAGCCGACGTAGGCGAGCTGGATGTCGATCAGTCGCACGCTCTGCCGGTCGAGCAGGGCGCAGACTTCGAGAGAGGCCGGGGCGCGCGTACGTAGCATCCTCAGCACGAAGCTCAACGGCAGGCCGGTGTCTACCACGTCTTCGACCACGATCACCCGCCGGTCCAAGATCGGCGCGGACAGGTCTTGCAGCACCCGCACGCCCCCGCCGCCTCCCCGTTCCTGCGGCCCATAGCGGCTGATCGCCAGGAAGTCCACCTCAACCGGCAGGTCGATCGCCCGCATCAGGTCGGCCATGAAGAAGGTCACGCCCTTGATTATACCGACAAGCAGAGGGGGAGGGCCGGAGGCATAGGCGGAGGTGATCTCCATACCGAGCGCCGCGACCCGTTCACTGAGCGCGGTTTCGGAGATCAGCACCTCGGCTACGTCGGCGTCAAGAGCAGGCATAGCCAGGTCGGGCTAGGCCGCGCGCTCAGCGCCGGAGGGCGCTATCTGATCATCGGGCGATACAGGCAGCCCGAAGCCGGCCAGCAGCCGACCGATGTCGCGCCGGTAGAGCAGCTTTATCTGGATGTCGGGGTAGAGGCTGCGAAGCAGGCGTAGCTTGCGGTTCTTGCGGCGCACAAGGCTCTGCTTCATCACGGTGAGTTCGATGTAGAGGTCGTATTCGGGGAGGTAGAAGTCGGGGCGGAACTGCTTCACGATACGGTCGCCGTCCCATTCGAGGGGGAACTCGTCCGGTTCATAGAGCCAGGGAACGCCGTAGAAGTCGAGGAGGCGCGCGAACTCTGCTTCCACCGAGTGGGCAAACTTCACGCCGCTAACGAACAAATCATCCGGGGGTGCCGCAGCCGCCCCCACCGATGCCAAGCTGTCCATTGCCAACCTGAGTACGTTTTCCGCTAGCCCTTACCGTCACGCGGGGCACGACTCTACATATCGCATCTCTATTATAGCACACTCCTCTGCAAAATGCAAATAGTCTCCTCGTGTGCTCGCAATCCAATAGGTAGGCCCAGGGGTATTACAAGGGAACGACCGGCTAAGGCTTGAGGGGATACTATGGCATCGAACGTGCTTGATCTCGCCGCAGATGTTATAATGCGGAGGCTGCGCCGCACTCAGCCGAGGGCGGATGTGCTTGACGATGGCTTTGCACAGTTTGCCGGTGCCCTTCCCTATAGCCTGGAGGTTGGATTCTTGGAGCGCGCAGGTCGAGATCTCTCCACACTTAACGATGCCGATCTTATGGCTGCTGTTTGCCGTAAAGATCGTGCGGCTTTGCAGGAGTTATATGACCGTTATTTTCGCCGTGCTTACGCCCTCGCCCTTCGTATGTTGAGCGACCCCGCGGGCGCGGAAGATTGTGTGCAAGACATTTTCCTGAAGCTCTGGCAGAAGCCTCAGCTTTACGATGCTAAACGCGGCGCGTTTGTGTCCTGGTTCTTGGCTACCATACACAACAATGCCAGCAACTACCTGCGCCGCCGCCAACGCACCCAGCCGTTCGGCACGATGCCCGACGGCGAGTTTGGAGACCCCGAACCGTTCGATATACCCGACCGCCAGGATGGGTCGTCCAGCGTCGAAGATAGGCTTGACCAGGCCGAGCGGCAAAAAGTTGTGCGTGCCGCTCTCGCCCAGCTGAACGCGCAGCAACGTATTACGCTTGAACTAGCTTACTTCGGCGGCATGACCCAGTCGCAGATAGCCAAACATCTACAAGAGCCTCTGGGCACCGTGAAGACACGTATGCGAACCGGCATGATGAAGTTAAGAGTCGCCCTTGAGGATCAAGGGTGGGGGAAGGATATGGAGCTCGGATGACTCAGTATACAGACAATACGAGCGACCCATTCCAGGAACAGGTAGTGGCTTACGCCCTGGATGTACTCGACCCGCAGGACATCCCCGCTGTAGAAGCCCATCTTGCTACTTGCGCGAACTGCCGGGCGGACCTTGCTGCCCTTCGAGCCGCAGCTACCGCGCTGGCCTGGGATCTGGAACCGGCCGCCGAGCCGCCGGGCCACCACGACCGCTTCGTGCAGAAGCTGGACGCGATCAGCCCCATCCCCGAACCGACCGGCCACCGCGAACGCTTCCGTGATAAGCTGACGGCCACCTCCGTAGCCGCCGCGCCCGCCCGTGCCTGGTGGATGTCGCTCAACCCGTTCGTCGGCCTCGGGCTGGCGGGCGCGTTCGCCGTCCTGCTTCTGGTGGTGGGCCTCTGGGGACTCGGCGAGCAACGCAGCGCAGATGACGCGCACAGCCGGCTTGCCGCAGTGCAGCAGCGGGCCTCCGACGCCGAGGCCCGGCTCGCTGCGGCCCAGCAGCAGGCCAACGCCGCCGAGACCGCAACCCACAACCTCCAGGCCGAGCGCAGCACCCTGCTGGCCGTGATTAACAGCCCCGCCGTCAAATCAGCCTCGCTCACAAGCACCGGCCCGTTCCAGGGCGCGCATGCCCAGGTGTGGCTCGATCCGAACACGCAGAAAGTCGTGGTAGCGGCCGCCGCACTCCCGTCGCCGCCGCCCGGCAAGGTCTACGAACTCTGGCTAATGAGGGGCAAGACCCCTGTGGCGGTCGACGTATTCCAGCCGAAAGCCGGAGATCAAGCGTTGCTCATCTTCGACGCCCCGCCCTCGACCGATGGGTACACCGTCGCCGCGATCACGGTGGAGAGCGGCAAGGTTGAAGCCCCCACCAGCCCGATAATCCTGGCAGGCAATTTCCAGTCATCAAGTGATAGCGGTCGGCTGGTCCCCGAAATTGTGGTATAGCAGAACTAAAACCGCTACAGCTACGTCTACTTGATGTGGTGCCCTAGCAATGCCATTCTGAGCATAGCGAAGAATCTTTGGTGAAACCGACATGATAGGAATCCAAAGCAAACACAAGACCGACGCCTCAATCGCCGTCGAAGCCGCCCGACCGGGGAACAAGCGATCGCCCGTGCTGCGGTTGCTCGGCAATCTGCTCATTGCCGCCGGGCTGCTGTTGATGCTCGGCGTCGGCGGCTACCTCGTCTATCAGCAATACAGCATTTCGCAGGCTGAGAGCCAGATCAACGCCCAGCACCAGGACGCTCCGGATGTAGTGCCCCATGCCCTGAGCCTCGTGGCGTCCGACGGCAAGGCCGCCTCGCCCGCAGCGCCTGTCGACAACACGGTTCATGTAGCCGACCTGGCCGGCCTCAACACCAGCGTCACCATCGCCGACTTTGCCGGCATGGCGGAACATGCGAAGCCGCCGACGAAGGTCGAGATCCCAAGCGTCGGCATTAACGCCCCTGTAGTCCCCGTCGGATGGGAGATGATCCCCGGCAAGTCCGGTCAGGACTCGAGCCGCTGGAAGGTAGCGGAATACGCCGCCGGCCACCATGACGGCACGGCCAACCCCGGACAGGTCGGCAACGTCGTGATCTCGGGGCATGTGGACTGGAAGGGCGAGGTCTTCAAGAACCTCCACGAGGTGAAGCGCGGCGATGAGGTACACATTTACACCGACGACCGCGAGTACCTCTACATCGTGCAGGACATCCAGTACGTGCTCGAGGACGGAGCCACCGACGCCCAGAAGCGGCAGAACGCCCGCTTCATGGACCCCACCCCCGACCAGACCCTGACGCTGATCACCTGCTTCCCCTACGGCATAGATGACCACCGCCTGATCGTGATCGCCAAGCCGTATGACTCGTCGCTTCCGGCCCGCCCCGACCTGACTGTGCGATAGCCTCCTGCCCTTGCTCTATCTCATCAACGGGCTATTGCCGCCCCAATACTCCCGAAAATGATCGTAGAATAGCCAGTTCTGCGCGAAGCCCGACAGCTTGCCGTAGCGCGAGCGGAACTCCTCGCCGACGCGCCGGTAGCCCGCGCCGGTCAGCCCCTTCGCGGCGGTCGCGTCCCGCCCCCAGAGTTGTTGCGCCATCTGCCATATGTGGGTATCCACCGGCACCGCTTCGGTGTGGTCGAGGCTGAACAGGCAGGCGCAGTCGGCGACCTTCGGGCCGATGCCGCGAAGCTCGACAAGCGAGGCGTGGGCCGCCGGATAGGGGGCAGAGCGCAGGCCAGGAAGCCAGCCTGGCCCGCGCTCCAAAAGCTGCCGTGCCAGGTCCACGAGGCGCGCGGCGCGGTAGCCGAGGCCGGTGGCCGCCTGCAATGCCGCCGAGTCGGCAACCGCGAGATCCGGCAGGGTCGGAAACGAATAGTATGCCTGGTCGTCAAGCACGGCCAGCGGCTTGCCTAGCAGCGCGCTCATGCGCCGGATGCCGGAGACGATCCGCGGCACGTTGTTCGCGGTCGAGCAGAGGAACGACAGTAGGCACTCCTCGGGGTCTTGCCGCATCAGCCGGAGGCCGGGGGCGCGGCTGATAGGCCCCGCCAGTCCCGGGTCGTCTTCAAGGAGGCGGGCCTGGATCGCGCCGAGGTCGAGGTCGAGCAGGAAGATGTCGCGCAGCGCGCGGAGGGCGTCTCCGCCGTCCGACGAGTCGTACTCGAGTCTCGACCCGTCCTGGCGAACTGTCAGCACTCTGCCGGCAACCACACCCCGCCACACGCCGGGCGCGAGGCGCTCCCAGCGGAACGCCTGCCCGCAGGCCAGTGTGTCGTCGAGCGAAAACTGCGCCGGGTTGTAATCGAAGTGCATCCGGCCCGTCAGCGTGGGGAGATCGGCGTGTCGGTCAGCGTGCGCGGATGGGTGCCGGTCACGTCGAGCATCATCAGGTGAGCAGTCGGGCTGTCGGCCTGCCGGTAAATGAGGTAGCGGCCGTTCGCGCACCATGCGAGGCTGCCGGCCACCGGGCTGCCCGATGGCAAAGCCATCACCCGGTAGACGACGCCCGGCGTCGTCTCGCCTACAAGCAGGCCCGACTTACGGTCCATTACTGCGACAGCCCCGTTGGCCGCCACAGCCAGGTCGTCGGCTGTGCTGTTCACGGCGGCCATCTGCTGGAGGATCGGTGCCGCGGCGTCGGCGGGGATAGCCAGCGTGCTCAGTTGGCCGGGAGTCAGCATCATCAGCCGGGGTGCGGGTTCCAGGTCGGTCGGCGGCATCCAGGCGTAGGCCGTCGGGCGAGGGACAGTTTTCGGTAACAGCGAGCGCCAGAAGCCGCTATCCGGCCTCAGCCCGTAGAGGTCGGCACCGGCAAAGAAGCTGACCCAACGACGGTCGGGCGATACCCGGAGATCGTGGGCGTCCGCCGCGCCGCCCGGCAGCTTGCTGAGGTCGAAAAGCAGGGCTGGAGCGCCAAGCAGTTTAGGCTCGCCTGGGGCGAGCGCAAGCTGGTAGATACCGAGGGGAGCGCCGCCGATCGCCAGCAGTTCGCGGTCGCCGTACCAGGCGAAGGAGCGGATCTCGGAGGTCTGCCAATACCGGCTGACCGAGTCACCGGCGAGGGAACGCACTTCGAGGCTGGACGCGCCGGGAACACTCGGCGACGATGCGAGCAACAGGGCCACATGATCCAGGTCCGGCGAGAGCGCGAAGTCCCGCACCAGTCCGCCGTGGGTGATCTGCTGAGGGGCCGCGCCTTCACGCCCCGCCTGCCAGAGGTCGCCGGCGTGGACGAAAAGCGTGGGCGCGAAGCCTAACTCGTTGGAAGCTGCGTCGGGAGCGGACCGGAAGCCGTTAAGCACCGCGTCGAAGGCGCTGTTTGGTCCGTCGCCGGGTGCGGCCTGTTGGCCAGGCGGCGCGAACGCGGGCAGCGCGCTCTCGACGGTCAGCCGATAGACAAGGGAGCGGTCGAACAGGTAGACGGAGTGGGTCCGCCTGCCGTGCGCCTCGCTGCTGCTGCTGAACCCCGCCAGGCCGTCCACAGCGCCCGCCAGCGCGGTGATCTGCGCGCCAGGCTCGCACCAGCCCCTCACGGCATCTGTGTCGGGCACGCCGGCCTTGCGCGCGAGGACATCCACCGTCATGTTGCCCGCCTCGCCCGACTGCACGTCCCACGACCGCAGCAGGCGGTGGGAGAGCGTGCCGACAAGCGGCAGGCTCTCGGCCGTCCACCAGCCGGCAGGGTATTGCAGGGTGTAGCCGTAGGTTTCGTCGCGCACACTGTGTACGGTTTCGCCTGCGGCCGTAAGGCTCTCGCTGGTGGCGGTTGGTCGGTTGCCCGTGCCCGGCCCAATAGCGGCGACGCCGGTGGGTTGGGGTTTGGTACTTCCGGATGTGATCCGAGCGATTGTGGTAGGCACTTGGATGATGGGCGTCGAGGAATTGGAGGTGATTGTGGGAGAGGCATTCGCCGGAATGGGGCCGGGACCGGCTATCTGCCAGAGAAGGGCTACCCCCGCCATCACCAGCACGAGGGCGAAGCCGCTAGCCAGGTTGCCGAAGAGCCGCATCCTCTGCGGGGTTGTGGCAGGGATACGCAAGTCGGGCGCGAGACGCCGGGTGATCTGTACCTCGTCTGTGCGCGTGTCTGTGGCGTCGAGCGATGCCATTAGCCGCGCGCGCAGCCGGGCCGGTGCCCGATAGTTCGGCAGCTCGGTCAGTGAAGGGCGGAACTGCCGGTACTCGATGAGCCTCCGGGTGCAGTCGGCGCAGCCGACGATGTGGCGCTCGACCTGTTCGCGTTCTGTAGGCAGGATTTCGCCGTCAACGTACTTCGACAGCAAGGGGCGGCAAGAGGCACACCTTATCATTCAGTATCTCCCGTGAGGGCCTTGTAAGCCTTGATGAAGCGTTCACGCCCGCGGAACACCCGCACGGCCACGAGGTTCGGTGCGATGCCCAGCGACGCGCCTATTTCTTTGTACGACAGCCCCTGGTGCAGATGCAACACAAGCGCGACCCGGTAATCGGCCGGCACTTCCTGTAGCGCCCGGTGTACCGCGTCCTCGTTAGGCACTGTGGTGCCGGGGTCTCCACCGGGCGCGGGTGGGTCGAAGTCTTCTAGGAACGGCACCCAGGTGATCCGCTTGCGGCGGCGGAGCGCGTCGAGCGCGGTGTTCGTGGCGATCCGATAGAGCCAGGGCGCGATCTGTAGGTCCGGCTCGGTGCGCCCCAGCGCCTGGTACGCCTTCAAGAAGGAGTCTTGTGCCAGGTCGTTCGCCGCCTCCCAGTCGCCCACGATCCGGTAGAGGTAGTTCACGATCGGGGTTTGGTAGCTGTCGAAGATCGCCGCGAATGCCTCGCGGTCCCCGGCGCGTGCGCGCGCGACTAGCGCCTGCTCGTCGGCTCGGCGCGGTGCGTCTGCTTCCGGCGCGAGGGCCGGCCTGATTGTCGGGCGGATAGCCGCATCGGCTTCTACAGCCTTTGCAGATCCCAGGCCCGACATATGGCTGCGGGCTGGCATGATGCTCGTGTTGATCATCCTCGTTAGGCCCTCGGCGTTCGCGGTGCGTCCGGTTTCCCAACCCGGCAGGGGCAAAATTGCGCTGCCCGGTAGGTGTAGCCTGACGCGGCTACCACTTAGTATGACGCCGATGAGCTTGCCAATATTACAAAGCTACAACAACTATACGTGAAGTATATCACTTTTTGGCTCATCCTGCTTTTCGGGCGGCGCGGCGCGCTTGACGAGCAGCGCGGCACCCACCAACCCCGCCAGCCCTATTGTATAAGCCCAGGAGGCCCATTCGGGTGCGCCCGTCAGCCCCGCCAGCAGGGGGTCGGCGGCCAGCAACTCGCCGGCGACGATCAGCAGCACGACCCCGCCGAGGTAGACCAGCCAGCCGAGGCGGGCGAGGAGCATCGCCACGAGCGCGCCCCCGGCCAGGATGATCGCCATGCTGAGGGCGAGGCCGATGACCAACAGCGCGATATTGTGTCCGGCGGCTGCGGCGACGGCAAGCACATTGTCGAGGCTCATGGTGAGGTCGGCGATGATGATCGTTCGCAGCGCGGCCCCGAAACTCGGCTCAATCGCATGGTGCGAGGGGCTTGCTTCCCCGCCCGGCAGCAGCAGCCGGTAGGTGATCCATGCGAGCACCAGCCCGCCGACCGCCTGTAGGAGCGGGATCTGGAACAGCGCCGCCGCCAGCCCGGTCAATATCAGCCGCAACACGAGCGCGCCCGCCCCGCCGATCATCACCGCGTTCCGCTTTTGGCCCAGAGGCAGGCCCCTAACGGCCATGCCGATTACTACAGCATTATCCCCGCTCAACAGCAGGTTGATGACTATGATGTTGAACAGCGGACCTACCCAAGACTCCACGACTCATTCTCCATGTGAACCCGACAGCCAGCAGGCTGACGATCGCGCCCACCGCGAGGCTGATAGGCGTGTTCGTGAGATGGGCAATGCCCCCGGCCATCAGCCCGCCGATCGGCGTCGTGCCCGCGAAGACCATCATGTAGACCGCCATCACCCGCCCGCGTAGCTGATCGGGGACGGTCAACTGCACCGTTGTGTTGGCGGTCGCGCTGAACGCGGCCATCGCCATGCCGAGCAGCGCCATCAGCGCCAGCGAGAGCGGAAACCACGACGATCCCGCGAAGGCGAGCAACACCAAGCCGAAGGCCGCCGCGGCCCCGACCATCAGGTGGCGGCGTGTCTGCCCCGCGCTATAGGCCAGAGCCAGACCCGCGCCCAACGAGCCGACGCCCATTACCGACATCATCAGTCCGTAGCCGCTTGCCCCAACATGGAGCACATCGCGGGCCATCACCGGCATCCAGACGCTGAAGTTCATGCCGAACGTCCCGACCGCGCCGACCATCATGATCAGATAGAATATAGAGGGCGTGCGCCGGACGTAGCGGAAGCCCTCGGCGATGTTCTCCAGAACCCCTCGCCAGCCCGCGCCCCCGGCCCTCGCCGCACCGGCGCGCACGAAGAACGGCGCACGCATCAGCAGCAACCCCGCGAGCACCGCCAGGAAGCTGACGCTGTTTAGGAAGAAGCAAACCGTGATGCCGAAAAGCCCGATCAACAGGCCCGCGACCGCCGGACCGACTATCCGCGCAGCATTGAATATCATCGAGTTCAGGGCAATCGAGTTCATCAAGTCGTCTTTGCCCACAAGTTCGACCACGAACGCCTGGCGCGTCGGCATGTCAACCGCGTTAGCGATGCCGAGCAACGCCGCCAGCACCAGAACATGCCAGATCTGGACGAGATGCAGCAGGTTCAGCAGGCCGAGCACGAACGCCAGCGCCATCATCACGCTCTGCGTCACCAGCAGCACGTTGCGCTTGGGTAGCCGATCGGCGAGAGCGCCGCCGAAGACCGACAGAAACAGCACCGGGGTGAACTGTAGCGCGCTCGTCACTCCGAGCAGCCAGTCGGCGTCCTTCCCTGCGAGTTGCAGCACCAGCCACGACTGGGCCACGCTCTGCATCCAGGTGCCGATCAGCGATACCAGCTGCCCGAAGAAAAACAGCCTGTAGTTCCTGTGGCGGAGCGCCCGGAAGCCGCTCGCCAGCTTGCCGCCTACCGCCTTTGTGTCTGCCGTATTACTCGCCATATTTCTTGCTCCCGGCCTCTCTAACCCGTTGATTTTATATCACCCTTACGTAAACGTTAATGTAGGCCTTCTGGTTCTCAATCTCTGGAGGTAGTTTGTGGAAACCCCTGCTCCGCTCTTGTGCAAAACTCCGTGGACAAATCGGTGGACAGAATGGGCATAAACCTTTGGCTTTTTTGCACATCTGTGCTATAATAGGCCCAAGCTAAGAGGTGCCCTTCACCCGATGCACGCCGGCCCACCCGCCGACGCGCTGCGCGGCCCAACCAGCAAGCGTGGGGCACCTCATTCGAGTAGGCAGTAGGCGGCCGCTGACGCCGAGAGCCGGTAGCCAATTAAGGAGTTTCGTCTTGAAGGTCATTTTAACTGACGCAGTAGAGAAGCTGGGGCAGTCGGGCGACGTGAAGGAAGTGGCGAACGGGTATGCGCGCAACTTCCTCTTCCCCCGCAACCTGGCGATACCCGCCACGAAGGGTGCTATCCAAGAGGCGGCCAACCGCCGCACCAGCGCAGAACGGCGCACCGCATCCCAGATCAGCGCCGTCCAAGCCGCAGCCGACCGGCTCACCGGCCTCACCGTGCTGCTCTATGCCCGAACAGGCGAGCAAAACCGCCTCTACGGGTCCATCACCGCGAGCGACATCTCGGACGCGCTCAGGGTGCAGCACGGGCAAGAAGTGGACCGCCGCCGGATCAAGCTCGACCGCCCGATCCATCGCACCGGCAACTACACCGCCACGATCACCCTCGGCGGCAAAACGACCGCCAACATCAACCTAGTGGTTGAGCCGGAAAGCACCCGCACCGGCGCGCTGACCACGGTCGCCACATCTGCTCCCGCCCCTCTTCCTCAGCCCGCTGCCGCCGAGACCCCTGCCGCCGAAGCCCCGATCGAGCCGATTGCCGCCGCCGAAGCCCCGACTATCGAAGCCCCGGTCGAGCTGGCCGCCGTAACCACCGAAGCTGCGTCCGCCGAAGCCCCAGTGGAGCCGTCGGCAAGCGCAGCCCCTGAAGCCGGGGCCGCCCCGTCGGCAACCACAGCCGCCGACGAGACGCCCGCCGAAGACGAGGTTGAGCCTCCTGTCGGCAGCGTCGAAGCCATGACCATCGCCCCCATCACCGAGGCATTGATTGAGCCGATACCCGGCGCAGCCAAAGACCCGGCCTCTGCGGACGCAGAGGCCCCATCCGAACCCGAAACAGCAACAGCACACCAACCGTGAGTGCCGCTACGCCTTCACTTAATGC
>JBPCPV010000001.1:0-9037 GCA_050998805.1 Chloroflexia bacterium | reverse complement strand
GGCTATCCGAAGGCCGAGAGGATCTCCGATTGGCAGCGGATCAGCATTCATACGAAGCAATTGTACCGAAATCTGGGCGGCAAGCGCAAGTCGCTGGGTGAGCCGCGCAACACGCTAGACATGTACGCTATGTTTATGCTGTCGATAGTAAAACAGGGCAGGAACTATGGAGATACAAATCAGAGGGATACGTATTTGCCCCGCTGGCTATAGCCGGTGGACTGCTCTACGTTGGGAACCAATCGGGCAGCCTCGTCGCCCTCGATACGAAAACCGGGCACGAGAAATGGAGATACGCCGCAGAGAACTGGATTTCCGCTATTTCTTCAGCTAATGGCGGCGTTTATTTCAGTAGTTCAGATCGTAACGTGTATGCGGTAGACGGCACAACAGGGAGGTTACTATGGAAACTCAAGACTAACGATGTGGTGTTAACACCTTTGTTCATTGCCGATGGGGTAGGCTACTTCGCGGATGGTAGTTCTATCTATACGGTGCGCTAAAGGCAGCAGCGTGACCCCGATTAAGCGCACCGCTACCACGGCGGGGAAGGGCGGCAATATCTCGGCTACTTGGAGCAAGTCCCGTGCCAGATGCCGCCCTCACACCCGGCACGTCCTATGGTGCTGGGTTCAATTGAATGCTCTCAACGAGATATTCGGTCGCATGCCAGTCTTCGAGGCAAGAGTGCCCATACTCGTTGGACTTTGCTAAGCGGCCAAAGATGACTGCATGTGGGTAGGGCGCCAGCAGGGCTCGTCGGGCGATCGCCGAACCCACTTCTCGGACACCGGGATCTAATTGAAAATGCGTCCCTGTTTCATCAATGCGAAAGAGCGAGCAACCACATGGCATGCAACCGCCAGGCAGCAAATACAATTCAATCTGCCCCGCGACCCAGGACCAATCGGCGGCGTGACCAAATCGCGGATACCAGCCATAGGGATAGCCCTGCTTTTGCGCGAGTTGCGTGCCGAGTAGCCCCAACAGCACCTCGTATGGCGTGCCTGCGTTCTCATGGTGCAGCTCGAAGCGGCTGCGCTCGAAGTACTGCACGGTGTAGGTCTTGCCGTCGGTCGGGTTGGTCTCGGAGATAGGCTCGGTGATCGGGTAGCCGTGTACGAACAGCCCGCTATGGCTCTGCCAGAGCTTCTTGAAGGCACCGCTCAGGCTGTGGCCGGTCTGCTCGAAGTAGAGCGCAGCCGGGTCGGCGGGACGGGGTGCGGGTGGGTCGGCGGGGTGGAAGGAGAGGCCGAGCGTGCCTAGCAATACAGTATAGGGGTTACCGGAGTTTTCGGGGTGGTACTCGAAGCGGTTGCGCTCGAAGTACTGGACTTGCAGCGGCTTGTTACCGGGACCGCTTCCATCGAAAAACTCCTTGGTGAGGGGGTAGCCGAACTGAGCGAGGCTGCCGTAGCGCATCCAGTAATCGAGAAAGGCACCGCGCAGGGTATGGCCGGTGGCGGGGAACCACTTCACGCCCGGCTGGTGGGGGTCGGGCACCGGGTCGGTCAGCAGCCGAGGCGGGGTGTCCTGGCGCTGGGGAGCGGCGCTCGCGGCTGGCGAGAACGGCGTGAGCAGCAGTAGCAGAAGCAGGACCGGGGCGAACCGGTGTTTGATGTGAGCCATTTTCAACAGCCTCACTTCAAGGCCGTAGGACAAATCCATCCGCGATAGCAATAGCATGTACCAAGGGCGAACAAAATGCAAGTAGGCGGACATTGCTGATTACCCACAAAAGGTGGATTAGGCAGTAGTCGCAGCAAGGATGATCGGCACCGAGATGTAGATAATCACCAGGACGCAAGCCGTAAGACACGGCTCCGCCCGTGAACCTAGCCCCGCCCACTCGTAAGCGCCGCACGAGCCGCCCGCGCCCTCCGCATCGCCTCCTCCGGCGTCGCCGCCGTCGCGGTCAGGTGGCCCATCTTGCGCCCAGGGCGCGCCTCGCGCTTGCCGTAGAGGTGCAGAGAGACGTTGGGCACCGCGCAGGCCGCAGCCCAATCCGGCTCCCCGCCCTGCCAAAGCTCGCCCAGTAGGTTCGCCATCGCGGCGGGCCGCAGCATCTCGGTCGCGCCCAGAGGCAGGCCGCAGACCGCGCGCAACTGCTGCTCGAACTGGCTCGTCACGCAGGCGTCTATCGTCAGGTGCCCGGAATTGTGCGGGCGGGGCGCGAGTTCGTTGATCAGCAGCCCGCCTCCTTGCGTGACGAAAAACTCCACGCACATCACCCCGACGACATCTAGAGCCTCCAGCGCCGTCCGCGCCAGCTCTACAGCCGCCCGCGCCGTCTCCGGCCCCACCCGCGCCGGTGCAACCGACAGGTCGAGTATCCCCACGTTGTGGACGTTCTCGATCACGCCGTAGTGGGCGAACTCGCCGCGCAGCCCCCGTGCCGCCACCACCGAAACCTCTGCCTCGAAGTCCACACAGGCTTCGAGCACGGCAGGCTGCCGTCCGAGAGCGGACCATGCGGCCGGCGCGTCCTGGACCCCGGCGATACGCGCCTGCCCCTTGCCGTCGTAGCCGAAGCCCGCCGTCTTCAAGACCGCCGGATAGCCGATCGCGGCCAGCCCCTCCGCCAGTCCTGCCGCATCGCGCACCGCGCGGAACGCCGTCACCGGCAGCCCCTTCGCGGCCAGGAAAGTCTTTTCGCGCAGCCGGTTCTGGGTCGTGTGCAGGATTCTGCCGTCGGGCCTCACCGGTGCGAACTCGGCGGCAGCCCCGGCGGTCGCCGCCGGCACGTTCTCGAACTCGAAGGTCACCACCTGCACATCGCGCGCGAAGGCCCGCACAGCGTCGAGGTCGTCATAGTCGGCGACGATCTCGCGGTCGGCGACCTGACCGGTCGGCGTGTCATGCTCCGGCGAGAGTGTATGCACCCGGTAACCCATCCGCCGGGCCGCGAGCGCGAGCATCCGCCCAAGTTGGCCGCTGCCCAGCACTCCGATCGTCGCGCCCGGCCCGATGACCGCGCTCACGGCAGGCTCTCTCCCATGACGCGGGCGGTCTGCTCCTCCCGGAACCGCCGCAGCCGCTCCCTGAGTTCGGGACGACTGCCCGCCAGGATCGCGATCGCCAGCAGCGCCGCGTTCGTCGCCCCCGCCTTGCCGATAGCCAGCGTGCCCACCGGAACGCCAGCCGGCATCTGCACGATAGAGAGCAGCGAGTCGATCCCTTTGAGCGCATGGCTCTCGACCGGCACCCCTAACACCGGCAGCAGAGTGCCCGCCGCCGCCATCCCCGGCAGGTGGGCGGCACCTCCGGCCCCCGCGATGATCACCTCGACCCCACGCGCCTCGGCCCCCGCCGCGAACTCGGCCAGCAGCGTCGGCGTCCGATGCGCCGACACGACCCGGCACTCATGCGGCACCCCGAACTCCGCGAGCATGTCGGCGGCATGTCGCATGGTCTCCCAATCGGACTTGCTGCCCATGATGACGGAGACGAGGGGGTGGGGGGTGGTGTTCATAGTTTTGAGTTTTGAGTTATGAATTACGAGGTCGGTCCACGGGCGGAGCCGTGTCTTACAGTCGTCAGCTGGCTGCACTCACCACGGCTTGCAACCGCTCCCAGACCTCTGGGAACCGGCTCATAACCCGGATCGGCACGCCGTCGCGCCCGACAAAGGCGTGCGTGGTCTCGGCCTCGGCCAACAAGCGGCCTGTCTGCTCATTATACACCTGGTAGGCAAACCGCAACTTCACCCTCCCCATCTCGGCAAGGCGGGTGTGCAGCAGGATGGTGTCGTCGTAGGCGGCGGGCGCTTTGTAGCGGATCTGGACCTCGATCACCGTGAGCAGCACGCCGGCCTGCTCCATCTGCCGGTAGGTGTAGCCATGTTCGCGGATGAACTCGGTGCGGCCCATCTCGAGCCAGGGCAGGTAGCGGCTGTGATGCACGACGCCCATGCCGTCGGTCTCGGCATAGCGCACGCGGAAGCGGATCTCACTGGGCTGCATCCCGATCAGCTAACTCCCGCGACGGGAGGCTGGGCGAGCTTGGTGTATCGCTGCACGCTGCGCCGGTTGCGGCTGTCGGGGGCCAGGCCGAGGATCTGTAGCAACTTGGTGTCGTTCGCTCCGGCCTCCGCCTGCCCCACCGCGAAGGTGTCGCGCAGAGACTGCGGCGTGACGCGCTTGTTGATCTCGGCGGCGACGGCCACCCGGTCCACCAGCTTGTTCACCGACTGAGGCATCATCTCGAACACCCGCCGCTCCGGCTTGTACTCGGCCAGGAAGTGGCGGAACGACGTGCCGAACTCAGCGGTCGCCGCGAGCTTGCGTTCTTTCGGCTGCCAGCGCACCTCTTCGTAGAAAACGTACACAATCGGCTGCTCCGGCTCGCTCATGTCAACGTGGTCCACCTTGAGCGCAAGCAGTTCAGCGCGTGTCAGCCCCAGCTTGAGCAGCAGCCAGACCATCAGGTAGGTCCGCAGGTTCTCGTCCTTCGCGGCCGCCAGCATCCTCTCTTGCTCTTGGGGGAACAACACCTGCGGCGTCTTCAACTGTATGAAGTCGGGGAAGAACTTGTCGCTGGGGTCAACGGTCAGCAGCTTCTCGTCCTTGATCAGGTAGCGGAAGAGGCCGCCGATTGATGTCAGGCGGCGCTTGCGGGTGGACTTGTTCACGGTGAGGTCCAAGAACCGGCGCACATCGCCCTCGCTGATCTTCTCGACCGGCTTGGGTCCGATGAAATCCTGGAGCAGAGCGAGGTCATACATGTAGGAGGAGATCGTGTTGATCGGGCGGTGCTCCTGCTCCAGGTGGCGGCGATACCACCAGCGCGCGACCTCCAGCGAGGAGGACGCGGTGAGGTTGGGGATCTCGGCCACCGGCCGGAGCAGTTCGCCGCGTCCCGTCAGCGTGAAAAGGGGCGGCTGAACCGGGACAGGTTCCTTTTGCGCGTCGGCCATCGTTATGTAGACCTCCTCTCCCATTATACTCCGCCCCCAGCCCAAATGCAATACGTATCCCGCCGAGTGCATATATCCCGTGGGTATGGTAAAATGACCCCGTATGAAGACCCACGCTGGCGTATTGGCCCTGTTCACGCTGCTGACGGTGATCGTGACCTGGCCGCTCGCCCGCATGGCCTGGTGGGGCACGATTGACTACGGCGACACCCTGACCACCGCCTACGGCATGGCCTGGCAGGCCCACGCCCTGGCGACCGACCCGCAGCGCCTCTTCGACTCCAACATCATGTACCCCTTCCACGGCACGCTAGCGTTCGACGAGCTGAACTTCGGTCCGGCGACATTGGGCGCGCCGATATTCTGGCTCACCGGCAACACGATCCTCGGCTACAACCTGGTCACGCTGCTGTCGTTCATACTGAGCGGCTACGGCGCGTGGCTGCTGGTCCGCGAACTCACCGGCAGCAGCCGCGCCGGGCTGGTCGCCGGCGTGGCCTTCGCATACAGTTTCTTCCGCTTCAACAACATCGCTCACCTGACGATCCTGAACGCGCAGTGGCTGCCGCTCGTCTTGTTCTGGCTGCACCGCCTCTGGAAGCGACCGGCCTGGCCCGCTGCTCTGGCCTTCGCTGGCTTTTTCGCGCTCCAGGCGCTCTCGTCGCACTACCTCGCCTTCTACACGCTCGGAGCCTGTGTGCTGTTCGTGGTCTTCTACACGTTCGCCGAGCGGCGCATCTCATGGCCCTTCCTACTGCGCGCCGGCACGGCTCTCGGCCTCGTCGGGCTGGTCGTCGCTCCCATTGCGGCGGGCTACCTGCTGGGGCAGAACGGCGGCTACCACCGCGAACTCGCCGACATCGAACGCTACACCGCGACATTCCAGGGCCTACTCGCGGTCTACTCCGGCAATCCGGTCTACAAGGCGCTGCTGGCCCCCTTCGCCGACCCCAGTCCCTGGCCCTGGGAGCGCAGCCTCTTCCCCGGCATCGTCGCCCCCGCGCTCGCGGCGGTGGGGCTGGCCGCTTACCTAATCCCCCGTCCACGGACGGAGCCGTCAGCTGTCAGCCGTCAGCCGTCAGCCGAGATTCTTCGCTGTGCTCAGAATGACAGTCCCCGCAATCCGCAATCCGCAGGTCCAGAGAGGCAGGCGGTGAGGCCATCGCGCCGCGACCTTGTCTTCTACCTGCTGCTGACAGTGATCGCGGCGGTGATGTCGTTCGGGCCGGAGCTGGTGCCGACGTTCGATAGCAAGCCGGGCGTGCCCCTGCCCTACTTGCTGCTCTACCAATTCGTGCCGGGCGTGCAGACCATGCGGGTGATCACGCGGATCGGCGCGCTTTTCACCTTGGGCCTCAGCGTACTGGCGGGCTACGGCGTCGCGTGGCTGCTTGCCGCCGTGGACGGGCGGAGGCTGCTGCGGCTTGCGTTGGTGCCTACGCTTGCGGCCCTGCTGCTGGTGGAGACGTGGAGCGCGCCCCTCGACATCCAGCCGTTGCCCTCCGGTGCCGACATACCGCCGCTCTACAAGTGGCTCGCGGCCCAGCCAAAGGACACCGTCGTCCTCGAGTACCCGATGCTCTATCTGGCGCGGGGGCCGCGCAACGTCGAAATGATCAGCAAGTACGAGTATGACAGCACCTACAACTGGCTCCGCACGCCGAACGGCGCGGTGACCGTGCGCCCGAAGGCGTGGACCGCGCTCACCGAGGACCTGGAGGCCGCCAGCTGCTTCCTGCCCTGCCCGCGCACGCTCGACGTGCTCTGGGCGCTCGGCGTGGACATCGCGGCAGTCCACCTCGAGAACCTCACCGGGGCGCAGCAGCGCGACTTCGCCTGGCGCAGCACTGCCGGCCTCGCCGCAGGCATCTACCCCGGCGAGTTCGACAAGATAGCCGACTTCGGGCAGAACCAAGTCTACCGGATCGCCCGGCACGACCCCCATCCGCTATCTGAACTGCGCGCCCACCTCCGGCCCGGAGCGAGCATCGCGCTCGGCGCAGCGGACGCCGACCCCGGGCACACCGGCGCGTATATCGCCGCCCTGGGATATTGGCTGCGCGACTGGAAGCAGTACGGCGACCCCGATTGGAGCTTCGGCCAGCCGGTTTCGCCTCTGCCGCCCGGCGGGCGCACCGATTACGCGCTGCTCTATGCAGGCGAAGATCCCGCCCCCTACGGCTTCACCGCCGCCGACGCCCGATGGCGCAACGATTTCGTGGTGCTCTATGGCCGGCAGTAGAAGCGTGCCGGTCTCCCGCGAGTTGCGCGCACTCGGCGCGACGCTTCGCACCTCAGCACCCTACGCAGTCTTCGGCCTCGCCCTGTTCGTGCTCGCACTGGCCTACCAGGCGCGCCCCAGTTACAGCCTGACCGCCGGCGGCCCGACCGACGCCCCCTTCTGGAGGCGGATATACAACGGGGAGACCAACGCCGCGACACGCGCGACGTATCGCTGGACAGGCCCCACCACCACGCTCGTCCTGCCGGGCATCGGCGCGGGCGACTACAGGGTGCGGCTCGACCTGAGCGGCGACCGGCCCGCCCCTTACCCGCCGCCCGACCTGCTGCTCTCGGTACCCGGCGTGCCGCCCGTCCCCGTCCGGCCCAGCCCCGGCCGCCACACCTACGAAGTCGCCGTGCCCGCGTCCGCAGTGCAGGACGGTGACCTGCGGCTGACAATCACGACGCTCGACCCGTTCACGCCGCCGAACGACGCCCGGCTGCTCGGCGTGACGGTCTACGGCGCGCAGTTGGACCCAGTGGGCAGCGGGCCGGTGCTTCCGCCCCTGTTGCCCACGCTACTGCTCGCGGCGGCGGCGGGGCTGGTCGCGCTGATGCTGGGGCTAGCCGGCTGGGGGCCTGGTGTGGTGCGCGCCGGCGGCCTGCTCTTCGCCCTCGCCGAGGCAGGCTTCCTCGTCTTCGACCGCCTCTGGCTGACGCCGATCTCGGGCACGCTGGTCGGCGTGATGCTCACCGCCGGGGGGCTGCTGTTGCTGCTCGGCCCACTCTGGCGCGCCCTCTACCGCGCCGGCGGCATCGTCTGGCCTGAGCTGGACCAGCGTTGGCTGCTGGCGATCTTCGCTGCCGCGTTCGTCGCCCGCCTCGCTGGACAGCTTCACCCGCAGGCGGTCGTCATTGACCTCGTGTTCCACCAGCACCAGCTTGAGAAGGTGCTGGCCGGCAACCTGCTCTTCACGATCCCCAGCGACGAGTGGGGCGGCAAGCAGACCTTCTACCTGCCGACACCCTACGTCCTCATGCTGCCTCTGCAATGGCTCCTGAACGACAAGCTGCTGACGATCCGGGTCTTCGGCGTGCTGCTCGACACACTCAGCGTCTTCCTGGTCTATTACCTCGCCAGGCGCGCCTTCGGCGACGGGCGGGGAGGGCTGCTCGCCGCCGGGCTGCTCGTGACCTTCCCGCTGGCGACGTTGCCCTTCTCCTGGGGCATCACGGCCAACCTCTTCGGCCAGTTCACCGGCCTCGCCGCCGTCGCCGTCGCCGTCGGCCTCTATGACCGCCTGGCCCGACCCGGCCCCTGGCTGCTGCTCACCGCCCTCCTATGCCTGGCGCTCCTCTCACACCCCGGCAGCGTGCAGCTCACCGGGCTGCTCTTCGGCGGGCTGCTCGCGGTGTGGTTGGTCGGTGGTCAGCCGTCAGTAGTCAGCCGTCGGTGGTCGGTTCTCGGTGGGCGAGTAACGAAGTCTTGGCTCGCGCTGCTTGCATCGTTGGTTGGGGCGATCGGAATCGCGTGGTTCGGGTACTACAGCCACTTCGCGGAGGCGCAACTGAAGACGCTGGCCGAGATCAGGCAGGAGAAGGCAGCAGAGCAGGCGAAGAATGGGTTTTCGATCAAGGTCGGCGGCGAGGTCAACGACTACAGCCTCGGCCTCCGCCAACGGATCGTGCGCGACCGCGGGACGGGCTTCACCGAGGGCATCCTCGGCTTCGGAGCGGAAGCATGGGCCTACTTCCACGCATGGCCGTTGCTCTGGGCACCGGTCGGCTTCTACGTGGCACGGCGCAGGCGTGGGGGGGGGGGGGGGGGGGGAAGAACGAGGAGGAAAGGGGGACCCCTGGGAAGGGGGGGGGTGAGGGGGGGGGAGGCGCGCGCCCCTC
>JBPCPV010000054.1:0-4480 GCA_050998805.1 Chloroflexia bacterium | reverse complement strand
ATCTCCCACTATGGATTGCTCGTCACGATCGCGCTTGTGGCGATCGCAGTGGCCATCGCAGTGCTGCGCACCCGCAGGGCCGCGGTCCGGGCGACCCCACCGAGGGAGCGATAGGCAAGCATCCACGCCAAAATCTCAATCAGAAGCGCGACGGCAACCCGTCGCATCCCACGCGCGACCAACGGTGATCAGATCACCTGATCGCCCCTCCGACCGGCTGTAGGTTTAGTGTCGCGGCTCTGACCGACGCCGACTTCAAGGACGCAATAGACCTGATATCCAAGGTCATCGACGCGGCCGGTGTGGTCGTCGTCGTCTGCGGACTGCTTGTCGCAACGGGCGCGTTCGCGCTCGCACAGAGAGATCGGGACCAACAACCACTGGCCTACCGCGTTTATCGCCAGCAGGTCGGGAAAGCTATCCTCCTCGGCCTCGAGTTCCTGGTCGCCGCAGACATCATCCGCACGGTGGCAGTCGCCCCAAGCTTCCGCGGTGTCGGCGTCCTAGCCATCGTCGTCGCGGTGCGTACGTTCCTGAGCTTCACCTTGGATGTTGAGCTGGAGGGACGGTGGCCGTGGCAATCGCGCCAGACACCAGCGAGCCCGTCGGGCCAACTGCAGGCGCCGCCTGCGCAACATTGATCGCGCTTGCGTTTTCGCCGGAACCTGACGGGCCCCGGCGGAGCGCGGCAGCACAATCGCCGGATGTCCGGACATCCGGACCACGCCCTCCAGGCCTGCGGCCAGTCACTGAGTAAGCCGATAGCCGCCCCTGGGAGGGCCTGTTGTCAACGAAAGGCCAGCCAATGCTCAAGAGAATCATGGAGGTTCTTGAACCTGAGATGGCTGTGGGACCGGCGCAGAGCCAGAAGACGTTAAGCCACGGTTGGACGGTCAGCAGCAGGGTGGGCGGTGTTGGGCGGCTTGGGGTTGGTGTACTGGCCGGGGTCGGCCTTGAAAGCGTGGAGGCAGTGTTCTGAGCAGAAGTAGTAGGTCTGTCCGGCGAGATCTTTGCGGACGGCTTTGGCGCGGTCGACTTTCATTCCGCAGACGGGGTCGGTGACGCCGCGGCGCGCGGTCATGTACATCAGCGCGGCGAAGATGACCACGCCGAGAATGTTCAGCGCGAGCTTGTAGTCGAGGTGGACCTGTCCGAAGATGTCTCCGCGGCTGGGTCGGGGACCGGTGGGGACCAGGCCGAGGCCGCCGAACAGGGCGTCGATGATCAGTGCGGCGAGGACGATGGTGACGAACATCAGGGCGGTGATCCGCAGCGCGAATGGTGTGCCGTAGTACTTGCGGTAGGCGATGATGATCGGCAGGACGATCAGGTCGGCAAACAGGAACGCGACGGCGCCGCCGAAGGAGATCCCGCCGGACCACAGGACGGCGGCGAGGGGAACGTTTCCGACTGAGCAGACGAAGCTCAGGACGGCGACGATCGGCCCGAGGATGACGTTTTCGATCGCCCGGGGCACCGCTGCGGCGTGCTTGATGAACAGGGCGTTGAAGAACCCGTTGCCGAGCAGGCCGATGAAGCCGGCGAGCAGGAACCCGGTGGTGATCTCCTTGTAGAGCATCTGCCAGTCCCCGCGGAAGTTGTGCGCGACATCGGACCAGGCATCGGCGCGGGTGAGGCGTTGACGCCAAGTCAATTCTTCGGACGCCGCCATGTGGTGCTGGTGACCTGTGTCGGCTTGCTGGGCGTGGCGGCGGGCAGTCTCCTCTAGCTGCGGGGAGATGAACAGGCGCAGCAGCGCGGTCATGAGCACGATCATCACGATCCCGCCGACGTACTCCGCGAGGGTGAACTGCCAGCCGATCAGCACCCAGAGCACCAGTCCGAGCTCCCAGACGAGGTTGGTGGAGGCGAACTGAAACGCGAGCGCCGATGCTGCCGACGCTCCCTTTTGAAACAGGGACTTGGCGATCGCGATCGCCGCATAGGAGCAGGAGGATGAGGCGGCGCCCAGGCCGGTCGCGAGGCCGACGGGGCGGGGTCCGCTGCCCGACAGGGCGTTCTCGATCTTCTGGCGCGGGACCCATGCCTGCACGATCGCGGAGATGGCGAAACCGAGCACCAGCGCCCACCACACCTCGTAGGCCATCAAAAAGGACTGCTTGAGCCCCTGCACCAGGTAGTCGAGCACCACATCCATGTTGCCTATTATACCCGCCCGGGGTATGCTGTCAACCATGCCAAAGCCGCTACCGCGCCCCGCCGTCGAGCCGACTCGCGGCTACTCGGCCAGCAAGCAGCAGCTCCAAGGACGACTGCGCCGTGTCGAGGGTCAGATCCGCGGGATCGAGAAGATGGTCGACGAGGACCGCTACTGCACCGACGTGCTGACCCAGATCAGCGCGGTGCAGGCCGCCCTGGACAAGGTCGCGCTCGGTCTCCTTGACGATCATGCCCAGCACTGTGTGATCGGCGCCGAACCCGGCCAGCAGGGCGAGCGCACCGCTGAGCTGATGGCCGCCGTCGGCCGGCTGATGCGGCGTGGGTAGGGCCCAAACCCTGGGCCGGGCGTCTGGCCGTCGCGCCGGCGCTGCTGCCTGGAAACGGGATGGCGGGACTGATCCGGGTGGGTTGCAAGGCCGCAGTTTTTGGTGTGATGCGGCCAAGCCTGAGGGGTAGCACTACTGCCTAACACCGCTGCTCCCGGGGGCTGGTCGCGATGGCCAGTCCCCGGCTCGGCGGCCTTACACCCGACGACTGCTGGCACGAACCGGCAGCGGCGACGGCATCAGGCGGTGCCGGAGTTCTCCTTCGGACGTCTTGCTGTGCCTCGTGAACCTGTGCGATCCTTCGCTCGTGGGGACCATGGTTCGAGACATTCTGATGGGCAGCCTCGCACAGCTTCGGTACGAGCCCGTCGACAAACGGATTCGCGCCTTGATCGGAGATCAAGTGGTGATCGACACCGATCGGGCGCTGCTTGTCTGGGAGCCCAAGCGGGTCGTTCCGAGCTACGCCGTCCCGGTCCAGGCGCTTGAGGGCGTCACGAACACGCCCGACGAGGCGGCCGAAGATTCGGCGTCGGCCGGCGTCGCCGTCCCGCATTCAGGGGATCGCCCCGTCTATGACCCAAGCGTTCCGTTCGCCGTGCACACCACCGACGGAGCAGTGCTCGACCTGCGCGTCGGGGAAGTCGAACGGCGAGCGGCGGCGTTTCGGCCTGCCGATGATGCACTGGGCGAGTACGTAATCGTTGACTTCGGCGCCTTTGACGAATGGTATGAGGAGGACGAGCGCAACATCGCGCATCCCCGCGATCCGTTTCACCGCATCGAGATCGTTCACAGCTCGCGCTCTGTGCGCGTCGAGCTCGACGGAGAACTGCTGGCCGCCTCGAGTCGCCCGTACTTGCTGTTTGAGGCTCCGCTGCCAGTCCGCTACTACCTGCCGCCCGAGGATGTCAGCGATGCGATCCTTCAACCGAGTCCAACGCGGTCGCTCTGCGCGTACAAGGGCCAAGCTTCCTACTGGTCGGTGGAGGGCGAAGATGACATCGCATGGAGCTACCCGGAGCCTCTCCGCGAAGCTGCCGAGGTGGTCGACCGCATCGCGTTCTTCAATGAGCGCGTCGACCTGATCGTGGACGGGACACGCCTGGATCGTCCGGTCACCCCGTGGTCACGGCGCTAAGACAAGCCTGCCGTCACTAACCGCCTTCGCAAGGACCCATCTCGAGCGAGCCTCTCGAAACTCCTGGCCACGGTGGCTCGTTTCGATGCAGCAGCCGCGGCTCCACGGCCGGATGGGCGACAATCCAGAACTGTCGGTGGCGAGGTTTCGGGCTAAGCAGCGGGGTTTGCCGCGACCTCGTGGGCGTCATCACGCCGGCGCGGGTTGGTCGGGGCTCAGCGAGGGGTCGTTGATCGGGGTGCGCGCCGATCCAGGACATGAGGCTGGGCTGGTGATACCAGCGATGCGTGACGCCCAAGAGTCGCATGCCTAGCTTGCGGCATACTCGGACCGACCGGCGGTTAGCAAGGTAGTTGACGGCCCAGACCTCATCCAGGCCCATCAGCGAGCGCGCGCCAGCAGCGCGCCGGCGGCGTCGGTCGCTAGGCCCCGCCCCCCAGCCGTCGGGGTGCCTTTGCCAGCCGATCTCGATCTCGCCCGCGCGGTCGGGAAGCGGCTTGAGCAACGATCCATGCTGCCAGCTCGATCAGCTGTGAGCATGACGCCGTCCCTGCGGTTGTCAGCGCTCGCTCTTCTGCTTGACCGCGGGCAGGGGTGGCAGCCCCCCGCTTGAAAAGGTTAGGTTCCTTCGCCGCGTCGTGGCTGGATATCGCGGACCAATTCAGGACGGGCGCCGCAGGAGCGGGAACGGGATAGTGTCTCTGGGCTTGCCTGAGAACCGTGCACAGGAGCCTCTGGGGATCGGGGCCGGTGGTTACGCGCGCGAGGAGCTGCTGGAGCGCCGCAGCTCGCTGCGCCGTCGACGTCGCAACGGCCGACGGCGTAACTTCGT
>JBPCPV010000034.1:0-69301 GCA_050998805.1 Chloroflexia bacterium | reverse complement strand
CAGGTCCACCACCCAGTCGGCCGTCTTCACGACGTCGATGTTGTGCTCGATGACCACGACGGTGTTGCCCGCGTCGACAAGGCGATGGAGGACCTCGAGCAGCCGCTCGACGTCGGCGAAGTGGAGGCCAGTCGTCGGCTCGTCGAGGATGTACAGCGTCCTGCCGGTCGCGCGGCGGGACAACTCCGTCGCGAGCTTGATGCGCTGCGCCTCGCCGCCGGAGAGCGTCGTCGCCGGCTGACCCAGATGGATGTAGCCGAGGCCGACGTCGTTCAGGGTGTGCAGCTTCACCGCGACGGCCGGGATGTGCTCGAAGAACTGCGCGGCCTCCTCGACCGTCATCTCGAGCACGTCGGCGATGGTCTTGCCCTTGTAGCTGATCTCGAGCGCCTCGCGGTTGTAGCGCCGTCCGTGGCAGACCTCGCAGGGCACGTAGACCGCCGGCAAGAACTGCATCTCGATCTCGATGATCCCTTCGCCCCGGCAGGCTTCGCAGCGCCCGCCCTTCACGTTGAACGAAAACCGCGCGCTGGTGTAGCCGCGCAGCTTCGCCTCCGGCACCCGCGCGAAGACCTCGCGGATCGGCGTGAACATGCCGGTGTATGTCGCGGGGTTCGAGCGCGGCGTCCGCCCGATCGGCGACTGGTCGATCTCAATCACTTTGTCCAGGTGCTGGAGGCCGGCGACCGTGCCGTGGCTGCCGGGGCGCTCCTTAGCCCGGTTCAGCTTGCGCGCCAGCTCGCGGTAGAGGATGTCGGTCACCAGTGTGGACTTGCCGGAGCCGGAGACGCCGGTGACGCAGACGAACATGCCGAGCGGGAAGCTGACCGTGATGTTCTTGAGGTTGTGGGCGTCGGCATTATGCACCACGAGCGCGCCGCCGTTGCCCTTGCGCCGCTTGCCCGGCACCGGGATCGTGTCTTCGCCCGACAGGAAGCGCCCGGTGGCCGACTTCGGGTTGGCTACTATGTCATCGAGCGTGCCCTCGGCGACGACGAAGCCTCCATGCTCGCCCGCGCCGGGGCCGATGTCGAGGATCCAGTCCGCCGTCCGCATCGTCTCTTCGTCGTGTTCGACCACAAGCAGGGTGTTGCCGAGGTCGCGCAGCCGCAGCAGTGTCTTGATCAGCCGCGCGTTGTCCCGCTGGTGGAGGCCGATGGACGGCTCGTCGAGGATATAGATCACCCCCATGAGGCTCGAGCCGATCTGAGTCGCCAGCCGGATGCGTTGCGCCTCGCCGCCGGCGAGGGTCGCGGCGGTGCGGTCTATCGTCAGGTATTCGAGGCCGACATCTTTCAGGAAGCCGAGGCGGGCGCGGATCTCTTTGAGGATCTGCACCGCGATTATGCTCTCGCGCTCACTCAGCACCGGGTGGCCGTTGCGCCCCGGCGCCGCCGGGTCGTCGGCCAGCAGCATCGCCCAGTCGAGCGCGGTCCGCACCGACATGGCGGTGACATCTACGATGTTCCGGGTGCCGATGGTCACGCCGAGGCTTTCGGGCTTCAGCCGCTTGCCGCCACAGGT
This sequence comes from Chloroflexia bacterium, assembly GCA_050998805.1. Classification (GTDB taxonomy): domain Bacteria; phylum Chloroflexota; class Chloroflexia; order QHBQ01; family JAICKM01; genus JAICKM01. The sequence goes on along the minus strand of JBPCPV010000034.1, from coordinate 67,777 downwards.
CGGGCAGGGGCGGTTGCTCATGTAGACCTCCAGCTCCTGCCGGATGCCGTCCGATGTGCTGTCGCGGTGCCGGCGCTTCACCCAGGGGATCAGCCCCTCGAAGCTGGTGTCGTAGTTGCGGAGATGCCCCTCAGCCGTGACGTGCTTGACTTTGATGGTCTCTTTGCCGGTGCCGTAGAGTATCGCGTCGCGCTGCTTCTGGGTCAGATCCTTCCAGGGCGTGGTCATCTTGAAACCCTGGCGGTCGGCCATCGCTTCGAGCATCTCGAGGTAGTAGCCTTCTCCGGCCAGCACACCCCGCGACCAGGGACCGAGCGCGCCGTCTGCGAGGGCGAGTTCGGGGTCGGCGACGACAAGATCCGGGTCGGGGTCGAGCATGGTGCCGAGGCCGGTGCATGTCGGGCAGGCACCGTGCGGGCTGTTGAACGAGAATGTGCGCGGCTCGATTGCGCCGAGGCTGATGCCGCAGACCGCGCAGGCCGCGTGCTCCGAGAAGAGGTATTCGTCGCCGTCCTGCACGGCGACCCGCACCGTGCCCTCGCCGAGCTTCAGCGCCGACTCGATGCTGTCTGCGAGGCGGCTACGGTCGGGGTCGGGAGAGGAGACGTGGAACGTGCTGCCGGGCGCTGTGGAGGTCGCGGCCGCCAACGCTCCGGCAAGTTCGGGCGCGCGCTGCTTCACCACCAGCCGGTCTACCACGACCTCGACGGTGTGCATCTTGTAGCGGTCGAGTTCGGGCACGGCGTCGAGGTCGTAGACTGTGCCGTCCACGCGGGCGCGCACGTAGCCGGCTTTGCGTATATCCTCGATGACTTTGGTGTGCTCGCCCTTGCGGTCCTTGATGATCGGCGCGAGCACCATGATCCGCGAGCCTTCGGGAAGCGCCTGCACGCTGTCCACGATCTGCGTGGCCGACTGGGGCGCGATCTCCCGCCCGCAGTTCGGGCAGTGGGGGTGGCCGACGCGCGCGAAGAGCAGCCGTAGGTAGTCGTAGATTTCGGTGATCGTGCCGACGGTCGAGCGGGGGTTGCGGCTCGCGCCTTTCTGGTCAATCGAGATCGCCGGGGAGAGGCCGTCAATCGTGTCCACATCGGGCTTGTCCATCTGGCCGAGGAACTGCCGCGCGTAGGCCGAGAGCGACTCGACGTAGCGGCGCTGCCCCTCGGCGTAGATCGTGTCGAAGGCGAGCGACGACTTGCCGGACCCCGACAGCCCGGTGATGACCACCAGCTTGTCGCGTGGTATCTCCACGTCTATGTTCTTGAGATTGTGGGCGCGCGCCCCCCGCACGATGATCTTGTCCGACACAGCAACTCCCCCCAGCAAAATGGCCGGATCGCCCCGGCCGCGATAGAACGTCCGTTCTATCCAGTATAGCAAATTATGCGGCCCGAGTCAATAAGCCGAACGGCGGATCTTGAAAAAGACGGCCTCTAATTATACCACATCCAGTATGCGGAGTGCGGAATGCGGCGAGCGGCGAGCGCAGGCGACGAGGGACGATCCCTGGGTGGAAGGCCATTACCGGCCAGGAAAAGGTCGCCGGCTCTAAGAAACAGGAGACTGGAAGCGAGAACTGGTTCTGGTTTACGCCCTTGACGAGAGCGCATGTAAGGATATGCTCATCGATGGCGCGATGCGGATAATGCTCGCTTGGCAGCGCGGTTGCGTAAGCACCGAGAAGACCTGTTGCGGTTTTTGTACTGGGAAGATTTGGAGGCGACAAACAACCTGGCCGAGCGCCAATTGCGCCCGGGTGTGTTGACGCGCAAGACTGGGGGCTGTAACCGCACGCAAGGGGGAGCGGAGGCACACAGTATCCTGGGAAGCCTGCTTGCGGCATGCCGCCGGCAAGCGGTGAGCATCTTGGACTACTTTATCGCGCTTCAACAATTCGGCTCCTCGCCTCCGTCGCTGGTGCCTACTTAGCGTCGCCGCACCCAGACGCTAAACCCGGACCGCGAGATGCTATGCCCATATACTAAGCCCATCAGCATTCCTGCACACAGGGTTCCCACCGTCAAGAACTCAGCGGAGCGGGTGAGGAGACTAAGTATAAACAAGCCTACACACAGCAGGCCAACGAAGATACTGAGGGCGATAACCACCTCGTTGGAAGACGCGACTCCATAGTATTCCTGTATCGTGCTAACCCCAGCGACATGACCGTCTACCGATAGTGCTTCACCAAGCTGCGTTGCTAACACCTTAGCCGTCACTATATCTCCACGATTAAGCAGAACTGGGGCAAACTCCACGGCTGATCCTTGTATGGACACAGTCGCCTGCGGATTTTGCGGTTTGGTCTCCGTGACTTCTGCACTCAGGATCACGGCTTTGGGTCCGAACCTGACCGTCACAGGGCTGGCATAATCACTCGGGACAATTGGTTGATTCCCAGAGTTAGCTAACTCGATGACTACCAGCTGCACCTCCTGCACTGCCTGGCCCCCAATAGAGATCTGGATCTTCCCTTTGAGATCATCTCCCAAGCTGAGCAACGGAGTGTTGGATACTATGTAATACGTCAGCTGCTTACGCTGGCGCTGGAGCATGAAGTTGAACAGGGCCACCAGCACCCCCAGTGCCGTTACACTGGTCGCGATTCCGAACTGCCACCCGGCTTCTTTCAAGAAATCCAGCATCGATCGCTCCTCAGGCCCAGCGGCCCAATCCGCACTAGGCCCGCTTCCCTAGCCGGTAACTGCGATTCCTGTACCTGACCGATTAGCTGAGCGCGGGTTTGCTGCTGCGTTGGTGTAGCACCTACCGCCCGTCGCAGACTCCCAATTATATCATATTGTCCGGGGCGCAGGGCGGCGAGGATGAGTTGTATCCGCCCGGCGCTACAAGCCGGCTCATGGAAAGAGCGGAGGCTCAGGCGCTCGATTGGCGTTCAAAGCAGCTTGCAGGTCGGCCCAATCGGCGTCCGCTGCGGCGGCTTCCTTGGGCGTCATGGCATCTACCTCTGCTCTCCAGGTTTTGAGCAGCGTCAGGGCATCCGTATTCTGAGAGGGCTGGTGGTTGGTCAACTGGCTGTCAATGGCCGCCAGGGACTGTATCAGTTCGCTTACCATCGCCTGGTGTTCCGGGGTCAGCCGTTCCCACAGCGATAGCTGGGGCCTAGTCGTGGGAGCCTCCGCCATTATAGTGCCTCCATTCCTATTCTGCGTTCCAGCAGTCAATGCCCCGAGCCGGCTTCGACCCTACTGGGCTTCTCGGCGCGTCTGGCGCATAGGCCCTACGACCCATCTCCGAAGAGAACGCCTAATTATACCAAATTAGCCGGGTCCGGGCCGCAGGGCCGAGAGCGACTCGACGTAGCGGCGCTGCCCCTCGGCGTAGATCGTGTCGAAGGCGAGCGACGACTTGCCGGACCCCGACAGCCCGGTGATGACCACCAGCTTGTCGCGTGGTATCTCCACGTCGATATTCTTGAGATTGTGGGCGCGCGCCCCCCGCACGATGATCTTGTCCGACACAGCAACCCCCCCAGCAAAATGGCCGGATCACCCCGGCCGCGATAGAACGCCCATTCTATCCAGTATAGCAAATTATGCGGCCTAAGTCAATAAGCCGAACGGCGGATCTTGAAAAAGACAGCCTCTAATTATACCACATCCAGTATGCGGAGTGCGGATTGCTGAGGGGGAGCGCGGAGCGCTTGGCTAACCGCTGACGGCTGTAGGACACGGCTCCGCCCCTGGACCGCCGCCTCTACCCACAACCACCCGCCACTACAAGTAGTTTCATAAATCTCAGAAGAACTGTAAGATGATGACTTACGGTTGGAAAATTATTGCATCAGCATGTCCAGGTGATCCGATATAAGGTGTTCTATCAATAGGAGCGCTATTATTTTTATCTAAGCGTATTACCGATCCTATAACATCCATATTAGGATCTTGACGTAAGCCTGGCCCTAACAAGACAAATAAATCATCTACATACATACTTAAAGATGCATTATTTGGATTGAGATATGAAGACATTGCGTAAACCAATTGGCCTTGTGGATCTGTAAAGAGACCGAACCAACCATCTGTAGCACCAAGATGAATCATTGCACCTGGCGGAACAACTGATCCATCAATTTTCCCATTTGCATCAACTTGACCAATTATAATGCCTGCTGCAGGTATCCATGTTTGTCTTTGTGCACCCAATTTTGACCAAGTACCCGGCCCTCTTGTAGTATCCAACTTACCAGTCGCCATAGCGACATCAAAATCAATCGGCTGTCCATTATTGATTCGTGTATCAAGGTCGGGAACTTGTTGACGCAATATCGTCATGGTGTCATTATAAACTCTGGTCACTGAATCTACTCCATCAATAGGATGCCAGTGTAATCCTTCTAATTTAATTCCTTTCATTTTATTTGGATCTATGCCTTCAGGATGAGCGAATCCATCAGAAACTGGTGTAGCTGTTTCTTGCGCTTCTGCGGTAGCTGTTGGAGTTGGAGCATTATGTGCATTTAACCTATATGTACCTAGCTGTGATAATAATACATCATAGGGAGATTGATTCTCCGGGTGCAGCTCGAACACGGCGCGCTCGAAGTACTGCACGGTGTAGGGCTTGTTGTTAAGGTCGCTGACCTCGGTGAACTCGTCGGAAATGGGATACCCCTGCTGGGCGAGCGCCCCATGGGTTTCCCAGTAGGCACGAAACTTACCGCCCACGGTATGTTTGGTCTCAGGGAAGAAGCGTGGGCTGTTGGTGCTTACCTGCTGGTCAGGAGCACCCACATCGCCGTACTTGGCCTTGTAGCGGAAGGTGCCGAGCTGCGAGAGCAACACGTCATACGGCGGCTGGTTCTCCGGGTGCTTTTCAAAGACGGCCCGCTCGAAGTATTGCACGGTATAGGTCTGGCCGTTGAGGTCGGAGACTTCCTGCAGCTCCTCGGAGATGGGGTAGCCCTGCTGGGCCAAGCCCCCATGTTGCTGCCAGTAGCTCCAGAAGGTGCCGTCAACCGTGTGCCCGGTCTCAGGGAAGGTGTGGCCGGCGGCTGAGGGTGCCGCGCTGCTGCCCGGGACGGCGCTACCCAGCAAGAGACTGAGAACCATCAGGAAAAGCCCGCCGGAGATAGGCTTGTTGGATTGGTGCATTGAGGTCTTCATCAAGGTGGTACTTCTCTGGTTGCCTTGTAAGCGGTCAGCGTTCAGCTTGCCGACATTATAACGTCCGCGCAGGGGATTGTCAAGGACAGCGAGGCCGTCCACGAATGTGCCGATTGCGGAATGGGGAGAGGGAGGCAGTGGTGAGGCATCGAGGGCTGCCGCCCTCTCCCATAGACGCGAACCCACCACAGAACGGGCGGTAAGGGGGTCCCATCGCGGCCAGAGGCCGCTCCCACAACTGTGGCCACGTCCTAGCCGAGATCCGGGTAATCACCAGCGAGCGCACTCTTGAATTCGCAGCGACACAGTGGTAGAATAGGCGAAGGAGAAGCTGTGAGATGAGCAAGCGATACAAACAACCACCTGTAGTTGAGCCTATGACCACCCAGCACAGCATCAACGCGATAGGCGTGCTGCCGGAAAGCGACGGGTTGGATTCGTTGTACACTTTCCGGGACTATGTTGATGTGGAGCGATTCCTTGCAGAGTATGCTTTCCTTGTTCCGTTGCTGGAAGAGATGTATAGTCCACTGCGAAAGCGTTTCCCCGAAGAACCTCTCTCCCTTTCTATCTTCGCCGACCCAGAGGTAGTCGGGGATGTGGAACTGGTCCTTTTGATTGCCCCCACCTGCCCGCCCGACGAAGCAGCTGACCGCTTCGACGGATTCATGGAAGACTGGTGGCTGGACAACGTAGACCGGGCAGAAGATAAGCTCGCGGTTGTCGTGGAGTATCAATGAGTTTTATACGAAGATGTCGTTCTCCAGTCAGCGAATCACGCCGCATTTGCTCTCCGGCAAGCAGCAGAAGTACTCTCAATATTGTCGCAGTTGTGAGTGGCGAAGGCTAGTTTTGCCGCTTCTGTGCCGAAGCCGTAACCACCTCCCGGCCGAGCTCTGGGTAATTACCAGGGGGTTGGATTGTCCGTTCGCGACAACTTACTTGCCCATGCCCTGTCGCCCGCGGAGCAAGAGTTTGGCGGGTGTGACTCATCGAGGGCAAAGCCGCTCTCCCACTGCCTCCATCCCTATCGCCGTCCCGCTGGCCCCGTCCACTAGCAACTAACCACCAACCACTCGTTCGTGTTTTCTCGTGTTTTTCGTGGATCGAACCGTCACTCCGCACTCCGCACTCCGCACTCCGCACTCCGCACTCCGCACTCCGCACTCGCCTCCGCCTTTCGGAGTATCTTTGCCCCAACCGCCCCGTTTTGCCCCCAAATCTTGCAGTAAATGACCCCTCAAATGGATATATAAAGTGAGAGGCTAAAAATAGCGCCGCGAAAACGCGCTACTGCGTGCCTAAAACCGGATCGGCGCGGCCCCGCACCGGGATGCTTGCCCGTGGATTTTGCCCTGTTTCCAAGAAATACCCCGATCGGAGTATCTTTGAGCATAAGGAGGACAAAAATAGTGATCTACCGCCTACCGCCAGCTTTCGGAATTCAGATCTCAAAACTCGTCCGCCTACTGCCTACTGCCTACCGCCTACTCGCAAATGACTATCTAAAATTAGTCACCAGGCACGAAGTATCAGCCAAAGGCCGGCTGCCCTGCCTGACGCGATCTCTGAAAACTGATAGGACTCTGATAAACTGCGTGCTGTCCACTGATCACCGACCACTGACCACTCACTCCGCGCCGGGGCGCAGTGTGACGAGGGCGCGGCGGATGCGGCGGGCGCTGACGATGAGCGGCTTGGCGGCCTGGCCGGTGAGCCGCTGGAGGGTACGCAACACGCGCCGGGTCCAACGCCCGTAGTGTGCGTCGTAGCTGAAGACCGCGGTGGACGCGCCGACCGGCGAGCCGGTCTCTTTCTCCAAGTAGAAGCGGTGGTCCATGACCCACAGGTAGAGGTCGCCTGCGGTGTGGCCGGGGAAATCGTCGAGGATGCCCGACTCCTCGATGACCTGCACGAGCGGGCGGTAGACGTTATCGTACCAGCTCAGGACGGCATCGCGCCAACTGATCTCGTGCTTTTGCTCGACGCCCATGTACCAGCGTTGCGCCGAGATGTGTTCGAGCAGCACATCGTAGCGTCCGAGGCTGGTGAACTCGATGGCGGCGCCCGGCCGCTCCTTGTCGAGCTTCGTCTGCTCCAGGAAGCGCCCGTACTCGGCCAGCCCCAGAAGGTCGCGGGCGTTGCTATGAGAGGTGATCGGCACGCTGGTGGGGCACTCGATCACCTCAGCGTCTATCATGTCCTGGCCGCGCTCGCGGGCGACCGAAACGCGGTGGTTGCCGTCCTTGACGAAGTAGACCTGTCCGATCTTGTAGAGCTGGACCGGCGGCAAGACCTCGTCGGCGCGCGTGGCCCTGTCGATCGCCTCCCAGCGCGGACGGGTGTGGCCCTGCACGGGTAGGAAGTTGCGGTTGAAGTCGTGGTAGCGGTCCACGCTGCCGATGATGGCGCTGACCGGCACCTGTTGTAGCCCACGGTAGACCTGCGCCTGGGGCGCGAGGGCGCGTTGCACCTCCTCGAAGGAGAGGAGGGCGTTGGGCCGCCTTTGCAGGAGGGCAGCTATGCCGCTCCAAAAGGCTTTACGGCGTGCGCGCTCATAATCTTCGTGGGCCATGCCCGCAATGAAGCGCGAATTAGGGTCCATTCTTCTCTCCGTTCTCCTGCCGTCGGCGGGCGGGCTGGATGTCGAGCACGCGATGGCCGTAAGCGTTGATTATCTCGGTGTGCATATAGCGGGTTCGGAACGGTAGGGTGTTGATGTAACGATGGGTGTGGCCGTGGAGCATGTAGGACGGGCGGAAGAGGCGCAAGAACGGCAGGAAACTGCGGAAGCCCCGATGGGTCACGTCGTCCTCGTCGTGGATGCCGCGCGGGGGGGCGTGCGTCACTAGGATGTCGAGGAAGCGGCCCGTGCGTAGGCGGTTGAGCAGCAGGCGGGGCACCAGCGCCCAAAGCTGTAGTGCGACCCCGCGCTCGGTGTACTGGTGCGGGCCGCCGCTGTACCACGGGCTGCCCTCGACCCCCGCGAGCAGCAGCCCTTTCACCTCCACCGTCCTGCCGTTCAGGTCGAAGGCGCCCGGATACGCATCGGGCGAGCATCGATCATGTCCTGTGGGGCCGTGTGGCGCAAAGCAGTGGTTGCCGATAACGTGATAGCAGGGCGCTTCGAGGCAGGTTGTGAGGAAGTCGAGGTAGACCGCCGGCAAGTCGCCGCAACTTACGATGAGATCCACTGGCCCGAGCCAATCGGCCACATGCGCGCTGTAGAGCTGCGGCTCCACGATGTCGCTGACCGCCAGGATGCGCCGCGTTCCCCTCGGCGCGGGCGGGACGATTGCCGGGATGTCCATAGCCATATTATAACTGATGTGGCTAGCGGCGCGAATCGGGCCGCACGAACGGCTCGCGCACTTCGTCTGAGGCGAGTATGGCGTAGCAGCGCGGCTTCCTGTAGGAGTTGCCCCATGCCTCGCGCTGGCGGTAGGCGCGGATCTTGTCGATGTCGAACTGCGCCGGATAGACGCCTTCGCTCTCTCCGGCCTCGATGATCAGCGTGTCGCGCGGCTCGCCGTCGCCGGCACCGGGCACCTCCAGATACGAAACCGCGTCGAAGGCGACCGAGTGGCCGTTGTCCTGCGGGGCGGCGTAGTTCGCCAGGGCGACGCCGAGCATGTTCTCCATCGCCCGCGCCCGGAATTGGCCGAGCCGGGGGGCATCCATTGTGCAGGCGTTCGGGGTGAGGATGATCTCGGCCCCCTTGAGCATCAGGATGCGTGCGCTTTCGGGGAACTCGCGGTCGTAGCAGATCATCGCGCCGATCTTCACCGGCCCGGTCTCGGTGTCGAGGTCGCAGACGTAGAAGTCGTCGCCGGGGGTGATGGCGGCCTCCATGCTGAAATCGCAGGTGTGGACTTTGGCGTAAGTCATGGCGATTTCTCCGTGCCGGTCGATCAGCGACACCGAATTGCGGGGCGGGCCGTGCCAACGTTCGAGGTAAGTCAGCGCGATAGCCATGTTGAGTTCGCGCGCCAGCCGCCGGAAGTGGCCGACGAACTCGCCGTCGCGGTCCACGGCCCCGGCCTGCCACGCTTCGCGCTCAGGCAGGTTCGAGGCGTCGCAGTGAGCGTAGCCGTTGCTCCACATTTCGGGGAAGAGGGCTATGTCGGCCCCCATGTCGCGTGCGCGGGCGCAGTACTCCTCGCCTTTGGCGAGGTTGGCCGCCAGGTCGCTGCAGGAGGTCATTTGGAGGAGGGCGATCCTGATCATGTTCTCAGTACCTTCTCGAAGAGCAGCATCGCGTACTGCTCCTCGGCGTCCCAGCTGGCCGCGCGCAGGCCGGACTCGATCTCCGGCAGGCGCGGCAGCATGGCTTGGATAGTCGTGTAACCCTGGGAGGCGTGAGCGCGGGCGGCGCGGGCCAGGACGGCGATCCTGTCGGCATCAAGCGGCGCGTCCATTCCGGCAAGCCAGAGCTGTTCGGGGTCGTGGAGGTCGGGCATGAAGGCGAGCAGGTCGCCGGGGGCGCCGTCGGCGGCGGGCGGGGTGACGAAGAGGCCGCCCTCGCCGAGCATCGCGGCCCAGCGGGCGGGGGTCCATTCGACGGCGTGCCAGCTATAGGAGAGGAGGCCGCCGAGCGCGGCCCAGATCGGTCCACGCTGGAAGGCGGCCCACGCCTTGTAGGCGGTATTGCCGGGGGCCAGGGCGGTTAACTGGGGTGCGCCGGTTAGGTTTGGGTCGGGGGTTGCGGTCCAGTGGAGGAGGGTCGGGCCGCGCCGGAAGCCGTCGCGTTCGGCCATGAGGTGGACGGCGGTGTTGTCGGCGGCTGTGAGGAAGCGGACGACGCGAGCGCCTTGCCGAGCGGCTTCTTCGAGCATGTGGCGCTGGAACCGGCCGGCGTAACCCTGGCTGCGGTAGTCGGGGTCTATACGCAGGCCCTCGAAGAAGGCTTCGTCGTCGCTGAGGAAGGTGAGCTTGTCTACGCCGATGACCTGGCCCCCGACCTCGCCGACCGCAAACAGGCCGCGCGGGTCGGCCATCCAGTCGTTCCAGACGCCGGGGAGGTAATCGCCCCAATTCCAGGTGCGGGCACAGAAGGCGAGGACCGGCTCACGGTCCTCGGCGCGGGCGGGGCGGATCAGCAGTGGCCCGGCTTCGGTCATTCGTCTGTGCGGCCCGGCACCTGGTGGCAGTGGCGGCAGCGTGCCTCGTAGACCTCGCTCGCGCCGACCATGATCACCGGGTCGCGGTAGGAGGCGGGGCGGCCGTCTATGAGCCGCTGGGTGCGGCTGGCGGGGTTGCCGCAGACCACGCAGATCGCCTGTAGCTTGGTGACCTGCTCGGCCTCCGCCATGAGGGCGGGCATCGGGCCGAACGGCTCGCCCCGGAAGTCGAGGTCGAGGCCGGCGGCGATCACGCGCACACCCCGGTCGGCGAGCCTCCGGCAGAGATCTACCACGCCCCGGTCGAAGAACTGCACCTCGTCCACCGCCACGACAGTCGCGGCAGGGTCAAGCGCGGCCTCGATCTCGGCGCTGGAGCCGACGACGAGCGCCTGGTAGAGCAGTCCGTCGTGGGAGGCGACCTGCCCGGCGGCGTAGCGATCATCCATGCGCGGCTTGAAGACCTGCACCCGTTGGCGGGCTATCTGCGCGCGCTTGATCCGGCGGATCAGTTCCTCGGTCTTGCCGGAGAACATGCTGCCGCAGACAACTTCGATAGCCCCGGTCGGCGCGGGTGGTGAGTGCTGTGCAATAGGGAGTGTCTGAGTGAGGCTCATAGTAGGGGTGCGGGAGAGATAGAGCGAGGGGCGCGGAAGAACCGGGGTGTCACCTCGGGTTCCGCGCCCTCACAAAAGCCGGTCGCTGATGGCTGACGGCTGATGGCTGAACGCTAGCCCTCGGCTGTCGCGTCGAGGAGCGACTCAAGGGGAGCGGAGCGCTCGGACTGGCGCTGCTTGGGCTGCTTGGCGGGCTTAGGCGGCGCTGCTGCGGCTGTGGGCTTAGGCGCGGGAGCAGGGGTGCGATCCTGCTGGCGCTGCATACGCCGCATGAACCGCTCCACCTGGCCGGCGGTGTCCACAATGCGCTGCTCGCCTGTGAAGAACGGGTGGCAGGCCGAGCAAACGTCGGTGCGTAGCTGGGGCTTGGTCGAGCGGGTCGTCCAGGTGTTGCCGCACGCGCAGGTGACGACGGCTTCTTGGTACTTCGGGTGAATATTGGGTTTCAATTCAGAGACTCCTTCTCAGGCGACAGTTGCGGCTTCGGCTTCTGGGGCCGGGGCAGCTTCGCCAGCGCGTTGCGGGTAAATGCTGACGCGCTTCTTGTTCTTTTCTTTTGCGGCATGTTCGAATTTTACAAAGCCGTCCGTCGTGGCGAACAGCGTGTGGTCGCGTCCGACACCGACGTTGACGCCGGGGGCTATTTTGGTGCCGCGCTGGCGAACGATGATCGTGCCGGAAAGCACAGCCTCGCCGTCGTAGCGCTTCACGCCAAGCATCTTAGGCTGGGATTCGCGGTTGTTGCGCGAGCTGCCAACGCCTTTTTTATGCGCCATATCTTTCTCCGATCTAAATAAGTCTAAATAAGCTAGAGGCTGATTGCCTCGATGGACAGCCGGGTGAGATCCTGGCGGTGTCCCATCCTGCGTCGGTAGCGTTTCTTAGGCTTGTACTTAAAGACGATGATCTTCTCGCCGCGATGGTGATCGACCACCTTAGCTTTGACCATCGCGCCGCTGATGAACGGGGTGCCGACGGTTATCTTGTCGTCGTCTCCACTGACCATCAGAACTTCGCCGAGTTCGACCTGCTCGCCGGCCTCGACCGACAGCTTCTCGACATTCAGCACGTCCCCGACCGTCACCCTGTACTGATGGCCGCCGGTTTTCACGATTGCGTACACGTTATCCTCCAAAATCGTCCCGGAACTTAAAACGGGTTCACAAGCGGTAAGTATACCAGGCCGGAGGGATCTTGTCAAGTTTTTGTGAGCCGTCAGCGATCAGCCGCCAGCCGTCAGCTAGCCTCAAAAGCTGATCTCTGAAAGCTGAAAGCTGATCATGCCTCGTCGGCGGGAGGCGCAGTCTCAGGGGCCGTGGGCGCGCTCGCTGCGGTCGGCGGGGCAGCCTGCGGTGGGTCTATGTCTGCCTGTAGAGAGGCTGGGGCTTCGCCTTCGGGGCGGCGGGGACGCGGAGGCTTGGCGATCTGCTGGGGCTTGTGGGCTAGCAGCATACTCATCTTCTTGCCTTCCATCTTCGGGGCCTGTTCCACGACTATATCGTTTTGGAGCAGCTGCACAACCTGGTCGAGGAGGCCGCGCCCAATCTCGGTGTGGGTGAGTTGGCGGCCCTTGAACTGGACCGACAACTTCACCTTGTCGCCCTCGTCGAGAAAGCGTTTCGCCTGTCGCGTCTTCGTGTCGAGATCGTGGGCGGCAATCGTCGGCTCGAGCCGCACCTCTTTGATCACGACATTGTGCTGTGTCTTGCGAGAATCGCGCTCCTTCTTCGTCTGCTCATAACGGAACTTGCCGTAGTCCATGAGGCGGCATACGGGAGGGACCGCGTTCGGGGCGACTTCGACCAGGTCTAAGTCGCGCTGGCGGGCCAGGGTCAGCGCGTCGCGTGCGAACATGATGCCCATCTGCTCGCCGTTCTCATCGATCACGCGGACTTCGCGCACGCGGATTCGATCGTTTACGCGCAATGTTTTTGTAATAGGTGGTCTCCTCTACTAGAATTGCTTTCGGCTTTCAGCCGGATACCTACGTGGCACCAATACAATTTTAGCATATCTGTGCGGGCGCGTCAATGTTTGACAGGGCCTCTGTGCCGTAGTAGAATGGTGTGGGAACAGTTAGCTTTGTCTGGCGGCGCAAACCGGATTGCAGGACTCATGAATCGGCGATGAACAAAACTCCTTCAGATGGACGCGCAGCGCGGCCGGCGGCACCTAATTTTCTCGAGCTCTTTGATGAGACGGCGGTTCTGCGCTGGGCCATCAACCTCCGCTGGGTCTTCCTGCCGGCCTTGCTGGTCATATTGCTGTTGCTCACTATCGTGGGGGTCTTCACCCCGGGGATGTACTCTGAGATCGCCGCGATCGGGCTGGTGGTCTTCGCCTATAACCTGGTGTTTATGCTGGCGGTCCGCGGGATCTCCCCGGGGGACAAGCCGGGGCGGGTGCGCCTGCTCCGTTGGGCGCAGGCGCCGCCCGATCTGCTCGTGCTGACTGTTGTCCTGCATATCACCGGCGGCGCGACGACGCCCTTCCCGGTTGCCTATGTCTTCTTTGTCGTGGTCGCGGTCTTGTTGATCCCGAACAAGGGCACATACATAGCGGCCTGCGAAGCCACATTCTGTTACGCTGTGCTGGTGCTGCTGGAACTCACCGTGCTGCCTCCATCGGCTAACCTTGTGTCGGCAGACCTCCACTCGCCCCCGGTTAGCCCAATCTGGGTATACGCGGCCCATCTGCTGAGTATCGTTGTGGTGTTGTGGGGCGTGGCCTACATAGCCGATTACTTGACGCAGCGCATACGAGCCGGAGAGAAGGTCATCACGAGCCAGGTCAGCGCACTGACCTTACTCCACCGCTTCGGCGACAACCTGAACACCGCGCCGGACCTCGAGTCCGCCCTCCAATACATCGCCGACGAACTCGACGGCATCTTACACGCCGACATCTTCACGCTGCTGCTGAACGACCCGAACCACGCCGAGTTGCGCGTTGTTCGGGGCATGACATCCGAGGAGGCCGCCTCTTACCAGCGTCGTCTGAGGGGCGACGGCAACCCGTTGCTCCTCGAATTGCTCAACGGCGGGGAGGGCATTTCGGCGGCGGATCTGGGCAACCGGCCCGACTTGCGTTCCCGCCTGGTTCGCCCGACCCTGAGTTCCTTTTATACATTCCCCTTGCGCGCCGAAGACAAAGTCGTGGGGCTGATCGGCATAGGCTTCAATTCGCCCTACAATATGCCGCGCGGCACCCATAACCTGATCACCGACTGTAGCCGCCAGGCGGGGCTTATGATCGACCGCACGCTCCTCTACCAGGAGGCGGAGCGCGCCGTGCGCGAAATGTCGAGCCTATATCATATTGGGCTGGCTACTTCCTCGAGCCTAGAGATCGACAGCGTGATGCGCCAGGTGGCCGACCAGGTGCAGGCGGTGATGCAGGTCGACTCGTTCCTGCTGGCGCTTTATGACGCTGGCAATCAGTTGATGGACTATGTGATCCAGCGCGACAAAGGGGTTGAGTTCGCGCGTGAGGTGCTGCCGATCAGCAGCGGTGGGGCATCGGCGTGGATCGTACAACACCGGAGGCCCTTGCTTGTCCGCCACTGGGACCAGGAGGCGGCCGGCTTCCCGTTCGTGTCGGAGGTGCTGGGCGACCCCACTCAGTCGTACCTCGGTGTGCCGTTGGTGGCCGGAGACCGGGTGATCGGGGTGATCTCAGCGCAGAAGCGCGAGCCTTACGCTTACGACGCTAACGACTCGCGGCTGCTGTCGGCAATCGCGGCGCAGGCGGCGCTCGCACTCGAAAACGCGCGCTTGCATCAAGCGACCCGCTACCAGGCCCTGCATGACAGCCTGACAGGGGCGTATAATCACGCCGCTTTGCTGGAGCAGATCGCCCACGAGGTGGGCACCGCACGGGATTACCGTCACCCGACAACGCTGATCATGCTCGACATCGACCATTTTAAGAGCTACAACGACACCTATGGGCATGTGGCCGGAGATATAGTGCTGAGACGAGTCGTTGAGGGGATCCAGGCGAATATTAAGAGCAGCGACGCACTGGGCCGCTGGGGAGGTGAGGAGTTCGGAGTGGTGCTGCCGGGAGTACGCGCAGGAGATGCGCTGGCTATCGCCCAGCGCATCCGCAAGACGCTTGCGGCTCTCGATATAACCGCGCCCGACGGCAGGCCCCTGCCGGCACCGACGGTAAGCCAGGGTATAGCCTGCTACCCGGACACCGCAGGCAACTCCTCGCAGCTGGTAGACCAAGCAGACAGCGCGCTTTACCAGGCGAAAGCCCGTGGCCGCGATACAATCGTTACCTGGGAGTACGTCGCCGTCCGACCGCGCGGGGTGCTTGAGAGCGACCCCGCGAAACGTATAAGGGGCAAGGTATAAGCATCCCGGCGCACTTGACTCACCGGCGCGGCTGTGGTAGAACTATTCAGGACGGGGACCGCCTAGCGGTGTCGCGCACCCACAGAACCTCAGAAAGGAAACAACCACCAGATGGCGCAGATTTGTCCTGCGTGTAATGCCGGCAATCCCGATTCGGCGAGAGTGTGCAGCAATTGCGGGGTCGCGTTGTCGGGGGATGTTGCCGCATCCCGCGCGGCGGCCCCCGGCGCGGCAAGCACAAGCCCTGCCGCGCGCCGGGCGGCATCATCGGGGGCAATAGCGGAGGCTGCCCGCCGCCGCGCAGCCCAGCAGAGGGCCGCTGAGGCCACCGCAGCCGCAGCCGCCAAATCGGACGGCGCAAGGGGCACGGCCCGCTCCGCAGTCGGGCGCGCGTTGCCGCGAAGCCCGGTACGCGGGCTGTCGTCCTCGCTGAACAAGAGCCTCGACCGGGCGGGCCTGCCACGCTTCAGCACCCAGCGATACCTCGTGATCTGGGTGGTCTTCGCGGTGGTGCTGCTGCTGACGATCGGCGCGCTCGTCTGGATTGGCGCGTCGAGCGCGCAGCAGAGCGCGGCGAACGCCCACCCGACGCCGCTCGCGGGGCAGGTGCTGACCGGCACCCTTGTCACGATGACGACGACGCAGGGGATCTTCCAGATAACTCTCGACACCGATCCTGCGGTGAAGGAGACGGTGCGGAACTTCCGCGCGAAGGTCGCCAGCGGCTATTACGACGGTAAAATCTTCCACCGTGTGCTAGACTGGCTGGTGCAAGGCGGCGCGCCGAACTGCAACACGAACGACACGCGCGGCTGCAACGCCGGCGGCGGCACGATAGCCGGCGAATACACACAGAAGCCGTTCAAGCCGTGGTCGGTCGGCATGGTAGCGCCGAGCGATCACGCGGCCCAGGTGAACGACAGCCAGTGGTTCGTCGTCAAGACCGATGCGCCCCATCTGGTGAACAACGAGCCGCGGTTCGGCGATGTGACGAGCGGGCAAGATGTGGTGGGCAAGCTAGTTGGATGCAAGCCGAAGCCCGATAACCCAAACGATCTCGATTGCAAAGGCGCAGACAAGATAGTGAAGGCAACACTTGGCACCAAATGACCGCCCGCCCGCACCGGGTTAGAGGAGACAACAGATGCCGAAAACGATGGCTGTAGACACGCCGAGGGGCCGGATAGTGATCCAACTCAGCGGCGATGCCTCGGTTGCGACGACCGTGGCCCACTTCGAGAAGCTGGCGAACGAGGAGTTCTTCGACGGGCTGACGTTCCACCGCGTGGAGGGCTGGGTGGTACAGGGCGGCGACCCTGATGGCACCGGCGGTGGAGGCGGCAAGATGCCCGCCGAGTACAACCGCATCCCGTTCCTGGAGGGCGCGGTCGGTGTGGCGCGCGGATCTGATCGCCGCCTGAATAGCGACTGCCAGTGGTTCATCGTGAAGAGGGACTCGAATTTCCTCGACGGCGACTACACCAACTTCGGCATGGTGACCAGCGGCATGGATGTGGTCGCCGCCATCGTCAAGGGCGATAAGATGGAGAAGGTGCAGGTAAGCGAGCCGGGCTGATCCCGGCTAAATCACTTCGTCTTCCTCAGAGTCTTCGACCGGTGCCATGGGCGCGCCCTTCTTGCTCTTGCTCTCAGGCGAGGCGAGGACTAGAGCGCCGGCCGCCGAGGCGGTTCTGATCCGGCCCTCGATCTCCTCAGCCATGCCGAGGTTCGACTTGAGGAACTCCTTGACGTTCTCGCGGCCCTGGCCGAGGCGCTGGTCGCCGAAGCTGTAGAACGCGCCGCTCTTGCGGAGGATGCCGAGGTCGGTGCCGATGTCAACGATGTTGCCGATGCGGCTGATGCCTTCGTTGAACATGATGTCGAACTCGGCGACGCGGAACGGGGGTGCGACTTTGTTCTTGACGACCTTCACGCGCACCCGGTTGCCGATCACGTCGGTGCCCTGCTTGATCGACTCGATGCGGCGGATTTCGAGGCGCACCGAAGCGTAGAACTTGAGGGCGTTGCCGCCGGTGGTCGTCTCGGGGTTACCGAACATGACGCCGATCTTCATGCGGATCTGGTTGATGAAGATCAGTGAGGTGTTGCTCTTGGAGACCGCCGCCGCGAGCTTGCGGAGGGCCTGGCTCATCAGGCGGGCATGGAGGCCGACGTGCATATCGCCCATCTCGCCCTCGATCTCGGCGCGGGGGGTGAGCGCGGCGACCGAGTCGACCACGATCACGTCGATCGCACCGGAGCGAACGAGGGTCTCGGCGATCTCAAGCCCCTGTTCGCCGTTGTCGGGCTGAGAGATCAGCAGCGTATCGAGGTTGACACCGCACCTCTCGGCGTAGGTCGGGTCCATCGCGTGTTCGGCGTCGATGTATGCCGCGGTTCCGCCGAGCTTCTGGGCCTCGGCGATGATGTGCTGGGCGAGGGTCGTCTTGCCGGAGCTTTCGGGGCCGTATATCTCG
Organism: Chloroflexia bacterium; assembly: GCA_050998805.1. GTDB lineage: Bacteria > Chloroflexota > Chloroflexia > QHBQ01 > JAICKM01 > JAICKM01. The sequence goes on along the minus strand of JBPCPV010000034.1, from coordinate 50,076 downwards.
ATGACGCGCCCGCGCGGGATGCCGCCGATGCCGAGCGCGAGGTCGAGGGCAATCGCACCGGTCGGGATCGACTCGACCTGGATCTTTTCGCCGGCCTGGGTCATCGTCATAATTGCGCCTTTGCCGAACTGGCGTTCGATCTGGGCAATAGCGGTCTCAATCGCTTTCTCACGGTCTGCCATGGTCTTGTTGCTCCTTTGCGAATACCGAACACTCGGTTACAGGCACGCTGGGCCGCAAGATGCGACCATTTGTTCTAAGGTTATGATACCCGATCCGTCCGAGTTTGTCAACTAGCCGAGGCTTCGGTTATCGGCTCTACGAGCACGTAGCCGTTGCCTTCTCTATATTCTATCTGTGGGCGCGGGGAAAAAGCGGAAAAGGGAAGCCGAACCTATCCCTTAGAAGATTCGCTTTGCCAGCGTGAGCGCGCCCTGCTTCCAGGGCACGCGGTGCGAAACACCCGACTGGCCGGCGAACTCGGTGCGGTGGGCGCTGTACCAGTGCAGGTTGCGGAGCAGGGCCTGCTTGTTCGAGTACTTGGGCCGCCAGCCGAGCTGCTCAACAGCCTTCGAGATCGACACAAACGAGTCCTTCGAGGCGGTTTCGTAGACCCACTTGTAGAGAGGGGAGAGATGGAGCAGCTCCAAGAAGCGCAGCGCCCAGATCGCGGGCGCTGCGGGCAGGGGGACGATCTTCTTCCCGAACCCGGCTGCGGTGAGTACGGCCTGGTAATCCGAGCGCATCGTGCCGAACTGCTGCGCCCCGATGTTGAAGGTGTCGTTGACGATCTCGGCGGGCCGGGTCAGGCACAGATAGATCGCGGCGCAGAGGTCTTCCACGTCGAGCAGTTGGTAGCGGTTGCGCCCGTGGCCGATCAGCGGGAAGTTGTGACCGTCGAGCGCCCAGTCGTAGAGCAGGGCGAAGACGCCGAGCCGTTCGGGGCCGATGAACGACTTGGGGCGGATGATAGGCACGACCATGCCCTTACCCCGATATTCGAGGCAAACCATCTCGGACTGGATCTTGGCCTGGCCGTAGGGGCCGACGCCTTCGAGCCGGTCGGTCTCGAAAAGCGGGTGGTGGTCGGGGATGCCGTAGACCGCAGTCGAGGAGATCTGCACGAAGCGGCGCACTTTGTGGAGGTGTGCATGTTCCAGCAGAGTGCGCGTGCCCTCCACGTCGGTGGTATAGATGTCCTGGGGAGAATAGAGAGGCAGCGCGGCCGCGGTGTGGACGACCATATCCACTCCCTCCAGCGCCCGCTCGACGGCGGCAGGGTCGCGGATGTCGCCCTGCACGATCCTGACCTTGTCGCCCATGTCGGGATATGCGAAGTCCGCAATGTCCAGCGAGACCAGGTTGAACCCGCGCGTGTGCAGATAGCGGAGCAGATTGATGCCGAGGAACCCTGCGCCACCGGTAACTAAGACGGTCGGTTTCGCCCCGCTCTGCGACGGGGACTGTTGCTGTGAATCAGCCAAAGATTTTCCTCCGTGGGTGCGGCGGCTTTACTTCCGCAGCAGATTGCTCAACATGAACACGAGGTTCGCTGGGCGCTCGGCGAGGCGGCGCATGAAGTAGGGATACCACTGTTGGCCGTAGGGAACGTAGACGCGCATATTGTACCCGGCGTCGGCCAGCTCTTGCTGTAGGCCGCTACGCACGCCGTACAGCATTTGGAACTCGAAGCGGTCGGTGGGGATGCGGTGCTTGGCGACGAAGCGTTTGGCTAGGTCGATCAGGCGGATGTCGTGGGTGGCGATGCCGGGGTAGTTGCCGAAGGCGATCAGCCGGCACATCAGCTTCGCGTACTGCCGGTCGGTGTCGGCCTTTTCGGGGAAGGCGACCGAGGGCGGCTCGTTATACGCGCCCTTGCAGAGGCGGACGCGGGCCTTGAGGCGGATCATTTCGTCCACATCCTGGGACGTGCGGTAAAGGTATGCCTGGAGGACGACGCCGACGTTCTTGTGGTCCCGCCAAAGCCGGCGGAAGATGTCGAGGGTCACGTCGGTGTAGGCGCTGCCTTCCATGTCGAGGCGCACGAAGTTGCCGTATTTCTGCGCGCGGTCCAAGATCCGGCGCATGTTGTCCAGCGCGGTGCCCTCGCTTATGTCGAGGCCCATCGCGGTCAGCTTGATCGAGACGTTCGACTTGAGGCTGTTGCGCTGGATGGCGTCGAGCAGCGCAAGGTATGCATCGGCTGTGGAGTTCGCATCGGCCTCGGTGTTCACGTTTTCTCCGAGGAGGTCGAACGTGGCGAGCATCCCGCGCCTGTTAAGGCTCTGGATCACGCTGACCGCCTCGTCCAGCTCTTCGCCCGCGACGAAGCGGCGGGCGATCTTGCGGGCGAACGGGTTGGCGACGGCGAAATCGCGCAATGTCTTGCTCTGCGAGAGGGTAATGAAGCCCTGGCGTAGCATCATCGGTACGCTCCTTGTCTTGGCGGCTACTTGGCTGCCGGCGTGGGGGTCGGGTCTATCCAGACCTGGTCTACCTGGACGTTGACCGTCTGGAAGTCTTTGGGAGGCACCGGGGGCGTGCCGGGCTTGGAGGGTGCCGGCCCGCCTGAGAGCTGCGCGGTGACTGTGAAGGGCGCGGCAGCGCCAGGCAGCAGTTCGCCACCGGTGCTGCCGACTCCGTTGCCGACCAGCTCCTGGCCGCCATGTGCATCGGGGCGATAGAGGAACGCCTTGAGATAGACCCCGCGGAGTTTCGCGCTGGAATTGTTCTTCGCCTGCCCGTTTATGGTGACTATATCCCCCTGCCGCTGCTGCGAGGCGGTGTCTTTCGGATAGGTGAGGCTGATCCGCGAGGCGACATCGGCGGCGGGGGTCAGCACGACGACCACTCCGGGCTGGGGCTTGCCGAGCGAGGCGTATTGCCCGGAGGCGGCCCATACCATGACGGCGAGTATCGTCAGTGGAACGACGGTCACGAGCAGCAGGTAGACAGGGTTGAGCGGCCCGGTGCGCCGCCGAGCGCGGGCGGGGCGCGAGGTCGGCAGCAGAGGTATCCGGCTGGCCTGTTCGAGCGGGGTCACGCGGGCCGGTGTGTTGGCGCGCGCGGGGGTGTTGCTTCGGTTCGATGAGCGGTCGGGTTGCATCTGGCGGTGGTCCCTCCTTTAATCGGCTCCGGTTCTGCGCCATTATAGCATGTTGCGGGGGAGGTGTAAACTAGCTTCGTCCCGCCGGGGATTTTACAAAGATTTAACGTGTGTCTAACGCTCAGGCGGCTCTGGATGCGTTATAATAGGTGAGAAGAAACTAACTGGGCCGACCCTTGATTCGGCCCCGCGATAACTCGGCTGGAAAATACGGAGGAAAATAATGATCGTTAAACGAGTAATTGGTGCCGTCGTCGGTTTGCTGGTGCTTGGTGCGCTGGCGGCCGCGTTCAACATCTCGACACACCCCGCGGCGGCGCAGACAGGCACCACCACTACCACCACAGGGACTATCGTCCGCACCGCCGGCAAGGTCAGCGCGCTACAGTCGAACGGCTTCACTTTGCAGAGCCGCGACCATACGTGGACCGTGAGCGTCGGCGCGAACACCTGGATCGTCGTCAGCAAGTCGGACAAGCCGGCTGAGGGCGCGCTCTCCGATGTCAAGGTGGGCGATATGGTGATGGTCGCCGGCACCTCGACGGGCACCAACCAGGTCGCGGCCCGTGTAGTGACTGACGGCAAGCTCGCTGCCGGTATGGCCGCCGGGCGTCACGGCTTCGACAGCCGCAGTCGCATGGGCAAACACGAGGAGTTCCATCTGGGCAGCGCCACGGTGCAGTCGGTTTCCGGCAACAGCCTGTCGCTGACCGTCGGCAAGAGCCTGACCAACACGAAGACGATTACCGTGAACACCGACGCCGGCACAATCATCGTCAAGGGCGGCCTCGCCTCCCTCAGCGACCTGAAGGCCGGGGATAAAGTTACGCTGATGCCGCGCTTCGCCAAGCACGCGCCATCGGGCACGACCCCTGGCGCGACGGCCCCGGCGACGAAGCCGACGCCGACCGCAGCCTTCATCTACGTGGCCTCGACGAACGACAACGTCGGCAGGGGCCTCGTGAAGAGCGTGACCGGCAACACCGTCGCCCTCGGCAACGTCCGCCAGGCGGAGGGCCAGAGCTTCAACGTAGACAGCAACACCATCTACAAGACCGTCTCCGGCACCGACCAGGCCCCGGCATCGGCAAGCCTCGCCGACATCAAGGCAGGCACAGCGGTCGTGTTCTACGGCCCGAAGCCCGCCACTGGCCAGACAGCCACCGCGAGCCTGGTGCTGATCCTGCCGAACATGCGGGCGGGCCACAGCAAGTAGTTTCCACTCGCCAGTGTGGAACGGCCTCCCCATATCGGGGAGGTCGTTTCGTTTCAGCTTTCAGCCGATACGTGGGCTATCTGCTGATAGCTGAAGGCTGAAAGCTGAGTACTGACCACTGACCACTGACCACTCGTTGTGGTACAATAGGCGCATGCAAACAGAAACGCCGCCTGCGGAGATCGGGCCAGCACCGCCACGGCCGGAGGTCGCGGTGCCGACGAGAGATGGCGCGCCCGCGCAGGCCGCCCGGTTGCCGCGCCTGGTCTCGCTCCAGCACCATGATTACCGTCTATGGTGGGGCGGCAACCTCGTCTCGCTGCTCGGCACGCAGATGAGCGGGCTGGCGATGGGCTGGCAGATATACCAACTCACTCACGATCCACTGATGCTCGGACTCACCGGGCTGTTCTCCGTCGTGCCGCTGCTGCTCTTCTCGCTCTACGGCGGGGTGGTCGCCGATGCCCTCGACCGCCGCCGCCTGCTGCTCGTCACGCAGGTGATCTTGCTGAGCGCATCAGCGGTGCTCGCCGCGACCACGTTCACCGGCACCATCGCCGTGCCGATCCTGCTCGGCGTGGCGGCGATACAGGGCGGCGTGAGCGCGTTCAACAATCCCGCGCGCTCGGCGCTGATCCCAAGCCTGGTGCCCCGCGAACACCTCACGAACGCGATCAGCCTCGGCGTCACAAGCTGGCAGGTCGCTGCGGTGGTCGGACCCGCGATCGCAGGGGTGATCATCGGGGCTTCGAGCCAGAGCTTCGGGCGGCAGGATGTCGGCGTGGTCTATGTGGTAGACGTACTGTCGTTCCTCGCGGTCATCGGTGCGCTGCTTGCGATGCACGCCCGCGCCGAGAAAGGCGAGAAGGTGCCGATCAGCCTAGCGGCGGCGGTCGAGGGACTGCGCTTCGTCTTCGGCCACCCGATCATGCGCGGCACGATGCTGCTCGACTTCTTCGCAACCTTCTTCGGGGCCTCGATGTCGCTGATGCCGATCTTCGCCACCGACATCCTGCACGTGGGCGCGGTTGGCCTCGGCTTCCTCACCTCAGCGCCGAGCGCGGGAGCGGTCATCAGCGCGCTGGCGCTCACCGCCCTGCCGCAGATCCGCCGCCAGGGGGCGGCGATACTCTGGAGCGTTGCCGCTTACGGCCTCGCCTGGGTGATCTTCGGGCTGACCGGCAACTTCCTGTTGGCGCTGCTCGCGCTGGCGGGCACCGGCGCTGCCGACACTGTGAGCATGGTGATGCGCCAGACCGTCCGCCAGCTAGCCACCCCCGACGAATTGCGCGGGCGTATGACCTCGGTGAACATGATCTTCTTCATGGGAGGACCCTATATCGGCGAGTTCGAGGGCGGGGTCGTGGCCCGGCTCGCAAGCGCGCCCTGGGCGGCGATCACCGGCGGCATCGGGGTGATACTCGTGAGCCTGTTCGTCGCGGCGCGTGTGCCTGCGGTGCGGGAGTATGAGGTGGAGTAGGGGGCCGGGGTCAGCGGTCAGAAAGAGATGTAGATAGAAAAGGAACGAATTCGAGCAATGAGAAAGATGATCGTATGGATAGTTATAGCCTTCGTTCTTTGCACCCTCACCGTGGGGCTAACGCCGCACAGAGCCTACGCCTGCTCATGCGGGCCGTTGGACCCTCCCCAGTCCGAGCTCGAACAAGCCAGTGCTGTGTTCAGCGGCAAGGTATTGAGCTTCCGCGTAACGGGTCACAGCCCAGGCAGCACATCAACGGAGCAGCCTATGCCGTTCCTCGATCCCACTGAAATCGTCCTAGAGGTGATTTCTACATGGAAGGGAATACATCAATCTCAGGTGGTCGTCCATACGGGCGGCGGGGGTATAGGGTGTGGTTTCGAGTTCCATGTCGGGCAGAGCTATTTCGTCTATGCGTACGGAGATTCCCAGGGCCTCGAGACGGAGCACTGTAGTCGGACAACGGAGTTGGAGAACGCCACAGAGGATCTGACCGCATTAGGAGCGGGTAAGCCACCAGGCGGACAGGGACTACCGACTGCCGGAGTTCATAACGGGCGACCAGACTCCTCTGGATACCTGGTACTGGCTGCCTTGCTGCTCAGCTTGGGCGCGGGACTGCGTTGGCATAGTCAGTTTGCTAAAGCCTATACCACGGTTCTTTCGTTCTGCTCCAGATGAGTTCTCCCTCGCCGTCATAGGCACCGACAAGTATGTGTTCGCTACTCAACGCGAGCGTTTGTAATACATCCTCCGTGACTGTTTCCGCCGAGTGAAGCTCAGGCATTGCTGTTGGCGCAGTCAAGATACCTGTAAATAGGTAGGTCGAGGATCTGCGAATCGTATCTATAATTGTTGCCACATTCGCATCTGCTTTGGTGAGGAAAATATATAGTTCCGACCTGTAACTGAAATACCGGAGCGTTGACGACCGAAGCCACGGATCGCCTGGAGCGGCCAGGGCGTGCTCAAACACAGCGTACCGGCTGCCGGGACGTTGAAGGTAGGCCATGATGAAATTCGCCAGTTCCAGTTCGGTTTCAAGTCGTTGGGGCTGTGCTGTGACCGGCACAATTCTAAAGACCCTTCCGTCACTGCCGGCGAATGTCGTCTCCAATGAGGTATCCCGTTCAATAAGACCTCCAGAGACGAATCTCGCACTCCTCACATCATCCGCAGTTACAGGTACGTGGGCTACAACGCGACCATCGTCCAGTGACAGGCTCAGTAGGTACTTGGAAAGGGTGTGTCCCTCGGCGAGGCGAGAGCGGATGAAGACTATGGCTTCGTCGCCGAATTCAATCTCCTTTATCATGGACCCCCCAGGTCATCCGTCCACCGATACCTCCCTTCCAGCATCGCTACACGCCTCGCGCCTCACGCGCCGCAACCGGCAACACCAGCGCGCCCGCGCCGAGGCCGCCGAGCAGTCCGGTCAGTAGCAGGAAGGGGTGGGGGCTGACCCAGAGGCCGTGGTCGTAGGCGATGATGTCGAGTACCCAGGGGGCGAAGCAGAGCAGGGCGATGCTGATCTTCGCCGGCTCCGGCATCTGCCGCCAGGCCGACCAGAACGCGCCGCCTGCCCAAGCCTTGTAGGCGAGCAGCACGGCCCACAGCCCGAACACCCCGCCCCAGCATCGCGAGCAGATCAACATCGGGTAGCCGAACAGGTCGAGCGTGAGCGCGGGCTGCGGGCAGACGTTCTCGCCCATGAGGTAGAGCGGCCAGTTGATCAGTCCGAGCACCGGCCAACCGATCTCCTGAAAGATCGGGCCGACCAGCGGCCCGACGAGCAGCACGGTCAGCACGGCCCATGTCAGGGGGGAATAGCGTACCCTGCCCGGCGTTGGCTTGGCATAACGTATCGTAGAAGTGGTCATCTCTCGTTCCTCAGCAAGGCGCGGGCCGCGAGCTTGCCTGAGCGGACGGCCCCCTCCATGCTCGCCATATAGTCCTGCCGGGTGTAGTCGCCGGCCAGGAAGAGGTTGGCGACGGGCGTGCGTTGGGGCGGGCGATAGCGGTCGCTGCCGGGGCTTTCCCTGTAGATCGAGTTCGGTATCCGCACCAGCGTAGCCTTGCGGACGCTCGCGGGCGCGCTGTCGGGCCAGAGGCGCGCCAGCGCGGAGCGGCAGAGGGCAAGGATCTCCTCGTCGCCGAGATGCCAGAGCGGTGCGGCGGGCGCAATCGCCATCGAGACAAGCGACCCGCCGTGCCGATCATACTCCCTCGGCGCGACAACCGCAAGATCGGCGAAGACCGAGAAGGGCGGAGAGGCGCTGAAAAACAGGTTGTCCACGCACGACACATAGCGGTCGAACCAGATCTGGGCGTTCATCACAGGAACGCTTTTCAGCCGCCAGAGGTTATCGAACACAGGGAAGCGGCGCAACTCCTGCGGCAAGATCCGCCGCGTCGAGTGGAGCGGCGCGGCCGGCACGTAGGCCGACGCCGTGCGGAGGCTGCCGTCCGCCATCCGCAGCCCGGAGGCCCTGCCATCCGTCCCCATCTCCAGGCCGGCGACCCGTGCCCCGGTCTCCACGCTCCCGCCATGTGCGGCGATGTAGTCAACGAAGGGGCGGTGCAGCCGCTCGGCGGGAGCGCCGTCCAAAAACCCGACCCGCGATGCGTTGCCCTTGCGCGCGAAGTGGTGGAACACCGTGGTCATCGGGCGGGCCGACATCTCCTCGGCAGGCAGGAAGCCCATCGAGAGGGCGATCGGGTTCCACCACTTGTCGAGCACGCCCTCCGCGATGCCGTGCCTGCGGTGCCACTCGGCATACGAGAGCGCGTCCCAGCGGGCAATCGCCGGTAGGCCCATCAGCCAGGGGCGAATCAGCGCCCGCATGTTCGTCAGCTTTTCGCGCGGCGTGAAGAGGTCGGTGGTCCCGAACGCGGCCATGCCGTTCAGCGGCGCGGGCCAGCCCGGAAACCGAAGCGTCGCCGGTCTGCCTCCGGGCCGCGCCACGTAGATCGTGTGCTGCTTCCAGCCGATATGCTGGTAGGCCCCAACCCGGCGCATCATCTCCAGCAGGTGGGTGTATGACCCGAAGAAGATGTGCAGCCCGCTCTCCACCGCGTCCCCGTCGGCGTCGCGCCACGACGAGACTTTGCCGCCGACCACAGCCCGCTTTTCGAGAACGACCGGACGCAGCCCCGCAGCGGCAAGCTCCACCGCCGCAGTAAGGCCGGCGAGTCCGGCCCCGACGATAAGTACCTCTTCCATCAGTGGTTGGTACTGCGCCATGCGGAGGCGAGAAGGGCGAGCTTCGAGGGAGTGGGGACGTGGGCGCGGCGGGTGAACACGTCGTAGGCGTTGGCTTCGATGCGGCGGAGGATGTCGCGGTAGATCGTCGCTGCGGCGGCAACCGCGAGCCGGCTGTCGGGAGCGAGCATAGCGATGCCGGGCCATGCTTCGGCGTAGAGGGCGCGTGCCCGCTCTATCTCGAAGCGCATCAGCGCGAGGAAGCGGTCGTTGATCGCGCCATCGAGCAACTCGCGCGTGGTGTAGCCGAAGCGCGCCAGGTCTTCGAGGGGCAGGTAGATCCGCCCCTGCCGTGCGTCCGCGCCCACATCACGCAGGATATTCGTGAGTTGCAGCGCGATGCCGAGGCGGATCGCGTAGCTCGTCGCTGCTTTGTGGACCGCGCCGGTGATGTGCATACTCATCTGGCCGACGGTCGAGGCCACGCGGTAGCAGTATATCCGGAGGTCGCCCCATGTCGCGTAGCGGGAGATGCGTATGTCCATGCCGACGCCCTCCAGCAGTTCGTCGGCGAGGGATTGGGGGATGCCGAAACGCTGGCGGGTGTCGGCCCAGGCGAGCAACACGGGCTCGGTTTCGCCGGTGCCTGAGTACGGTACGCGGCATCGGGCCGACCATGCGGCAAACTCGCGCTCAGTGTCTGCGACAGTCCGGCCGGAGGCTGCCGCGCTGTCCACAAGCTCGTCGCTGAGGCGGCAGAATGCGTAGAGGGCGAGCACGGCGCGCCGCTTGGTGGGCGGCAAGAGCCGGGCGCTGAAGTAGAAGCTGGCCGAGTGGGCCTTGATGACGCGCAGGCAGGCTTCATACGCAGGCTGGAGTGCCGGTGCCGGCTCGGCCACGCTCGCTATAGGCAGCCATGATACGCTCCGCAGCTCGTTTTCCACTGAGGACAGCTCCTTCCATGCTCGCTAGATATTCCTGTCGCGTGTAATCGCCACAGAGATAGAAGTTTGGGACAGGGGTGGCCTGGTCGGGCCGGTAGGCGTCGTGGCCGGGGTCCGCCCGGTAGACAGATTGCGGGATACGCACCAACGTGCTTTTCAGCAGGCGCGCCTCGGCGGCCTGCGGGTGGAGGCGCGTGAACTCGGCCCGCGTGCGGCGAACCACCTCGGCGTCGTCCAGGCCGAACCATTCTGCGGCGGGGGCAACCACCATCTCGACCATGTGGCGGCCCTCCGGCCCCTCGTCTAGGTCTCCGGCGCAGCGGCTGAGTTCTGCATAGACCGACAGGTGGGTGCCGCTGCTGAAAATCAGGTTGTCTACGCCGACCACCGGCCGGTCGAAGTATAGCTGCACGGTCATCACGGGCCTGCCGTGCAGGTGGCGCAGCCCCTCGAACGGCGGCTGCGCGCGCAACGCCGCGGGCAACGTCCGCCAGAGGTTGTGGACCGGCATCGCCGACACGTAGCAGTCGGCCTCGCGCAGCCCGCCGTCGGCCATTCGGAAGCCTGTCACGCGGTTCAGGGTAGCATCATACTCGACAGTGGCGACTTTGCCGCCCGGCACGAAGCCGACGCCGCGCACGGCAAGCCGGGCGAGCAGAGGCTCGAACAGCCGGCGCTGGGGCGTGCCCCTCAGGAAAGCCACGCGGGATGCGTCGGTCTCCTTAGCGAAGTGGGTCAGCACGGTGAGCACCAGCTTGGCGCTGACGTGGGCTGTCGTCTCGAAGTTCAGCGCGAGGGCCATCGTGTCGAAGAAGTCGCCGAGCGAGCGGCGGCCCATGCGGTGGCGCAGGTGCCACTCCTCGTATGTGCTGCCGTCCTGGGCGTCGAGCCATGCCTGGTTGCCGAAGATCGGCCAGAGCAGGCCGTAGCCGACGCGCAGCTTGTCGGGGAACGCGAGCACGCCTCGGTTGCGCCCGATCGCGACAAGGCCGTGGGCGGGGGCGGGCAGCCTGCGCGCGAAGCGGAGCGGCGAGAGCCTGCCGCCGGGCTTCGAGAAGGTCATGGTGTGGGCTTTCCAGGACAAGTTTGCGTCGAGGCCGGTTTCGCGGAACAGCCTGTGAAGGTTGCGGTATGCGCCGAAGAAGACATGCAGCCCGCTCTCCAGCCAGTCCCCGTCGGCGTCCTGCCACGAGGAGACCTTGCCGCCGGCTACCGGGCGCTTTTCCAGCACGGTCACACGGTGGCCGGCCCCGCTCAGATACCAAGCGGCGGCCAGCCCCGCCAGCCCGCCGCCCGCGATCAGCACACGCATGGACGCAGAATCCCCCATGAGGGTTACACCCCCGCAAGTATAACGGATTGTGCAGCTCTCGTTACGCCTTCAGGAACACCACCAGGTCCGTCGCCGGTGCCTCCACCCCGAAGCGGGTCAGCATACCGGCTATCTGTGTACGGTGCTCGGTCTGGTGGTTGGCCGTGTGCAGCAGGGCGTGCCAGACCAGCCGCCGGAACTCGCGGCCCTGCGTGTTCTGATAGTGTATCTCCCGCTCGAGCTCGGCGGCATCCGCCCCGCGCAGGTAGGCCATGCTCCGCTCGTGGGCCTCATCCCACCAGGCACGCAGAGCCGCCAGGTCCGCGAAATCCGCCCCCGCCGGCATCTTAGTAGGGGACCGCCCCTCGATCCGCTCCAGCCACATCCACTCTGAGGCGGCCATGTGCGCGAGCGTATCGAAGACCGAGCCGAAGACCCCCGCCTCCTCCTGGCGCAGCTGCTCCGTCGTCAGCCGCCCCGCCGTCTCGATCATCAGATCCCGCGCCCATGTGAAGTAGTCATAGAGCGTCACAAATACCTCAGTCTGCACTTCTCACCTCCCGTTCCACGACCTCGTTCATCAGCACCCCCAGCCGCTCTATCTCCAGCTCCACCACGTCGCCGGGCTTGAGCCAGCCGCCGACGGTTTCGGGGCGTATCTCGAGAATGCAGCCGGTGCCGACGGTGCCGGAGCCGAGCACGTCGCCGGGTTTGAGCCAGGCGTCGCGGCTGGCGAAGGCGATCATCTCAGAGAAGGTGTGGGTGAGGCCGTCTGCGTTGCCCCGGCTGTACTCGCGGCCGTTGACGCGGGCAGTCATCTCTAGGTGGTGGCGCGTCTCGGCACCCGTGCCCTCGCGGTGGTCCTCGATCTCGTCCGGCGTGACCAGCCAGGGGCCGAGGCTCGTGGCGAAGTCTTTGCTCTTGGCTGGCCCCATGCTCAACTTCGACTCGAACCGCCGCCAGAAGTCGCGCGAACTCCAGTCGTTCATTATCGTGTAGCCGGCGACGTACTCTAGGGCGCGCTCCGCCGGGATGTCTCGCCCCGGCTTGCCGATCACGCAGGCTATCTCCAGCTCGAAGTCGAGTTCTGCCGTGCCCAGAGGCACCGGCACCGGCTCGCCCGGCCCGTAGATCGCGTCGGGGTTGGAGAAGTAGAAGACCGGGATCTCGTACCACTCAGGGATCATGTCGAGGCCCCGGAGGGCGCGCGCCGCCTTGACGTGCTCCTCGAAGGCGTAGAAGTCGCGCAGGTTGTTCGGGCGCGGTACCGGAGCGAGCAGGCGCGTGCCCGGCGGCAGACTGATGCCTGCGAGCGCATCGGGGTCCATCGCCGCCAGCTTGTCGGCTGCGGCGCGCACCTCGGCCATCAACTCCGGCCCCACCGTGAGCAGTTCGACCATGTCGGCAGGTGCTCCGCTCACGCCCGCGCCCCCCAGGTCCACGATCTGCTCGCCGACCACCAGCCCGACGCCGCTCCTTTTGTCCTCGGTTGCATAAGTCACCAGCTTCATCGTTCCTCCTGATTCAGCGTTCGACTTCGTCATCTTCACGTTCCGTCGCGTAGCTACTATAGCACGACTCGCAGACCCCGGCAAGTGAGCGCCATAGCAGATATGCTATAATACCCATATGGCAGACGAAGCGACAGACGGCGTGGCCGACAGCCTCTTGCACGACCTGGCGGCCCGCACCCGGCTACGCGAGGGCGCAGCGGGGATCGAGGCCGTGCTGCGGACCATCCACCGCAGCGGCGGCATCACCGGCAGGGATCTGGCGCGGCAAACCCGTCTGCCGATCCCTGTGGTGACTGCGGTGCGCCGGGAGATGGAGAAGGCGGGGCTGGTGCAGCCGGGGCCGCACATCCGCCTGTCGCCGCAGGGTCTCGCGCTGGTCGAGGGTGACTGGGGCTGGGTGAGCCGTGGCTTCCTCTGCCCGCTCTGCCGGGGCAGGCATGTCGTGCCCGGCAGCGGGTGGGCTGGAGTGCTGGGGCAGCTCGACGCCTGGTTCGCCGAGAACCCGACGGTGGACGTGACGCTCGACCAGAGCCATTGCACACCGGAGACGAACCTCCGCCGCGTGCTCTATATGCAGACCCACGGCGCGCTCGCCGGCAAGTCGGTGCTGCTGCTCGGCGACGACGACTCGGTGAGCCTCGCCATTGGGCTTGCGGGCCGAGTGCTCAACCCACAGGGCGGGCGGCTGGCGCGCCGCATCTGCGTTGTCGAGGCCGACCCCCGCATCATCGCCCACTTGCGCTATGCGGCGGAAGCCGACCACCTCGAGATCGAGACCGTTGAACACGACTTGCGCGACCCCCTGCCCGCCGAGCTGCTCGGCGCGTTCGATACCGTCGTGACCGACCCACCGTACACGGTGCCCGGCCTCGAGCTTTTCGTGTCGCGTGCCGTGAGCGCGCTCGCACCGGGCGGCGGGCGGCCGATCTTCCTGTCGTTCGGCCATCGCCCGCCCCAGGAGCAGGTCGTGCTCACCGCCGCGCTCACCGAGATGGGGCTGGCGATCACCGAGCTGCTCCCCGACTTCAACGAGTACCGTGGCGCGGGCATACTCGGCGGGGTGAGCGCGCTCTACCACCTCGTCAGCACGCCGGAGAGCCGCCCCACCGTGCAGGGCACCTACACCGGCCTGCTCTACACCGGCGAGATCCGCCCCACGATCCGCGTCTACCGATGCGTGATGTGCGACATGCGATACCGTGTCGGACAGGCCGCCGACGCCGACGCGACCAGCATCGAGGCCCTGAAGGCCGCAGGCTGCACCGTCTGCGGCTCGTCCATGCTCGAGCTTGAGTCGAGGGAGGCGGCAACGTGACCAAGCGCCAACCCCCGCCGACTCCTCCGGTCAGCGTGCCCACGGCGGCAGGCCGGGCCACGATCCGCGCAGCACAGGAGGCCGACATGTCCGCGCTTGTCGCCTTCGAGATCACCATTGCTCAGATCTCCTTCCCGCGCGACGCGATCACCGAGCCGGCGGTCCACGAGAAGAAGCTGCGGAAGGCGCTAGAGCGGGGCGAGCCGGGGATGTTCGTGCTGGAGCGGGGTGGGGCCGTCCTGGGATGGCTCTGGGCCACGTTCAACACCAACTTCCTGACCGGCGAGCAATACGCCACATTCCGCAGCCTCGCGGTCAATGAGACTGCGCCCGACCACGCGGCGCTCGGAGAGGCGCTCTTCGCCCACGGCATCGCCTACGCACGCGAAGCTGGCATGACCGAGATAACCGGCAAAGTCCACCTGAGCAACACGCCGATGCGCCTGCTCTACAAGAAGGCCGGCTTCGAGGCCGAACACCTGACCATGAAGCTCCCGCTTGCCGATGCGTAACCGCCACGTACTTTACGATGTCTGGGTCGCCGATCCGCAGATCCTCGAACGGGTCGGGCCGCTCGAAGCCCTGATGCGGCGGGCCGCACTCGCCGGGGGCGCGACGATCCTCCACGGCTACTTCCACCCGTTCGCGCCCTGCGGCGTCACCGGCTTTCTGTTGCTCGCCGAGTCCCACCTCAGCGTGCATACCTGGCCGGAAGAGGGCTTCGCGGCCTTCGACATCTTCTCCTGCGGCGAGATGGACACCGATGCCATCGTGCGGACGATCCGCGAGGAGGTTCGCCCGGTGCGCGAGCAGCTACAGCTGATCCACCGTGGCGACCCCGAAGGCGGGGCGCAGTGAGCGGCGAAGCTGCGCGGATCGTGAAGTGCATCGTCTGGGATCTCGACGGCACTCTCTGGGAGGGGGTGCAGGCCGAGGGCGATCCGCCGACGCTACGACCCGGCATGAGAGAGATGCTCGACAGGCTGGCGGCGCGCGGGATCTTGCAGAGCGTCGCCAGCCGCAACGACCCTGCGGCGGGGGAGCGGCTGCTGGCTCGCCCCGAACTCGTCGGGCGCTTCGTCGCGCCCCAAATCGGCTGGGAGCCGAAGGACGCCGCGCTCAGGCGGATAGCCGCAGAGCTGAACATCGGCCTCGCCGGCCTCGCCTTCGTGGACGACAGCCCATTCGAGCGCGCCGCCGTCGCCGCCCTACTGCCGGACGCCCTGGTGCTAGCGCCCGACGACCTGCCGGGGCTGCTCGATCGCCCGGAGTTCGCCGCCTCTGCGACCGCGGAGGCCGCCGCACGCCCCCGCCTCTACCAGGAGGCCGCCGCACGCCGCGCCGCCGAACGCGATTTCGCGGGCGACCGGCTGCGCTTCCTCGAATCGTGCGAGATGCTGCTCGAGATCCGCCCCGCAGTCGCCGCCGACCTGCCCCGGCTGAATGAGATGGTCGCGCGCACCAACCAGCTGAACAGCACCGGCTACCGCTACCCGCCCGAAGATATGGAGAGCCGCGTCTCCGACCCCGCCGGGTTCCTAGTGCCGGTGGCCCGGCTGCGCGACCGCTTCGGCGACTACGGGCTGATCGGCGCGGCCCTGGTGGACCTCAGCCCCGCCCCCGCCTCTTGGCTGGTCGAGCTGCTGATGCTATCCTGCCGCGTGGAGGGGCGCGGCATCCCGGCCGCCACGCTCCGCTTCCTGCTCGGCCTCGCCGCCTCACACGGCGTGCCGGTGCTCACCGCCCTCTACCGCCCCACTCCACAGAACCGGCAGATGGCGCTGCTACTGCGCTCCCTGGGCTTCAACCTCTCCCTCGGCGGAGCGGAGACGCGCGTCT
Organism: Chloroflexia bacterium; assembly: GCA_050998805.1. Taxonomy (GTDB): domain Bacteria; phylum Chloroflexota; class Chloroflexia; order QHBQ01; family JAICKM01; genus JAICKM01. The sequence goes on along the minus strand of JBPCPV010000034.1, from coordinate 34,148 downwards.
ACACACGCGCGACCTCCGATCTGCCGCCTGCGGCCCCGTGGCTCACGCTCGACGTGAGCGGCTTCGACGGGAGGGCGACATGAGCGGCAAGGACTGGGGCAGGGCCGTCAGGCGGCTGCTCGCCGATGTCCTCCAGCGCCCGCCGGACGAGGTCGCCACCCTCCCCGACGCCACTCGGCTGTTCGGGCCGGAGCTGAACCTCGACTCGTTCAGCGGCATGGCCCTGCTTGCGCTCATCGCCAGCGACTACGGCCTCGACATCGCCTCCGACGACATCGGCCTGGAGAGCCTAGAGACGATAGGCACGCTGGCCGCATACGTCAGTAGGCAGTAGGCGGCGGTCAGCCGAGATTCTCCGCTACGCTCGATTTGCTTGAGGCAAGAAGCCGTCCACGAATACGGGCCACGAATACACGAATGAGTGGGTATCTGGAGCAAAGTGTCGTCTGTGGGAGAGTCGCTCTGCGCTCGATTCGTTCATGCATCTGTAAATCATCGAGGGCAGAGCGACTCTCCCACGGCTCACCGCCGTAATTCATAACCCATAACTCAAAACTGCGTCGCCCGTACCGCCGCCGTCCCTGCGGCCCCGTCCACTAACCACCAACCACTAACCACTCGTAAGACACGCCTCCGCCCGTGGACTGTTGCCGCATCCCGATCTCTCTGATCGCCCCCACCCGTTCGTGTATTCGTGGTCCCATTCGTGGACAGCTTCGATTGTTTCGTGTTTTTCGTGGATCGTCACTCTGAGCGCACCACTCCCATTCTTGGACTATCGGGCGCTATTTTCACCTCCTATAAACATATCGTCCACTGGCATCGTCCAGCCGGGGACCGCAGGCTCGGCCTCCGCGACCTCGCCGCGCCGGTAGACGCCGGGATGCGCCGGGTCGGCGGCTCGGTAGACGCGGACGACCTCCTCTGAGAGCAGATCCACATCCCAGACGACGAAGCTGCCGGCCGTGAAGTAGTCGGCGCGCTTCTCGGCCATCCCGCGCTCGGCAGCCGGGCCGTAATCTCCCTCGCTGCGAACCTCAGCAGCGAATAAAAGATGCGTATATCTCCCCGCCTGCGTACCCCGGAACACCTCCCGTTGGACTCATCAGCATCACTTCTCCGTTCACGAGTTCGGCTTTTTGATCATTATGGACATGGTACAAGTCCTCGACCGTCGCCTTTTGCTTTGCGCTCATCGCAGTACCTCTTTCAGGCACACTATGAGCGCGCCACATCCGGCCCCGCCAGGATCAGCGAGGCGTTGTGGCCGCCGAAGCCCATCGAGTTCGTCATCGCGTACTCGATCCGCAAATGGCGCGCCTCGTTCGGGATATAGTCCAGGTCGCAGTCGGGGTCCGGCTCTTCGTAGTTGATCGTCGGAGGCAGGATGCCGGTTTCGAGCGCCTTGATGCAGAAGATCGCCTCGAGCGCGCCGGTCGCACCTAACAGGTGCCCGGTCATGGATTTGGTCGAGCTGATCGGAACTCTGTACGCGGCATCCCCGAAGGCTCGCTTGATGGCGATTGTCTCGTACTTCTCGTTGAGCGGGGTGCCCGTGCCATGGGCGTTCAGGTAGCCGATCTGGTCGGGGCGCAGGCCGGCCTTGCGGAGCGCGATCTGCATCGCCCGCGCCGCGCCGCCGCCGTCTTCTGCCGGCGCAGTGACGTGGCTCGCGTCGGCGGTGGTGCCGTAGCCGACGATCTCAGCGAGGATAGGCACTCCCCGCTCCAGCGCCCGGTCCCTCTCTTCGAGCAGCAGCACCGCCGCGCCCTCGCCGAGCACGAAGCCGGCGCGCCCCTTGTCGAACGGGCGGCTCGCCCTCTGCGGCTCGTCGTTGCGGGTCGAGAGCGCGTTCATCACGTTGAACGCTGCAAAGCCGAATGGCAGGATCGCCGCCTCAGCGCCCCCGCAGAGCATGGCCGCCGCATCTCCCCGCTTGATTATCTCCGCGCCCTCGCCGATCGCGTTTACGCTTGACGCGCAGGCCGACGTGACCGCGAAGTTCGGCCCCGTCAGCCCGAACTGCATGGCGACACGCCCCGCCGCCAGGTCGGTCAGCATCATCGGGATCGTGAAGGGGTTGACGCGGCGCGCGCCCTTCTGCGCCAGCGCCCGCATCTGCTCGTCAATCGTCAGGATGCCGCCGATGCCGGTGCCGATGATCACCCCGGTCTCCGGCGCGTTCTCCGGCGTCACGTTGTAGCCCCCGCTCGTCAGCGCCTGGCTCGAAACCGCGACCGCGAACTGGATAAAGCGGTCCATCCGCCGCGCCTCTTTCGGCGGGATATACTCCTCGGGGTTGAAGTCCTTGACCTCCCCGGCGATCCGCGTCTCGAGCGCCGACGCATCGAACCGCGTGATCGGCCCCAGCCCCGACCGCCCCGCGATCACGCTCTCCCACGCCTCCTCGACCGTGTTGCCGACCGGCGAAATCGCCCCCATCCCCGTGACCACCACGCGTCTCGCCTCACCCATCTGCTCCCACCTCCCTGGATTAGTCTGCCGTCAGGTAAAAGTCTACCACAAAGACGAACACCGCGCCAACCGCCCTGACAACCGTACCGCCGCCGTCTCGGCGGCCCCCCGCCCGTGGACCGCTCACTGCCTACCGCCTACTGTAAGACACGGCTCCGCCCGTGGACGCTGGGACGTCGGCAACGTCTGTGGGAGAGGGCTGCTGCCCTCGATAAGCTAGCTATACCGCTTCCGCGCCCGTCCCACCGCCAATTACTAACCGCTAACCACCAACCACTAACCACTCGTTCGTGTTTTTCCGTGTTTTTCGTGGATCGTCATTCCGAGGCAGCCGACTTGCGGGCCGGTTCCTGCTGTGGTATGCTTCCGGCCATGACGATCCCTAAGCCCGCACACCTCGGCCCCGAATATGCGGCGCAGTTCCAGGACCGCAGCGTGGTGGCCGCCTACAGGCACAGGCCGCCATACCCCCCAGAGGCGTTCGACATCCTGGGCGGTCTGCTTGCCGGGAGGAGGCGGGCGGTGCTCGATCTCGGTTGCGGCACCGGCGACATCGCCCGCCCGCTCGCCCGCATGGTGGATCGCGTGGACGCCGTGGACTTCTCGCCGGAGATGATCTCCGCAGGACGCGCGGCACCCGGCGGGGGCGACCCTCGCCTCCGCTGGATCGTTGGGCGGGCCGAGGAGGTGCCGTTGCAGCCTCCCTACGCCCTCATCACAGCGGGATCGAGTCTCCACTGGATGGACTGGGAGACCGTGTTGCCCCGTTGCCGCGACGCACTTGCGCCCGGCGACTATCTGGCGCTGGTAAGCATCGAAACACTGCCCAGTCCCTGGGATGCCGAGCTGTCGGCTACAATCCGCCGATTCTCCACCAACCGGGAGTACCAGCCCTATGACTTGGTCGAGGAGTTGGCGCGGCGCGGCCTCTTTCGGCAGGCCGGGGAGCAAGCGACGGCCGCGGTGCCGTTCGCCCAGCCTGTCGCCGACTACATCGAGGCGTTCCATTCAATGAACGGCCTCTCACGCGAAAGGATGGACCAGGCTGCTGCGGGCGGCTTCGATGCGGCGGTTGCCGCCGCCGTGGCTCCGTTCTGCCCAGACGGGCTTGTGAGGTTGCTGGTAGCGGGCCGGGTCGTCTGGGGCAGGCCGAGGCGCAACTGATGCCGCTTGTGCCGCTTGCCTGCGCTTGGCTGGCCGGCGTGCTGCTCGGGGTGTTCTGGCCGGGGGCGCGGCCCGATGCGTCATGGCCTGTGCTTGGGCTGGCGCTGCTCTCGGCGGGCGCGCTTGCGCTGCTTTGGGCCGACCGGCGGGCGCGGTGGGCCGGGTTGCTCGCCGTGGCGCTCTGGCTGGGCCTGGCGCGGAGCCTGCTTGCCCTGCCGCCGCCGACGCCCGCACCCGACAGCCTGCGGGCGCTCAATGTCTCGGCCACAGAGGCGCGTCACGCGGCTGGCCCCCGCGTCCAGGTGCGCGGGCGCGTGCTCGCCGACCCCGACCCCGCGCACAACGGCAAGGCGAGCCAGGTGCGCGTGGCCGCCGAGGCCGTCTTCCAGGACGGTGCGTGGAGGCCGGCGACCGGCGGCCTGCTCGCGGTCGCCGGACCGTTCCCCGGCGTCGTGCAGGGCGACCTCGTGGAGTGCGCGGGAGTGCTCCAAGACCCGCCGCCGGTGCCCGGCTTCGACTACGCCACATGGCTCTCCCGCCACGGCATCGAGTCGTACATGGACCACGCCCAAGTGCGCCTACTGGCATCGGCGGATGCCCCGACCAGCCTGCTCGCGGGCTGGCGGCGGGACGCCGGTACACGAGCTGCCGGCATGTTGCCGGAGCCGGAGGCCGGGCTGCTGCGCGGCATCTTGCTCGGCCAGCGTAAGGCACCTGACCCCGCCCTACGGCAGGACTTCTCCTCCACCGGCACCTCGTGGATACTCGTCGTCTCCGGCGTCCACCTCAGCATCTTCCTCTTCTTCGGCTACCTGGTGCTGCGCCGGTGGCTGGCCCCCTGGCCGAGTGCGGTCATCGCCGGGGCGCTGGTCGCCGGGTACGCGGCCTTCGTCGGCCTCGGCCTGCCGGTAGCACGCGCCACGCTGATGGGCCTGCTCTATCTGATCGCGCAGGGGCTGGGCCGCCCGCCCACACCGATCAACCTGCTCGCGGTCGCCGCGCTTGTGCTGACCTGCCTCGACCCGCTCTCGGTGGCCGACGCCGGGTTCCAGCTCTCCTTCGCGGCGGTCGCCGGGATCTTGCTGTTCGCGCCGCCCCTCGCCGCCCATTGGCACCGGCTGCCCCTGCTCGGCGAAGCCTGTGCCATAGCTGTGGCCGTGCAGATCACGATCTGGCCGCTCGAGGCCGCGCAGTTCGGCTCGCTCTACCCGCTGGAGGTGCCTGCGGGGGTGGCTGGGGGCCTGCTCTTGCAGCCGATCCTCCTCCTCGGCAGCGCCCAGACCCTCGCCGCGTGGCTGCTGCCGCCGCTCGGCCAGGTGCTCGCGTGGCTCTGCTGGCTGCCGCTCGCCGCGCTGGCCGGCATGGTCCACCTCGTGGCCTCGCTGCCCTTCGCCTCGCTGCCCCTCCCCGGCTTCGGTGCGCCCGGCATCCTCGCCTGGTACGCGCTGCTGGCCCTCGCCTACCTGCTGGCCGACCCGAAGCGGCGCGCGCAGGCCAGGTCGGCGCTCCTCCCCCAACCCCAGTGGTAGGTGGACAAGCATGCGTCAGCCGTCAGCGATCAGCCGTCAGCATTCGCGTGGTTCATAGTGAGCACTTCAGTGCTCCGTCCCCGTACCGCCGCCGTCTCGGCGGCCCCGCCCGCGTACCGCCGCCGTTCACTAACCACTAACCACCAACCACTAACCACTCGTCTAGGTCTTTTGGGGTATCTTTGCCCCCGGAACCCCCAAAGCCCCCCAAATCTGGCAGTAAATGACCCCCGAAATGGATATATAAAGTGAGAGGGTAAAAATAGCGACCAACTTACGCACGAAAAAAGGAGCATTTCGCCATGGACTCACAGCTCGGAGTAAAAACTCCAAAAAATCCGTCGAAAGACCGATGCGCCCCCTGATCTTACCACCAACCACCAACCACCAACCACCAACCACCAACCACCAACCACTAACCACTAACCACTCGCAAAAGACGCTTTAGTATCAACCGCCAGGCACGAATTATCAGCCGCAGGCCGCCCGCCGTGCTTGACGCGCCCCCAGAAAGCTGATAGGATACTGATAGGAGGATGTCTCATGACAACCCTAACCAAACCGCTCCCCCATTGGGATATGAGCGTCGTCTACACCGGCCTCGACGCGCCGGAGTTCGCCGCGGACTTTGACGCCCTCCGCGCCGAGATCGCCGGCCTCAGCGAGATGTTCGACCGTTACGGCGTCGGCCTGCGGGAGGCCGCGCCGATGGATGCGGCGACGGTGGCAGCGTTCGAGGATGTGGTCGGCTCACTGAACCGTGTGCAGGAGACGGGGCACACAATCTCGGCATACATCCAGAGCTTCGTCGCCACCGACTCGCGCAACGACATGGCACAGGCGAAGCTCAGCGAGCTGGAGCAGGCATACGTCCAGCTGGCGCAGCTCGGAACGCGCCTCACCGCCTGGATCGGCAGCCTCGACGTGGACGCGCTGCTCGCGCAGTCGCAGACGGCGCGCGACCACGCCTTCATGCTCGAGCGGGCGGTGGAGCGTGCCCATCACCTGATGTCGCCACCCGAGGAGGATCTGGCCGCCGAACTCAGCGTCACGGGCAGTTCGGCATGGAGCAAGCTATACGGCAACGTCACCTCGCGGATGATGGTGCCGGTCGAAATCGCGCGACAGAGGTCGCTCCCACAGCCGATGCCGGCGGTGCGGAACCTCGCCTATGACCCCGACCGCGACACCCGCCGCCGCGGATACGAGGCGGAACTCGCCGCCTGGGAGGGCGCAGCCGTGCCGATTGCCGCCGCGCTCAACGGCATCCAGGGCGAGGTGCTGACCCTCGCCAAGCGCCGCCGCTGGGAGTCGCCGCTCGATGTCGCGCTCTTCAACAACAACATTGACCGTGCAACACTCGACGCCATGATGGCCGCCGCCCACGAGTCGTTCCCCGACTTCCGTCGCTACATGCGAGCTAAGGCGCGTGCTCTCGGCGTGCCCGCGCTCGCCTGGTACGACCTCTTCGCGCCGGTCGGCAAGAGTGCCCAAGTCTGGGAGTTCGACGACGCGGCAGAGTTCATCGTGCAGGAGTTCGCCGGCTACTCGCCGAAGTTGAGCGACTTCGCGGCGCGGGCCTTCCGCGAACGCTGGATAGACGCCGAACCGCGGCCCGGCAAGCGGGACGGTGCGTTCTGCATGTGGCTGCGCGCCGACGAGTCGCGCGTCATGGCTAACTTCAAGCCGGCCTTCTCTGGCATGAGCACGCTCGCCCACGAACTCGGCCACGGCTACCACAACCTGAACCTCGCCGAGCGGACGATGTTCCAGCGGTCCACGCCGATGACGCTCGCCGAGACCGCGAGCATCTTCTGTGAGACGATAGTCCGGCAGGCCGGTCTTGCCCACGGCGACGCCGACGAGCAGCTAGCGATCTTAGAAGCCTCGTTGCAGGGGAGCTGCCAGGTGGTAGTTGACATCACCAGCCGGTTCCTCTTCGAGCAGGCGGCCTTCGCCGACCGCGCCCGCCGGGAGCTGTCGGTGGACGAGTTCAAGGCCCACATGCTCGACGCCCAGCGCCGGACCTACGGCGACGGCCTCGACCCCGATGCGCTGCACCCCTATATGTGGGCGGTGAAGGGGCACTACTACAGGACAAGCTCCTTCTACAACTTCCCCTACATGTTCGGGCTGCTGTTCGGCCTCGGCCTCTATGCCCGCTACCAACAAGACCCCGCCGGCTTCCGCACAGGCTACGACGACCTGCTCTCCTCGACCGGCATGGCCGACGCGGCAACGCTCGCCGCGCGGTTCGGCATAGACACCCGCACGCCCGACTTCTGGCGGTCCAGCCTCGACGTGGTGCGGGCCGACATAGATCGGTTCGAGTCTCTGGCCGGTTGAACGCCGCGCACCGGCCAAAAGCGCGCACGCATAAAGTGCGCGTAGTGTAGAGCCGGGGCGACCGGGGGCAGGGCGATACCTCCTGCGGTCACAAGGCTCGTCCGCCCGATGGTCGCCTCTGCTGGCTGTAGGGGCCAGGGATCGTGGCGGATGTCGCAGCAGCAGAGGCAGCCCCGGCGGTCGGTGGTGTAGTAGCAGTACCGCTCGGTCAGCCAGTGTTCGAGCGTGCCCGGCTGCGTGAGCGCGGGCGGCCCCGACGGGCGATAGCTCGCGGAGAAGGCGGCGTGCGCGCCCGGCCGCCAGCCGGCGAAGCGGATCTCGCCGCCGCTCTCTGAGAAGCTGATCCGCGAGTAGCGGTAGGGCAGCCGGAACCAGGGCCGCGCCAGGGCGATCCCGATCGGGTTGTTCGCGTCGAGGCTGAGGAAGAACACCCCGGGCCTGCCGTCGAGCGTGACGTAGGTCCGCACGTTGACCTCCGGGAAGTGGGAGACCGGCGCGAGCGGCGGGCACCCTCTGAGGCGGACGCCGCTCAACCGGAAGGCGACCACCCCGACAAAGGCGCGCCCGCCGAACGTGTCAAGCACAAGCCCCGGCGGCAGCAGCCGCCCCAGCGCCGAAGCCTCCACCGGCCAGTGCGCGAACAGGAGATTGTGCCAGGTCTGCTCCACGATCCAGGGGCCGACCGGCCCCACGTCTCTCTTGCTGCATCCGTCCATCGTCAAACCCTCCGTTCCGTAGGCGGTAGGCGGTAGGCAGTCGGCAGTGATAGATTATCCCTTGCCAAGCCGTGCCATGTCTACATCTCAATTATACACCTGGATTATTGAATTGTCAATACTTTCACAAAATTATGAAACAAAGGCGTGATGACGCGGATGGGTCGGGGATGTATAATGGAAGCAGGAGGGTAGGAAGCCACCGTGGAAACTGCGCCGCAGGGCAAAGCGTCCGACTTGCTGGTACGCTGTCTGGAAAATGAGGGGGTCCAGTACGTTTTTGGGTTGCCGGGAGAGGAAATCGTGGATCTGCTCGATGCTCTATCGCGCAGTTCCTCGATCCGGATGGTCGTGACCCGCCACGAGCAGGGAGCGGCCTTCATGGCCGACGTGTACGGGCGGTTGAGTACGTACCCCGGGGTCTGCCTGGCTACGTTGGGGCCGGGCGCGACCAACTTGATCACCGGGATCGCCGATGCGACCCTGGATCGTGCGCCGCTGGTGGCGATTACAGGGCAGGCCGGACTGGAACGGGTCTACAAGGAGTCGCACCAGTACCTCGACATCGTGCAGATGCTTCGGCCTATCACCAAATGGAACGCGCGGGTCGAGCGCGCCGAGGCGCTCCCGGAGATGGTGCGTAAAGCCTTCCGGTTGGCGCGGCTCGAAAAACCGGGCGCGACGCACCTGGAACTGCCCGAAGATGTGGCGGCCGCAGAGGTAGACCCGACGCTGACCCCGCTGCCGGTGCGCCGCACAACCTATCCGGCACCCACGGTCGCAACGCTGGTTGCGGCTGCTGAGAGGCTCGGCACCGCCCGGCGACCGGTCGTGCTGGCCGGCAACGGCGTGATCCGCCGGGAGGCGAGCGGGCACGGCGCGGCGGCAGCACTCGCCGACTTTGCCCACGCGCTCGGCATCCCTGTCCTGCCGACTTTCATGGGCAAGGGGGCGCTCGATGCGCGGGACCCCCTGGCGCGGTCGGCTGTCGGCCTCCAGCGGCCGGGGGCTGACCTCGACCTGCACCCCGACCTGGCCGACGCCGACCTGGTGATCACGGTCGGTTATGACCTGGTGGAATGGGCACCCGTGCTCTGGAACCCGAGCCGCGACAAAGAGATTATCCATGTGGACAGTACGCCCGCCGAGATCGACGGCCATTACATCCCTGCCGTCGAGGTGGTGGGCGAGATCGGCGAGGCTCTGCGCGCCCTGGCGGAGCTATGTGGGGGCGAGCCGCGGCCCTGGCAGGCGGCGGGGCAGGGCGCGCCCCCCGATGCTTACACGGCGTTGCAGGCATATGCCGGGGATGCGAGTATGCCGATGAAGCCACAACGCATCGTCTGGGAGCTACGCCAGGCGCTCGGCGAAGCCGACATCCTGGTGAGCGACGTGGGCGCGCACAAGCTCTGGCTTGCGTGCTACTACCCCGCCTACCGGCCGAACACCGTGATTATCTCGAACGGCCTGGCGACCATGGGGCTGGCGGTGCCGGGCGGGATGGCCGCACGGCTGGCCCAGCCGACGCGCCGTGTGGTGGCGGTCAGTGGGGACGGCGGGTTCTTGATGAACTCCCAGGAGCTGGAGACCGCCCAGCGGCTGCGCGTGCCCTACGTGAACGTCGTGTGGCTCGACGGGCGATACGGCGTGATCGAGCTGAACCAGCAGCGCAAGCTCGGCCGGACGTTCGGCGTGGAGTTCGGCAACCCCGATATGGTGGCCTACGCGCGGTCGTTCGGGCTGCCCGCCTGGCAGGTCGAGCAGGCCGACGACTTCGGGCCGCTCTTGCGGCGCGCCCTGGAGCTTGACGTGCCATCGCTGATCGTGGTGCCGACCGATCCGCGCGAGAACCAGTATCTGGGCACCCGAATGCCCGCCGGCGACCAGGCGAGCTAGCGAGGAGGAAACAGCAGATGGCGATCCAGTCAATCAACCCCGCGACCGGGGCCGTGCTGGCGACGTATGACGAATTCACGCCTGCGGAGATCGAGGCTGCCGTCGGCGCGGCCCAGGGTGCTTTCGCGGCCTGGCGGTCAAGCACGATCTCCGAACGGGCTGACGGTCTGCGGGCGGTTGCAGCCACCCTCCGCGCCCGCCAGGCCCGCTATGCGGCGCTGATCACCGCCGAAATGGGCAAGCCGATCCTGGAAGCCGAGGCGGAGATCGAGAAGTGCGCCTGGGCGTGCGAATATTTCGCCGAGCAGGGCGGGCGCTTCCTGGCCCCTGAGCCGACGGCGACCAACGCCCAGGAGAGCTACGTCGAGTTCGCGCCCCTCGGCGTGATCTTGGCGATCATGCCCTGGAACTTCCCGTTCTGGCAACTGTTTCGCTTTGCCGCGCCGACGCTGATGGCCGGCAACACTGCTGTACTCAAACATGCCTCCAATGTGCCGGGGTGCGCTTTAGCCATCGAAGAAGTCTTCGCCGATAGCGGCCTCCCGGAGGGTGTGCTGCGGACCATCCTGGCACCCGGCCAGGCCGCCGAGGCGTTGATCGGCGACCCGCGTATCCGTGCGGTGACATTGACCGGCAGCGACGGCGCGGGGGTACGGGTCGGCGCGGCCGCCGGGCGCGCCCTGAAGAAGGCCGTGCTGGAATTGGGCGGATCGGACCCGTTCATCGTGCTCGCCGATGCCGACATTGGTGCAGCGGCGACGACAGCGGCCCGCGCGCGCAACCTGAACGCCGGGCAGAGCTGCATCGCCGCGAAGCGCTTCTTGGTTGAGGAGGCGGTCGCCGAGGAGTTCGAGGATCGCTTCTGTGCAGCAGTCGCGGCGTTGCGCGTGGGTGACCCCACCGAGCGGACGACGCAGGTCGGCCCGATGGCCCGCGCCGATTTACGCGAGGCGCTGCAACGCCAGGTGAGTGAATCGACGGCGATGGGGGCGCGGGTCGCGCTCGGCGGGGCGATCCCGCCGGGGCCTGGCTACTTCTATCCGCCGACGGTGCTGACCGGCGTCACCCCCGAGATGCCGGTGTTCCGCGAAGAGACCTTCGGTCCGGTGGCGGCGGTGCGGCGGGTGGCCGACGCGCACGAGGCGATACGGGGGGCGAACGACTCGAACTTCGGTTTGGGGGCGGCCCTCTGGACGGCGGACCTGGATCGCGCGCGCCGTCTGGTATCCGAGATCGAGTCGGGCAGCGTGTTCGTCAACGGGATGGTGAGTTCGGATCCCCGGCTGCCGTTCGGCGGCGTGAAGCGCAGCGGCTACGGGCGTGAGTTGGCGATCTTCGGCATCCGTGAGTTCGTCAATATCCAGACCGTCTGGATCGGCCCTGACCGCGCGGGCGGGCAAGCGGCAGCGAGTACGGAGTAGGCGGTAGGCAGTAGGCGGTAGGCAGCGGTCGGCCTCTGCCCCACCGTAAATCGAGCGCAGAGCACTCTCCCACAGACGATTCCCTTGCCCCGCGCACTACGCACCACGCATTGCGGTGGATTAGGCTTCATGGTATGATGTCTTGTAAGCGGTCAGCAGCAAGTGGAAAGGAATCCCGATGACCACACCTACGGTGGAGACAACCGATCAAGACGCGAAGCCCAGAGCTAGGAGCTTCGACACGGTCGCGGTACACGCCGGCGAGCGGATGGCGGTTACGGATGTGGTGCCGACCGCGACGCCGATCTACGCGAGCACTACCTTCTTGAGCGAAACCGCCGAGGAGTTGGACGCGGTGCTTGCCGGCGACCGCAAAAGCTACGTCTACTCGCGCTACGCCAACCCGACCGTGGTCGCGTTGGAGACCGCGCTGAACGCATTGGAGGGCGGCTTGGTCACGGCGGCGTTCGGGTCGGGCATGGCCGCGCTCCACGCGGCTCTCCGGCTGGTCGAGATGGGACCAGGCGATGCGGTGCTCGCCGCGCGGGATCTCTACGGTGCCAGCCATAGCTTGCTCAACACCTTCTTCGCCCCCGTCGGCATCGTGCCGCGCTTCGTGGATTGCAACGACCTCCCCGCGTATGCCGCCGGCTTGCAGGCGGAACCCCGGCCCCGCGCCGTGCTGGTCGAGCCGGTCTCCAACCCGTTGATCCGCGTACTCGACCTGGAGGCGATCATCGCCCAGGCCCACGCGGTCGGTGCGCTCGTGATCGTTGACAACACGTTCGCCACGCCGTTCCTGCTCCAGCCGCTTGCGCTCGGCGCGGACATCGTCGTCCACAGCGCCACCAAATACCTCGGCGGGCATGGCGATGCCGGAGGGGGCAGCGTGAGCGTGCGCGATCCGGCACATATCGGGCCGTTACGCAGCCTGGCGAAGCTCCTCGGCGCAGTGCTCAGCCCCTTCGAGGCGCATCTGATCCATCGGGGCGTTAAGACGCTGGCCCTGCGCCTGGAGCGGCACTGCGCCAACGCCGCCGCAGTCGCCGCCTGGCTCGCAGTGCAGCCGCAGGTCGAGCGCGTCCACTATCCGGGGCTGCCGGACCATGCCGGACATACGCTAGCCAGGCGCTTGTTCCGGCCCGGCTACTATGGCGGTATGCTCGCCTTCGAGATCGCCGGAGCGGACCGGGCGACCATGTTCCGCTTCATAGACAACCTGCACCTGCTGATCCCCGCTACCACGCTCGGCGACGTCTACAGCGAAGTATCGTACCCGTTGATGTCGAGCCACCGAGAGTGGTCGCCCGGCCTGCGCCGCCGCGCCGGCATCACCGAGGGCCTGTTGCGCGTGTCGGCGGGCATCGAAGCCTCCGCCGACATCATCGCCGACCTCGAGGGCGCACTGTGCGCTCTATGAGTCTGGAGATCACCTCCACGCACGACGAGGCTATCCGCCGCCACGCCGAGGCGGGCTATCCCAACGAGATCTGCGGGGTTCTGCTGGGGCGCGAGGCAGACGGCCGTAAGAGCGTGCAGGAGCTGCTGGTCATCGCCAACCAGTTTGAGGAGGGCGAGCAGTACCACCGCTTCCTGATCGCTCCGCAGGACATGCTGCGCGCAGAAAGGACCGCGCGAAGCAAAGGTCTAATCGTGATCGGGTTTTACCACTCGCACCCCGAAGACGAGGCGGTCGCCTCGGAGTACGACCGAGATCATGCGTGGCCCTGGTACTCGTATATTATAGTGTCGGTGCGCGCCCATCAGGCGCGAGACCTGCGGTGCTGGACCCTGCGGGACGACCGCTCGGCTTTTGACGAAGAATCGGTGCGCGTGTCGCGCGTGCCGTAACAAGGAGATATAAACTATGGCAACGATTTTGATACCGACCGCTTTGAGAGGGTATGCCGAGGGGCGCGACGAACTCGTGCTGGAGGCGCGAACTGTTGACGAGGCGCTGGCCGGTCTGACGGTGCTCTATCCCGATTTGAAGAAACATCTGTACAGCGAGGGCGGCGCGCTGCGTACTTTCGTCAACATCTACCTGAACGACGAAGACGTGCGTAGCCTGCAACGCGGGCTGACCAAGCTCGCCCCAACGGATACTCTATCCATCATCCCCGCCATCGCCGGCGGCGCGGAGGCCAAGATGCCGCCCGCCCTGGTGCAGAATGGTCATCTGACCCTGAGCCGCGACGAGATCCAGCGCTACAGCCGCCACCTGCTCGTGCCGGAGATCGGCCTCGAAGGCCAGAAGAAGCTCAAAGCGGCGAGCGTGCTGCTGATCGGCGCGGGGGGGCTAGGCTCGCCGCTCGCTCTCTACTTGGCCGCAGCCGGAGTGGGCCGCATCGGCATTGTTGATTTCGATGTCGTAGATTACAGCAACCTACAGCGCCAGGTGATCCACTCCACGAGCAGCGTCGGGCGGCCCAAGCTCGAATCGGCGAAGGAGCGCATCCTCGAGATCAACCCCGGCGTGCAGGTCGATCTTTACCCCACCGCGCTCTCTTCCGAAAACGCCCTCGAGATTTTCGCGCCCTACGACGTGATCGTTGACGGCACCGACAACTTCCCGACGCGCTACCTGGTGAACGACGCATGTGTGCTGCTCGGCAAGCCGAACGTCTACGGCAGCATCTTCCGCTTCGAGGGCCAGGCTTCGGTCTTCTGGGCGGCTGAAGGCCCCTGCTACCGCTGCCTCTATCCTGAGCCGCCTCCTCCCGGCCTGGTGCCGTCCTGCGCCGAAGGCGGGGTGCTCGGTGTGCTCCCCGGGCTGATCGGCGTGCTACAGGCCACCGAGACGGTCAAGCTGCTCCTCGGCATCGGCGAGCCTCTGATCGGCCGCCTGCTGCTCTACGACGCGCTCAAGATGCGCTTCCGCGAGATGAAGCTGCGGAAAGACCCTGCCTGCCCCGTCTGCGGCCCCAACCCGACGGTGACGCGCCTGATCGACTACCAGGAGTTCTGCGGCATCCGCCCGCATACCGCTGCAGACGACGCCTGGGACATCACAGCGCCGGAACTGAACGCGCGTATCACTGCCGGCGAGCCGTTGGTGCTGCTCGACGTGCGCGAGCCGCACGAGTGGGACATCGCGCACCTCGAAGGCGCCCGCCTCATCCCGGTCGGCCAGATCCACTCGCGCGCCAACGAGTTGAGCACCGCCGACGAAATCGTGGTCTATTGCCACAGCGGCGTGCGGAGCGCCCGCGCCGTGCAGGAGCTACAGAGCCTCGGTTTCCGCAAGCTGAAGAACCTAAAGGGTGGCATCAACGCCTGGTCCAACGAAGTAGACCCGAGAGTGGCGAAGTACTAGGGCGTGCCGATCGAGGGGCGGCGGCACCACGGGATGCTTCCCCCCCCGATCGGAACTCGTCCGTACTGCTCCCGATCCCACGGTCGCCCGGCGGCGCGATGTCGAGGCCACGGCTCTGCATGCCGATACCGGGCGCGGGAGCGACATCGCGCTGCACAAACGTCCGCGCCCCGTAGGCACCGGCCGTTTCCATCGCAGCGCGTAGGGCGGGCAGCTTCGCGGGGTCGGAGGGGACCGTAACCAGTCGCCGGCCGGCCGCCAGGTATCGGTCGTAGATCCGGCGGGCCTCGGCGGGGATGGCCGGTAGGGAGACCCCCATCGCGCCCCGCGCGAGCAGCGTCGTCGGGGCCGCGCTCGCCAGGGCGGCGGCCTGCCGGGCGCGCGCGGCGTCCATGTCGTTGTCCACGATCAACACCAGCAACACCGATGCGCGATCCATAAACGCTATCCTTTCTACGTGGACGGGCCGCCGATGATCTGATCGAAGTAGCGGACTGCCTGCGCTCCGGCGCGGTCGTTACAGGCCGAGGCTGCGGACGGGTCGCTGAGTGCGGTGCAGCCCTTCAACTCCTGGCTGTAGTTGACCCATGAGATCGAGAGCAGCGAGATCTGCGCGGAGGCGCGGTTGAGCTGCGCGGCCGGCTGTGTCACCAGCCAGCTTAGGACGCCGATCAGGCCGAGGCCGGAGCCGAAGAGCACCGCGAACAGCCCGTCGCGCCCCAGAACCCAGGTGAGCACGGCGGCCGCGCACCCGGCGAGCACGAGGGCGACGCTGAGGAGGGCGACGAGCAGGTTGAACAGCCATTGCTGGCGGGCGCGTCCCATCGCCGCATTCAGCGCCTGGCTCACCGGATCGGGGCCGGGGGCCGCACCGCCGCGGTCGCCGCCAAAGGCGCTTGGCCGTCCGAGCACCTGGGCGATGAGGGAGGCGAGGGGGTCGGTCGCCCGGAAGGGGAACCCGCGCTCGATGTCTACAGGAGGGGTAGACGGCGCGGACGCTGCCGGCGTCGAGGGGAGCCGGCTGGGTTGTGCGGGTGCCGTAAGGGGTGCTGCGGGCTGCGGCTCGGCGGTCGCTGCGGCGGCCAGGGTAGGGCCTGGCGAAAGCAGGCGCCGCGCCTGCTGCTCCGGCCAGCCGGCCGCACGGGCCACAGCCTCCGGCACCACATCGGCACAGTAGATGACCAGTGCAGAGATGTTCGGCGCGGTGCCCCGGTAACGCGCGCCCTCCACAAGATCGTGGGCCAGGCGATCAGGGTCTATCGTGCCCGTATTCAGAAGCGCCGCGCTCAAATAGTCCTGCATTAGCCGGGTCTCCAGCGAGGTGTAGAGGCCCTCCGAGCAGAGCAAGACAATGTCTCCCTTGCTCAGATGCGTCGGCTCGGCAAAGTGCGGCTGTATGCCGCCCCTGGTGCCGAGTGCCTGGGGTGCCGGCGGCTGTTCCTCGGAGAGCATCCGCAGCCCGGCAGGCGCGCGCAGCAAGTATCCCCTACAGTCACCGACGTCGGCGAGCCAGAGTGTATCACCCTGCACGGCGGCGCAGACGCAGGTGCTGCACAGCCCTTCTGTGGCCGGATCCTGTGCCGCGCTCACCAGTCGCCGGTTCGCCTGGTCTATGGCGCTTTGCAGCAGATTCGCGGGCTGGCGCAACGGCGAATTGTAGTAGGCTGCGCCGATCACCTCCACCACCTCACGGCTCGCCGTCCCACCGCCGCGCCGGCTGCCCCGGCCATCGGCAAGCACAAACAAGCTGCCCCGCTCGGCTTGCGCGTCGTTAGCCGGCAGCAACACGCCGAGCGCGTCCTCTTGCTCGGTCTGCTGGCCCACATCTCTGGCCGCGCCGACCAGCAGCAGCGCCACCTCCGGCGCTGCGCCGCCATCATCGGACTGTTGGGTGTCGGTGAGCAAAGTGCTTCGCATGTGCGTTCTCCTACGTGCGAGTTAGGCCGCCAGGAACGGCAGTCGGACGGTAAATCGGCTGCCTGCGCCGGGTGCGCCGGCGACGGCAATCGTGCCGCCATGTAATTCGACGATCAGGCGGGCCAGTGCCAGCCCCAGCCCCGGCCCGCCGGCAGGTCGCCCCAACCCCTGGGCGACCTGGTAGTACGGGTCGAAAATCTGGTCCTGGGCCGTCGCCGGTATCCCGATGCCCTGGTCTTCAACCGTCCAGATAAGGTATCGCTGACCGTCTGAGTAGCCGCTGGTGCATCCGAGGTTTACCATGCCGCCGGGCCGGCTGAACTTCACGGCGTTATGCACCAGGTTACTCAGCGCCACCCGCAGCAACACCTCGTCGAGCAAGGGGCGCTGGGGCGCGAGCAGGGGATCGACGGACGCCTGCAAGGTCACGTCCCGCTCGCGCGCGTATTCCGCATGACGGGCGATCACGGCGTGCGCGAGTTCGCCCACAGCGGCCGGACGCCGCTCCAGCTCCTGTACCCCCGCCTGGAGGCGGCCTAGTTGAAGCACCCGGTCGAGGCTTTCGGAATAATCGTCGAGCACGTTATAGGCGACGCCGATCCGTGACCGCAGCGTGTCCGACATCGGCAACCAGAGGCCGTTGAGCGCGGTCTCTAGGATCATGTGGACCTTCTCGACCGGCTCGCGCAGTTCGTGGGCGGCCAGGCTGAATGACTGCATTTGGGCGGCAGCCTGCACGCTCGCTTGTGCGCGGCTGCGCGCGTTTGCGAGGACAAGCGCGGCGAGTGATGAGAATAAGCGCACGGTCTGCCTGCGGGCGGCATCGAAATGCACAGGCCGTCGGTAGGCTGCGAGCAGCACGGCCGGCTGCCGGGCACGGATCGGCAACGGGGCGATAACAAGAGCCTGCACCCTTTCTTGCCCGGCCCACACGTTGGCGGCCAGGTCGCCCCGCGCCGTCACATCCTCGACAAACACCAATCCCGCTCTCGCCGTCGCCTGCTCGACGAGCGCCTGCATCTCGGGGCCTCCGGCGAGCGCGCCGGGCTGCTGGTTGCCGCTCTGAGGCGGCACCTCTCCTGCCGCCTGACCCTGGCCTCCAGGATAGAGCACCACAAGGTCGGCATCGAGCGCGGTACGCGCGGCGGCCACCAGTCGGGCCTGCACAATACTCTCGTCCTGCTCGTCCCACAACGCATCTATCGCGGCAAGAACCTGGTCCAGCTGCCCCGGCTGGCTGCCAAGCTGCTGGAGCAGCCCTCCCTGGCAGATGATCGCCAACGCGAGGGCGGCTGCCGGCTGCACGGCCTGGAAATCGGTCGGGGCGGCCGTATGGGGCGTGGGGCTTTCGAGCACAATCAGGCCGAGACAGGCGGCCGTGTTCGGGGTGCCTTCGGCGCGCAGGGGCAAGAGGATGCTGCTGCGCGTCGCGGCGTCAAAGAGCGGATAGCCGGGCGGAGGATCGGGTCGGGTATCGGGCAGGTAGTATGGCCCCGCCACCTCCAGGAGCAGGGCGAGGTGCGGCGCGAGCGATTCGGGCAGCGCCGTGCGGGTCGCCCCGACGGTTACCACCGGAGCCAACGGCAGATGGCCGTCGCTGCGTAGGAGCAGGTAGGCCGCCTTCATGCCGGTCAGGTCGAGCGCGTGCGTCAGCAGATGGGTGAGCTGCCCGGCCATCCGTGGCGTGAGGGCGAGGTCGGTCGGGCCGAGGAGTTCGGCTTCGTTGGGAGCCACCCCCTCCGTAAGCGCAGTAAGGGTTCCGACCCGCCACCCCTGGCGGAGGCTCACAAGGGTGTCTCCGAGCGCGGCCGCTAGCCCCGCCAACGGTCCGACGGCGACACGCGCGGCCGGCGCGTCGTCAAAGGTGTGGACCGATATGAGACCGGCCGGCTGCCCGTCCACCGAGAACGGCACGACGCACTGTAGGTGCAGTCCGGCCGCTGCGAGGAGGGCCGGAGGCCAGAAAGGAGCATCGGCGGCGCGCACCGGGCGACGACGATCCGGCTGGGCAGTGAACAACGCCGGCAGCCTCGGATCGTCGCCCGCCAGTTCCAGCGCGGTGAGCGCAGGGTCGGCCACGCTGAATCCTGCCGCCGAGGCTACCACGAAACGATTGCTCCGCCGGTCGAGCCAATGCACCAGGCAAACCGGGACGAAAAGTGCCTGGCAGATCAGCGCGGGGACACGTTCCAGAACCTGAGTGCCCGAAGCGTGGACGCCTGCCATGCGGTAGATAGCCCGCTCGGCGTCCGCGACTGCGCGCTGGGAGACCCAGGCGGTTGCCGGCGCGGCCAGTTGGCCGAGCATCTCGCGATCCGCCGGGCGGAAGGCGTCGGGCCGGTCGCTGTTGAACACCAAGACGCCGAGGGGCGCGGGAGCCTTTCCCCCCACGCTCTGTGGGGAGAGGGGGATACAGGCCACGGCACCATCTGTGCCTGAAAAATACTCGGCTTGCCCCCGTTTCAGCACTCGGGCTGCGGTTTCATAGAGCGCGCTCGGTAGCGGGGATCCCGCCCGTTCGGGAACAGAAGCCCGCAGTGCGAGGCGATCTCCGGCCTCGCGCAGCAGCACCGTTCCGGCCACGGCCGGAGTGCTCGCCAGCGCGTAGCGCAGCACGCTGTGCAGCAGCCCCGGCAGATCTACGCTCTCGCCGGCAGCCTGCTGTAGAGCGCCGAGTTCTGCCGGCAGGTACACGTCCTGTGTGACCGGAACGCCCGCCCGCTCGGCCCACAAGATCGGCGCTAGATGGGCTGCGGCGTTGTCGAGGATCTCCACCTCGGCACCGCCCACGGCGTGTGCCTGCGCGCTCCAGAAGGCGACGACGCCTAGCGGCACGCCTGCGGCGATGATCGGCACGATCACTAGGCTGCCGATCCCGGTGATGTGCTGCTCTGCGATGGCCGCCGCGCGATAGACCTGCGGGCGACCTCCCGTCATCGCGGCGGCCGGCAAGCCGGGGGCCGTGTCGTACCAGAATGGTGACTGGGCCGTGGGCGGGGTGAGCGGGTGCCAACGCCCATCGGCCTGCACCAACACGGCGGCAGCGCCGCTCGGCAGGTGGGCCTGCAAGGCCGCGCCTACCGCGGCCCAGACCGTTGCGGGATCGCCCTGCAACGCCGCCGCAAGATCCCTGTGCAAGGCCGCCGGTGCCATCCGGCGGCATTTTTCGATGCCCACAGTGAGCGCCTGGCCGAGCTGCTCTAAGAGGGCAGCGTCCTCCGCACTGAAGGGCTCGGCCCCCGGAGCGCGCTCCAGCACCAGCAGCCCCGGCGCTTGGGCCGCCGAATAGCGGAGGGATACGGCGACGGCGGGGCCGCGCGGCCCCGTGCCGGCCGTGTGATCCGCCGGATCGGGCGACAGGAGGACGGTCCGGCGGCACTCGTGCGCCGCCGCCGCCAGCGGACCGTCGGCGGGCAGGCTGCGCCCAGGGATCGCCGTCAGGATTGCCTCGTGCCAGATGCGAGCCAGTCCCGGCCATGCCTGGTGTTCCTGCCAGATGCCTGCGGCGTCCCACGGCACGAGCGTCCCGATCTCGTGCAGAGCCGTGTTGAGCAGGAGCGCCGGATTCGTCTCCAGGGTGGACCGCCAGGCAATGCGGGAGAAAACCTCCTGCCGGTGGCGGCTGAGGGTCTCGGCTTCGGTCAGGGCAAGGGCCTGCTCTCGCGTCCACCGCAGATCGCTCCACCATTGCGCCAGCACTCCCGCCAGCAGGTCTGCCGCATAGCTCAAGAGTGCCGTTTCCGGGCTTCCGTAGGCGTCGGGGCGGGAGCTGCCTATGCTGATGACGCCGATCGCCCGCCCGCCGAGGCGCAACGGCATGACCATGACCGACAGGGGAAGGAAGGGCAGGTCCGGATCGGCGGACGGCCAGTTGCGCGCGGCGGCCTCGACGGGGAAGTTGCCGCTGATCAGGGCCGCGTCGTGGGCCAGTACCCACTCGGCCGGCCCGCCGCCTGCCTGGAAGGGGCGGCTGTATCCGGCGGTGTACTCGCCGTTCTCGTAGTAGAGCGGGATCACCAACTGTTCGCTGCGGGTATCCAGCACTCCTGTATACAGATATTCCGCCGGTATAGCGGTCGTTAGTTCCCGATAGAGGCGGCGAAGGCCCTGACCGAGGTCGGGTTCGCGCAGCAGCGCGTCGCCGAGGGCGAGCGCAGGCGAATTAGCTCGTTCAGCGGGATCTTGGGCTGGTGGCATCATGGCGGGGCGTTCCACTGTCCGCCGACTCTGTTTAATCAAGCGGGACATTTAGATTTCCCCTCAACACCTGTTCCAGCTGGTCCAAGCGGCCGTTGTACGGGATCACGTACTGCGCGCCGCCCGTGTAGGCGCGTAGAGCGGTCTCATAATCCGCGCCGAGTGAGCTGAGGACGACGACAGGGATGTTGGCGGTCGCCGAGCCGGACTTGAGCGCGTGGAGGACTTGGAAGCCGTCCATCCCCGGCATCTTCAAGTCCAAGACGATGACATCGGGATGCATCTGCCGGGCGCGTTCCAGCCCCGCCTCCCCGCCGTTTGCCCAGGTGACCTCCAGCCCGCGCCGGGTCAGGCGCGAGCGCAGTAGATCGGCGCGGATCTGCTCGTCGTCGATCACCAGCAACTGCCAGGTCTTCGGCTGCGGGGTCACGATGCGCGTCAGCTCGGTGCGTAAGTAGGCGACCGCGAGGCCCCATGCCAGGCGCTCGACTTTTGGATCGGCGTAGAGAGCAAGACGCGCGATGGTGAGCGCCTCGTCCACACTTGCGCCCCGCGCCAGCTCCTCGTAGAGGCGTCCGGCGAGCGGGGGCGCGCTCCGGTCGCTGATGCCGGTCTGCCAGCCGACGACCGCAGGCACCCCCGCAGCCGCGATCGCCGGTGCCAAACCGAAGAGGCTGCCTGTGATGCCTGCCTGCCCGCCCCAGCAGGTATTCAAGAGCACCAGCTGGAGCTCCCCGGCCAAGCCGAGCGTCGCCGCGATCTGTGTGCCGCTCAACGGCACGGCTTCGCCGCCGGGCGGGCCGCAGAACAAGAGGGGCGTGCCATCCACGATCCCCGCGTGCCCGATATAGTGGAAAATGTGGGGCTGGATGCGCCGCACTTTGTCCAACAAGACGCGGGGCTGGGTGAGCGAGATGTGCGTGACCTGTAGATGGCCCTCGGCGACCAGCGGCGCGAGGGTCGCCTCGATCAGCGCGCGTTCTGCGGCCACGTCGATCCCCGACAGCTGCGAGCCTGCATAAGTTGCCGGCCCCGCTGCCGCGACCAGCACCCGCAGGGGCAAGCGCCCAGGCACCGGGTGCGGCGCGCTCAGAGAAGGCAGGTTGCGCGTCAGGCGCACATCGGGCGTCAGTGCCAAGAAATGCCCCAGGCTGGAATCGTACAGGAACTCCCAGGGCAGCGCGTCGATCGCCGGGGTCGCGCTGGTGAGCACAACACGAAGCGCGGTGCCGCTCCCCCGCGCCCGCCCACGGGCTTCTCGGTAGGCGGCCCCGATCGCGCCCTGGAATAGCGCGTCGAACATCAGGCTACCGAGGCGCATCACCTCGTCGTCGGCGGCCTGCCGGCTGTGTACGCGCGCCGTCAGCCGCGTCATCTCAGGCCCGCGGATGTCTAGATGGAACACGCCGTGCGCGCGCTCCCCGGCCCCCAGCACCGCCTGGACCTCGCTCCTGCCGCCTGCGCCCTCGGCCACACCGACCAACAGCTCGATACTGAGCGGCGCGGGCGGGGTGCCGGTGGGCCGGGCTGGCGTCGGCCGGCTCATGCCAGCTCCTGCGTGCCGGTCAGCAGCACTTCCAGGGACTCGATATGTTGGTTGAGTGGCGGGTCGGTGAACCGATAGCGGTCGAGCATCAGGGCGACCCGCAGATGTGTGGACGCCATCTCGAACCGGGGGTGGCCTCGCAACCGACGCACATGCGCGTCGGGATTGCCGCTGTAGCCGCCCACGTCGCGCAGCACGGCTTCTGTGCATCGTTGGCCGGGAGCCAGCCAGGCGACCATCTGCCTGCGGTCGCTGACCAGATCATGGAGCACCACGTAGATGCCCTGCGGATAGCCTCCTGCTTCGGTCAGTAGGTGGGGCGGGCAGAGCAAGGTAAGCTCCGCGATGGCCTTCCCGGCCGCGTCGTGTAAAGAGACGATGTCGAGGCACCCAGGTTCCACCGCGGACGGAGGCGGCAACAGCAAACGGTCACACGACCAGGTGAGGCCAACGGTGACCGGTGGATGCGCGGCGCGGCCGGTCGCCCGTCTCGGGGCGGCGAGCACGGGCGGAGACCATGTGCGCGGCCAGACCGTTGCCGGAACCGCATATGTCCCCAGGAGGCGGCCCTTTGCTACCGCCGCAGATCCGTCGCCCTGTTGCTCGGCGGGGCGGAGCCGGTGGGCGCTGTACAGCAACAGGCCGCTCAACGAGCAACCGGCCAGCAGGTAGGTCAACTGGCCCGTTATCCATGCGCCGGCCAATCCCGCCCCCATCAGCAGGCCGGTGCCCGGCGCGAGCGCACGTGCCAGCCGGCCCTGTGTGGCGATCCAGGTGTGTAAATCGGGCGTGACCGCCTGGCGGGTTGGTGCGGGGTCTGCCGGCAGTCTTGGCAGCCGGAATGACGGGACCGGCGGTGGCGGAGACACTTCGTGGGGCGGTGGGTGCGCGACCAGCGATGGCGCAGGAACCGCGCTCGCGCGGGGCTTGGCCGGCAGAGGCAGGTCGTCAAGCTCCCAGGGGAATCCGGCGGGCACAGCGAGCGCCACCGTGCCCTTGGAGGGGCGCGGTGGCGTTGCTTGGGCCTCGGGATCGGCAAGGGCCTGGCAGGTGAGCAACAAGGCCAGAGGCAGTCCGCTCCCAGGCTCGTCTGCGGAGAGCTGCGTGAGCGTGTCGGAGAGATCCTCCGCGCCCAGGCCCGGCTCATGGAGCAGCAGAGAGAGCAGGCAGCTCTGGATCAGGGTTTCGTGTGCCTGGGTGGTCAGGAGCACCAGGTCACCAGGTTGGAGCACGGTCGCCATGCCGGTCTGTTCCTGGGGTGGTGTGTGATAGGCCAATAGTGAGCCGACCTCACCGGCGGTGAGCCGGTGCCAGCCTCCGGCGGTGGGCCGCACCAAGTAGGCCGCGCATGTTGCCGTGGTGATCAGCCAGAGGTGCGCGCCTTGCACTGCCACTGCGGCGAGTTCACAGTCGGCGAGATCGTGCCCCGTCCAGGCGAGGGTCCGCACATACTCGGCCGTCGCGTGTACTGCACTGTCGAGCGCCCTGCCCGGCTGATGGCACAGGGAGTTGTAGAAGGACCGGCGTAGATACCGGAGCGCAAGGGCTGCGCCCGGCTGACCGTCAATAAGTGCCGGCCGGCTGCGTGCCAACGTAAATAGGGCACCCCGCGCTCGGTCGATCGGTTCCTGCGGGATGCATGTTAATGCTGCGCCGCCCAACTCGTTCCATTCGGAAACAGTGGGCGCTATCCCCGCCTGTAGCAGGGATACCGGTGTGAGATCAGTCCGGGTCTGGTCAGAATCCAACGCATACCATACGCTGGAGCCAAGTCTTCTGCCATCCATTGGTATCTCCTTATGAACTTTTTCGAGCCCCTGTTTGTCGCTTCCGCGTCTTGCGTGTCACCTCCTTTAGTCGGGCCTCTGAGCTTTATGCGGCAAAGCAAGGGTATAACTAGAACGATGTTGGGATTATACTGGTTATACAACGGACTCGTCAAGTCAGATTGGGACTTGTTTCCTGCCAGGCTTCAATACCGGCGTTGGGGCGGCGGTCGGCTCCCGCCAGGCGTTGATGCGATCGATCAGCGCTTGGGCATAGGATGCAGTGTTGGCCGTGCCGCCGGGATGGTAGTGCGCCGCCACGCTCCGCACGGTCGTCATGCCTTCGCCCGCGTAGATCACGCCGACTATGCGTATCCAATCGCGCAGGCCCTCGGCCCAGCTTGGGTAAGCCTGCACGCCCCCAAGCCCTGCTCCGTCTCCCAGGACCTCGCCCCAGTTGTGGTTCCCGGCTTTGGCGGGGTTGGCGTATGCCGTGCCCGCCCGGCTGATCTGCACGAAAAAGGCGAGCGCGACCGCCGGGTTGACCCCATTCGCCACGGCGAGGTCATACAGCGTGTCGGCTTCCGCGAGGGCGGGGCTATTGGCGTCCTGTAGCACCGCGCGGAATCGCTCGCGGCTGATCGTCGGAGGGCTGCTGATCGGCAGATCGAGTTCGGGTACCACTCCGGTATCGGCCGTGTCCTTCCAGCCGGTTATCCGCTCGATAGTTTGCTGGATATACAACGCGGTGTTATTTTCCGAGGCGGGTGCATATTTCGGCAGGACGCTACGCACGGTCGTTCGGCCTTCGCCCTGATACACGTCGCTCAAGAGAAGTTCGCACCAATCCGCCAGACTGTCGAGCCAGCTTTTGTATTGGGCAAACGGCCCCCAGGGCGTGGTCAGCGTGCCGGTGGTCCGTTCGGGCCGCCAGGCCCGCCGCTGGTTGCCCCAACTCAACGTCTGCGGAGCGATGCCCGCCGTGCCCCTGTCCGACTCTTTCACAAAAAAGGCCAGCGCTACCGCAGGATCGACCCCGTACCCCGTGCAGCAATCATAATACTGGTCCGCCTGGTCGGCGATGGGGCTATTCGGCGGGGCGGCCAGCACCTCGACGAATAGGGTTCGAGCGATCGTGGGCGGCCCCTGCACGTAATAATCGATATACCCGGCTGCCGTGAGGCGGGTTTGCACTAGGGCCATGAACCGCGTCCAGTCCCACTGGTCGTTGGGATCTTGGTGCGCGGGGCTGCGGGTTAACTCCCGGTGGCCCACGATATTGCGGCGGTCGCCGGGGATGCCGTATGCCTGCACCCACCCGGCTGTCCAGTCCGCCGCCGCTTCGTATTGGGGGTCGGTAAAAGGGTCGCTGCCCCGGTTCTCCATTTCGAACTGCAAGGTTGGCCAGTTTTCGTTGGCGGCCCAGCGCGTGCCGAGGCGCGGCGGCACGAACTCGAACTCTGCCCCGACGGCACACCCCCAGGCGGCGTTCTCGTCCGCCACCAGTTGGTAACGCGTGCCCGCCCGGCTCACATACCGATGTACGGAAACCTGTCCCTGCGTGGTCAGCCAGGGGATGTCGCTGGATTCGATTCCAGCGCTGTGGTGCAAGACCACAAACAGTATGTCACGCGGGCGCTGGACGCCCACGCCAGCCAGATATGACGAGTCGAAAAAAAACTGGGACGGGATCAATTGATCGGCCAAGTCGATCTCCCTGTAAGAGATTCTTCGCTGCTCTCAGAATGACAGTAGAGCGATGTACGGCTAAGAGATTCCTCACAATGCTCAGAATGGCAGTAGAGTTTGCTACTGCGGTCGGCCAACGTCACACGGCACTATAGCAAAGAACGTGCCTCGATACAACGTGCGCTTTGACATCCTGTTCACAATTCATCCGTGGCCTCGCAATCCGTACCGCCGCCGTCTCGGCGGCCCGATACGCCGACCACCAACGACTAACAACTCGGTAAGACACGGCTCCGCCGGTGGACCGCCTCCACACCCCTATCACTCTGATCGCTTCACACCATTGAGGCTGCTGAAAAAGTCGATGGGTTCCCCACCGACACGGCGTTTTTACGGTCTGATAACGGGGACGCTCCCCACCACAGGCTGAAAAACACTCGATTGCTGAGTGCTTGCCCCACCGATCCGACTTTTTCAGCAGCCTCACACCATTCGTGTATTCGTGGCCCGTATTCGTGGACGGCTGAATCCCCGCCTACGCCCGTGGCCCCCGCACGCCGCGCTGGGCGAGCAATGCCGCCTCCACCCGGTTGCGTACTTGCAGCTTCTGCAAGATATTCGTCATGTAGTGCTTCACTGTTTTCTCGCTCAGGTGGAGACGCTGACCGATTTCTTTGTTGCTGAGGCCGCCGGCCACCCCTTCAAGGATCTCGTGTTCACGCTCCGTCAACTCGTCGAGAGGGTCTGCCGGGGGCCTTGCCCTGCCGGTTATCTCGCGCAGCAGCCCCGCGGCCAGCGCAGGGGTCACGTAGCTCTCACCCGCGTAGACTGCGCGCAGGATACGTACTAACTCACGGGCCGCGATTCCTTTGAGGATATAGCCCCGCGCTCCCGCACGCAGCGCCGCAAGCAGGTCTTCTTCTTCCTCGGAGACCGTGAGCATCACGATCCGGGTCACCGGGCAGGTGGCTGTGATAGTCTGGGCAGCCTGTAGCCCACCGCCGGGCATATTGATGTCCAGCAAGATAAGGTCGGGCAAGAGTTCCTGGGCCAGATGGATCGCCTCGGCTGCCGATGCGCCCTGCCCCACGATCTCGATGTCGGGCGCAGAGGCCAGCGTGTGGGCCACTCCATCCCGGAACAGCGGGTGATCGTCTATGAGGACGATCTGCATACTATCGCTCATCGGTGCCTTTCGCCGCCAGGGATAGTTGACCGACCACCGTCGTGCCCCGGCCTGGGGCGCTCTTGATCTGGAACTGGCCGCCGAGGCTCTCCACACGCTCGCGCATCCCGATCAGGCCGAGGTGCTCCTCCGAGGTGGGCGGGGCTGTGCCGTCGAAGCCCCGCCCCTCGTCGGTCACCTCCACATGCAGATCGGTTCCGTCACAGCGCACGACGACGCGCTGGCCCCGGCCCTCCGCATGGAGGTAGGCATTACTCAATGCTTCCTGCACCAGCCGATAGAGAGTGATCTTCACCGGCAGCGATGCTTGATCGACGGGGCAATCGAGAACGACCTCTACTTGGGTTCCGGTGCGCCTTTCATGGGCGCGCACTACCCGGCCCACGATGTCGCCGAGGGTCCAGGCATCCATCGCCGGCAGACCGAGGCCGCTCGAAATAGCTCGAACCTCCTGCATTGCCCGGCGCAACGAGTTGCCTATCACCTCCAGGTCGCCGTCCTCGACGCGGGGGGCACCTCCGGCCTGCTCGCCCGTACCGTCCCCAGCCGGCCCCACGACATGATCCAGCCGCAGCAGGGCCAGCCCGATGTCCTGGGCCGGTCCGTCGTGGAGGTCGGCGCTAATGCGCCGCAGGAACCGCTCGTTAAGCGCGGTGGTGCGCGCCGCAGCCCGGCGCACCCGCTCGCTCAGTTCCTCGTTCTGCGTCAGCAGCACAGTCAGCCGGCTCACCTGATCGTGCAAAGCGGCTTGCTGGTTGCTGATTGTGTTGCCGGCCTTGCGGATAAAGCCATAGAGCAGCAGATACATCACCAGGCTTGCCAGGCCGACCACCAGCCAGCTGCGCCATTGGGCATTGGCGAGTTCGGTGTCAAGATCAGCCACCGTGTAATAGAACTCGGCCACGCCGATCACTTGATCTGTGCCCCCCAGCCGAACGGGGCTATACATCTCCAGCAGCCGGCTGTTGCCCGCGCGCTCGAATTCGTTCTCTGCATCGCTGAGATCGCTGATCCGCGCCGCGACCTCCCCGCGTATGGCGCGCGCCAGCCCGCCCTGCACCGGGAAGACTTTGCCGATTAATGCGCGGTCGGTGCTGTAGACGACGCGGCCTTGTTTTGTCCAGATCTTAAAGGCGACGATATGTTGGCCGAAGTCGGTCTCCCCAAGCAGGCCGTTCAGATTGGCCTGGTGGTCGGGAGTAAGTGCATCGCCGTGCGCCAGATCCTGCAAATTGGGGGCGATAAAGCTATTTACGTAGAGCGCGGTGGTCGCGGCGGTTCGGTGGATCACCCCATCCTCGATCTGCTGCCCGACCCAAGCGCCTGTGGCGAGCATCCCCGCGACCAGGATGACCAGCCCCGCCAGCATAAACTGCTGGACTAGGCTCAGGCGATTGAAAAACCCCTTGATCCGTACCCACATCTCTTGGGTTCTACCTGTCCTCTCGCTCTTGGTTCTCTGCTTATAGTACAACATTTTCGCGCGCAGGGCATCAGACCAAAGTCCAAAAACTCCGCGACCAAAGTCAGCGCCGATGCACTACCTCGGCCCGTGTTGCCCAGGCTTATATCTTGGTATGCTGGACAGGGTGCAGATAAGCGCCGTGTGCGACAAGCAAACACAAGCTCAAATACAAGGAGGTTGACAAAATGACAAGGTTCTTTCCCGTTAAACTGCTGACCCTGGCTGGGCTGGCCGCGCTGCTCTGGCTGCCGAGCATTGTCCACGCACAGGGGACACAGCAGGTGACGATCACAGCGACAGAGTTCAAACTCACACCTGGGACAGTGACGGTGCCCCAGGGGCAGGCGGTGCAATTCACCGTCACGAACTCCGGGGCTGCGGAGCATAACTTCAAGGTGGAGCAGCCGGACCGTCACATCGAGCAGACGCTCTTCTCGACCAACCTAAAGCCCGGCGAGACACGGACCGCCTCGTTCACCTTTCCGGTGGCCGGTGACTGGGAGATGTACTGCCCTGTGGACAGCCACGAAGCGATGGGCATGAAGGGAACGATCCACGTAGAGGCGAGCGCATCGCCTGCGATGCCTTCAACCGGTGCCCCGAGTGACTTTGGCGGCACGCTCTTGGTGTCGCTGGGCCTCTTACTGCTGGGTGGCGGGTTGAGGCTCAAGCACCGCACCTCAGCGCGCCGCGCGTAAGCAGGAAGCACGGCAGGGGGCCTTCGCCCCCTGCCACACGCCTACCTCGCAAAGGAGGGAACATGATGGAAAGGTATCTGCGCCAGTTATCAGATCCCCGGGTGACCGGCCTGTTGTGGCTGCTTCTCCGGCTCGGCATCGGCTACCAGTGGCTCAATGCCGGGTTGTCCAAGCTGACCAACCCTGCTTGGGTCGGCGACCAGGCACCGAGCGCACTGCACCAATTTCTGCTCAAGAGCCTGAGCAAAACCAGCGGCCCTTCTCCCGATGTCTTTGGCTGGTACGCCGCCTGGGTGCGGGCCGTGGCCTTGCCCAACGAGCTTTGGTACAGCACCCTGGTGACATTCGGCGAGGGACTGGTTGGCTTGGCGCTGGTCCTCGGCCTGCTCACCCGCTGGGCGGCTTTCTTCGGTGCCGCCATGAACCTGAATTACATCTTCGCGGGCGCGGCGAACGCGAACGGCTACATGCTGGCCGCCGAGAGCGCGATGCTCTTCGCGGGCGCGGGGCTGACTACATATGCGCTGGATCGCTGGGCGATGCCGGCCATCCGCCGTTGGTTTGCCGAGCGGCGGCGGCTCCCGCGTTCTACCAGTCGGCCTGCCGGGGCCAACTGAGCGCACCCCCCGCGTAGAGTCCGGAACTCGACACATGTAGCGCGCGGTTAAAGCGCGCCGAGCAGTTCTCCCAGGCTATCGTTTCGGTCAGCTCAACGATCTGGTCGCTGCTAAAGTGGGCCTGGACCTGGGCAAAGATGTTGTCGGGCACGGTGCCGGTTCCTGTCATGGCGTCAGCGTATGCGAGAGCCGCCTCTTCCTGGGGCGTGAAGAGCCTGCTGCCGGAGTGCTCTCCGAGCGCCTCAAACTTGTCGTGGGTGATGCCGAGCTTGCTGCCGCCGGCAGCGTTGATGTCCACTCAGAACGGGCAGCCCACCAATCCCGCCACGCGCACGTTCACCAAGTAAACGAGCGTCTCCTCGAGCGTCCGTGACGCGGCGAGGCCACTCCACATGCCCCGTGCCGCCCTGAGAATACTGGGCCGTCTGGCATACAGCAAGGTACTCTCAAGCACCCTGCCATATGTGCGCCTTTGCAGGTCGAACACGCTCGATGTGAAGTCGGGCTGCTCGCTGTTCGATTCGTCTATGCCGGGGATACGGGCCATTTGCTGTCCTCCTTGTCCTCGCTGCTGGTCGAGAGCAATTATACAGCAATTCAGGCTTGGCCGCTACGGCCCGCAGCTCACCGTCGGGTTGACGATGCTCAGGTAGACGATCTTGCTGATCTGACCCCGCGTAGCGTTGTTGAATGGGCGGAATGTGCCGTCGTTGTATCCGCTGACCACTCCGTGGCAGACCGCCGTCTCTATCACCGAGTAGAATGTCGAGCCGACAGGCACATCACCGAAACTCGGCGTCGTTGGGTTGTAGAGCGTCCAGCCTGCCGCCAGCACGTCTATCTTGGCGAGCTGGCTCCGCGTTACGTTGTTGTAGGGCAGGAAGTAGGGGCGGCGCAGGCTGTCGCACGGTCCGGCCGGCGCTGTGCCGCAGGTGTAGCCGCTCACGATGCCATCGGCGTAGGCGGTCTCCACCACGGAGAAGAACGGGTTGCTTGTGGTCACGTCGGTGAAACTGTAGGCTCGCCCCGCTGGCGTGGTTATCGGTTTGTTGAAGCCCAGCACCACGATCTTGACCATTTGGGAGCGGGTTGTGTTGTTGTATGGCCTGAACATGCCGTCGCTATAGCCGCTGACGACTCCGTGGCAAGCCAGGTACTGCACCGGCGTGTAGAAGTAGTCGGCCGGATGCACGTCAGAGAAGTTGATCGGGCAGGCGGTGGTGGTAGCGGTCGCGGGCGGTGCCGGAGTGCTCGTGCTGGTGGGCCTGGCCGTCTGGGAAGCCTGGGGCGGCAGGCTCGGCGTGGCCGCAGGTGTGCTCGTCGCCAGGATCGTGGCGCTCGGCACCGGCGAAGGCGTGGGAACCGTAGCTGTGGCTGTGGAACTCGGCACCGGCGAGGTTGTGGGAACCGGGGCCGTAGCTGTGGCCGTGGAGCTTGGCGTCGGTGAGGTTGTGGGAACCGGGGCCGTGGAGCTTGGCGTCGGCGAGGACGGGATCGGGCAGTTGTTATACCGCTCGATCAGGCTCGATAGAATGTTGTTGTTGACCTGGTCCCCGACGGTCCAAACATGCCCGCTATCCAGTGCCGCAACGCCGCGCAGCGAGTTGCCCTGCGTACCCGGAGTCACGATGGGAAGTACCGTCCAGCCTGTGCCGTCCCAGTGTTGCGCGAAGCTGCCCCCCGCCTGGTGCGTTGGGTCGGCGTAGCCTCCGACCGCCCAGACGTCGGCGGCACCCACCGCGCTGATCCCTAAAATCGCATTGCCCGGCCCGGCATCCGGATCGGTGACGACGGTCCAGGCGGTGCCGTCCCAATGGGCCGTCAAGAGGTGCTGGTTGTTCTCCCCGGTATTAAAGAAGACGCCTCCGGCCCATATGTCGTTGGCCGCATGGACCGACAAGCTGTTGAAGTAGTCCCCTGCCGTGCCCGGGTCCGGCCCCTGCATCAATGTCCAAGCTGAGCCGTCCCAATGCTCCACCAGGGTGAAATTGCGCGCGCTGAGATAGCGGCCGACCGCCCAGACATCGTTGGGGGCAGCGACCGAGACGGAACTAAGGTAGTTGTCAATGGTTCCGGGGCTGGGGCTGGGCACGACCGTCCAGGTCTGGCCGTCCCAATGTTCGGTCAGGGTGTGTCCGACTTGGACACCACTACCTGTCCAGCCGCCGGTCGCCCAGATGTCGTTGGGGGCGCTCACGGCCACCGAATTGAGGTTGTTGCTGAGGGTGCCGACGTTCGGGCTGGGCACGATGGTCCAGGAGGTGCCATCCCAGTGCTCGATCAGGGTCCGCTCCGTGCCGCCGGCGTCGCTAGAAAGGCCGACCGCCCAGGCGTTATTGGAGGCGAGCGCAGTAACCCCCAGCAACACGTTGGCATTGGTGCTCAGGCTGGGGCTGGGCACGATGGTCCAGGCGGTGCCGTCCCAGTGCTCGACCAGCGTCTGAGCGCCGCCGCCCGGGCTGGGGTAGTAGAATCCGACCGCCCAGACATCGGACGGGGTGCGCGGCGCGACGGCCTGCAAGACGGTTCCGGCGGTGCCCTGGTTGGGGCTGGGCACAAGATCAAAGCCGGGGGAGCATGTGAGCGTAGCGGTCGGTGTGGCTGTGTGGGCCGGAGGCGTGGTCGGCGTAGGGCTGCTACTTGGAGGAACGGTCGCGGTGCTCGTCGTCGTGTTGGCCGGAGTATTCGTCGCTCCGGCGGTGGGCGTGAGAAGGCACACGTTCAGCAGCACCGTGAGGCTGTTGGCACCGGTGTCCGCGCCGGCGATGTCGAGGCGCGTGTCGCCGTTGAAATCTGCCACCGCCACGGCGAACGGGGCGGTTCCCACGGGGAAGGGGGAGCCGGGGGCGGGAGCGAAGCTGCCCGTGCCGTCGCCGAGCAACACGCTCACGCCGGCGCTGCCCTCATCCGCGACCACCAGGTCGGGATGGCCGTCGCTGTTGAGGTCACCGACCGCCACCCCGTAGGGGGTGTGCCCCACGGGGAAGGGGGAGCCGGGAGCGGGAGCGAAGCTGCCCATACCGTCGCCGAGCAGCACCGTCAAGTTGTTAGAGTTCTCGTTGGCGACGGCGATGTCGGGATGGCCGTCGCCGTTGAAGTCGCCCACCACCCCCCCCCTTTGGGAGAGCGCCCACCGGGTAGTCGGTGCGAGTAAAGCCCAGATTCGAGCAGCTCTGAGGGGCGGCGGGCGGTAGCCCAACCCCGACGGCAGACGGGCCACCCGACCCTGCCGCGCCTGCGCGCTCTCCCACCAATCCCCATGCCAACAACAGCATCGCCACAGCCACCGCCGCCATAGTACCCAGTTTCCAGTTTTGCTTCATCGTTTTGCTCCTTGCTGCCCCCAATATTCTAGCCCTCTCATTATAGCAAGGGTGGGGTGCCTGCGAAAGAGCGCGTCGGGTACAATAGAGGGTACAAAACTTGGCACAAGGCCCAGCGTGAGCCTGCGCCGGGTGTCTTGGAAGGGGTTCCCCGGGGTCTACGACGCGACATGCGGCGGCGTGGCCGCGTCGCGTACTGCATCTTGAACCGTCATTTCCCGGCCCACAGTCCATGCCTGGGCAAACACTTCGTCACCGAGTTGATCGCGCGCGTCGGCGAGGACGCGCTTGTACTCCGCCTGGTCGCGTGGTGAGAGAGATGTGCCGGATGCTTCACGTAACACCTCAGACGCACCGAGCAGCCGTACCGCCCGTTGGACGTATTCGGCTCGGGCATTGGCTACGTCGAGGGCTGCTATCCCCTCCAGACCAATCGTGAGAGCGGAGCTATCGCCGAGGGCCTCCAGTAGCTCGATCATCTCGGCGTAGAGCGCCCGCGCCCGCGCGGAGTCGCCGAGGTTGCGGCTCGCCTCGGCGAGATTTGAGAGTGAGCCGACCCGGGCGCGCTGGTCGCCCAGCGCCGCGAACAGCGTTAGACTTTCCTCCTCGATGGCTACCGCCCGGGCGTAGTCTTTCAGGAGTACCGCCAGGCCGCCTAAATTGCTGAGCGCAATGCCCATGCCGCGCGTGTCTCCCAGGGCGCGGCGCAGGGCGAGGGTCTCTTCCAAAAGGGTATACGCCTGCGGCCACTCATCTAAGTAAGGTTGCATAAGTCTTTCCAAGTTTGGTCAAGCGGCGGACACCAACCTGCAAGCAGACTGGGGTGTGAAGGAGACGAAGAACTGATGCACAGCAGTAACCAGGGCGTCAATGTCGCCGTG
>JBPCPV010000011.1:0-69241 GCA_050998805.1 Chloroflexia bacterium | reverse complement strand
GTACATGTTTAGCGCCCAAGTGCCACGAGGCTAGGGAGGCACCAGCGACGGAGGCGAGGAGCCGAATTGTTGAAGCGCGATAAAGTAGTCCAAGATGCTCACCGCTTGCTGACGGCATGTCGCAAGCAGACTTGCCAGGATACTGTGCGCCTCCGCTCCCCCCTCAGTCCGGTTACATCCACCCGTCTTGCGTGTCAGCACCCCCGGCCGCAATTGCCGCTCGGCCAGGTTGTTTGTCGCGTCCAATTCTTCCCAATACAAAAAGCGCAACACGTCCTCTCGGTGCTTACGCAATCGCTTTGCCAAGCGCGCATTATCCGCATCGCTCCATCGCCTCTTGCTGCCCAGCAGACTGTCCAAGCGCGCTTCCAACTCGTCCGTCGCGGCTTCGTATGCCTTGTCTCGCAAGTCGGTCGCTCCTGCCTTCAAGACCAAAGCGTCACGCAATATCTCGATGACCGTCTCGGCAAACTTGCGGGTGCGCCCCCTCTTGGTCTCGGTGATCTCGCGCAACTCTCTCAGCAGGTGGGCCACGCATTTCTGCGCCAGCCAGCCCTCCAGCGCCTGAGCGTCATAGGCAATAAAGCAATCGCTCACCAGCACTCCCGCGAACTTGCTGCCAAGTATATCCAGGATTACCTCGTGGCCCCGAGAGGGCTTGATAGTGTAGACGGTGACTTTGCTCTCACAAAACACCCAGAGCCACGCCGACAATGCCCCGATGCGCCAGCCGGTCTCATCGGCATGAACTACCCAAGATGCTCGCAGCGCCTCTACCAACTCGTTGTAAACCGGCTTGGCGAGGGCTGCCAGACGGGTGTCGGCTTGGCTAAGCCCTCCTCGCGTGGTCTCCAATCCAAACTCGTCTCGAAAGAGTTCGACAATCTTGCCGTAGGAGGCACCGAAGCGGTGATGCATGTCAGTGGCGAGGGCTTTGAGCCGAGGGCCAAAGACCACCCCTGCCGCTCCATGCGCGCTGCTGATCTGCTCGGGGCAGCTCGAATGGAAGCGCTTCCCGCAGCCGGCACACTGCCCGCTCTGTGTGACGAAGCGTGTGACAACGGGGGTCACTGGCGGGATGTCGATCTGGAACTGCTCATGGGTTCGGCGAGCGGTCAAGGGGCCGGCGCACTCCGGACAGGCAGCCAACGGCACATTGTGCTCGATATGAACTTCGGGCGGGGTCGGACGGTGAGCAAAGCGGCCCACTCCGGCGCGGCGGCCCGGCTTTTGTGGGTCAGGCTTGCGGGTTCGGCGGGCAAAGGGAGTGGCCTGGCGCTTGGCGCTACGCTGGGCAGCGGCCAGTTCGGTCTCCAACTTAGCGATGCGCGCCTCGCGGGAAGCGAGTTCGGCTTGCAGAGCGACAAGCTGGGATTGCATCGAGGCGAGTTGGGCATCGCGCAGCCCGAGGGCATCTTCGAGAGCGGCTATCCGAAGGCCGAGAGGATCTCCGATTGGCAGCGGATCAGCATTCATACGAAGCAATTGTACCGAAATCTGGGCGGCAAGCGCAAGTCGCTGGGTGAGCCGCGCAACACGCTAGACATGTACTCTGGGTCAAATCTTGCGTTCCTGTTTCCGCCGGGCTGATAGGTTTGGTGACAAAAGCGTGCAATTCGGGATTGGTAGGATTCGCCGTTCCTGCAGCTGCGATTAGCTCATCTATACGCCCCTGTGCCTCGGCCCCTTCAATTAATTCATACACCGCCTTACTCAGGTCGCCTCCTTCAGTAATGTACGACAGCCGTACGTCTAGGCCGAAGCGAACCATCTGCTCTAGGGCAGATCGCTTCGGGAAGGCGTGGCACAAAGCCATGTGCAACTTCCGCAACTGCTCACCTGGTAGCATCAGCCTTACTCCCCTCCCGTGTTGAACGCTCTACAAAGATTGACAAAAGGGACTCCACGCCGCTTTTTAGCCGCCGTAACTCGCGCGGAGGGCTGCGAGGGCATCGGCGACGGTCTGCTTGTCGTTGTAGACCGCGGAGCCTGCGACGAGCACGCCGGCACCGGCGTCTACCGCTGCGGGCGCGGTGGCGGGGTGGATGCCGCCGTCTACTTCGATCTCGCAGTGGAGGCCACGGGCGTCGAGCAGCTCGCGGAGGCGGCGGACCTTCGGCAACATGCTTTGGATGAACACCTGGCCGCCGAAGCCGGGGTTCACGGTCATGATCAGCACGAGGTCGAGGTATTCGAGGATCTCTTCGAGCATGACGAGGGGTGTGGACGGGTTGAGAGCGACGCCTGCGCGCTTGCCGAGGCCCTTGATCTGCTGCACGGTGCGATGGAGGTGCGGTGAGACTTCCTGGTGGACGATGATCAGGTCAGCGCCCGCGCGGGCGAAGGCAGGGACGTGGCGCTCCGGCTGGACGATCATCAGGTGGGCCTCGATGGTCATGGAGGTGACGCCGCGCACCGCTTCGAGCACGCCCGCGCCCATGCTGATGTTCGGCACGAAGCTGCCGTCCATCACATCAACCTGTAGCCGCCGCGCCCCGGCGGCCTCGATGGCCCGCACTTGGTCACCGAGCCGCGTGAAGTCGGCGGAGAGGATCGAAGGGCAGATTTCGACCGCCCGGCGCGACACGCTCATCGCGGCATCTCCGCGGCGGCGGCCTCGTCGAGCATCCAGGTGAGCCGCCCATCGGTCGGTTGCACCATCTGCGCGGGCAAAGGGCTATCGCCGGGTGCTTCGTGCAGAACCCAGCGCACGATCTCGGCCTTGCCCGCGCCGGCGGCTAGGAAGACGACCCGCGCCGCCGCGTTCAGCACCGGCAGCGTGAGCGTGAGGCGGTCCACCGGAGGCGGCAGGCGGCCCGGCGGCGTCGCCACGACGAGCCGCTGGCGCTCGTTCAACGTCGGCTTGCCGGGGAAGAGGGAAGCGGTATGCCCGTCGTCGCCGAGGCCGAGCAGGATCAGGTCGAAGCGGGGCATCTCGGCGGGCGGGGTCTTGAAGTGATCAGCCAGATCCTGCTCGGCGGCGCGGGCGGCCTCGTCCTCGTCGGGGTAGTCGGTGCTCATGCGGTGGATGTTCGCCGCAGGCACGGGCACCTTTGAGAGCAGCGCGTCGTATGCCATGCGATAGTTGCTGTCCTGGTCGTCGGCGGGGACGTATCGCTCGTCGCCCCAGAAGAAGTGGATCAGGGGCCAGTTGATACGCGTGCGATAGGCGTCTGATGTCAGCAACTCGTAGAGCGCCTTCGGCGTCGAGCCGCCTGCGAGCGCGACGGCGATGGTGCGATATTCGAGCGCGGCCTCGGACGCCGTTTCCACGAAGAGATCGGCGGCCCGGTGCGCCAGGTCGGCGGGGTCGTGCGCGATCAGGATCTCAGGCTTGTCCATTGGCTAGAACCTCGGGTCGAAGCTGCTCTGGCGGTTCTCGGTGCCGAGCTGCGCGCTCACCTCGTTGCGCCGGCCAAGCGTCATACTGCCCCAGGCCATCGCTCCGGCCATCACGAGGGCCTGTTCATACACGGTATCGTGCCCGAACTCCTCCAACTCGGAGTCGAGTAGCCCCGCCTCGTCGGAGGCGCTGTAGCGGACCTTGCGAAGCACCGGCTCCTGGCCCTCGCGCTCGACTATGCAATCGAGGTACAGCCCTTCGGCGTCAAGCCGGATGCCGAAGGTCAGGGGGCTTGGGTCGTTCGTGGTCAGGCGCAAGCCGAGTATCCCGCCGGGGTAGTCGGCTTTCCCTGGCGTGGCCCGCAGGCCGAGCGGGATCGAGCGCACGCCTTGCCTCATCGTCAGCATAAAGTCGCCGGGCTTGCCGCGCACACCGCCGGGCATCGTGCCGTGGAACTCCCAGCCCATGCGCGACGCAAGCCACCCGGCGAAAAGCAACGCCTGGGTGGGGTTAGGCTCTGCGCCTTCGGCAGGTGCGGCGTATTGCACCTCGACGCTGCCGATCTTCCAGAGGCTCGCTCTGTAGTCGGGCGTATCGAATATCTGGGCCGTCGCCTCGCGCCAGCCCTCGAGCCGCCCCCAGTTGAGGTCGCCGGGAGCGTGGCGGACGGCGGTCTGGTGCTGGAACGACGGGTCGAGGGTGCGCGCGAGCGCGGTCAGCCCCACGATCGGGTCGGCGAACCCCGCCGAATCGACGACCAGGCGGTCTATGCTGTCTTCAAGGTGGGTTAGCACCATGTTGTTGAAGGGCGCGCCGCTCGCCCACCAGAGGAACACCGGCAGGTCGGTGATCAGCAGGTTGAGTGCGAGGTTCGAGACCCGGCTGAGGGCCGGCTCGGTTTCGGAATGGATCGTGATCTGCTCGCAACAGACCTGTTTGCCGTCGGCATCGCTCAGCTGGCAATGGGCCGAGAGGTGTGCATTAAGTTCGCGGTCGGCAGCTATGGCGGCCCCTGGCCCCGGCGGCTGGTCCTGTCCGGTGCCGCCGCTGACGTTCGTGATCATGATCGTGCGGCAGGGGTGGCGGCAGACGATCTGATCGATCACGGCGTTCGCGCTCACGGCTCGGGCCTCGTCTTCGACGTATACCACGAGGTTCATCACCCGCATCAGCGTCACAGAGACCTTGCCCTCGTTGTCTCCGCCGATAGTGGTGGACTTCCAGAGCTGGATCAGCTCGCGGTCAATGCTGTTCACCGGCACGGGGATCGTGCCGCCATGCACAATGTCCTGGAGGGCCTCGGCGCTGTAGCGGTCGGGCCGCGCCGTGGGGTCGGCCTGGGCGACGGAGTCTAGGTCAACGTTCTCAAGCTCGCGCTGCAACCCGGCTCCTTCGAGGTCTGTGGGCAATCCGGGGTCGGGGGGCGTGGCCGGAATCGGTGCGGGCTTCGTCTGATCGTCCATCGCTGGCTCCTTTAGCTTTCAGCTATCAGCTTTTAGTAATGACGGGCTGTCTAAATGGTGCATCCTCGCTCTGCAAGAGATTCTTCTCTGCACTCAGAATGACAGTAGCGGTAGAGCGAGATTCTTCTCTGCGCTCAGAATGACAGTGACTTAAAAGTGCCTACTACAAACCTGACGGCTGACGGCTGATAGCTGAAAGCTGAAAGCTACCTAGAGCCGCCGCCAGGTGCGGGTGTCGCGGGCGAGGAGGCGGTCGGCCTCCTCCGGTCCCCAGGTGCCGGCTTCGTACTTGGGGAGGGCTGCGGCGGCCTGCTCGTGCCAGCCGTCCATGAGCGAGGTGACGAACTCCCACGCCTCCTCTACCTCGTCGCGGCGGGTGAAGAGGGTCGAGTCGCCGAGCATC
Organism: Chloroflexia bacterium; assembly: GCA_050998805.1. GTDB lineage: Bacteria > Chloroflexota > Chloroflexia > QHBQ01 > JAICKM01 > JAICKM01. The sequence continues at coordinate 64,032 of JBPCPV010000011.1, read as the reverse complement.
GCGTCGAGCAGCAGGCGCTCGTAAGCGTCGGCAGGCTCGACGCCGAACGACGTGCCGTAGCGGAAGTCCATGTTCACCGGGCGGACACGCATCAGGGGGCCGGGGATCTTCGAGGCCGCCTTGATCGTGATCCCCTCGTCGGGCTGGATATGCACCACCAGCGAGTTCGGGTCCATGCCGTCCACGCTTCGCCGGAAGAGCATGTGGGGGGCGGGCTTGAACTGTAGGGCGATCTCGGTGGTGCGCTTGGGGAGGCGCTTGCCAGTCCGCAGGTAGAAGGGCACCCCCGCCCAGCGCCAGTTGTCCACGAATAGCTTGATCGCCACGTAAGTCTCGGTGATGGAGTCGGGGGCGACATCTGCCTCGCTAAGGTAGCCGGGTACGGGCCGGCCGTTGATCGCCCCCGCGCTGTATTGGGCGCGAACCGTGCGCGTCTGCACCTGCTCGCGCGTCATCGGGTGGACGGCGCGGAGCACCTTCACCTTCTCGTCGCGCACCGAGTCGGCGTCGAATGCCACCGGCGGCTCCATGCAGACGAGGCAGAGAAGCTGCATCATGTGATTCTGCACCATGTCGCGGATCGCCCCGGCGTTGTCGTAGTATGAGCCGCGTCCTTCGACGCCGAGGTTCTCGGCCACGGTGATCTGGACATTGTCCACATATTGCTGGCTCCAGATCGGCTCGAAGATCAGGTTGCCGAAGCGGAAGACGAGCAGGTTTTGGACGGTCTCTTTGCCGAGGTAGTGGTCAATGCGGTATATCTGGCGCTCGCTGAAGACGGTGTGCATCTGGCGGTTGAGTTCGCGTGCGCTTCTCAGGTCGCGCCCGAAGGGCTTTTCGACGACGATGCGGCTCCAGCTGCCGGCGTGATCGGGGTCGCGCCCGAACTCGCGTGTGACCAGCCCGACCTTGCCGAGGTTCAGCGAGATCAGGGGGTAGGCTTCGGGCGGGGTCGCCATGTAAAACAGGTGGTTGCCCGCGGTGCCGCGTTCTTTATCTACCTCGGCGAGCCTCGTTTTCAGCCGCTCGAAACCGGTTAGGTCGTGGAACTCGGTCTGGACATAAAAAATACCCTGCGCGAAGGTATCCCAGACCTGCGGCTGCACTGGGCGGCTGCGCGAAAACTGGTTCACCGCGTCGAGCATCTCCTTGCGGAACTCGTCATCGGTTTTCGGCTTGCGGGCCACGGCGAGGATGCTGAAACCGGGGGGCAACAACCCCTCGAGCTCCAGGTTGTAGAAGGCGGGCAGCAGCTTCCGCATCGTGAGGTCGCCGGTGGCCCCGAAGAGGACGATAGTGCAGGGCTGGGGAGTGAGCTGCTGGCGCAGCCCGATCCTCAGTGGGTTCGTGGTGGTTTGCGCCGCCATATTACTTCCCACTCAGCGCGCGGTCTTGGTCGGGCGAGAAGGCGACGCCGCTGGAGCCGCCGCTTTCGAGCTGGACGGCATGGCCGCCGAACTCGTTACGCAGGGCGGCGATCACCTTCGCGCTGAACGACTCCTTTTGCCGGGAGCTGAAGCGTGCCAGCAGCGACAGGGTGATGACGGGAGCGGGCACGTTCTCGTTGATCGCCTCGATCACGGTCCATCGGCCCTCGCCGGAGTCCTCGACGTAGCCGCGTATTGAAGCCAAGTCAGGCTCAGCGGTGAAGGCGCGCACGGCGAGGTCGAGCATCCAGGAGCGGATGACGCTGCCGTGCTGCCAGGTCTCAGAGAGCTTCGCCAGGTCCACCGAGCCGAACTGCGACTGCTTGATGATCTCGAAGCCCTCGCCGTATGCTTGCAGCATCGCGTATTCGATGCCGTTGTGGACCATCTTGGTGAAGTGGCCCGCACCACTCGCCCCGGCGTAGATGTAGCCGTTTTCGGGGGCCAGCGTCTTGAGCAGCGGCTCGACATAGGCGAAGGCACCCTCATCGCCGCCGACCATCATGCAGTAGCCGATCTGGAGGCCCCAGATGCCGCCCGACGTGCCGATGTCGAGGAAGTCGATCCCCTTCTCCTTGAGCGCGTCGTGGCGGCGTATCGAGTCGCGGAAGTTCGAGTTGCCGCCGTCTATCAGAATGTCGCCCTTGTCGAGCAGGGGCACGAGTTCATTTATGAGGTCGTCTACCGGCCCCCCCGCGGGCACCATCAGCCAGATCACGCGGCGCGGGCTGAGGTCCTTCACGAGGTCAGCCGGGGTGTAGGCGGCGACAGCGCCCTCGCCCGCCACTTCGTCGGTCTTCGCTTTGCTGCGGTTCCAGGCGACGACTTTTTGGTTGCCGCGAAGCAAGCGGCGGACCATGTTCTCGCCCATGCGCCCCAGGCCCATAAATCCGATTTCCATAGTTTATCCTAAGCCTCCCCTAGCCTTCTATTTCGACTCCGCCGAGTACTTCGTCCACGAGGTCGCAGACCTGCTCCATGCCCTCATCAGGGTCGGCGAGGTGCAGCCTCAACACGCGACGGCCCTTCGAGACGAGCGCCTCGATGTCGCCGAGGGCCTGCGCCTTGATCAGGGTGCCGAAGCTGTAGCCCATCTGCGGGATCTTCACGCTATCGTCCTCGTCGGCGGTGAAGACAAGGAAGACGCCGGTGTTCGGCCCGCCCTTGTGCAGCTGGCCGGTGGAGTGCAGGAAGCGCGGCCCGAAACCGAGCGTGGTGGCGACCTGTAGCTCGTCGCGGATCTCCAGCCGGATCATTTCCAGTTGGTCCATGCTCTCGTCTGAAAGGTAGGCGAGCAGCGCCACGTAATCGTGCGGCTTGACGCTCGCCAGCAGGCCGTCGACGTAGGAGCCGAGCGCGCCGGCTTCCTCACCTGCGCCGTTCTTGCCCGGCTCCGCCGGTGAGGGGGTGAAGTTGTAGGCGTAGACCTTGATGGCGTCCTCGTCTGCGGCGGGGGTCTCCTCGGGCAGGTGACCGTCCTTCATGTAGCCTTCGAGGAGGCGCTTCGTGTTGTTCTTGCTCTCGGTGACGTTCGGCTCGTCGAACGGGTTGATGCCGAGGATCTTGCCGGCTATCGCGATCGCGGTCTCCCACCGGAAGAACTCGCCGCCCATGTCGTACTCGTCTTCGAGCGGGAGGGTGATGACCGGCTGCCCGGCATCCATCAGGCGGGACACAGCCTCGTCGAGGTCGTCCTGTTCGTCGCCGGCCTTCGGCATATAGACGAACACCCGGTCGTCGCCGTAGTCCTCCGGCACTCCGACCGCTTCGCCCGCAATGGGGACAAGGCCCTTGCCCTGCTTGCCTGTGCTTTCCGCGATGAGCTGCTCTGCCCAGTCGCCGAAGCTGTCGGTGCCGATCGTCGTCACGAAGGTCACTTTGTCGCGGCCAGCGAGGCCGAGCGTGCCGAGGACCGCGCCTAGCCAGACGCCGGGGTTCTCCTTCGCGGGCACGCCTGCGCCGCAGCGCTGCGCCATGAGGTGCGCGCGGTCGAGCAGTTTCCGCACATCCACGCCCATCAGCGCGGCGGGCACCAGCCCGAAGTAAGAGAGCGCGGAGTAGCGCCCGCCGATGTCCGGTGGGTTCTCGAAGACTTTGCGGAAGCCGCGCTTCTTCGCCTCGTCCACCAACGGCGAGCCGGGATCGGTGATGGCGACGAAGCTCTCTCCGGCCTGACCCTTTACCTCGCGCACCTGCTCGTAAAAGTAGTCCATGAAGGCGTTAGGCTCGGTTGTCGTGCCCGACTTGCTCGAAACGATGTAGAGCGTCTTGGCGGGGTCGAGTTCCTGGCGGCAGAGATGCACCACCGAAGGGTCCGTGCTGTCGAGGACGTAGAGTTCGGGGAAGCCGTCGGAGGTCTCGAACTCCATGCTGAAGAGATCGGGAGCAAGGCTGCTGCCGCCCATGCCCATCAGCAGCACGTTCTTGAAGCCAGCCTGCTTGACCTCCTCCGCGAACGCCCGCAGGTTGTCGGCGTCGGCGAGCATGGTGTCTACCACGTTCAGCCATCCGAGGCGGTCCACGATTTTGGCCTGCACATCTTTATCGGGCGACCACCACGCGCCGTCTTTGTTCCAGAGGTGTTGCCCGGCGTCGGGCAGCCCTGCGAGGGTCTTCTCCACGTCGGGCTTGTAGGTGCCGAGGTCGGTGCTCTCATTCTGGTCCTGCCCGGCGGCGAGCGCCGCTCGCTTGCTCTCGATAGCCGCGGTCAAGGTCTCATACGACTTTGCGAAGCTAGCCACGCCCTCGTCTTCGAGTTCCTTCATCACCTGCGGCATCGAAATGCCGACGGCCTCCAGGTCTGCGATCACCTTGTGCGCGCCCGGCATGTCCTCGTCCACGGTGCGTCTCACTGTGCCGTGGTCCTCGAAGGCGACTATCGTGGCATCGGGGAGCGTGTCCACGGTGTCGGGACCCATCAGCGCGCCGGGGTAGAGGGTGTCTGGGTAGGACGGGTTCTTCGTGCTGGTCGAGGCGAACAGCGGGCGTTGGAGGTGCGCGCCTTTCGCGGCCAGCTTTTCCCAGCGGGGGCCGGTGAAAGTCTGCCTGAAGACTTCGTAAGCGATCTTCGCGTTGGCGATGGCGCCCTTGCCTTTCAGTGCGGCTATCCTCTTTTTCTCATCGTCCGAGCCGGCCTTCTCGATGAGCGCGTCAAGCTGCTTGTCCACCTTCGTGTCGAAGCGGCTGACGAAGAAAGAGGCGACCGACCAGACGTCGTCCACCGGCTTGCCCTCGGCCACACGCCGCTCGAGGCCCTTCAAGTAGGCTTCGATCACCTGTTTGTAACGTTCGATTGCGAAGATCAGCGTGACGTTGATGCTGATGCCGTCGTAGATCGCCTGCTCAATCGCGGGGATGCCCTCGGCAGTGGCGGGGATCTTCACGAAGACGTTGGGCCGCCCCAGCCGCTCGCGGAACCAGTGCGCTTGCTCCACGGTCTTCGCGGTGTCCCGCGCGAGGTCGGGCGTCACCTCGATACTGATGTAGCCGTCGAGGTGCTTTGTGCGGTCGTAGACGGGCTTGAAGTGGTCGGCTGCGTCGCCGATGTCTTGGAGCATCAGCTCGAAGAAGACGCCGTGGGCGTCCTTCCCGGATGCGAAGGCGCTACGCATCTGCTCGTCGTAGTCGGTGCCGCTGCCGATAGCCTTCTCGAAGATCGTCGGGTTGCTTGTCACACCGACGATCCCGTCCTCGTCTATCATCTTCTGTAGCTCGCCGGACTTGATCAGCCCGCGGCTGATGTTGTCGAGCCAGGGTGCCTGCCCCTGCTCCTGGTAGAGCTTCTGTAGATTTGTCTCGCCCATTGTTCTGCTCCTCTTATGCCAGTAGCGACTTCACCGCATCTACGATGTGGCTCGCGCTGATGCCGGCTGCTTCGATCAACTCCTCCGGTTTGCCCGACCCCGGCATCTCGCGCACAGCAAGGTGGCGCATACGCAGGTCAATCGGCACCGCAGGGTCGCTCGCCGTGCTGGTGAAGGCTTCCAAAACCGCCTCGCCGAGGCCGCCCTGCGGCCAGTGGTCTTCGACGACGACTATAAGCCCTCCGGTGGCGGCGGTCGCATTGTGGAGGGTTCCGCTGTCTATCGGCTTGACCGAATAGAGGTCGATCACCCGTATGTTGATACCGGCGGCCTTGAGTGTGTCGTAGGCTTTCAGCGTCTCGTGCAGCGTGACGCCGCCGCCCACCACAGTCACCTTGTCGTCCTTCGACTGCTTCACGACTTTGCTGCCGCCGATCTGGAACTTCTCGTCGGGGTCGTAGATCGTCGGCAGGGCACCCCGCGTCGTGCGGATGTAGCTGATGCCGGTCTGCTCGGCCATCGCGGCCACGAGTTGCGCTGTCTGGTTCGGGTCGGATGGGTAGAGTACCGTGCTGCCGTGGACCGCGCGCATCATCGCCAGGTCTTCGAGCGCCATCTGTGACGGCCCGTCCTCGCCGATGGAGACGCCCGCGTGCGAGCCACAGAGCCGGATGTTGGCCTGCGAGATCGCCGCCATGCGGATAAAGTCGTAGGCCCGTGAGAGGAACGCGGCGAATGTCGAGGCGAAGGCGACTCGGTGGCGCACGCTCATGCCGACGGTTGCCGCGACCATCTGCTGCTCGGCGATGAACATCTCGAAGAAGTGATCCGGCTCGGACTTCTTGAACTCGTCGGCATATGTCGAGTTGCTGACCTCGGCATCAAGCGCGACTACATCGGGGCGTGCGGAGAGAGCGGCCAGCGCGTCGCCATAAGCCTTGCGCGTCGCCACCTTGTCGCCGCCGAGCTTGTATGTCGGCAGCTTCACATCCTTGTTGGTGCCGGGCACCAGGGACTCGGGGCGCGAATCGGGCTTATGCACGTCGATCCGGATCTGGCGCTCGCCGCCGAGTTCGGTGATCGCCTGGCGGGCCTGCTCGGGGTCGAGCGCCTTGCCGTGCCAGCCTTCCTTGTTCGCCAGGAACGACACGCCCTGGCCCTTGACGGTCTTTGCGACGATCAGCGTCGGTTGGTCGGTCTGCTTCTCGGCTTCGGCGTACGCGCTGTCGATCTGGCTGAGGTCGTGGCCGTCTATCTCTATTGCGTGCCAGCCGAAGGCGCGCGCCCGCTCCGCGTAGGCGGGGGCATCCCAGCCGAGATCGGTCTCGCCGCGCTGGCCGAGGCGGTTCATGTCGAGTATGCCGACTAGTTTGTTTAGCTTGTAGTAGCGGGCGTGGTCAAGGGCCTCCCAGATCGAACCCTCGGCCATCTCGCTATCGCCGAGGAGCACCCAGCAACGGTAAGGCAGCTTATCGAGGTATTTGCCGGCCAGGGCAACCCCGACCGCGATCGGCAGCCCCTGCCCCAGCGAGCCTGTAGCCACGTCTACCCAGGGGATAATCGGCGTTGGGTGGCCCTCGAGCCGGCTGCCGAACTTGCGGAACGTCAGCAACTCCTCGTCGGTGACGGCCCCAGCCGCCTTGTACATCGAGTAGAGCAGCGGTGAAGCGTGCCCCTTCGAGAAAATCAAATGGTCGTTCGCCGGGTTCTTCGGGTCGCTGAAATCATAACGCAGATACTTGCTCATCAGCACCGCCATCAGGTCCGCAGCCGACATCGAAGAGGTTGGGTGCCCGGACGCCGCAGCCGTGCTGCACCGTATGCTGTCTACCCGTAACTGCTGCGCCAATTCGTGCCATTGTTCGGTTTCTGCCATTATTCAAGTCCTCCCAGGTAAGCCGTCAGCTTTCAGCATTCAGTTGTCAGGTGCGAGAGCCATACTAAGCTGTGGACATCTCTTGGGTATGACTCAGCAGGGGACGTGCCAGCAATCAGCGATCAGCTTTCAGCTATACGAGAATGACAGTGACATAGTTGACGGCTGACGGCTGAAAGCTGATCGCTGACCGCTTGGAACGGCGCGTCACGGCGCGCTCGGTGTGGTATTCGGACTCGGGTAGGGAGTCAAGTCGAACTCGGATTTTTGTAGATCGAGCGCGACTTCGGCGGCGAGCGTCTCCCGCCCTGGGCGCGCGATGGTCAGTTCGACCGACCAGCCGCCGCTCATCGGCATCAGCAAACTCCCGGAGTAAGCCCCGCTCAGATCCTTCAGCGGGGTCAACTCGGTCACATGGCCGTGCGTCGGCATGATGCCCTGCATATTCACCGTGGCATCGGTGATCGGCCGGCCGTTGCTGTCGGTCAGATGGAGAACGAAGCTCACTGGGCCGGAGCGGGGCGGGTCGGGGTTGGTCGTCACGTCCACGTTGACATAATCGCTGACTTTGCCGGTGAGGGCGCTGCCGGCGACGGTGTAGCGGAAGGCGGCTTTCACGTCGTCGGGCTGGTTGTAGCGGCGGACGACGACCACTACCTGCCAGTTGCCGTCGAGGGCGAGGTAGGGTGCCTCCGGCAGTGTGTAGCGGCCCCCGCCTGTGTCTTCGGCGACGAGGGTGTCGCTCGTGTTGTCCTCTAGTTGGGTGAGGGTCAGCTTTACACTCAGCGCGCAGTCGGCGTTCGGGGTCGGCGTGGCAGGGCAGCCGGTGATCGGGCCACGGGTGTCGCGCAGCAGGACGGTCATGTCGTCAACGGTGCCATGCGCTGTCGTCAGCGCGAGGTCAACTCCCCGCACGGTTTGACTCACGGTGACAGTGGTGGTGAGGGGCGCGGTCGGGAGCGGCTCGGCTGTCGCGGTGTCCGGCGGTACCTGTGCGACCGATGTGGCTGGCGGGAGGGAGGCCGTAGGCGGCGCGCTGCCTGCCGCTACGGTCGGATCGGTCGCGGGGGCGGAGAGAGTAAGCAGGGCGGCGAAGACGAGCACCGCGCTGACGAGCAGGGCCTCGAGACGCACCGATCGCCCGAAGCCGCTCGCCAGGCGGGCGAAGGCAGGGCTGAGCTTGCCGCGCATACGCGCGAGGCCGGGGCCGACCCGGCGCAGGTTGTAGGCTGCGGGCACCATCAGCACGCCGAGCAGGGCGACTTTGATCAGCACCTCGCGGCCATAATCGGTGCCGAGCGTGCTCGCCACACTCGGCTGCTCGGCGAGGTAAACCAGCGTGCCGGTCACGGCGATAACTGGCACGCTGACCAGGGCGATCGTGCTGAAGCGCCTCACGCAGCCGTTCAGGACGGCGGTCCGCGTCTCGGGGGCGACGGCCCGTAGCAGGGGCAGGAGGATGAAGACGAAGTAGAAAAGGCCGCCGATCCAGACGGCGGTACACAAGAGGTGAATCACGTTCGCCGCCGGTGCGAGCGCCTGTAGCCACCCGGCCCCGGCCTGCTCGCTTAACGCGACGGCGTGGGCGCTGCCGGTCTCGGCCACATAATACCCGGCTCCGAGTAGCAGCAACAGGCCCCAGAGCGCGCGGCCCAGCTTGCCGAACCATAGCTCGGCGACAAGCAGGGCGAACATCCCGAGGACGGCGAGCGCGCGCCACTCGAGGGAGACGCCGAAGCTGGTCGCGAGCACGGTGCCGAGCACGTTGTGCCGCGCGAGCACGGCGAAAACGTCGCTTTCGGTGGCCCGCGTCCCCTGCAAGAGCAGCTCAGCGAATAAGCTGACGAGCAGGAGCCAGGCTGTGCCGAGCGCCCAGAGGAGGGTACGCATGTCGAGGTGTGCCTGTAGCGTGGCCCGCTCCTCTTGGAGCCGCGCCAGGCTGGCCGGCACGGCAAGCAGCCGGAACGCGGCCAGTCCGACCACTGCGGCGGCCAGCAGCGCGCTTAACCAGCGCACCAGCACATCGAGCGCGCTCGGCTGGGGCGATTCGCTCGTGGTATCGGTGCTGTTCGTATTGGGGACGGGGGCGGCCTCTGTCGGGGGGGTCGGTACGGCAGTCCCGGTGACCGGACCACCGGCGGGCGGCGGACTAGCTGCGGGGGCGCTACCTCGAAGAGTGAAGACGAAACTGCCGCGCGTGAGGTGCCCATCGGTCGTTGAAACGACCTTCCACTGGACGATATAAGCGCCCGGCGGCATCTGCGGCTGTAGGGCGACGGTGACCTGCCCGGCGGGAGTGATCGTCGGGGTCGTGCTCGTCTCGTAGTGCTGCCTTGCGCGGTCGAGGACGACGAAGCTGCTGAACTCGGGCACAGCGCCTTCGCTGAAGGTCATCGTGACGGTGGCCGGAGGCTGGGCGAGCACGGCACCCGACGGCGGGTTGGAGCTTACCAGGCGCGAGTGGGCGAGCGCGGCCTCTGCGGTCAGCAGCCAGAAGCATAGTGCGGTCGCGCAGATTGTCAGAACGGTGCGGATGTGCATGGAGAGGGACTTTCTAGCCCTGGGAACGATCGGAGGTTGCCGGTTCTCGTGCAGGCGGCCTCCGATAGCCCTGGTCGCGCGCCGCTTCCGACGGAAACGGCGCGCGATGATCGGTGTTGGGTTAGCGGACCGCGACGCGGCGCAGTCCGAGGCCGACGAGCAGAACTAAACCCGCAAGCAGGCCCGCCAGCGGCAGCAAGAGGCTGGGTTGGCCGGTAGAAGGCATGGTACTTCCACCCCCGCTCGTGCTGCTGCCGCTCAAGCTGCCGTTCGTGCCGGTGTCGCTCACGGTGAAAGTTATGGTGCCGTCCGCCATGCCGTTATCGTCTTCGGTCACGGTGTGCCACTTCACCGTGTAGACGCCCGCTCCGAGGCCGGGCTTGAGCGTCGCGCTCATCTGCGTGCGAGCGTTCGTGTCCACATGGCCGTCGCCGTTGTCGGCTTGGACTTGCGCGCTCAATGCGTCCTTCGCGTAGAAGACCTGGAAGCGGCTCTTGGTCAACGAGGTCTCTTCGCCGTAGGTCGCGCTGACGGTGGTCGGTTCGCTGGTGAGGGTCGCCCCATCGCTGGGGTTGGAGCTTGTGAGGAGCGCATGGGCGCTGGCCGAACCCGCACCCAGCGCGCTCAACATGAGCAGCACGCCGACGGCGAGCAGGACGCGGCTCGATAACCGTAGAAATCGGTACATGGAGTGATCTTCCTTTCTGTCGGGTAACAGGTAGTTTGTAAGCGGTCAGCTTTCAGCAGTCAGCTTTCAGCTTTCGGCCATGTGAACGATGGGTCAGCGTTTAACCCGGCAGCATCTGCTCTGGCGAATCACCAAGCAGTTCCTCGGCTGAAAGCTAACGGCTGAAAGCTGACCGCTCGCGGAGGGGGTTCGGGGGGAGCGGGGTGGTACTGGGCTGCTCCTGCCTGCGCGGAGGACGGCTGCGGGCAGAGCCGGGGGGAAGGCGGTTGCCCTGGCCCCGTCGGGATGCCGGCGTCTAACGAAGGGTTCTGCTCAGGAGGCGCGCCGGGGAGTTGGAGCGCGGTGCCGAGGAGGGTCGCCGAGGGCGGCGTGCTGTCGTATCCAAAGGTCACGGTGCCGTCGTCGGCCACGCTCACAGCCTGGCCGGTGGAGATCGCCAACTCGGTAAGCTGGTCGTCGGTCAGCATCTGGGCGGCAAGAGCGTGGGGGTGGGGGAAGAGCAGGAGGTACGGCCCGTTGTGCGTCTGGCCGGGTATGAATTGGCACAGGCAGATGAGCGGCAGCAGCACGCTACAGAAAGCCAGGCCAAGATGAACGATCAGACGCATGGGATGATCATATACCGTTAGGGCAGAGGTGTCAAGGTCGATCGCGGATTGTGGAGTGCGTGGGGGATTGGGGTGCGGGAGAGCAATCGAGTCCATGACAATGATCGTTTTTTCTGATATACTGAGCCAGGACCAATCGCTATCCGGTTCTTCACGCTACAGAGCCGTAATGGAGTGAGCAGAGTACCAGGATTTCCGCTTCTACTTGTGACGGCGCCAAACGTGGATATGGATTATTAGCTTGAGACATGACAAGATCACTTAATCAATCAGCTTCCTATGCCCGTACATGTTTAGCGCACAGGGGCAGGCCCGGGGCCGGACGTGCTGCGCCTCCCGCGGGGCAGCGAGGGGAAGACCGAGCCGACCACGAATGCGGACCACGCATACACGAATGGTAACCGTTCAGGGAGCCTCATTTCTGTGACTGCACGAGCCGGAGCAGGGTCGCCACGACATCGTCGAGACAAGCACTGGTAGCGATCTCGTGTCCCGCGGCACTTCGCAACAACGGCTCGACGGTTTCCAGCAAACCCAGCACACGAGCGACTTCGTTGGGATGCTTTCCGTACGAATTGTTTGTCCTCGTGCCCAATCGTTCAATGATTACATCAGCAGGCGCACTCAGCAGTACGACGTGGTCGAACTGGGGAAGGAACTTTACCATATTCGTCGCACAACCGCTCAGGAACAACACGTCGGTGTCCTCGGTGGACAAGAGCCCTTGAATGCGGTCCTCTCGCCACACCCAATCCCTGTCCGGTTCCACCGGCGAATCGGACCCCCCAGAGTCGCCGATGAACTCCACCCACTCGGAGAACTCATCGGAGTCCGCATCCACGGCCTTATATCCGCGTGCAGCAAGCTCGCTGGTCACCGTGGACTTGCCAGTTCCAGACATCCCCGTCAGAAGAATTCGCTTCACGACTACATCCCTTACGCCGTAGAACTAGTATAGCTCGGTGGAAATCCCTCATCGTACATGTACGGCGCCCAAACTATCCGTGTTTTTCGCCTACGGCAGCGCCAGGTCCGCTGGCACTAGTGAGGGAAGGCTGGCCCACCGACGCCTACCATGAGACAGCCTCAGACGCGAAAAAAATGGCGCAGAGATATGGCGAGGTGTACATAAGCATCGGCATGACCTTGCGTAATACCGGGCAGGCGGGAACTCCACAGCCTCCTGTATGGAATATAGAGTACAGCACATTCTCGCCCCCTTTCAAACGCCTGTCCATAGATGTGGACGCCCGCACCGGCGAAATCCGCAAGCGCGTGGAGATGTTCCCCTAACCTACTCCCACCAACCCAACCGCCGCCAGCCACGCCTCATCCCCCGACAACTTACGCGCGCGCGCCTTCGCGACAGCCGCAGGCACGTCGCTGACCATCACCTCTCTCGCTCGCCCTTCCACCAGGAGGTCATCCGCCGCCTGCCGGAGCAGGCCCGCATCCCAGCCGAAAAGCCGTTGCATCGCCGGCAACGCCGCCGCGCCGACGTTATCCAGGTAGCGTCCAACCACCAGCCGCCTCGCCTCTCGGCCCGAAATCGCCCGCGCCGCCTCGGCCACGTCGGGGTAACGGCGCAGCAGCAGGTCGTAGACGTAGCAGTACTTCCATCGGTTGTCCTCCGACGTGCCGCACTTCACGATCTTGAGATCTCGCTGCAATTCGACTATGGCCCGCTCAAAGCGTTGGGCTATGGCACCCTTGCCGTACAGGCCGGTCTGTTTCCGCATCACGTTGGTCGAGAGCGGCCCCTCCGCCAGCAGTATCTCGTAGACGTCGCGGGCCTCGACGCTCATCCGCCCGTCGGCGAACTGCTGCCGGTAGTCATCCAGGCCGCCGAAGTTCTCAGAGAGGGCATAGAAGGCCGGCAGCATCGCCAGGGAGGCGAACATCGGCTTGTCGCGCAGCAGCTTGCCATACCAGACCGCCCTGCTCTCCGGCAGGCTATCCTTCCAGCTCCAGGCGAGGCCGAGCGCGTGGTCGTAGTGGTGGTGCGGTATCTCCCGGCTCCTGCCGTTGATCGCCTCCCAGAGCGACGGCATTTCGACGCCGGGCGCTGTGAAGAGGAAGCAGAAGCCGACATCGTCCACGAACTGCCGCGCCTGCCGCTCGGTGTGCAGCTTGAGGTCGGGCCGCCGCCTGTAGCGCCGGTCGCGCCACGCCGCCAGATCGGCCCAGGAGACTGTCGCGCGCTCCCCGGCCATCTCAGGACTCGTCCCTCCGCGCCAGCAGCCGAAGGTAGACCGCGTAGGCGAGCGGCCTGTAGACGGCATCCCACGCTCCGGTGTAGGTGACTTCCCGCCCGCCGAAGCCCTGCTTGAAGCGGTAGACGCCCCACAGCCCCTGGCGCACGTTCGGGTTGCCGCCCTCGGCGGGGGCCTCGGCCTCCGGGTCGTCGGGGATGCCCCAGAAGTCGTAGCGGCGGCAGCCGCGCTCGCGCGCCCATCGCATCGCCTCCCACTGCAAGAGGTAGTTCGGCATATGCTCGCGGCCGGCGTCGGCGCTCGCCCCATACATGTAGATCGCCTCCTCGCCGAACGCGAAGGCCATCAGCGCGCCTATCGGCCCCGCCGCATCGGGGTGCTCGGCCAGCAGCAGCGTCGCCGACGGGCGTGCGGGCCGCGAGGGCGGGAGCGCGAACTGCTCCCATGCCGCCCGGTAGTAGTCGTAGCTGTGGAGGGCGAACTCGTCTCGCGTGCCCGTCACCTGCATCAACTCGTAGAACCGCCGCAGGTCGTCCTCGGTGGTCACGGGCCGCACAGTCACGCCCCGCCGCCCCGCCAGCCGGATGTTGTAGCGCGTCTTCGGCTTCATCGCGGTGAGCAGCGCGTCTTCCGGCTCGCCGGGGCGGAGGTCGAGCAGGATCGTGCGCTGTGGCTGCACCCGGCGTGCCTGGCGGAAGCCTGCGGCCTCCATCGCCCGCGCCGTCCCCACGCTCGCGGGCAGGTTCGGCTCCAGCTTGAGGGCAATCGCCCCGCGCCTCCGGCAGAGGGCGTGCAGCCCCGCCATCAACGCCACGCGCTCCGGCACAGCCTCGTCCGCCGGGGCGAGAGGGCCGCGCGGCACGTATGCCATCGAGACCGGCGCGCGCCGCACCGGCCGCCGGAAGAGCACCTGGGCCGCCGCCCGCATAGCCCCATCTTCGCCCACCAGCACAGCCACCCGCGCCGCCTGCCAGTTCTGCCCCGCCTTGAAGTCGCCCCACTCCCAGGACTGCAAGAGGTGGCCGCCGGGGTCTGCGGCCACGAAACGGTCCCAGCCGGCTGCGTCGTCGCGCAGGATGACGACCCGAAGCCGGGCGCGCTTTTCTCTGTCGGTGGTGATCGTCATGGGCTGCCACTATAGCGTAGGCGGCCCGTCCCTGTCAAGTTGCGCGCCGCCTTGACAACACAGAGCCGCGCTCGCTATAATCCGAGCAGCACACTCAACCCTGGCCCCTTGCCTACACACTAAAGGAGATACACAGAAACTATGACTTCTTTTCCCTTCGCGCGCCCCCGCATCGCCCTTGCTGGCCTATTGCTGGTTTTAGGCAGCCTCTTCGCGGCCTGCGATACCAGCCCGACCGCGACACCCAACGCCGCCCCTGTTCCGCCTGCTGCTTCGACCCCAGCCCCCGGCATTACCGACATGACCCCCACGACCGGCGGCGCTGCCGGCGGAAGCGGCTCGGCAATCGCCGTGACGCTCAGCGAGTTCGCCATCGCTCCAGCGGCCATCACCGCCACTGCCGGCCACCAGACCTTCAACGTGACCAACACCGGCAAGTTCCCCCACAACTTCACCATAACCGTGGGCGATAAGACTGTGGCGACAAAGACCCTGAACGGCGGCGAGAGCGCCACCCTCGAAGCCGACCTGACGGCTGGCACCTACCCGACGGCCTGCACGGTCCCCGGCCACAAAGATAAGGGCATGGTGGGCACGATCGTAGTCAAGTAAGTACCGAATGGGCGGCTTGTGAAACCCCCCGCCCCACCCCCCCACGAGCTGGGCAACCACTGCGCCTCCTCGGCCTTCCGCGACCTCATGTCCTTCTATGGCGGGAGCGGAGCACCGAGCGAGGCGCTGGTGTTCGCCCTCTCGGCGGTGTAGGTGCCGGTTTCAAACCGGCACCTACCGGGATCACCTTGTAGCGTGGGCGCGCCGCACCGCCGTCGCGTGGGCCGCCTCTTCCGTACTGCTGTCGAGCGGGGCGAGTTCAACGTCGCCGTGGCGGCGGCGCAGCGCCTGGGCGAGCAGGTAATCGGTGAAGCGCGGGTTTTTCGGGAGCACCGAGCCGTGTATCCAGCAGCCGTAGGCCGCCTTGTAGATAGCCCCCTCCTGCCCGTCATGCCCGTTGTTGCCCGCGCCGACGATGTTGCGGCCCAGCGCCCGGCAGCCTGGGTTCAGGAACGTCTGCCCGATGTGGTTCTCGAAGCCGACTAGCTCGCCCACGAACTCCGTCTGCACGACGACGTTGCCCATGAAGCGAGTGTCCCCGGCGACAGAGTAGGCGTCGAAGAGGCCGATGCCGGGGAGTTCGTCGCCGGTGTGCGGGCGGTAGTAGTGCTGCAACAGTTCGTAGCCGCCGCAGACGCTCAGGACCACGGCACCCCTCTCCACCGCCTCGCGCAGCCGCTCGCCCTTCTTCCCTTTGAGATCCTCGGCGACGCTGATCTGCTGGCGGTCCTGGCCGCCGCCGAAGAAGTAGAGATCGTCGCGGTCTACGTCGAGTTCCTCGCCTACCGTCGTCGTGTGGAGATGCGCTGTGATGCCCCGCCACTCGGCGCGCCGCTGGAGGGCGATGATGTTTCCCCGGTCGCCGTAGATGCTCATCAGATCGGGGTAGAGGAAGTTGATGTGCAGGTCCATCGTCGCTAGCCGCTCGTCTCGCCCGCCGAGGCCCACTGACTGCCGACAGGCACCCAACCGTGAGCGGCCGGTGCCGTGCGTCGGTCGGCCGGGGAGTGCAGTGGCGCAGGGCCGGGCGCGCGCAGGCGGCGCAACACAGCCTGCACCACGGGGCCGACAGTCAACTTGTCCATGCAGGAGCCGACCGGCAGCGTGCGGCAGCGGTCGTCCTCGTACTTGAAAGCCTGCTTCCAGCACGACGCGCAGCTCGCCGGCTTGAGGAAGGGGGCCACCAGAGCGTCGCCGAGGCTGGGGTCGTAGGGGCCGGTTACGTCGGGGTTCGTCGGCCCGAACAGCCCCACCCAGGGCACGTCGATCGCCCCGGCGATATGCAGCAGGCCGGTGTCTACGCTGACGGTCAGGTTGCAGCGCGCCAGCAGTGCGGCCACCCGGTCGAGCGGCTCATAGACCGCCAGCGCCGGCGAGCCTGCCCTGGCGAACGCGGCGGCGACCGGGCTGCGATCGAGAGGGCGGTCGCAGAAGAGCACGGTCTGGACTTCGGGGCGCGCGGCCCGCAGCCGGGCGTCGAGTTCCAGCCAGTGTCGCAGGGGCCAGCGTTTGATGACCATGTTCGTGCCCGGCACCAGCCCCACCAGCGGCCTGCCCGTGTCCAGATCGTGTTCGCGCAGGAAGCCGCCTGCCCACGCCTCGGCATCGGCGCGCAGAACCAGGTGCGGCTTGCGCGCCTCCGGCGGCAGCACAAGCTCCAGTTCGCGCTCCAACTCGTCGGCCAGACAGTCGAGAGTGTGGACGACCTCGGTCATCTGCGGGAACTGCGGCGTCCAGGTGCTTCGGAAGTCCATCGCCCGTTCCCAGGCGTAGAAGCAGTTGATCACCAGATCGAACGGGCCGAGTTCCTGCTCGAACAGCGGCCCGGCTACCCACGCCAGCACGGTCTGCGGCAGCAGCGGGCGGAGGTTGATCGTCGCCTTGCCAGGTTCGTGATTGAACCAGGATGGCTTCAGCGCGCGGATCTCGGGATCGTTGCAGAGGAGTGCGCCATGCTCGGAGACGGCGACACTGATCTCAGCTTCGGGGAAGCGGGACCGTATCGCGGCCAACAACGGCTGCATATTCACGAAATCCCCGATGCCGTCGGCGAACGGGATGACGAGCAGACTTCGGATCGCCAAGAACAAACCTCCCACGCGCCACCGCCCTGGCGAACGCACCACATTGTACCCGATCCGGGTCTGATCCGGCAACTGCAAAGGCTGTGCCATCTTGTGTGCGCCGCCCCGCATCGGCTATAATGGGCGCTATGAACAGCCCCGCGCTCCCCGCGAACCCCCGCATCCTCTGCGTCAAACTCGCGGACATCGGCGATGTGCTGCTCTGCACTCCGGCGCTGCGGGCGCTGCGGACGCGATACCCAGGCGCAAGGATCGACCTGCTGACGCCGCCTTCGTCTGCGGCTCTGCTGCGGAACTCGCCGGAGATAGACGAGGTGCTCGTCTTCGACAAGTTCGCCTCCGACTCCCTACGCAGCCTGCTCAATCCTCGGACGCTGCTGGGGGCGGCTCAGTTCCTGTACGGCCTGGGCCGCCGAAAATACGACGCGGTGCTGATCTTCCACCAGTACACGTTGCGTTTCGGCGCGCTGAAGTTCGCGGCGCTCGCGCTGGCGAGCCGTGCCCGCGTGCGCGCAGGGGTGGACAACGGGCGGGGCTGGTTCCTCACGCGGCGCGCTCCCGACGGCGGCTTCGACGCGCAGCACCAGGCCGATTACTGGCTCGACGTGGCGGCGCTCGTCGGTGCCGAGGCCCGCCCTGCGGATCGGCGGCTGACGATACCCGTGGGCGAGCGCGACTATTCGGCCGCCGCCGCCCTGCTTGCCGAACTCGGGCTGCCCGGCGACGGCCTGCTCGTCGCCGTCCACCCGGGCGCGGGCTGGTACAGCACGGCACGGCGCTGGCCCGCCGAGCACTTCGCCGCCCTGGTCGCCGGGCTGGTGCGCGAGCGCGGCGCGTCTGTTCTCCTCCTCGGCGGGCCGGACGAGGTGCGGCTGGCGGACGATCTGCGCGGGCTGGTGCCGCAGGCCGAGCGCAGTGCCGTGCATAACGTCGCAGGGCGTACCTCGCCCGCCGGCACTGCGGCGCTGGTCCAACGCTGCCGGCTGTTCATCGGCAACGATAGCGGGCCGATGCACCTAGCGACGGCGGTCGGCACGCCCGTGCTCGCGGTCTTCGGCCTCAGCAACTGGCGCGCGTTCGGCCCCTATGTGCCGTCGGCACCCGCCGGCGCGCTCATCGTGCGGCGCGACCTGCCCTGTATGCCCTGCCTCTATCGCGGGTCCGACCTGGGGCTGCGCGACGGCTGCGGCCCCCGCCCCTGCCTGACCGGCTTGCCGCCAGCGGAGGTGCTGCGCGCCGCGACCGAGATCTTGGAAGGAGCGGCGCGTGCGGCTCGCGTTTGATGCGCGCATGGTGTATTACCGGCGGGCGGGCATCGGCCAGTACTGCCTCCATCTGCTGCGCGCGCTCGCCGCGCTGCCGCACGCCGAGGTACACGACCTGCGGGTGACCGTCGTGCAGAGCCGCAAAGACCGCGAGCAACTCGTCCCAGCCACTGTCATTCCCACCCCAGCCACTATCATTCCCACCCCAGCCACTGTCATTCTGAGCGCAGCGAAGAATCTCCGCTTCTACCACAGGGCGATGATTACCCCGCCCCACAACCGCTTCGAGCAGGTTGGGCTTGCCCTCGAACTCGCGGGTCTGCGGGCCGATGTGATCCACAGCCCCGACTTCATCCCGCCGTTCCACCGGCGCTTCCCCGCCGTCATCACCGTGCATGACCTCGCGTTCCTCCGCTTCCCGGAGCTTCTGACGAAGGAGAGCGCCCGCTACTACGGCCAGATAGACCGCGCGGTGCAGAGCGCAGAGGCGATCATTGCGGTCTCGGCCTGCACAGCCGACGATCTGGCGCAGCTTGCCGGTGCCGACACGAAGAAGATACACGTGATCCACGAGGCCGCCGACCCCGTCTTCGCGCCCGCATCCCGTCCGGTCAACGCGCGGCCCGGCTACATCCTCTTCCTCGGCACGATTGAGCCGCGCAAAAACCTGCCGACGCTCCTGGAGGCATACCGTTTGCTGCTGGACGGAGGTCGGGTGCGGCCCGCGCCGTTTCTCTGGCTGGCCGGCCGGCCCGGCTGGCTCTACGACGAGACGCTCGCGGCGATCCAGAGGCTGAAGCTCAGCGATAAGGTGCATTTGCTTGACCGGATGGACTCGGCGGCGCTACCGGCGCTATACCAGCAGGCGCGGCTCTTTGTGTTGCCCTCCCTCTACGAGGGCTTCGGACTGAGCGCGCTCGAGGCGCTGGCCTCCGGCATCCCCGTACTCGCCTCGAACGCCGGTGCCCTGCCGGAGATCGTCGGCGACGCCGGGATCTTGCTGCCTCCCGATGACCCCGCCGCCTGGGCCGCCGCGATGGAGCGTGTGCTGCTCGACCGCGACTTAGCCGCCGACCTCCGCGGTCGCGGCCCGCTTCGCGCCGCCGCCTTCTCGTGGGAGCGCGCGGCCAGGCAGACGCTCGATGTCTACAGGAGCGTAGTGCGTAGTGACTAACCACTCCAAAGGAGACGCGGTGAGCGCAGGGTTACATTTGATCGTGGGGCTGGGGAATCCGGGGGCGAAGTATGCGCGGACGCGGCACAATGTCGGGTTTGCGGCTGTTGAGGAGTTGGCACGGCGGCACAGGATCGAGTGGCGGGGCCGACAGGCGCGCGCCGACGTGGCTAAGGGTACGATCAACGGCGTCCCGGTCGTGCTGGCGAAGCCCCAGACCTACATGAACCTCAGCGGAGAGTCGGTCTCGGCGCTGCTCCACTGGCACAAGCTGCCCGTGGACCGGCTGATCATACTCTACGACGACATGGATCTGCCGCTTGGCAGCATCCGGGTGCGCGGGCGCGGCTCTGCGGGCGGGCACAACGGGCTGACCTCGATCATCGGGCGCCTGCGGACGCAGGAGTTCGCGCGCGTGCGGATCGGCATCGAGCGTCCGCCGGGCGTCGGCGAGCAGGTTGATTGGGTGCTGGGCCATTTCACACGCGAAGAGCAGCGCGAGATAACCCCTGCTCTGACGACAGCCGCAGACGCGGTGGAGTTCTGGCTTACGAACGGCATCGAGAAGACCATGAACGCCTTCAACGGCCAACCCCGGAGTGCGGATCGCGGAGTGCGGAGTGCGGAATACGGCACAACCGCGCCACCCCCAGCGCCCGCGCCGTCCCCCAAGCCACCGCTACCCGGCCTCGGTGGCCAGATCGCCGCCCTGCGCGAGCGCATAGCCAGCAAGCGGGGCGAGGGGCCGGGTACAAAAGGCAGTAAGCAGTAGGCAGTAGGCAGTAGTCCGTCCATGGGCGGAGGCGAGGAAGCTGCCGCCCACGGATACACGAATAATGTGGGGGCAGTAGGCGGGATCGGGGTATGGCGACGGTCCACGGGCGGAGCCGTGTCTTACAGCAGCCGGCGAGCCGCCAGGACGGCGGCGGTACGAAGAAGAGTCTGTGGGAGAGCGGCTCCGCCCTCGATGAGCCATACCCACCAAATCTTACTCCGCAGGCAACAAAACCAGGTTAAGCAAATCGAGCGCAGAGCGACTCTCCCACAGACGACCCCTTTGCCCCAGCCACCCACTCATTCGTGTTTTCGGGCACTGTATTCGTGGACGGCCTGCCCCCGCTTACGATGCCTTCCGCACCCTCTCTCCCGTAGCCTTTGTAGGGGGCGGTTTCAGGCAGGGCAACTCGTCTGCGAACATCAAGGTCTGGCGGGGAAGCTCGCGCGGCGGCGGCACGGCCTTCGGCTTCGAGCGCATCGGCTCGGCTGTGGGTGCGGCCTTCGGCTTCTCCGGCACCTGCTTGGCTGTGGATGCCGTCTTGCGGGCGGGCTTCGCTGCGGGCGCAGCGACGGGCGCGGCCTTCACCTTGTGGGGCGCAACCTGGGCGACTGGCGCGGGCTTCGCTTTTGCTTTCGGCGGCGCACTCTGAACGACCAGCGCGGGCTTCGCCTTGGGCTTTGGCGGCACAGCGCTGACGACCGGTGCGGGCTTCGCCCTTGCTTTCGTCGGAGCGGCCCTGTCCACGGCGGCAGCAGGCGCGGGATTCGCTTTGCGGGGCGCAGCCTGGGCGATGGGCGTGGCCTTTGCCTTAACGGGCGCAGCCTGGGCGACTGGCGCGGGCTTCACCTTTGGCTGTGGCGACGCGGCGGCGGGCGTTGCCTTCTTTGGTGATGCGAGAGCGGCGACGGGGGCCGCCTTCGGCTTTCCCTGAGCGGTCGCGGCTCGTGGCGCAGTATGGCTCTTCGCGGGCGTAGCTTCCGGCGCGTGCAGCGGTGCCGGCCTCCGACCCACTCGCACAGTCTTGGTCGCGGGCGTGAGGGAGGGCTTGCGACCCGTGTCTAAGTTTGGAGCCTCGCTGACCGCCGACGGCTGATAGCTGATAGCTGATAGCTGATAGCTGATAGCTGATAGCTGTCGGCTCTCGTCGTCGCAGCCGACCTGGAGGTAGTGGGGGCGGACGTAGCGCACCCCGCGGACCGACATCGTGGGCGGCGCGACGCTGTCGGCCTCCGCGAGCAGGCTGTCGTTGACGAGGCAGTGGTCCGGCATGAAGCCGAAGCGGTCTTGGAACCGCTCCACAGCCTCGTCCATCTTGGCGCGGAGGCTCTTTTTCGGCGAATCATCAAACCAAACCAGGTACATTTCTCTATCCTCCGAGGCACGCACTAACCACTAACAACTAACCACTCGCCACTCAGTGGCCCAGGATGCGCGGGTCGCGGGAGCGGGACGGCTGCTCCCAGGCCGGTGCCTGGGCCTCCCAGGCGTAGCCGTCGCTGGCATCGTAGGCTTCGGCTGCGACCCACTCTTGCGGCGCGTCGGCCCACGGCTGGGGCGGCTGGTACGGATATGGGGCAGGGGCGCGGTCCACGAAGGTGCGGGAGGCTATGGGCATCGGGCGCGGCTGCACCCAGATCATAGGCTGCTGGGGCGGATAGTAGACAGGCTCCGGAGGGCGGCCCGCGCTGTCGTGCCTCTGGCCGCGCATCAGCAGCATCATGACGATGCCGCACATCGGCAACGAGGCGAGCAGCCCGAAGACCACCCCCGCGATCATCGCCCACGTCTCCGGCGAGAGCCTGTACGCGGCCCAGATCCCCATGACGCTCACGAAAAGGATCGTCATCGCCAGAACAAATTGCTTCATCTGCTTCATCGTGATGCTCCTGACTTTATGTTGGCTATGACCCGTACTTGAGGGCCTGTGTAGGCCGGAGGCGGGGCTGCCGAAGGCGACGCCCCTCGGCGGGGTTTTCTCCGGCGGCGCAGGCTCCCAGCAACTCGGCTGTCTGCGCCGCCTCGGCCGGCGTTGCGAAGCCGGCCTGGAGGCGCGTCACGTCCCCGCCGAGCACGGCGAGGAAGTCGCCCTTGCCCAGCAGCCCTTCTGCGCCGGTGCCACGAAGCCCGGCGGCGAGAGCGGCGGTCTCCGCATCCGGCATCCGCCCGACGACACGCGCGCCCCAGCCGACGAGTTCACCGAGGGCTGGGGCGCTGCCTGCCGCGACGAGCTGCACGCCGAGATGCCGCCCACCGGCTATGGTGCGGATCGCCCCCTCGATTCCCGCCCCGTCGCGCCCCGCAAGCAGCGCATCGAGGCCGTCGAGCAGCACGACCAAGTTCGCGCCCTCTATCGGCTCGCCGTATTCGGCCTGCTCGGCCCGGGCCTCCGCCAGGCGAGCCGCCCAGCCGAGGCGGAGGCGCGCTTCGTGGATTTCGCGGACCGGAGCGCCGACAAGGTGAGGCAACGCCCCTAGCTCCGACCAGGTGCCGTGCCGTGCCGCACGCCTGCCGGGGCCGCTCAAGTCCAGCAGCAGCATACGCAGTGTATCCGGCCCGTTATGCAGGCCGAGCGACAGCGCCATGCCCTGAAGCAGCGCCGACTTGCCGGAGCCGGAGTCTCCCGTGATCAGCACTGGACCGACTTCGGGCGCATCGAGTCGCAGCAGCAGAGGCGCGCCGGTCACGTCGCGCCCAAGTGTCGCGGTGCAGGGCGGGGCGATCTCGGCGACGCTCTGCGCGAGAGGCAGCAGGCGCACCGGCAGGGGGTCGGGCCGCGGAACCTCGAGCGTCGGCGCGCCGCTTTCGCCGTCGCGCGCGAGCCGCACCGCCTCTACGCCCAGCCTGTCGGCTAGCTCCGGCAGCGCAGGTATGAGGCGACGCAGGCCCATACCCGGCGGCAGTTTGAGCGCGAAATGCACGAGCCGAGGCGAGAGCGTGCCTCCCCCCACACGCGCGTCAATGCCCTGGCCGGACAGCACCTCCTCGACTATGTTGGCTTGTTCCTCAAGATGTTTCTGCATGGCATTCACTCCAAGACATGGCCCGGCGGGTGAGGTAGGTTGATAGAACGTTTGTTCTAGTATACACCACAGATCGCCTGCTGTCAAGGGGTTTCGGGCGCGAGTTTTGAGTTTTGAGTTCTGAGTTTTGAGTTTAGGGCACCCACACTCCGGCCTGCTGCCTGGTGCTGACGTTGAGGCGGTTCCAGACGTTGATCGAGGCGATGGCGATGAGCAGGGCCGCAAGCGCCTGCTCGTCGTAGTGCCGGGCTGCCTCGTCCCAGATCTCGTCGGGTACCGGGTCCGCCCGGTCGCTGAGCCGGGTGACCGCCTCGGCGAGCGCCAGCGCGGCGCGTTGGGCGTCGGTGAAGTAGGGCGCATCGCGCCATGTCGCCACGGCGAAGAGCCGCTCGTCTGTTTCGCCTGCCTTCTTGAGGGAGCGAGTGTGGCCGTCAACGCAGACGCTGCACCCATTGATCTGGCTCGCGCGCAGTTCAACAAGGCCGATCGTCTGCTGCGGCACGCCGCCCTGTTCCGCCGACTTCGCCAGGGCGTGCAGGGCCTTCATGGCGTCAGGAACGATCATCGCTGGGTTGCTCATCCGTGCTTTACGTGCTTGCATTGTTACTCTCCTTCAGGTGTCTTTGCTTCTATCCACTACGCACGAGCCTCCCTGTCACATCGGTTGAGTTTCGCTCGTCACTACTATGACGGAACGCGACGGGGGAATGTGACCGATGGACGAACACCAATGGCCGGCGGACCAATTCGAGGCAAACCGCGCCCACCTGCGGGCGGTCGCCTACCGGATGCTCGGCGACGCCGGCGAGGCCGACGACGCCGTGCAGGAGTCCTGGCTCCGTCTCAGCCGCTCCGACACGAGCGGCGTCGAGAACCTCGGCGCGTGGCTGACGACGGTCGTCGCCCGGGTCTGCCTCGACATACTGCGCTCACGCAAGTCGAGGCGCGAGGAGCCTCTTGGCGCGCACATGCCCGACCTGCTCGTGAGCCGTGACCACGGGACCGACCCCGAGCACGAAGCCCTCCTAGCCGACTCGGTCGGTCTCGCGCTGCTCGTGGTGCTCGACACTTTGAATCCCGCCGAGCGCCTCGCGTTCGTGCTGCACGACATGTTCGACGTGCCCTTCGACGAGATTGCCCCCATCGTTGGGCGCTCCCCGACCACGGCAAGGCAGCTAGCGAGCCGCGCACGCCGCCGGGTGCGTGGTGCGTCCACGGTTCCCGACGACGATCTCTCCCGCCGGCGCAAAATTGTCGTCGCCTTCCTCGCTGCCTCGCGCGCCGGTGACTTCGACGCGCTTCTCGCGCTGCTCGACCCAGACGTCGTCTTCCGAGCCGACCCCACAGCCGTGCTTGGGGGGTCACCGGGCGAGGTCCGTGGCGCTCCGGCCGTGGCGAAGCAGTTCGCGGGGCGCGCCCACGGTGCGAAGCCCGCGCTCGTGAACGGAACTGTGGGCGTCGTCGTGGAACGGCGCGGCCAGCTCTTCCTCGTGCTCGGTCTCACCATCACGCGCGGCAAGATCGTCGCGATCGACGTTGTCGCCGACCCCGACCGCCTCCGCCAGCTCGACCTAACCCTCCTCGACGCCTGACGTGCTCTTGCCTTTGCCGCTTGGATCTGGTATCCTGGCGATGCACGATCAGCCGCCGCGCCCCAATTGACACAATACCCCCTTGCTGATCACTGAAAGCTGACGGCTAACCCGGAGACACCGATGAGCAGAACGAGCCTGCTTTTTGAGTTGCAACAGCTGGATACCCAGGGCGACGACGCCTTACGGCGCGCGCTGGCGATCAATGCCGCGCTCGGCGAGACCGAGAGCCTGCGGGGGGTGCGGGAAGCGCACACCGAGGCGGTCGCGGCGCTGGAGGCGGCGCACGAGGTTCTGCGCCCCGTCAGCCACGAGGTGGACAAGTTGAGCGACCACCTGGCGCTCCAGAGCGGGCGGCTCTACGACGGCTCGGTGAAGAACCCGAAGGAGCTGGCGGCGATCCAGCACGATGTAACTTACAGCAAGCAGGTGAAAGCCGCAAAGGAGGATCTACTGCTCGAGGCGATGGAGGCCGTCGAGCAGCGTCAGGCCGCGCTCGATGAGGCGACGCGCCAACTGGAGCTTGCGGAGACGGAGTGGCAGCGGCGGCAAGACGGGATGTTGGAGGAGAAAGACGCGGTGGATAGCCGCTTGCGCGCGCTCCGCACACACCGCGAGAAGCTCGCCGCCGACGTGCCGCCCGCCGATTTGCAGCTTTACGAGAGGCTGCGGAAGGCCAAGCGAGGTGTTGCGGTCGCGGCGATGGTACACGACATCTGCCAGGCGTGCCGGGTGGCGATTTCGGGGGGTCCGGCGGTGACCGCGAAGCAGGGCACGACCTTCGTGAACTGCCCGTCGTGCGGGCGCATCTTGCACCCGGGCGAGCGCGGCGACCTGGTCCGATGAAGGGCATCGGCGCGCGCGAGGTCGCGGCTATCGCGGCGGCGCGGGGGGCCGGGCGGGCCACCCGGCTGCTGGGACGGGGCGGCGGCACCGCGCTGCCGGGGCTGGTGGCCGAGCGGATCTCGCCGCAGATCCTCCGCCGCCTGACGCGCCAGCTGACCCAGGGCGTGATCATCGTCACCGGCACCAACGGCAAGACGACGACCAGCCGGATGCTGGGGGCGGTGCTGGCTGCGGCGGGGAGGCGGACGATACACAATCGCTCAGGCTCGAACCTGGTGCGGGGGCTGATAGCCACGCTGGTGCAGCAGAGCGGCGCGGGCGGCGACCTGCACGCCGATACCGGGCTGTTCGAGGTGGACGAGGCGACTGTGCCGGAGGTCGTGGCTGAGGTGAGGCCGAGCCTGCTCGTGATCAACAACCTCTTCCGCGACCAGCTCGACCGCTACGGCGAGATAGACACGGTCGGGCGGCGCTGGCGCGAGACGCTTGCCACGCTCGACACGCGGACCACCGTGCTCCTCAACGCCGACGACCCGGGGGTGGCAGTGCTCGGGCGGGAGACCGCGGCAAAGGTTGTCTACTACGGGGTCGAGGACACGCGGGGTGCGCTCGCCGCGCTCCCACACGCGGCGGACGCTATCCAGTGCCCGTTGTGC
Organism: Chloroflexia bacterium; assembly: GCA_050998805.1. Classification (GTDB taxonomy): domain Bacteria; phylum Chloroflexota; class Chloroflexia; order QHBQ01; family JAICKM01; genus JAICKM01. Next base: position 37,723 of record JBPCPV010000011.1, on the reverse strand, counting down.
GGCCACCGGCTGGTCCACAGCGCGGTGCTGCTGGCGCACCTCGGCCACTACTCCTGCCCACAGTGCGGCTTCGTGCGCCCCCAGCCCGACATAGCAGCCGTGAGGGTGGACCTGCTGGGCACCGAGTCGGCGCGCCTGGAGATAAGTGCGCCCAACGGCGGCTTCACGGTGGAACTGGGCGTGCCTGGCTTCTACAACGCCTACAATGGCCTGGCGGCGGCGGCGGCGGGACTGGTGCTCGGCATCGAAAGCGGGACGATCCGGCGGGCGCTGGCCGGGGTCAAGGCGGCGTTCGGGCGGATCGAGCGGGTCGAGACCGGGCAGGACGCCAAGAAGCTGCTGCTGGCCCTGGTCAAGAACCCGGTCGGCTGCAACGAGGTGCTGCGGATGCTCTTCCCGCCGACTTCGCCTCTACAAGGGCCGGGCGCGGCTCGGCGGCTGCTGATCATCATCAACGACCTGATCGCCGATGGGCGGGATGTCTCCTGGCTCTGGGACGTGGACTTCGAGATGCTCGGCGAGCCTGGTCGGCTGGAGGCGGTGACTTGCGCGGGCATCCGGGCGACCGATATGGCGAACCGGCTAAAGTACGCCGGCGTACCCCTGGAGCAGATCACCGTGGTGGAGGATCCTGCGACCGCCCTCGACCGCGCTCTGGCCGCGCTGCCGCAGGGCGAGACACTCTACGTGCTGCCGACCTACACGGCGATGCTGGCGTTCCGCGAGGTGCTACGCGCCCGGGGCTGGGTCGGCGGCTTCTGGGAGGAGTGACGTTCGATCCACGAAAGGGCACGAAAAGCGAATTGCGGCAGCGCAGCTACAAGATCTCATATTCTTACACGTTTGGTATTTATAGGCCCTCATAGCGTATCCTGATGTGTGGGTAGTCACAGGCAGCATTGCCCATGCCGCCAATAGCGGCAACAGGCCCGCGGCTGGATAAACCAGCTTTGGGGCCTGCATCAGCAAGTCTTATTCCTGAGAGTCAAGGTTTACAGCCGTTGCAGCTTATCCGGGTTGGCAATGACGTGCATCCGCGTTATCTGGCCTTGCTCCTCTTCGACGAAGAGTACGACCACCGGCCTCTCGCCGACACGCAGGATCACGGCAGGTTCGCCATTTAGCTCGCGGATCTCGGCGATATATGGTTCCGCATACAGGCGGGTGCCGCCGACGACGCTGCGGGCGACTGCATCGCGGCCCAGCAGCGGGCGAGTGGCGGCACCGTGGGCTTTGCCGCCGCCGTCGACCCACATCGTGACATCCTCAGACAGCAGCTTGAGCAGCCCATCAAGCTCGCCCACGCTCACGGCGCGCATGAACTGCACTAGCAGGTTGCGGTGCTCTTCGCGGTTCGGCTTGAAGCGCGGTCGGCGCTCAGCGATGTGCCTCTTGGCCCGACTGAATAGCTGGCGGCAGGCGGCTTCTTGCTTGCCGACGATGGCGGCGATTTCGGCATACTCATACTGGAATACCTCGCGCAGCAGAAAGACGCCGCGCTCGACCGGCGTGAGTTCTTCCAACAAAACCAGGAACGCCATTGAAAGCGATTCGTGCAGCAGCAAGAGATCGGGCGGCGTGGGCTGCGGATCGCTCTCGGTGAGCAGCGGCTCCGGCAGCCAGGGGCCGACGTAGCTTTCGCGCTGCCTCCGCGCCGAGTTGAGGCGGTTGAGGCACAGGCGCGTGACAATCGTGGTCAGCAAGGCCCGTGGCGAGCCGATGTTCGACGCGGGCACTTCGCTATAACGCAGGTAGGTCTCCTGCACTATATCTTCAGCTTCGACCGCGCTGCCCAACATGCGATAGGCGATGGCGAACAACAGAGGGCGCTGGGCTTCAAATTCACCGACGGTTTGCGACATAGCCATTTCCAGCGCATGTTCCATGCCGTTCATAGCCCGGCATCGGCGCGCTCGCGCTGCCGGCCGCGGCGCTGGGCGGCGGCGTAGCGGCCTTTGCCCACCCAGAAGAAGGCACCGGGGAGGCGACGTTCGATGCTGATCGTCGCCACCAGGTAGCGCTCGATAAAATCGCGCACTGCATAGCCCAGCCAGCCCGTAAAGTAGGGGCGCCGCGCTCTGTCGGCGGGGTAATTGTTGAAGCCGATGGCATCGTGGCGGCCAAGAGCGATGCACTGGCCCTGGTAGGCGAAACTCAGCGGTCGGGGCGTTTGCCCACGCACGATGGCGCTCAGGCAATCCGCCCCGTGCGCGCCCATGATCTCGGCTGTGGCCGCGCACATACGCACCTTGTTGCCCGGCTCTTCGAGCGGGTGCGCGGCGTCGCCGACGGCGAAAATCTCGGGGTGCGCCGGCGAGCGCATGAATGGATCGACCACGATCTGGCCCCGTTCATTCACGACCAGCCCGGCTTCGCGGGCCAGAGGCGGGGCGATAAAGCCGCCCGCCCAGAGGCACAAGTCATACGCCAGTGGCCCGGCGCTGGTGGCGATCGTGTCCGCGCCCACTTCTGCGACCGTCGTATGCTCTTGGATTGTCACCCCCTGGCGTTGCAGCGATTTGCGTGCGTAGGCGGCGACCTCCGGTACGAGCGCCGAAGCGAACTCGCCGCGCGTCAGCAGGGTGACCTTCAGCCCGGGGTAGCTGCCGGCGAACTCGGCTGCCGCCTCGATGCCCGTCGTCCCGGTGCCACAGACGACCAGGTGGCAGCCGGCCTGGTTGAGCGCGGGCAGCCGCTCGCGCAGCGCCGTTGCCGACAACGGGCCGCTGGGGGTCAGGGTGTAGGCGTATTCGCGCACGCCTGGCACGCTGTCGCGATCAATGGTGCTGCCGAGAGCAAAGAGCAGCTTATCATAGGGAAGCTGCCGCGCGCCCGATGTGGTCTGGACGGCCAGCGTACGCCGGGCGGTGTCCAGCCCGACGATAGTGCCGAGGACGAAGTTGACGCCCGTGCCTGCCAGCATGGCGGCAAGCGGTCGCCGTTTGATCGGCCGGTTGGCGGCGAACTCGTGCAGACGCACGCGCTCTACCAGCACGTCTGCTGCGTTGACCAGGGTTATGTTAGCCCGCTGCTTGCGTAAGCGGCCCGCCAGCCGCAGCGTCGCCAGCAACCCGGCGTAGCCTGCGCCGGCAACCACGATTTCAACTTTTTGCTCTGCCATTTTCTTACCTCCATAAGATGGTCTCGCAAGTAAGACAAGGCGGCCCTGCGTTTTGTGACAACCACGTTTGTTTCCCATGACAAGCGAGTGACGAAGTTCAACACGGAGAGTAATGAGTAATGAGTGACGGGTCACACCTCGTCACGGCATGTTGGCTCTTACGCGCTCTTGGTACTGAAAAGCAGAGCGGGCAATTATGGTAGACTTGCGGCATGGACACAACTACCCAACAACCGGCGACCTTTTTGCAAACGCTTCAACTGAGCAGCACACCCAGCGTCTCCTCCGCGGTGCGCGCCCAGGTGAATTCGGCGGCGCGGTCGGGGCCACCGGCGCTGAGGTCGGCGCGAAGCGCAGGGTCGGTGAGCACGCGGCGGAGGGCGGAGGTCCAGGCGGGGGCGTCGTGGGGGTCGAGGAGGAGGGCGGCGTCGCCGGTGACTTCGGGTAGCGATGAGGAGTCGGCGGCCAGCAGGGGTGCCCCACAGGCCAGGGCTTCGAGCGCGGGCAGGCCGAAGCCTTCGTAGAGCGAGGGGAGTGCGACCGCCGTCGCCCCGCTGATCAGCGCCGGCAGGTCGTCGTCGGGCACGTAGCCGAGGAAGCGCACCGAGCCGGCGAGGCCGAGGCGCACGACCTGCCCGAAAAGCGCGTCGTAGAGCCAGCCTTTCTTGCCTCCGAGCGCCAGGACGGGCGGCGGACCGTCTGCGGCGTCCCAGGCGGCGAGCAGCGCAGCGAATGCGTCTATCAGCAGGCCGAGGTTCTTGCGCGGCTGGAGGGTGCCTACGAAAAGCACGTATGGGGCAGGGCCGCCGAGGCCGTGGCGCTCGCGTGCGGCGGATACGGCTGCCGAGTCGGTCACGCGGCGGAAGGTGGGGTCCACCCCGTGGAGCACGACGCGGATCTTGGCGGCGGGGACATGGCAGTGCTCCCGCAGGTCGCGGGCGGTGGCGTCGGAGACGGCGATGATGCGGCGTGCGGCGCGTGCGCTGTAGAGCGTGGACCAGCGGAGGTAGAGGCGCGAAAACCGGGTGTGCGCCTCCGGGTAGTAGAGGTAGCCGAGGTCGTGTATCGTGACCACGCTGCGCCGGGGGTGGACCGGCGGCACCACATGGGCGGGCACGAACAGCACGTCGGGCCGGTGCCGGGCCATTTCGGCGCTCAGGCGCAGGTGCGTCCAGAGCCGTGGGAAGGGAATCGGGCGGAGCACGAAGTTCGGCGGCAGAGGGAAGCCGAAGATCGCCTCGGCGTCTCGCTCGGCGGAGTTGACATAGCAGACGAAGCGGTGGGCATCGGCGGCGGGGGTGAGGGTGAGGGCGCGCAGCAGGTTCGCGCTGTAGTGCTCGGTGCCGGTACGGATGCCCTGCTTCGCGCGGCTCGCGTCGATCCCGATCAGCATGGCGGCCGGTCCGCCTCCCCGAGCAGCCCCGCGAGCGCGGCGAGCACCTGCTCCGGCGTGATCGCCTGCATCTCAGGCCCGCCTTCCAGCTCGTGCCGACCCGGGTCGAGGAAGTGGCCTGGCTGCGTGCCCGGCGCGCGGACGACGACGTTCCGCGCCGCCGTGCCCCATGGCCCCCAGATCCGCTCGTCGCTCGGCCCATAGAGCCGCAGCGTAGGCGCGCCTACCGCAGTGGCGATGTGTAGGGGGCCGCTGTCCACGCCGAGCACCGGACCGCAGGCCGCGAAAAGCGCGGCGAGCTGCCCCAATGTCGTCTGCCCGACGAGGTTCAGCGAGGCGGCGCGGGCAGGCGGTGCGAGCCGGGAGAGGATGGCGTCAGCCAGCGGGCGCTCTGCGGCGGTCCCGGTGAAGACGGCCCGGCAACCCCGCTCCGCCAGCCATGTGGCGACAGCCGCCCAGCCGTCGAGCGTCCATAGCTTGAGCGAGCCATTCGTGCCCGGGTGGATGGCGATTGTGGGGGAAGGCTCTGCCTTCGGAAGGACCGCGCAGGCCCACGCCCGCTCATCGCCGGTGAGAGGGAAGTTGAGCGGCGGGCTGCCGTCGGCGCGGTCGGGCTGCTCTCCAGGCAGCTCCAGAGGCGCTGTAACGGCGACCACGGCCTCGGCCAGGGTGATGTTCTGCTCGACCTCATGCCGCCCGCCAACGTGGGCCACAGCGTCCGTCAAGAAGGGTGCCGAGGCAGGGAGGTCATAGCCCCAGCGCGCCGGTATGCCGGCCTGCTCGGCGAGGAGCGCGCCCCACCAGTAGTCGAAGCGCAGGATTATGGCGAGGTCGTAGCGCCCGGCGCGCAGGCGGCGGGCCTCGGCGCGCAGCAGCGTATACGGCTGCCAGGGCCGCTCAGGGCGGGCGACGATGCCGGGGAAGGGCAACGTCTCGATGGCATCGAGCGCGGCCTGCCGCTCCCAGACCGCGCGGCTCCAGGGGCCGACCAACCCCGTGATATGCGCCGACGGGAAGGCGGCGCGGAGCCGCGCGAGGGCCGGGGTGGCGAAGAGCAGGTCGCCGAGGTGGTCGGGGCGGAGAATCAGGATGCGCGCCGGGGGGCCGGACGGCGGCAACCGACGCGGCGGGAACAGCAGGCGCACCGCGCGGTCGCGCAACGAGCGCGTCACCCGATGGCTCCGCCTTGCAGCGCGAGAGCGAGCGCGAAGAGCAGTACCTCGACCGCCAGCATGGCGATCACCATCGCCGGCACCAGCGGGCGTGGCATGGCGTCTTCGAGCAGGCGCTCGTCGGGGGCGAGCGCGCGGCCCGGGCGGTAGCGCGGCACCAGCAGCACCGCAGCGACGATGCCGCCGATGAAGCCGCCGCCGTGCGCGAAGTTGTCTATCGCGCCCGCCCCCGCCCCCAGGCCGAGCAGCAGGTTCAGCCCCGCGAGTACGACCGCGTTCCAGAGCTGCGTGCGGGCCATCGCGCCGAGCAGCCGTCGGTGGACGTAGAAGAAAGCGCCGAGCGCGCCGATCAGCCCGAAGATCGCGCCCGACGCGCCTACCGAGTCGTAGGGGCTGAACGCGAACGAGGCTATGCTGCCCGCCAACCCGGCCACGAAGTAGATCGCCAAGAAGCGCGCCCAGCCGTAGAAGCGTTCGATCTGGTCGCCGAAGAGGTAGAGTGCGTAGCCGTTGAACGCGATATGCAGCAAGTCGGCGTGGAGGAACATGGCGGTGATCAGCCGCCAATACTCGCCCTTGATGATCAGGTCGTTGTCTTTAGCGCCGAGGTCGAGCAACAGCTTGCCGCCGTTCACGCCGGCTACCTCCTGGTCGCCTCCGGCCCGCTGCACCTCGTAGATGAAGATCGCCACCAGCACGGCGAGCATGATCCCCGCAGCCCGTGGCCGGAAGGTCGGCAGCCGCAGCCAGACGGGTCCGGCGTTGGGCCGGGGAAATGATTCGACAGGTTGCATGGTGCATTATAGCGGCAAGTTGTGTTATAGTGCCAGTCTGAAGGGGAAGAGAGATGGAGCATCGCTACACCGCCGACTTCAAGGTACACTCATACGAGGTGGACGCCTGGGGCGAACTCTCCACGCAGATGCTCGCCGCGTATATGGAGCAGACGGCGTGGGAGGCGTCGGACGCCGCAGGCTTCGGCAACGCCTGGTACACCGAGCAAAACGCCGCCTGGGTGATACACCGGCTGACGCTTGCCCGGCTCGGCCGGATCGCCTATATGGACGCCGTGACCGTCGAGAGCTGGATTTCGAGCATCGGGCGGGTGCGGTTGAGCCGCGAGTATATGGTGCGCGGGCCGGACGGCGAGCCGATCGCCGCAGGACGCGCGGATTGGGTCTACATGGACCGTGTGAAGCTCGTGCCCAAAGGGATCGACCGCAAGATAACCGAGACGTTCCAGACGATGGCCCCGAACCCGCTGCTCGTCCCGCCGGCAGTGGAGCCGGCCGCAGCGCAGGGACGCCTGTTCACAGCCACGCGCCGCACCCGCCGCTACGAGGCCGATTCGATGGGCCACACGAACAACACGGTCTACCTGGCCTGGCTCGACGAGGCGCGGGACGATGCGCTGGACGAGGCGGGGCTGCCGCTCGCGCCGCCGGGCAAGCCGGGGCTGCGGCTGCGGGGCGTCTGGTACGTTGTTGAGTATGCCCGTTCCGCCATGCCCGGCGACGAGCTAGAGATCGCCGTCCGCTTTTCCGGCACAATCGACGGCGAGCAGCTTGAGTGCCGCCAGGAGATCACACGGGCCGGCGACGAGACGCCGCTGGTGCGCTGCACGTCGCGGCAGCAGGTGTTGGGGCTGGAGCAGAGCAGCGCGACGGCGGGAGATCTGGTTGGGGCGCTGGTATAGCAGCGTGAGGTGACACCATGCCCACAATCCCCCGCGAACGAGCCAAAACGCCGCTGGTGCTGACGCTCGACATCGGGTCGTCGTCCATACGGGCGATGATCTTCGACGAAGGCGGAAGCGACCTCGACGGCCTGGCCGCGAAGACGACCTACCCGCTCCACCTGACCGACGACGGCGGGGTGGAGGCGAACATGGACGCGATCCTCGACAGTCTATCGGCGGCGATTGACCAAGTGCTGCGGGCCGCCGGGCCGCTCGCCGGAGAGATCCGGGCGGTGGCGTCGTGCAGCTTAGTGAGCAACCTGCTCGGGGTGGACGATGCGGGGCAGCCGACCACCCCGGTCTACTTCTGGGCCGACACGCGCTCCGCCGCCGACACCGAGGCCCTGCGGAAGCGCGTTGACCCCGAGGCGTGGCACCAGCGCACCGGCACGGTGATACACACCAGCTACCTGCCGCCGCGCTTCCTTTGGCTGGCCCGCACAGCGCCCGACGTGATGCGGCGCACGCAATACTGGATGTCCCTCGGCGAGTATGTCTACCTCCGGTTCTTCGGGAAGCGCGCCTGCTCACTCTCGGTCGCGTCGTGGACCGGGATGCTCAACCGTAAGACGCTCGCCTGGGACGCGGAGACGCTTGCGCTGCTGCCGGTCCGCGAGGAGCAGCTCTCTCCGCTGGTGGACCTGCCCGACACGCTCTGCGGGCTGACGAAAGAGTACGCAGGGCGCTGGCCGGCGCTGGCCGCGCTGCCCTGGCTGCCGACGGTAGGCGACGGCGCGACCGCGAACCTCGGCAGCGGTTGCGCCACGCCGGAGCAGATCGCGCTCACCGTCGGCACCAGCGGCGCGATGCGCGTCGTGCCGGCAGCCGAGCCTGATACGCTGCCGACCGGCCTCTGGATCTACCGGGTGGACCGCAAGCGGGCGCTGCTCGGCGGGGCATTGAGCAACGGCGGCAACCTCTACGACTGGATGCTCCATCACCTGAACCTGGCCTACCTGACCGACATCGAGGGCGAGGTGGCGCGCCTGCCGCCCGACGGCCACGGCCTGACAGTGCTGCCCTTCTTCGCCGGAGAACGAAGCCCCGGCTGGGCAGCCGATGCCTCGGCGACGATCAGCGGGCTGCGCCTGCCGACGACCGCACCGGAGATATTGCGCGCGGGGCTGGAGGCGGTCGCATATCGTTTCGCGCTGATCTTCGAGGGGCTGAGACCCCAGGCACACCAGGCGCACCACTTCGTCGCAAGCGGGGCCGGGCTGCTCCACTCCCCAGCCTGGATGCAGATCATGGCCGATGTGCTCGGCCTGCCGGTCGTCGCCTCCGGCGAGGCCGAGGCCAGCAGCCGTGGGAACGCGCTGCTGGCGCTCGAGCAGCTAGACGCGATCACCCACGCCGGCGACCTACCCGGCGCGACCGGCACGACCTACACACCACACCCTGAGCATGAAGACCTCTACCGCCGCGCGGTGGAGCGCCAGAGGGAGTTGTACAGGCTGCTCATCGGCGCGACGTGAGGGACTACTCTTCACGCGGAACCGGTTTTTACATGCCGGTGCTACTTATCGGCTGTAGACATAACAGCATCTTTGCGGCAGTATTCTAGCTATGAGCCTGGGTCACGAGCAAAAGCTGTTTCTTAAGCGGCTGGGCCTCCGTGTTCGGGAACTCAGGTACGCTAGAGGTTGGTCGCAAGAAGAGTTAGCTTCTCAATGCGGGCTACATCGCACTTATGTGGGTGCTGTAGAACGTGGTGAGCGCAATATTTCCGTGCTAAATCTTTTACGCATTTCTTCTTCCCTTGGCGTATCCGTTAATGAGCTTTTCCCTAGCGGAGACGGCAAGGGGTAAGGTGAGATGACTCATCAGTACATGTTTAGCGCGTAGCGGGGATCACCCAGCGACTTGCGCTCCTCGCCCACTTTTCGGTAGAATTGTTTCGTATGAATGCTGATCCGCTGCCAATCGAAGATCCCCGCGACCGGAGGATAGCCACCCTCGAAGCCCAACTTGCAACGCTGCAAGCCAAACTTGCAGCCCGTGACGTCCGCATCGCCGAGTTGGAAGCCGAATTGGCCGCCGCACAGCGCGCCGGCAAGCGCCAGGCCACTCCCTTTGCCCGCCGAGCGCGCAAAGCCGACCCCAAAAGCCGGGCCGCCGGCCAGGGCAAGGCCGCTTTGCCCGCCGCCCCACCCCGCCCCAAGTGCATATCGAGCACCAAGTAGGCTTGCCCGCCTGTCCGGAGTGTGCCGGCCCCCTCACCGAGCGCCAAACCCACGAGCAGTTCCAGATCGACATCCCGGCGGTGGCCCCCGTCGTCACACGCTTTCTCACCGAGAGTGGGCAGTGTGCCGGCTGTGGGAAGCGCGTCCATTCCACGCACCCTGAGCAAATCTCGACTGCCCATGGCGCGGCCGGCGTCGTCTTCGGCCCCCGCATCAAGGCACTCGCGGCCGATCTGCATCACCGCTTCGGTGCTTCCTACGGCAAGATAGTCGAACTCTTTCGTGATGAGTTTGGATTGGAGACGACGCGCGGCGGCTTGAGCCAGGCCGATACCCGCCTTGCAGCAAAGGCGCAGCCGGTCTATGAGGAATTGATGGCGGCTCTGCGCGCTAGCTGGGTTGTGCATGCCGACGAAACCGGCTGGCGCATTGGGGCTTTGTCCGCCTGGCTCTGGGTATTTTGTGACAGCAAGGTCACTCTCTACACGGTCAAGACCTCTCGGGGCCACGAGGTAATCCTCGAGATCCTGGGGCGGTCTTTCGCAGGTGTACTGGTGAGCGATTGCTTTATTGCCTATGACGCCTCGGCGCTGGAGGGCTGGCTGGCGCAGAAATGCGTGGCCCACCTGCTGAGAGAGTTGCGGGAACTCACGCTGACCAAGAGGGGGCGCGCCCGCAAGTTTGCCGAGGCCGTCGTCGAGGTATTGCGCGAGGCTTTGGTCTTGAAGGCGGGGGCGAGCGACTTGCGTAGTGAGGCATATGAAGCCGCGACGGACGAGTTGGAAGCGGGCTTGGACAGTCTGCTGGGGCCGAAGAGGCGATGGCGCGATGCGGATAATGCTCGCTTGGCGGCCCGGTTGCGCAAGCACCGAGAGGACCTGTTGCGCTTTTTGTACTGGGAAGAACTGGACGCTACAAACAACCTGGCAGAGCGGCAATTGCGGCCGGGGGTGCTGACGCGCAAGACGGGCGGCTGTAACCGCACGGACGGGGGAGCAGAGGCGCACAGTATCTTGGCTAGCCTGCTGGCGACGTGCCGCCAGCAAGCGGTGAGCATCTTGGACTATTTTATCCAGTTGCAACAATTCGGGGCCTCGCCTCCATCGTTGGTGCCTCCCTAAGCTCGTCGCATCAGACGCTAGACATGTACAGTACCCGCCTTGCCTCAGCTAGGAATCTTGCTTTACACACCCGTTTCGGGTATACTTTAAGAGATAATGTTAAGACGGTTAGAACAAGCGAAGTTATTTTCACACATCCACTCCCACAGACCCCCACATCCGAGGGCCATAGAAAGGACGCGCCCGATTGCGCTTTACAGATTTTAATCTCAGCCCCGCCTTGCAGGCGGGCATTGCAGCGCGTGAGCATATCACGCCGACCCCCATCCAGCAGGAAGTGATCGGGGCCGTACTCGAAGGCCGTGACGTGCTAGGCAGCGCACAGACCGGCTCCGGCAAGACAGCCGCCTTCGTCCTGCCGCTGCTCGACCGGATCGCCGCAGCAGACGGCCTCCATACCCTGATCGTCGTCCCCACCCGCGAGCTGGCCTACCAGGTCGAAGACGAAATCCGCGGCTACGCCCAGTTCATGCAGGTGCGCTTCGCGGTCATTGTCGGTGGCGCGAGTATGCGCGACCAGGTTGACCAGTTGCGCGGAGGCGCGCAGGTCGTGATCGGCACGCCGGGTCGCCTGCTCGACCTGATCCGCCGCAGGCAGCTTAGTATCAGGGATGTGCAGGCGTTCGTGCTCGACGAAGTGGACCGGATGCTCGACCTCGGCTTCCTGCCCGATGTGCAGCAGCTCGTCTCCCACCTGCCGGGCCATTGCCAGTCGCTCTTCTTCTCGGCAACGCTGCCGCCGGCGATCAGGCCGTTGGCGACCCGCCTGCTGCGCGACCCAGTGACAGCCAGCGTGGACCCGCCGATCAGCACCGTCGCCACCGTAACCCAGTCTGTGACAATGATCGCCGACAACAACAAGCTGCCTGCGCTGCTGCGTGTGCTCAAAGCGCCCGGGGCCGAGCGCGTGCTGGTGTTCGTGCGTACCAAGCGCGATGTGGATGATCTCCACCGCGCTCTGCGTGCTCGCAACGTGCCGAACGTGGCGCTGCACGGCGACCTTTCGCTCGAAGAGCGGCTGCGCGCCCTCGACGCCTTCAAGGACGGCGACTCCCCGATCCTGGTAGCCACCGACATCGCGGCACGCGGCCTCGACATCCTCGACGTGACCCACGTCGTCAACTACGATGTGCCCCAGACCGTGGAGGACTACGTTCACCGCGTCGGGCGGACAGCGCGCGCCCAGAAGACCGGGGCCGCAGTCTCCCTCGTCGTCGTCCAGGATCTGCCGATCATGAAGATGATCGAGCGCAGCCTCAAGATAAAGATGCAGTGGAGCTGGGCCGCCACGGCGACCACGGTGGCAGAGGAGTTCGAGCCTGCGGCAAAGCGGGCGTAGAGCCTTCTAAGGGCCAGCGAGCAACGCGCGCAACTCTGCCTCTGAGAAATGCCCCGTGTTGCGGAAGATCTGCACCGTCGGGTGATCGAAGACCTGGAACGTCTCCTCGGCACTGTCGTCGTTCCAGGCGAATGGGCCGAGGCGCGGCGGGTCGGCGAAGGTCGCGGCGGGGGCGTAGCCGAGGCCGCCGGCGTGCAGCAGCCGGTAGTAGCGCCCGGTGAGCGGGTAGTCGGGCAGTCGGGGCATCACCGCCGACCAGCGGCGATCAGGCACCACCAAGAATTCGCCCGCCGCCAGGTCCGCCGCCAGCGTGCCGAGCTTGGTTGGCGTGTCGGGCGCGAGCGTCGGCGTCACGACGTAGCGATACGGTCCTCCCTTCGGCACCGGCAGCAAGGTGTTTTTGTCCTCGATCACCAGCCGGGTGCCCGGCGGCAGGTTGGCCCGCATCCACGTCGAGGCCGCCAGGCGCGTGTCAGCTGTGCTGTAGATCGCCAACACCGCCAGACCCCAGGCGGCACCGCCCCCGCCAATCGCGACCACCGTCGCCCGCCCCAGGAGGCGGCCTGCACGACCCGTCTGCCCCAGCCTCCGGCAGAGAGCGACCGCGCCCCCGGCGGCAAACAGGCAACAGAAGGGCACCAGCGGCAGCGTGTGCCGCACAAACCGCACCTCCCAGGTGCCGATATAGAGCAGGTAGAGTGTGGGCCATGCGGCCAGCAAAAGCAACAAGGCGGTTCGCCTACGCGTGGCCTCCCAGAGCGCCCACGCCCAGCCGCCGAGCGCCGCCGTGCCGAGCGGCAGCCCCAACCCCCAGACGACCAGGTTCCGCAGCTCGAAGAGATACGGCGTGCTGCCGATGAACTGCCAAGTGTAGGGGAGTTTGTACCCGCCGCTCAACTCGTCGCTCTGCGCCCTGATCGCGTCCCAGAGTTCCGCCCAGGCCAGCAGATAGTAGGGCGCGGCGAGCAACGTCATCCCTGTGGCGACGCCGCCGAGCAGCAATAGCCGGGACGGGCGGCGGGGCGCGGCGTAGGCCCAGGCGAGCAACGGCAGCAGCGCGAACGAAGCCGCAGTCAGCTTGGTTGCTGTCGCCAACCCCAGCACAGCCCCACTCAGGGCATACCACCTCGGCCCGCCGCCGTCGGCTATGTGCAGGCCCGCCCAGAGCAGCAGAATCCCCGCCAGCGCGACGGCGCTGTCCACCGTGCCGAAGTGCGCCGCCTGTATCAGCAGCGCTGCCCCTGCCGTGCAGCCTGCCGCCAACAGCCCCGCCCGATCCCCCCAGAGCCGCCGCCCTACCAGGAAGAGTAACGGCAGCATCGCCGTGCTCGCCAGCGCCGACCAAGACCGCCCGATCAGCGCCAACCGCTCGGTGGCTAACCAGTCCAGCCCGGTGAGCATACGCAGCAGTTCCGCCGTGGCCCGGTAGAGGTAGATCGGCAGCGAGCCGTAGTAGAAGAAGTGCGGGTTCAGGTCGGGGCCGAGGTGCCGCACCGTCTCGTTGAGCGCCCATTCGTCGGGGTGGAGGATGTATGCGCCGCCGTCCCAATCGAGGTTCCAGAAGCGCGCAGCCGCGCCGAGCAGCACGATGGCCGCCAGGGCCGTCCGCCGGTCAACGGCCCGCACTCTCGCTCCTCACCAGGCAGACCACATCGTAAGGCGGAGCGCCCGGATAGACCGCGACCGCGAAGCGCCCGACAGCGCGGTAGTGGTAGCGCAGCCGTCCCTCTCCGCTGTCCATGCTCGGCCCCGGCGAGCTGTCCCAGCCGCTGCCGGAGACCAGCGCGACGGGTGGGCGCGCCGCCTCCATCCCCGCCCACCACCGAGCCTGCGTGTCGCCCGCCGCCATGATCCAGGGCAATTGAGGTGCCCAGGGACGTGTCGGCTCGCGCTCGAGAACCCGGTAGAGCATCGCGTCGAGGCCGTATAGGAAGATCGGTGTACCGGGTGGGGCGTGCGCGTCCACGCAGGCCCGCAAGCCCGGCAAAGTCGCTGCATACGGTGCCGACGGCGCTTCGGACAAGCTCACGTAGCCGAGCGCCTTCGCCGACTGGTCGGCCCCAGTCACGGCGTAGACCGAGAGCAAGAGCAGCCCCGCCCCGGCGACCAGCCGCCCGCGCAACCCTCCCTCGTGCCAGACCGCCGCGATCTGTACCGCCGCGACGGCAGCTGCCACCGCCAGCAGCGGCACGGCGGCCTGCAAATGGTAGCGCCCGTAGCGGGGCCAGGCCGGCAGCGTCGCCGCCAGCAGCAGCCCCCCCGCCACGAGCGCACGCGCGACAAGCAGCCTACCTCCGGCAGCGTCCCGCCAGGCGTACCGGCCACCGATCAGCAGGAGCGCAACTGCTGGCAAAAAGAGCGCCGCCGCCAGCCCCCACTCGCTCGCCGGCATCGGCAGACCTGCGGCAGCCGGGTAGTTCCCGGTTAGGTTATACACCACCGCCCAGTACCACGCCTCTCCAGCCGCCCCCTGGAACCAGAGCAGGGCGGCAGCTACCGCCGCCGGAGATACCACCCCGACGGCATACGCCCCGACCCTCTGCCACGAGCCGCGCTCCGAGAACGCCATCCCCGCCCCCACAAACGGCACCGCGCCCGCCGCGTGCTGCTTGATCAGCACCCCCAGCCCCAGCAGCAAGCCGATGACCAGCGCCGTCCTAAGCCCCCGGCCCCGTCCCGATGCGATCTCCCCGACCCTTGTAGAGGAGAGGTGAGCGGCCGCCAAACAGCCTACACCGAGATAGATCGGCGCGAGCGCGCCATCGTACCAGAGGTGAAGAGAGTCGAAGGGTAGGCCCCAGGTCGCCGTGAGCAGCGCCGCGCCCAGCCCCGCCAACCGGCCCGCGAGGCGTGCGGCAAGAGCATAGGCCAGCTCCAGCGTGACGGCCAACAGGCCGATGATCACCAGGTGGAGCGGCAGGCCGGGGTCGCTCGCGCCGAGCAACGCGAGAAGCGCCGGCAGCAGCGGCGGGTGCTGGTCGATCATATCTCGGTAGAGTACCCAGCCGCGCCCCATCAGCCAGGGCAGCAGGCTCACCTCCTGGTCCACAGCGTACTGTACCCGCCATGCGAGCAGGCAGATCAGGCCGATCAAGATGGCAGGCGGCGCGAAACGTGTTAGAGGCCGGGTGTTATTCACCCTCGGCCCCCGCCGCGTAGAGGCGGAGCACGAGGGGGCTGGCGTGCCATTCGCCGATGGGGTGCCAGCCGGCGGCGGTCAGCGCGCGCTCGGCGGCGGGGCTGGGCGGGTAGGTGCCGTCGGCTCCGTCGCCGGCCAGATACCAGATGCGGGTCGCGCCCGCCGTGCGCGATCCGATCTCGCCCGCCCAATCGCTGCTGAGGGTGGCCTGGGGGTCGAGGAAGCCGCGCCAGCGCCAGCCGGGGTGGAACCAGTAGGCGGCGCCCGTCGGGTCCGAGCCGTCTGCGGCGAACCAGCCGCCGAGCACCGGGATCGGCACCGGGTAGTATGCCGCTGCCGCACCGGCGTGCAGCGCCGGGAAGGCCAGCCATGCATCGCCGGGGCGCGCCTCTGAGGAGATCCTGGCGAGCAGGCCCCGCCAATCCTGCTTCGGTGGTGCGGTCAGCTCGCCCTGCTGTTGCACGGCGACCAGCGCCAGCCAGCAGGCCGCGACAACCACCCGCGCCCGCTCCGGCAACGACGCAAACAGACCACCCAGCACGAGCACCACCCCCGGCACTGCGAAGGCAGCGAAGTTGATCGAGTGCCACGCGGACGGCGGCTCGGTGACCCGCAGGAATAGGTAGGGGCCGACTGTCCCTGCTATCACCCAGGCGGCCAAGAGCGCGGCACGAGCATCGGCCCGAAGCTCGCGCGCCCGCGCCGCCCTCCATGCAAGCCAAACGCCGACGCCGAACAGCAGCCCCCAAACCAGCGCCAGCCCCACCTGAGATTGCCAGAAGCGGTCGTGAGCCGGCCCGACCAGCAACGTCGGAACCCAATGCAGCAGTTGGGTGTTCACGGTCAGCGGGAAGGTCGGGGTAGCCACGCTGTCGGGTACGGTAGTCATCAGCACCCAGACCCAGGGCGCGTAGAGCAGTCCCGCGCCGACGAGCGCGAGCAACGCATGTCGCAACTGTTGTGTACGACCCCTCACCGTCATACCGGCGACGGTAACCGCTACGGCTTCGACTCCGAGGGGGAAAAAGCTGAAATAGTGGATGTAGGCCGCGACCAGGAGGCTCCCCGCCCACGCGATCCACCAGGCTGCGCGGTCGGTGCGCCAGGCCCGGAGCAGCAGCAGCACGCTCGCCGCCGTCCAGAGCATCGCCCAGCTATAGGCCGTCGCATCTTGGCTGTAGTGCAGCAGGAAGGGGGCCGTAGCCGCCGCCAACGCCGAGGCGGCTGCGGCATAGGGGCGTTCCGGCCAAAGCTCGCGGGCAGTCGCCCAAACGACGGGGATCAGCAACACTCCCGACACCACAGGCAGCAGCCGCACCCAACCTTCCGCCGTACCCAGCCCCAACCATACGTGCAACGCCAGCCGATAGCCCGGCGGGTGCTGCACATGTATGCGCGGGTCGAGCACGAGGTCGAGAGGCTGCCTGGCCTCCCAGACCACATACAGCTCATCCGTCCACAGTCCCTGCCGCGTCAGCCCGATCAGCCTCAGTACCGCGCCCACGAGAACGGCCAGGGCGAGTGCGGAGTGCGGAGTGCGGAGTGCGAAGTGCGGAGTACGTATTGGACTGGATACGGAAGATGTCGTCAATTCAATCCCCTTTTCGACGGTTCACGGAGACAGCGTGAAAATCTCCATCTGCTGGTCCGGCAAGGGGCGGGAGACCAGGCCGGGGAAGACGCGGGCCAGCTTTGTCCGCAGATCGCCTTGCTCCTTACCGTAGGTAGCCCACCAGTGTACCACGGCACAGCGCACTCCTGCCCGGCGCAGGTCGGCGAGGCCGGTGCGGGCGGCCTCGGCGGCGAGCGGGTCGTCTGCGGGGGTGGACGGCAGCAGGTAGCGCAGCACCGGCGTGTCCGTGATGAACGGGTCGGGCGGCTGGCGCGACAGGTGTCCATCCACTAACGGCCTGTGATGCACTGTCTGGTAGCCGAGATATGTCGCCAGCGGCGTCAGCGGCAGGTCGAGGATAGCGAACTGCCCCGGCTCGCGCGCCGCTTGCTCGTAGAAGCCGGCGGCATCGCGCAACACCATCGTCGGGTAAGGCACCGCGAGGAACTCGGCCAACACCAGCACCCCAACCGCCACGCAAGCCGTGCGGCTCAACAGCATCCCGCCCCGGAGCCGCGAGCGCCCTGCATAAGCCGCCAGCCCGTATCCGGCCAGTACCGCCAGCGCGAGCATCACCAGCACCATGAACCGGGCTGGCACCCTGAAGATGTTGAAGAAAGGCAGGAAGTAGAGCCCCGCGTAAGGCAACGGGATACGGATGCCGCCGAAGATGCTCTGCCCCCAGACGTGCAGGATCGGCCCCAGGCTGAGTATCCAGCCGCCGAGCGCCGTCAGCCCCAAGAAACGCACCTCCGGCCGCCCACGCAACGCCCAGACCGTGGCAATGGACAAAAACAGGACCGTGTAGCCTACGAAGACGACTATCTCGGCGGGCGGGCGACCCGCATAATGCGCGAGCGCCGCTGCGCCGTGGTCCGGCCAGAGCGGGTGAAACAGGTTGGGCATGAAGGCATCGGTCAGGTCGGAGGAAAGGAAGGCGACCTCGCGGGGGGTGGTCTGCATGTAGCTCGATGCGCGTGCCTCCTCGACCATCGGCACCAGCGCCGGGGCGACCAGCGCGAGCGCCGTTCCGCCCGTCACGGCCAAACTCCCCAGCCCCGCGCGCCGGACCGTCCCCCGCCGGTCTGAGAGCAGCTGCCAGACCACGAACCAGGCGGTGAACAGCCCCAAGAAGAGGGCATACGTCCACTCCGTATAGGCGTTAACCGCCAGCCACAGCCCCGCCAACGCGGAATGGAGGGCGCGGTGCCGATACGAAGCGCGGTCGTCCCACGCCTGGTGGAGGGCCAGCACGTAGAAGGGGAGCCATTGGAGAGAGAGCAGGTTGAGGTGGCCGCGCAGGTGGGCGAAGTGGTAGGGGCAGAAGGCGAAGATCAGCCCCGCCACGAAGGCCGCCGCACGCACGCCGGTCAGCCAGCGAACCAGCAGGTAGGTGCCGTAGCCGCCGGCCACGAAGCTGAACATGACCAGCAGGTTGTAGACGGCGGGCAAGCTCATGCCGAGTAGCTGGAACGGGATGCTTATCACGCCGAGCAAGGGCGTCAGGGTGTCGAAAAGCAGGCTGACGCCGTGCGGATAGTAAAGCAGGTCGGTGTGGAACGGGTTCGTATGCAGGTCCACCAGCGCCGTCTTCATCCACCAGAGGTTCCACATATATTGCCAGCCGTCGCTCCCGTCGGGCAGCGCCGTCGTGAAGTGCGCCGCCAGCGGCCAGGTCATCCCCACCGCGAGCACGGCATATGCCCCAAGCACCACCCCGGTTTCCGCCGCCCAGCGCCTACTGCCCACTGCCCACTCGCCTGTAGACCACGAACGAGGGGTGGCTGTACTTCCAGTCGTGCGGCGTGCTGCCCTCCGACCAGGAAAATGAGCCGATGTGAGGTTGGGCCGAGAAACGCGCGACCTGCGTGTAGTCGCGCGCGAGCCGTGCCGCCAGGCGCGGGGTGGGTGGGCCGTACTGCATATCGTCCATGATAATGTAGTCTGGGCTCTGGTCGGGCGCGAGGTCCGGCAGCCAGGGGTCAAGGTGGACCTGTGGATAGCGCGCGTCGTCGAGCGGTGGATACTCCCTCCATGTGCGCGCGACCTGCGTGCCGGGCGCTATCTGCGCCAGTACCCAGGTCTGCAACTCGTTCGCGGGGTGGGCTTCCGTCATCAGGGCGAGCTGGCCTAGCGTGATCGCCCCGGCCCACGCCACCGCGAGGCCACCAGCTACAACTCTCCCCCAAGCCCACGGGATGGCCGCCCAGCCGACCCCAACCGCCACAGCCAGCAGCGGCACCAGCGGCTGGTCGTAGCGGAGCATGAAGACGCTGTTGACCGCCACGCTCACCACCAGCCCCGCGACTGCGGCGAGCAGGACGGCTTTCCTCGCCCGCAGCCTCTCGCCTGTAGGGGGAGGGGAGGCCGGCACCCGCGTTCCCTTTCGGGAAGGGCGGAGGGCTGCTAGGAGGAGTACCAGGCCGCAGAGGGCGAGCAGCGCGAGGGGCCAGGTGAGTCCCAGGGTGCCGAGGGCCTGCGCCTGCAAGCGCAACATGCCGAGCGGCGCGCGCCAATTCGCGGTGCCTACGAGGTTCGCCTCGGCTGCCGAACGGATCCCGGCCAGCACCGAACCGGGAGCCGTGACGGCATACGGCTCACCGAGCAGGAAGCCTAGCGCGGCAGCGGCCCACGGCAGGGGCAAGACTGTCCACGCTGTGCTGCGGCCGCCCTCATCGGCGCGCGACCCGCGCCAGAGCGCCCACTGGGCAGGCAGCAGCGCGGGCGCGGCGAATATGGCCGAATATTTCGTCGCTGTGGCAAGTCCGAGCAAAAGCCCCGCCAACACCAGACCCCACCTCCCGCCCGGCCCCATGGCCCAGACCGCCGCCAGCACACAGCCGGCCACGAGCGCACTCATCGTCAGATCGTTCGTCAAGTAGTGGGCCTCGACCACGGCGAGCGGGGCCAGCGCATAGGCGACCCCCGCACCTATCCCCGCACACCGCCCGCCGACGGCCTGCCCCAGCGCGATAACCACGCCTGTAGCCGCTACGCCGGCCGCCGTCGAGACCAGCCGCCCCAGCATGTAGATCTGCGGCAGCGCCGACGCATCGCCCAGCACAAAGGCCGACTGCCAGGGCGCGTGTACGACGCCCACAGCCTGCCCAAGCCATAGCACACCGGAGATCAGCAAGAATTGGAGAGTGCCCCAATGGAAGTCGTGGATCTCGAACGCGGCTGAGGTCGGGTTGACCTGCCCCCAGAGGAAGTTATCCTCGTCGAGGTGATAGGTCGGGCGGTCCAGGCTGTGGGCGAGCACGCGCGGATCGTAGTGCGGCAGCCCCCAACCCAGCCCCACCAGCCGCAGCGCCATGCTCCCCGCGAGCACAAGCGCGACGGCCAGGGCGTAACGCTTCGCCATACGACCCTCCCTCTGACGGCATTATAGTACGGCGAGGCGAACTCGGCAAGGGCTGGCGGCTTAAGCCGAAATTGGGTATAATAGGGTGGCGCTTATCGTGTACTTCGGGGAAGTGTCGTAACTGGCAGCCGAGCATGACTTAGGATCATGTGCCGAAAGGCGTGCGGGTTCGAGTCCCGCCTTCCCCACCCGCTCATCGGCGCGATACTCGCACAGGAGCCTCCCTTGACCTCTGCTCTCAGCCCCGGCGAGGCCGATACCTCGACCGGCGAACCGCGATCCGGCTGCCCGCACCCCGCCGCCGACCGCCGACCGCTCTTCTCGGCCCGCGACTACATCAGCGGCGGCATCTTTGTGCTGGAGCGCTGCTCCCTTTGCGGCCTCGTGCTGACGACACCCCAGCCCCCGCCCGACGAGATCGGCAAGTACTACCCGCGCGGCTACTACGGCCAGGGCAAGCGGTACAGCCTGCCCCTCGAGCGGCTGCTCGATTGGCTCTATGCCTTCCGCACCCGGCTGATCGAAATCGCCAACGGCCTCGAGCCTGGGCGCGTCCTCGACATCGGCTGCGGGCGAGGACTGCTTCTCCACCATCTGCGTAAGCGGGGCTGGGAGGTCGCGGGCACCGAACTCAGCGAAGACAGTGCGAGCTACGCCCGTGACGTGCTGCACATAGACGTGCAGACCGCGAACATCACCGATCTACGCCTGCCATCCGAGAGCTTCGACGCCGTGATCCTCTGGCATGTGCTGGAACACATCACCGACCCCGAGGCCCTCTTGCAGGAGGTCGCGCGGATACTCTACCCCGGCGGCACGCTGCTGGTGGCGGTGCCGAACTTCGGCTCAGTCGAGGCCCGCCTCGCCAAATCGCGCTGGTTCCACCTCGACGTGCCTCGCCACCTGAACCACTTCACGCCGCAGACGCTCCGGCGTATGCTCGACGAGGCCGGACTCCACCCCCGCATGGTGAGCTACTTCGCCTCGGAGTACGACTTCTTCAGCTTCGTGCAGACAGCCGAAAACATGCTCGGCATCCGGCATAACACGCTCTACAACCTGCTCCGCACCCGTGGCGCGAAAGTCCTCGCCGGCCGCCACCCCGATCCCACCAGCCCCGCCGACATCGCTGCCGCCCTGCTGCTGGCCCCCGTCCTCGCGGCGATCAGCCTGGTCTGGGCACCCCTGGCTGCGCTCCTCGGCCAGGGTGCCACAGTCACAATGTACGCGAAGAAGCCACGGCGGTAGGAGACTAGAGGCAGGTGCTATTTGGCGGCCTCTACGCCGGTGTCGCAGGTTTGCCAGGCGCGACCTCCGATGCCGGCATACCACCACCCGCAGCCGATCTCGTTGGTGCTCGGGTTTGCCAACACGTCGTAGTGCGGCGGGTCGTTCCACCAATCCCCGACGATAGCCGATGCGGACGCGTACCCACAACCTATTACCTCGCCACGGGCGGTGCCGGTGTACCCTGCGTGGGCGATGCGGTCCCACGCGCTGCTGCCGTCGGTGCCGTTGTGTTGGCATAGCCCGCGCGGGCCGATGTCGTTCGAGTGGCCGCGCGCCGAGCTGACCAGAGCGCAGTTTACCGTCAGCCGTCCGAGGCCGAGGCCCGCTCGCCGGTCATTGATCAGGCTGACGGTATTGGCCTCCTCCGCCGTCATCCCACACTGCGCCGATGTGTGCGTCGGCGTAGCCGTCGCAGGCGGCGCGGCGGGCCAGCCGTTCGGATATTTCTGCCGCCCCAGGAAGGTGCCGAGCTGCGAGAGCAGCACGTCGTAAGGCGGCTGGTTCTCCGGGTGCAGCTCGAAGACCGCCCGCTCGAAGTACTGCACCGTGTAGCTCCGGCCGTTGAGGTCCGACTTCTCCTGGAACTCCGGGGAGATCGGGTAGCCTTGCTGGGCCAGCCCGCCGTGGCTCTGCCAGTAGGCCAAGAACCTGCCGCACACCTTCTGCCCGGTCTGGGGGAAAGCCTGACAACCCCCGCCGGTTTGCGCCCTGGACGGTGCGCCGACCTCTGCGAGCGCCGCCAGTGCTAGCGCGAAAAATACCAAGAGCAGTCCGTAGCGCAATAGTCTCATCGCTGCCCTCCTCGGCCCTACGCTAGAAGCTCACGAAACTCGTCGTCTGCAATCCCTGCATCCCTCAAAATGGAGTGCAGTGTACCGATCGGTACGGGGCGTCCTTTGTGAACAGGGACCGTAACTCGTTTGTTATCGGATGCACGGCGCATACTCAGATGTCTACCCCGTTGTCGCACCTTCTCGAATCCTGCTCGTTCTAATGCTCCTATTAATTGCCGGCAATCAACACGCGGTAGTTTGTCGCTCACGCCGCTGCCGGCACACTCAGGCGCATTATCACAAGTGATTCGGATTCGACGGGGATTGGCTCGCCATCCTGCTGCATACATTCTATATGCAGCTCAATAGCTTCCATGACATTTGTGCGAGCCTCGTCCAATGTCGCTCCGAACGTGTGACATCCGGGCAGGGTCGGGACATAGGCGTGGAAGCTGTCCTCGTCCGGCTCGATCACGACTGTGAAGTGGTACGTTGTCATATTCAATGCCTCCCATCTTACTCATACAGCTACTAACAGGTCCTCGCAGTGTTCTTCGGGCAGCGGCAGCACATCATCCCCCAGGGCACCTATATAGCTCTGTATCGCCGCCGTCTCGGCGGCCCCGCCTACTGACGGCTGTAAGACACGGCTCCGCCCGTGGACCGTTGCCTTACCCCCTATCTCCCGATCACCTCATACCATTCGTGTATTCGTGACCCGCATTCGTGGACGGCTTCGAGAGTTTCGTGTTTTTCCGTGTTTTTCGTGGATCGTCATTCTGAGCGCACCCACTGTCATTCTGAGCGCAGCGAGGAATCTCCGCACTCCGTAGCTATCCTGCTGCCCGTATTATAACACAGTAAGCGGTCAGAGCTCAGCTGTTCAGATCACCGGCGCTGCGGCACATGCTGTACACATGCAAACGCTCCGCGCTGCCCTCTAGCGGCCCTGGCTGCGGGGCGGCTCGCGGCGAACCAGGGGCAGCCAGACGGCCACCAGCACGAGGCCGGCGGCCACCAGAGGGAGAGTGTCGGTGAACCAGTGTCCGATGGATGCCCCGCTGGCTAGAGAGTCGTAGATGTGGTTGGCAGCGTGCAGCACGCTGCCCCAGGCCGCTACGCCGATCAGCGCGGCGTGCCGCGCCGGGTCTCGCGCCGCGACCAGTAAGCCGCCGCCCAACGCGAGCAGAAAGGCACCCGCGTCGCCCTCGTAATGCCGGTTGAACGGCGAGTAAGGGCCGATATTCTGGAAGAACCAGACCGGCGCGAGCAGGAGTGCCAGAGCCGCAAGGGCGTAGCCGAGGCCGATCAGGCCCAGCACTGCTTGCACGACCCTTTGCCGAGAATCCGCCTGTGCGATGAGTGTGCGTCCCAAGTGATCCACCCCCTTCTAGTGTGCCGCGGCCGGCATTTCCCGCGCGTAGCGTTCGCTCAACCACGATTCCCATGTGATATGCCCATACGTGCGCTCCGGGCGGGTTAAGGCACCGCGACGAAATGCTGCTGCGACCCGACCCGGCAAGGGCACCCGCACCAGCAGCCGGTGGCGTCCACGCGCCGCCAGCCAGACCCGCGCCAGCTCACCCGCGGTGAGCACCTGTGGCCCGGCTACTTCCGGCAGCCTGCCGCCCGGCCCGGCTGTCACGCACGCGGCCAGCACGCCCGCAACCTCGCTCTCCGCGATAGGTTGGAAACGGAACTCCGTGTCCAGCAGCACCACCGGGCTTCGTGAGAGAACCCGTATCGCCCTGTCCACCAGAGAGTAGAACTGGGTCGCCCGCAAGATCGACCACGGGAGGCCGCTGTTGCTCACCATCTGCTCGACGGCGACTTTGGCTTTGTAGTAGGGGAAAGCAAGCTGCGCCAAATGCTCAATGCCGACGATCGACGGGTAGACAATGTGGCTCACGCCCGCAGGCCCGGCCTCGTCCAGCAGCCGCCGCGTGCCCTCGACGTCTACTTGCCGTGTGTGGAGAAAGGGGTCGGTGGCCGCGTGGACGATGGCGTCTACCCCGGCGACCGCCGCACGAATCCCCATGCCGGTTGCCAGGTTCGCCTCTGCCCACTCAACGTCGCGCCTGCTCCCCGGCCGCTCTGGACGCCTGCTCATCACCCGGACGGTGTGACCTTCGCCCTTGAGCTTCTCAACGACCGCCCGCCCCAACGCCCCAGTACCCCCGGTAACAAGAACCCTGCTCATATCGCGCCTCCTCCAGCTACCCGGCTTCCGCCGGACTCTATCTCTACCAACAGGAGACGAGATGCCATCGGGATCTGTGACAGGCAGGGCGGCCCGCAGCCTACTCACCCCGTCCGCGCGCCTGGCTCTCTATGAAGGCCAGCTTGTCGGGGTTGCGGGCCGCATGCACAGCCTGGAGATGTTCTCCCTCAAAATCGAAGACCATGACGGAGATCAGTGAGTCGCCTTCCCACAGGAGGAGCGCGGGACTGGTGTTCACCTCTACGAGCTGGATGCGGAGGTTTTCAGGAGCGATCCGCACCAGCCCGAGGAGGAAGCGAGCAACCGCATCGCGGCCCACGATCGGACGCCGTGCGGCGGATGCCTTGCCGCCTCCATCAGACCAGATCGTGACATCCTGGGCCAGGGCCTGGATAAGAGCCGCCAGGTCGCCCCGTTGGCAAGCGGCGACGAAGCTCGCGAACAGTCTTTGCTGCTGGGCAGGTTCCGGCTTGAAGCGCGGCCTGCGCTCGGCGAGCCGCTTCTGCGCCCTGTGGAACATCTGGCGGCACGACGCGGCGCTGCTGCCGAGTATTGACGCGATCTCCTCGTAACTGTGCTCGAAGACCTCCCGTAGCAGGAACACCGCCCGCTCCTGTGGTGTCAGGCACTCCATCAAGACCAGGAAGGCGAGCGAAAGTGACTCCTGCTGCTCAAGCGTCTGAAGGGGGCCGCGGGCAGGGTCGGGCGTGAGCAAAGGCTCGGGCAGCCAGGGGCCGATATACTGCTCTCTACGGACACGCGCCGACTTGAGGTGGTCCAGGCAGAGGCGGGTGACGATGGTTGTCAGGAAGGGCTTGAGCGCCTGGGGCTGCTCGCGCGCCCCCATGTAGCGCAGATATGCCTCCTGGACGATGTCTTCGGCTTCGCTCGCGCTGCCGAGCATCCTGTAGGCGATGCCGAAGAGCAGCGGGTGGTAGCTTCGGAACGCAGCCGCGCCGTCCGCCGTCATGAGAACTCCTTTTACGAAACGTATAAGCTGGAATGTCCTCGCCCTGCCTCTCCATCCCGGAACCTTGTCAAACCATTATACAAGAACGGCAGTGGGGTAGAGTGAGCATGAAAGAAGCCGCCGGGGATACATGGTGTACCCCAGCGGCATAACTCATATTCTAACCACTAACCACTAACCACTAACCACTCGCCTATACCTCGCGGAAGTCGCCCTCGACGGTGCCTTCATCGGTCGGCGGGGTGTATCCGGCCTCGGGGCCGGGCTGGCCGTCGGGTCCGGCTTCGCCGCCGGGCTGTGCGTACATGCTCTCGCCGATCTTCTGCGCGGCCCGGCTGAGATCCTGCATCGCGCTCGTGATCTGCGACACGTTCTCGCTGTCGCGCGACTCGCTGAGCGCAGCCAGCTTCTGCTCCACGTCGTCTTTCACATCGGTGGGGATCTTCTCGCCGTGTTCCTGTAGCGTCTTCTCGGTGCCGTAGATCAGCGAATCGGCCTGGTTGCGCGCCTCGATCAGTTCGCGGCGGCGCTTGTCCTCCTCGGCGTGCGCCTCGGCTTCCTTCACCATCCGGTCCACTTCGTCTTTGCTCAGGCCCGACGACGCAGTGATCGTGATCTTCTGCTCCTTGCTGCTCGCCTTATCCTTCGCCGTCACGTTCAGGATGCCGTTCGCGTCAATGTCGAAGGTCACTTCGATCTGGGGCACGCCGCGCGGTGCCGGAGGGATGCCGTCCAGGATGAAGCGGCCCAGGCTTTTGTTCTCAGCCGACATCGTGCGCTCGCCCTGGAGGACGTTGATCTCCACGCTCGGCTGGCTGTCGCTTGCCGTCGAATAGGTCTCGCTCCTCTTGGTCGGGATCGCTGTGTTGCGCGTGATCATCGGCGTGGAGACGCCACCCTGGGTCTCTACGCTCAACGTCAGCGGGGTCACGTCAACGAGCAGGATGTCCTTCACCTCGCCTTTCAACACGCCTGCCTGGATCGCCGCCCCGACCGCAACCACCTCGTCGGGGTTAATGCCCTTGTGCGGGTCTTTGCCGAAGAAGCTCTTCACCTCTTCCTGGACCTTCGGCATACGGGTCTGGCCGCCGACCAACAGCACCTCGTCGATCGCGTTTGCTTTCAGATGCGCGTCTTCGAGCGCCTTTTTCATCGGGCCGATGGTTTTGTTGATCAGGTCGCTGGTGAGCTGCTCGAGCTTCGAGCGGGTGAGCGTGATGTTCAGGTGCTTCGGGCCGTTCGCGTCCGCCGTGATGAACGGCAGGTTGACCTCGGTTGATTGCGTCGTGGAGAGTTCGATCTTCGCGTGCTCTGCGGCCTCCTTCAGGCGCTGGAGGGCCATGCGGTCCTGCCGCAGGTCGATCCCCTGGTCCTTCTTGAACTCATCGGCCAGCCACTCAATGATCCTCTGGTCGAAGTCGTCGCCGCCGAGGTGGGTGTCGCCGTTGGTCGAGGCGACCTCGAAGACGCCTTCCGCCATACGCAGCACGCTGATGTCGTAGGTGCCGCCGCCGAGGTCGTAGACCGCGAGTTCCTCCTCAGCGCCTTTCTTGTCGAGGCCGTAGGCCAACGAGGCTGCGGTCGGTTCGTTGATGATCCGCAACACTTCGAGGCCGGCGATCCTGCCTGCGTCTTTCGTCGCGCTGCGCTGGCTGTCGTTGAAGTAGGCCGGCACGGTGATCACGGCCTGCGTGACCGTCCCGCCTAAGTATGCTTCGGAGTCCTGTTTCATCTTTTGGAGGATCATCGCCGAAACCTCGGGCGGGCTGTAGGCGCGACCGCCCATCCAAACCTGCACATCGCCGTTCGGCGCAGCAGTAACCTTGTAGGGCACCAGCTTCATATCGCGCTGCACATCCGGGTCATTGAACTTGCGCCCCATGAACCGCTTGATCGAAAAGATCGTGTTCTCAGGGTTAGTGATCGCCTGCCTGCGCGCCACCTGCCCCACCAGCCGCTCGCCCGATTTTGAGATGGCGACGACCGACGGCGTGAGCCGACTGCCCTCGGCGTTCGGGATAACCGTCGGCTCCCCGCCTTCGAGCACCGACACGACCGAGTTGGTCGTCCCCAGGTCAATTCCAATTACTTTAGCCATTACTGCCTCCTCTGAATAATCTCGATTCGGGGCGCGAGCGCAGCCCGTTGCCGGGTCGCTCACGCAACACAAACAGTATACCCGCCCAAGCAGTAGAGCGCCGCTAGAAGAGTGTTAGCGTTCCGTTAGAGATCGCTCCTGGCGCGGTTTTGACAACGCCGCAGCTTGTTGTGTATACTGTAGGCGCAGCCTTATTCGGGGATCGTCTAACGGTAGGACACCAGCCTTTGGAGCTGAGAATTGGGGTTCGAATCCCTGTCCCCGAACCTCCATCCCACCCCGCCCCTTTTCCTACGTAGGAAAAGGGGGCCTTTGACAAGGAGAACTCTCTTGAAACGTATCCTCGCGTTCGCCCCGTTGGGAGTGCTGATCCTGGCCCTGACTTTAGCCCTGTTGACGGCGCTCGGCACCGTGGCTGCAGGCGCGCCCCGCCCCGGCAAAGTATCTGCTCCGCATACTCCCCCTGTCTTCGGGCCGAATGTTATAGCCAACTCAGACGGCACCGGCTTCGGGCAGCACGAGCCGGGACTCGCGGTCAGCCGTGTGCATACAAACACGGTCGTCGTCGCATCGAAAGACTACCGCCAGGGCAACGTCAAGCACGTCTGGATCGACGTCTCGACCGACGGCGGCACAACCTGGCCGGTCGGACGGCAGCTACAGATGCCCGGCATACCATCCGCGTTCACCATCCAGAGCGATGCCGTGGTCATGGCCCGCGACGATGGGCGCATCTATGTCTCCTGCCTGGCGACGAACGACAGCCAGAGCATGGGCCAGGTCTACATGACCTGGACCGACGACGACGGCGCGACCTGGCAGAACCCGTCGGTGGCGGTCGGGCCAGGCGACCCAACTCTGGACGACAAAGACTGGTTCGCGGTTGACAATACCGTGGGCAGCCCCTTCTACCATCGGGTCTACATGATGTATGCTCCGGGCGCGGGCTACGTGGCCGAGCAGCATTCGACGGACGGCGGCACCACATGGTCAACCCGCCAGCAGATCGGCGCGAGCGACACCGAGTACACCTACCCGGTGGTGGGCCACGACGGCACCGTGTACAACTTCATGATGCTGAACTGGGGCGCGGGCAACACAGGCACGATCCAGATGACAAAATCCACCAACGGCGGCGTTAGCTGGTCAACTCCCGTCACCGCAGCCACAGCCGACCAGCCGCTCAGCCCGATCCGCAGCGGCGATCAGTTCCGCTTCTTCGCCATCCTCAGCGCCGCAGTCAGCCCGGTGGACAACGCGCTTTATGTGGCGTGGACCGACAATCGCAACTTCGCCTCCGACGGCACAGATGTGGTGTACGCCAAAAGCACCGACGCCGGCTCAAGCTGGACACAGCCGACCCGCCTGAGCCATGACCCGACCGGCGTCGTCCGCGACCACATCACGCCGATGGTGATCGTGGACGCCACCGGCAAGCTCCAGGCTTTCTGGCTCGACCGGCGGCTCGACGCCGCCAACCACCTGTTCAACAGCTGGTACAGCTCCAGCACGGACGGTGGTGCCACCTGGGACGCCGATACGCGGGTCAGCACCGCTTCGCAAGACCTGAACATCGGCTTCCCGCCGGGCAGCGGCAACGCAGCCGGAGATTACTGGGGCTTCGACGCGACAAGTAACGTGGTCTATGCGGCCTGGAACGACACCCGCGATGGGGTGCAACAGGACATCTACGTGGCGCGCGGGCTGTTCGGCACGCCGCCTCCCACCTTCACGCCGACGGCCACGCCTGCCCCAAGCAACACTCCAGCGCCGACGGCCACACCTGCCCCAAGCAACACCGCCGCGCCGACCGTCACACCTGCGCCAAGCAACACCGCCGCACCGACCGGTACGCCTGCCCCAAGCAGCACCGCAGGCCCCCCACCGACCACCACACCGACCACCGGCCCGCCGACCCCAATCCCGACCTCTACCCCGCCGCCGACTGTGACGCTCCCACCGTCTACCGGCACAGCCACGCCACCGCCGCCCACCGGCACTGCCACGCCGCCCCAGGCTACCGGCACGGCCACACCGCCGCCCACGCCCTGCCCGATCAACTTCAGCGATGTCCACCCGGCGGACTACTTCTACGCGCCGGTGCAATATCTCTACTGCCACGGGATCCTCAGCGGCTACAGCGACGGCACGTTCCGCCCCTACAACAACGCGACCCGCGCCCAGACCGTCAAGATAGTCACGCTCGCCTTCGGCACGCCGATCTACACTCCCCCCGCGCCGACCTTCCGCGACGTTCCGGCGACCAACCCCTTCTATGGCTACATCGAAACGGCCGCCCACGCCGGCATCATCGGCGGCTACTCCGACGGCACGTTCCGGCCCTACGCCGACGTGACACGCGGCCAACTCTCCAAGATCGTCGTGCTTGGCGCAGCCTGGACGCAGATCAACCCGGCGAGCGCGACCTTCACCGACGTGACGCGCGGCTCCACATTCTACACCGTCATTGAGACCGCCGTCTGCCATGGCGCGGTCGGCGGCTACAGCGACGGCACGTTCCGCCCCTACAACAACGCGACCCGCGCCCAGATCAGCAAGATCGTCTACCTGGCGGTCACAGGCTTACAGTCATGTCGTTAATGGGTGGTGGTTGGGGCGGTAGGCACTACATACTACGCGCTAGACATATCCCCTGCATTGTCGAATCGCCCTGAACGTGGTACAATTAGAGCACAAGGCGGTATCGGGCACCGGCAGGTGCGACGAGCCGTCGGAGTTTGTATGGAGGAAGCCTTTGACTTAGCTGTGGCCGGCTGATGGCCGGGAACGACGGAGTTTGGAACGTGCCGAGAGAGATAGATGCACCCGTCCTGGTTCTGAACCAGAATTACGAGCCGCTGAACGTCTGTAACGTCAAGCGGGCGCTTGTGCTTGTCTTCAACGGCAAGGCCGAAGTCCTCGAGCTGAATCACGCGATCATACACACGCCGTCGAACTCGATACACGCCCCATCGGTGATCCGCCTGTCCCACCTGATCCGCAGGCCCCACCCCCGCGCCAAACTCTCCCGCCGTGAGGTCTTCCTGCGCGACGACTACACCTGCCAGTACTGCGGCCAGCACACGCGCGACCTGACGCTCGACCATGTGATGCCCAAGTCGCGCGGCGGCCCCCACACATGGGAGAACCTCGTGTCGGCCTGCCGCGCCTGCAACCATCGGAAGGGCGGCAAGACCCTCGAGGAGTCGCGGATGCGCCCCCTCAAGGCACCGCGCCAACCTCGGGCCAACATCTACCACCTTGTATACCGCTACGCGCAGGCCGCCTCCCTCGAAGAGTGGCACAAGTTCCTGCCGGGCCTCGGTAACTGACATGCTCGACCTGAAACTGATCCGCGAAAACCCCGACCTGGTGCGCGAGTCGCAGCGGCGGCGCGGCGAAGATGAATCCGTCGTGGACCGGATGCTCGACATGGACGCCCGCATCCGCGCCCTCAAGACCGAGGACGAGGCGTTGCGCGCCGAACGCAATCGTGTCTCGGAGGAGATTCCGAGGATCCAAAACGACGACGAGCGCGCGTATAAGGTCGGCTCGATGCGCCGGGCCGGCGACCGGATCACCGGTATCGCGCGTGAGATCGCCGTCACCCAGGAGCAGATGCGCGGCCTGCTCCTCAGCATCCCGAACATACCCCACGAGTCGGTCCATGAGGGTAAGGACGACACCGAAAACATCGTCGTGCGGACCTGGGGCACGCCCCGCAAGTTCGACTTCGAGCCGCGCCCCCACTGGGAGATCGCAGAGGCGCTGGGCATTGCCGACTTCGCGCGAGCCAGCAAGATTTCGGGCGCGCGCTTCTACGTGCTGGTCGGCGCGGGCGCGCTACTCGAGCGCGCCCTGATCAGCTACTTCCTCGATCTCCACGTCACCGAGCACGGCTACACCGAGGTTCTCACGCCCTACCTGGTGAAGGCCGATTGCATGGTGGGCACCGGCCAGCTCCCGAAGTTCGCCGACGACATGTACCGCATCGAAGGAGAGGATCTTTACCTCGACCCGACCGCCGAAGTCCCCGTGACAAACCTCTACCGAGAGGAGATCCTCGACGCCTCGAAGCTGCCGATCTACCTAGTAGGCTACACCGCCTGCTTCCGCAAAGAGGCCGGTGCCGGCGGGCGCGACAGCCGGGGTATGCTCCGCGTCCACCAGTTCAACAAAGTCGAGATGGTCAAGTTCGTCGCCCCCGAAACCTCCTGGGACGAACTCGAAACCCTCGTCGCTGACGCCGAAGACTGCTTGCAGCGCCTCGGCCTCCCATATCACATCGCCCAGATGTGTACCGGAGATGTCGGCTTCACCGCGGCCAAGAAGTACGACCCCGAAGCCTGGATGCCCGGCCAGGGCAAGTACGTCGAAATATCGTCCTGCTCGAACTTCACCGACTTCCAGGCCCGCCGCGCCGGCATCCGCTACCGCCCCACGCCCGAAGCGAAGCCCCAGTTCGTCCACACGCTCAACGGCTCCGGCCTCGCCGTAGGCCGCAGCGTCGCGGCGATCCTCGAGAACTACCAGCGCGAGGACGGCTCGGTTGACGTGCCCGAAGTCCTACAGCCCTACATGCGCGGCCTGAAAGTGATCACGAAGGGGAAGGGGCTGTAACCGATGGAAGAGCAGGCAGACGAGGAGCAGGCAGGCGAAGGCACGCTGTTTGATTTCTTTGGATGGATACATCGGTACGATTGACGGCACAACCTCGGCGCTGTCGGAAGACTGCGGCGAGCATTTTGCCGACGACATGGCTGAGAAACATCGGTCAGGGTACTTGTGAGTAGCGATGCAGCCTCTAAACTACTGTCATTCTGAGCGCAGCGAAGAATCTCTGGCCGGGGATTCTACGTTTCGCTCAAGTGGCGCTACCTATCGCCTACTCGCGCAAAATGACTATCTAGAATCAGCCCCCAGACACGAATTATCAGCCGGAGGCCCATCGCCGTGCCTGACGCGACCCCAGAAAGCTGATAGAATACTGATAAGCTGAACGCTGACGGCTGCTAACTGACTGCTGAACGCTTACTTGATCGCGGCAAGCACGCGGTTCACGACCGTGGCATCGCTTCCGGCGACGTAGTACACGGCATCGCCCTGCTGCCTGAGGCCGATCGTTCGGCCCTTGCTGATCCAGAGGCTGCCGTTGCGGGTGGATTTGGAGAGGCTGTCCAGCATGGCGGTCTCGAACTCGTTCACGTCCGCCAGCCTGTCCCAGCGGCTCTCCATGAGCATCACGACCGACGCGCCGTTGGCGTAGAGGGCGTAGCGCGCTCCGCCCCAGCCCGCCGTTGCTGCTGGCCGGTCCACGCCGTTCGTGGTGAGCAGGCTGTTCAGGTCGAACTCGCCGAGGGTGTCGCTCGATTGCTGCGTCCAGCCGGTGCCGAGGGTGCTTGTGAGCGGCGGCAGGTTCACGGGCAGTGCCGTCTCACGCGGGTTGGCGAGGTACTTTTCGGGGTGGAGGATCTGCGCGCTGGTCGTCGGCGGATCGGTGAAGGCTTTGTTGACGGCCGCGTAGCCGCCCTTCTCGTAGAGCGCGAGCACGAACTGCTCGCCCTTCTCGTAGGGGAAGATCAGCCCGTCGCGGATATAGGCCGGGGCCTTGTCGAGCACCGGGTTGGGATGCGCTGATGAGGCACCCATTAGGCTGAGTAGATCGGCGGCGCTCATGTACTGCTGCGCGAACAGCGACTGCTCCAGCACCGCATCGCCCTCGATCAGCGAGGTGATGGCCTGGCTGCGGTCGTTGTCCTGCAAGTGCTTGGGCCGCACCTTGTTCAGGTCGAAGTACTGATCCTGTAGGCTGTGAGTGTACTCATGCGAGAGGGTCGAGACGGCTTCGGGGTCGAGGGGCTGCTGGGTGTTGAGCACGAACAGCTCTTTCTTGTCGGGGTCGTAGTAGCCGATCACCTGTTCGCCGAGCAGATCGACCTGTAGCTGGTAGAGATCTAGGCTGGGCGAGTCATCCAGCCGCAGATACCAGAGGTCGCGGGCATCGCGCTTCGCATCGGCGTGCGAATACTCGTCGGCGATCTGCTTGGTCAGGCTGCTCTGCATCTGCGCCTGCGAGATGAAGTGGTCGGGCACGGCGGCCTTCGGCTTGAGTCCGCGTAGAGAAGCCGTCTCTTGCTCGATTTTGTCTACCTGCTTCTGGGTCGCCGGCTTCACAGTGGCCTCGGCTGCCGGTGAGGTGGGCGCGGCTGTCGGCGTGGTGGCCCCGGCTGTCGGCGGGGTCGCCTCGGCTGCCGACGGAGTGGCTTCGCCCGCCGAAGTCGGGATCGCCTGGGGCGTGTCCGTCACAGGTATCGCGGTGTCGGTCGGCAACGCAGTCGGCAGGGCAGTCGGCACGGCGGTTGCCGCGACGGTTGGGGCGACTGTAGGGGCTGCCGTCGGGACGGCTGTCGGGGTGGGCGAATCGAAGGGGCTGCACGCCGCGGCCGTCAGGAACAGGAAGAGGCAGGCGAGGATGCGTTTGTACATGTGTCTCCTTTGGGCCTATGGCAAGGGTCTGATATAGTATAGGCGGAAGGGGCATGAGCGTCAAGGCGATTGCGGATTACGGATTGTAGGGCTAGCTCATCGAGCGCAGAGCGAATCTCCCACAGACGTTCCCCTTGCCCCAGACACTCGCAGAGATTCTTCGCTGCGCTCAGAATGACAGTGGGGTGGGGACGCGATACGCAATCGGCGCGATTGCAATCGGGCGCGACTTTCGGTATAGTTAGCTTGGTGGCTGACGGCTGACGGCTGATTGCTGACGGCTTACATAGCTTGGGAGGACCGATCTAGATGCCAGGAACATTCGCCGAGCTGCCTCTGAGCGAAGGGATGCTCGCAACGGTGGCCGAACTCGGCTACGAGGAACCGACGCCGATCCAGGAGCAGACTATCCGCCTGCTGCTCGAAGGCCGCGATGTGATCGCGCAGGCGCAGACCGGCACCGGCAAGACGGCGGCGTTCGCCATACCGATTGTCGAGCGCGTGGACACCGAGGACAGGCGCGTGCAGGCGCTCGTACTCGCCCCAACGCGGGAGCTGGCGGTGCAGGTCGCTGAGGCGACGCACAGGCTGGGGCGCGACCGGGGCATCCATGTGCTGCCGGTCTACGGTGGGCAGCCGATCATCCGCCAACTGCACGCGCTGGGGCGGGGCGTGCATGTGGTCATCGGCACGCCTGGCCGCCTGCTCGACCACCTGCGGCGCGGCTCGCTGTCACTCGACGCAGTGAGGACGATTGTGCTCGACGAGGCCGACGAGATGCTCGACATGGGCTTCATCGAGGACATCGAGAGCATACTCGATACCGTGCCCGCCGAGCGGCAAATGTCGCTGTTTTCGGCGACTATCCCGCCGCGCATCGCCGACCTGGCGCGAAAATACCTCCACGACCCGGTGCGCGTGACCATCGCCTCGACTGAACTGACCGTGCCTGCGATTGAGCAGTGGTACATCGAGGTCACTCCCCGCACCAAGCTGGACACGCTGACCCGCATACTCGACCATGACGAGCCGGACTCGGCCATGATCTTCGCCCGCACGAAGCGCGATGTGGACGAGTTGGGCGAGGCGCTGATGTCGCGGGGCTTCGACGCGGAGACGTTGCACGGCGATCTGAACCAGGTGCAGCGCGACCGGGTGATGAGCCGCTTCCGCAGCGGCCAGGTTGAGTTGCTCGTGGCGACCGATGTGGCGGCGCGTGGGCTGGATGTCACCGGCGTGACGCATGTCTTCAACTACGCGATCCCCGAAGACGGCGAGGCGTATATCCACCGCATCGGGCGCACCGGGCGGGCGGGGCGGACCGGCAAGGCGATCACGTTTGTGCAGCCGAACGAGATACGCCACCTGCGGACGATTGAGCGGGTGATCCGCCAAAAGATCCGCGCCCTACGGCTGCCGACCCTGGCCGATGTGGAGGGCCGCCGCCGTGAGGCGCTGAAGGAGACGCTCCGCGAGAAGATCGCGGCTGGCAACCTGGCCCCGTTCCTGACGATGGTCAGCGAACTCGCAGAGGAGTTCGACCTCAGCGAGATAGCCGCAGCCGCCGCGAAGATGGCGACCGACGGCGACCGCCCGCTGACGGAGGGCGTCGAGCCGGTCGAGATGGAGGACGGAGTGGAGCCGGGCATGAGCCGCATCTTCCTGAACGTGGGGCGCTCGCACGGGGTGCGCCCCGGCGACCTGGTGGGCGCGATCGCGAACGAAGCCGGCATCTCCGGGCGGGCCATCGGCGCGATAGATATTTACGACCGCTCGGCCGTCGTCGAGGTGCCTACAGCCGCCCGCGAGGCGGTGATCCGCGCCCTGCTCCGCACCACGATCAAGGGCCACCGCGTGCAGCCAACGCTTGCCGGCCAGGATGTGCCCCAGCCGCCGATCTCCGCCGCACCCGGCCCGAACATCACCCGCCCGGCAGCTCCCTCGGCCCGCCCCCGGACGGCACCTAGGCACACATCGCGCCCCGGCCCACCGCACAAGAGCAAGCCGGGGAGCAAGAAGGGGAGTGTGAAACGAAAAAGCTGATTCTGCTGCTCGGCGTTGTGGCGCTGGTGCTTGCCCTGGCTGTCTGGGTGCTTTATGGTCGGATCACTCCCCACGTGAGCGGCGCGCTTTATGACCAGGTCGTGCGGCCCCACTACCAAGAGGCCGACATCCCGCGCGCGCCGGATGCCTCGGACGTGCGGTACGCGCCGAACGACTCGCCTTCTCTCCATGTCCTCACCTACACGACTGATTCCGACACTCAGCAACTCGGGATCTTGTTACTCAGATCGCTGCGTGCGACCGGTTGGATCTGCGGACCCGACGCCGGAATCCACGCCGACCACTACTGCCGTTGGACCGGCAAGGAGGAGTCGCTGCCCTGGGATCTCTGGCTCCAACAACACGTCCAGCTAGGCGGCGGTGGAACCTCTGTGCAGATCGCCTGGGGTAGGGTGCCCAACAGATGGCGCTTTCCTGTCTATCCTGGGGCGCACATTACGCAATACGGCTCTATCCACTGCATAGACTACATCCCGCCGAACGTCGATCCGGAAGAGTATTGCGGAGGACATTATGGAACAGCCTATGTAACGTCGGCAAGCCCTGAGCAAGTACAGGCTTTCTACAGGGAACTCTTGCCCCTCTGCGGAGGCGACTGGGGTCCGAATGACCCCAACCATCTCCGATTCCTGCAAGGCGGGGGCTGGTGGCGCAACATCCGCGCCCACCGTATGCCGGATGGTCAAACAGCCGTCGAGATCAACTGATCATTCGCCCTTGATCACCTGGACCACGAACGTGAGGCCGGCTGTGCCCGCTTTCCCGGTGATTTCCCAGCACCCGGCTGTCGGAAAGACGACCGTGATTTGATGGAAGCCGCCGCCTTCAGCACCAGCGGGGATCTTTGCAAGCAACGGCGGGGCCGGCGCATCAATTCTGCGTCCCTGCACAGTCAGGACATCGGTGATTCCCGGTGCCTCCCACCATCCGAACGTCGTCTCTAACGCACCCACGCTGTTCGATGTTGCCGGTACACGGCCGTCGGGCGGGAAGGTGGTCCACAGAGTTCCGTTGCCGTGGCAGGACGGACACGGCACCTTCATGGGAGTGACACCTGGCACGTTCGGAGGTACGCTGCCGTTGGGGAGCGTCACTGCACATGTGGGTAGCGAGCTAGTGGGCGTGGGCGGCACCGGCGAAGGCGCGGGCACGGGCGTGGGCGGTGGAGGGTTATCACATCCCACTAGAACCGCGCATGCCAAGAAGAATGTAAACAGACGTATCTTTGCTCTCATCAGTACACCTATCTTCTTTTCACTCCTCGCACGCCAGCGCCTCGTCGCAGACCGCGCAGTAGGAGCAGTGGGCGCAGCGCACCGGGTCGTTGTGGCTGCGGGAGAGTTCGGGGCCGAGCATCGCGGCTCGGATCTCCTCGACGGTCGCCAGCAGGTGAGTGCGGGCGGTGTCGGTGTAGTCAATGCGGAAGGTGTTTCCGGCGTAGCGGAGCAGGCCGTAGGCGGGGCGGCCATGCTTCTCCTCGACCAGCAGGCAGTAGGCGAGGAGCTGTAGTATGTCGCCGGGGTAGGGACTCGTGGCGCGGCGGGTCGGCTTCACCTCGACAGGGATGATCCCGCCTCGGTCCTCGAGCAGGTAGTAGGGGGTGTGGGGCAACCCGCGGCGGGTCGAAAAAAAAGGCGCT
>JBPCPV010000045.1:0-4896 GCA_050998805.1 Chloroflexia bacterium | reverse complement strand
GCGCCAGATCAGGGGGCTACAGTCGCGCAACACGACCTTGAGTTGATAGACCTGCAGGGGCGCGGGCGGGATATCGGCGTTCATGTGCTGCTCCATGGCTGTTGGCCTGTGTCCCATACTGCTCTGTAGCCAACGGTCGGGCCAGCAGCATGCTCAGATAAACGGCCCTTTGTTTGCACACCTCGGCTCGGTATGAAGAGGAGGTGGTTTTCCCGTTGGTCGACGCGGCCTTGCCCGAGCCGGCACTGGCGGAACTTGCGACCCCGGTGGCCCGGGCTGCCGGCGATGAAGGCCCGCGCGGTGCGGTAATCGCCCGTGTGGAAGGACTTGCCGCTGCCGGGCTCGCCGAACAGACACAACCGCGCGGCCTCTTCTGCGGTGACTCGCGCAGCGCCTCGTGTGGACAGAGCACGGTGATCGAACCTGTGGTATAATCCCGGAAGAGGGGCCCACCTGCACATCCGCACGGATCGCGGAGCCGGATGACCCCGGGTCTCCGAGTGCCGCCGCCTATGGTTGCGTGGCGCGCGAGACAGAATCTCAAGTACTTGTAGCGAGAGGTGGTACAACATGGCCAGGAACGAGAAGCACACCAGCCCGAAAGCCGCAGATGACGCGGCTGACGTGCTCGGGGACGGACGCACCGGCAAGGCCAGCAAGAGCGCAGCGGGCAGTGCCCTATCTCAGGCTGGCGGGGGCGGCCAGCAGAAGCACACCAGCCCGACAGCGGCGGAGGCGGCATCCGCTGTGCTGCAGGACGCGGACACCGGGAAGAAGAGCAAGAGCGCGGCCGGCAGCGCCCTCGCCCAAGCGCCGGCCAAAAAGGATCAGCAGTCGGGCGGCAAGAAGCAAGCAGGGGGGTAACAGGGGCTGGACTGGATCAATGACATGTCCGGTTTATGGAAAGTAATTTCTCCCCAGCGGGGTCGCCCCTCAGTCGGGCTAACGCGCCCTGACGCCCAGGCCCAGCAGCCGGGTGCCCCATGTATCCAGCATAGGTACAAGCAGTAGGAGCGCGACCCCGCAGCCCTGCAAGGCTGACTGTTCCGCTCCGCTTCGTGGGCTGGTCTCCGCATGCCCAAATTTCCCCGCAACCTGAGCGGCCTCAGTTCTTGCAACACAACCCGGGGTAATAGCGGTGCAGGCGACGGGGAAACGCCACATGGTCGGGGGTACGGCAATGGAGAGCACTAAAGAAGGCAGCATGGTCGTCGCCGCGGCGCAGGCGGGGGACCAGGAGGCGTTCGGGGCGCTGGTGGAGCGCTATCGGCGCGAGTTGCAGGTCCATTGTTACCGCATGCTGGGCTCGTTCGAGGATGCGGAGGACCTGGCGCAGGAGACGTTTCTGCGCGCCTGGAGCAAACGGGAGAGCTTCGCGGGCCGTTCGACGTTCCGTGCCTGGCTATACCGCATTGCCACCAATGCCACGCTCGACTTTCTGGACCGCCACCCACGGCGGCCACGCCCGCGCCAGGCGCCGCCCGGGTCGGATACGCGGGGGGCGCTGCAGCCGCCGCCGGAGATCCCGTGGCTGCAACCCTATCCCGACCTGTTGCTGGAGCCGGTGGCGCCGCGCGAGACCGAGCCGGACGCACTCCTGGTCGCCAAGGAGACGATTGAGTTGGCGTTTCTGGTGGCGATCCAGCATCTGCCACCGAAGCAGCGGGCGGTGCTGATCCTGCGCGATGTGCTGGGCTGGTCGGCCAACGACACGGCGGCGCTGCTCGACGTGAGCGTGCCGGCGGTGAAGAGTGCACTACAGCGGGCCCGGCCGGCGGTGAAGCAGCACCTGCCGGAACGGCGGCTGGAGTGGGCGCCGTCCACGGATCCCACGGCGGAGGAGCGCCTGTTGCTGCGACGCTACGTCGCGGCCAACGAGCGCGGCGACGTGAACACGCTGGCCGAGATGTTGCGCGAGGACGCGCTCCTGTCGATGCCCCCGCACGCTCTGTGGTTCGCCGGCCGCGCCCCGATCCTGGCCTTCACGGCCGCA
This sequence comes from Chloroflexia bacterium, assembly GCA_050998805.1. Lineage (GTDB taxonomy): Bacteria > Chloroflexota > Chloroflexia > QHBQ01 > JAICKM01 > JAICKM01. Next base: position 2,903 of record JBPCPV010000045.1, on the reverse strand, counting down.
GTTTTCGATCCGGCCTCCCCGCTCTACCTGGGCCAATGGCGCAGCCTGCCCACCTGGGCCAATCGACAGCCGGCGGCGGCGCACTACGTCCAGCGGCCCGGCGATGCCATCTTCCGCGCCCAGGTGCTCGACGTGCTGCGGGTGGAGCAGGGCCAGATAGCGGAGATCATCGCCTTCGTGCCCGACCTGTTCCCGGCGTTCGGCCTACCGCTGACGCTCTGAGGGAGGCGGGCACGAAGGCGACCCGCCTGTGCTTACATTGGCAGCCGGTACCGCTTCGGGCGCGGTGCTGTCCTCGGGCCGGCGCGCTTGCCGCTGCGTGCCCTGTACAACCCTGGCGCTGAACCCGCGCAGGGCGCTGCTTCACGCTGGGCGGCCGGGGCCAGGCGCTGAGTTTTTGGTTAGGGCCACCCACCGGCGATTGTGTGACAAAATCACCAGCGATCCGCAATTCCTTTTTCGCCGTCTTGCCGTCTCAATAAGCAACTACCCAATCAAGAGTAGCCGCTATCGAGAAGGAGAGTATGATACGCAACACTAAGACGGCGCAGCGGGAGCGGCTGCTGAGCATAATCCGGTGAGTGTTACAGACAGGAGGTCCACAGTGAGAACAGCAACATCCAAAGACGGAACAAGCATCGCCTTCGACCAATTCGGCAGCGGCCCAGCGCTCGTCCTCGTCGGCGGCGCCCTCGAACAACGCGCGTTGGACACCGCGACGGCGCAGCTCGCCGCACTGCCGGTGCTGGCGGAGCACTTCACCGTCTACCACTACGACCGCCGGGGCCGGGGCGCGTCCGGCGATTCGCCGACCTACGCGCTGCAGCGCGAAATCGAGGACATCGCGGCGCTGATCGACGACGCGGGCGGCTCGGCCTACGTCTTCGGCATCTCTTCCGGCGCGGCGCTGGCGCTGGAAGCGGCGCTGGCCCTCGGTGCCCAGGTCCAGAAGCTCGCCCTCTACGAGGTGCCCTACAACGACGACGCGGCGGCCCGCCAGGCCTGGGTTAATTACCGCAAGAAGCTCGCGGCGCTCACCGCCGATGGACGCAACGGCGACGCGGTGATCCTCTTTATGATGCTGGTCGGGATGCCCGCCGAGCACGCCGCAGGGGTGCGCGAGTTACCCATGTGGCGGATGTTCGAGGCGGTCGGCCACACCCTGGCCTACGATGCCGCCGCCCTGGGCGAAGAGGCTGCGGTGCCCACCGCGCGCGTCGCGGCGCTCACGACGCCCGTGCTGGTCATGGACGGCAGCGCGAGCTTCCCGTTCATGCATCGCTCCGGCGTGGCCCTGGCCGAAGCGCTGCCCCACGGCCGGCAGCTAACCCTCGCAGGCCAGACACACGAGGTCGCCGCCGAGGCGCTGGCCCCCGTACTGATCGATTTCTTCAACGCCAACGCCGACAAGCGAAAGGAGCACTAAGCTGAGCAAAGTCGTTAGCGAACTCTCCGTCTCGCTCGACGGGTTCGTCGCCGGCCCGAACGATGGCCCGGAGCTACCACTGGGCGAAGGAGGCCAGCACCTCTTCGGGTGGTATAACATGGGGGACGTCGAGGTGCCCCTACCGGGCACAGACATGGTGCTTAGAGTCTCTCGCGCCAGCGCCGACCTGCTGCAAGAGGAATGGAGCCAGACCGGCGCGATGGTGGCCGGCCGGCGGATGTTCGACATCGCCCACGCCTGGGGTGGTCACCCGCCGGGCGGCGGCCCCTGCTTCATCGTCACCCATCACCCGCCCCAAGAGTGGATTCAGGAGGGCGCACCCTTCATCTTCGTCACCGACGGCGTAGAAAGCGCCATCCGCCAGGCCAGAGATAGCGCCGGCCGTAAGAGCGTGGACGTCAGCAGCGCGAGCATCATGCAACAATGCCTCAAAGCCGGCCTGCTCGACGAAATCCGGATCGACCTGGTGCCCGTCCTGCTTGGCTCAGGCGTCCGCCTCTTCGACCACCTGGGCGCGATGCCCATCCAGCTGGAGCGCATCCGCGTCGTCGAAGCTCCCGGCGTCACCCACCTGCGATTCCGCATTGTCAGGTAACGGGGTGCGAACATTTTTGATACCGCTGGCGAACCCCGGCTGGGCGCCTCGCAGAGGTGGAACGACTTGGCAAAGGGAGACTTTTCGGCGTAAGATGACGCCAGCGGAATTCGCATCCATCCCCTTACCAAAAGGTCTCCGATGTCCTTGAACGCACCGGTCGGCTACACCATTCCCGAGGAAACCGAGCGCGTCGCGCGGGCCGCGTTTCCCAACGGAAATCCCTATCTCCTCATCGCCGATGAATTGGGATCCGTCTACGGCAATGCCCAATTCGCCGCCCTCTTCTCGCACACCGGCCAGCCGGCTCTGGACCCGGCGCGCTTGGCCTTGATTTACGTGTAGTGTGCGGATTTGGTATACGGAGCCGCAACGCACTCCGTTGAGCTTCAGCAACCATGATGATCAGCTGCCCGGCATAACTCATGGAGTTGATCCGCTATGATTTGCCTGCTAATTGCTCAACTCGTCTCGCTGTTACTCGACCTGTTTGCCGGCAGCCGCCGCTCTGAGCGTCACAAGGAGATGCAGAGCCTGCTGCTCCGCCGGCAATTGCGCATTATGCAACGCCACCGGCCCAAGGTGCCCTATGTTTCGCGCTGGGATCAGACCTCGCCACCGCATGTTGGCTCTTACGCGCTTTTGATACCGCTGGCGAAGTCGTCGCGGCTCATGTGGCGGGCATCCCGGCCATCAAACGGACAAATGGCGTCTGCCGTGTCTTCGGCCGAGGAATCTCCAGAAACCACTCGCCCAGCCGCAGAAAGTTGATCGCCGTCGCCGTCAGTAGGTGCCCTAGGTGGGTGCGCGCCTCTCCGATATACGGGCTGCGGCGCAAACGTGACGTGCGCACCCCGCGCG
>JBPCPV010000036.1:0-49760 GCA_050998805.1 Chloroflexia bacterium | reverse complement strand
TGGAGCCGCTGGCACCGGTGGTCACCTTGCCCGAATCGCTGCCTGAGTGGACCGGGCTGGTGGCGATAGCCGCACTGCCGCCGCCGAGGAGTGTGGTCCAGGGGCTGATGTTTCCGGTCTCGAAGCCCCCGTTCACCACCAGATTGCCTCCGGCCACCGGCGTGTTCGTCGGAGGAGGCAAAGGTGTATTGGTGGCCGTGGGAGCCGGGATGCGCGTACTGGTTGCCGTCGCCCCGGGCACGGGCGTGTTCGTCGGTGGCACGGCGGTTGGGGTGCCGCCGCCACAGTTGAGCGGCTGGAAGAAGGCGTTGATCAGGTGGCCGCGGGAGTCGACATTGGGCGGCAGGTTGAGCGCGGCCAGTAGGTTGGTCGATTCGTCGTCCATGTTCATCACGCTGGGATAGGTCACCGGCCCGGAGACGATGCCCGGCCCGGCGATGGTGAAGGGCACGTGGCGTGTGGTGCCGCCACCCGTGGTGCCGTTGCCGTAGAAGTTGTCGAACGATGTGTGGTCGTTCTCGGCCTCGTCGGCGGTAAAGGCGATCACTGTGTTGCCCATGTAGCCGTTGGTTTGCAGCCAGTTGAGCAGCGTCTGCATGGCCTGGTCGTCCTGCGAGGAGGCTGTCTGGTAGGCACCGCCGGCGGCATCGGGGCTGGTGCTCTCTACCGTGCGCCCCTCGGCCATCGTCGCAGGCAGATAGATGAAGAAGCCGTTAGGGTTCGAGGCGTGCGCCGTGATGAAATTCTCGGTCTCTGTGGCCCAGATGGTCGGCACTCCCGAGGGGTTCGCCGCGAGTTGGATCAGGTCAACGTTGGCGTCGGTGATATGGCCGGTCGGGTAGTCGCTGCCCCCAATCACGCCTGTCGCCATGCCGTGGCTCTTAGCCACGTCGAAAACGGAGCTCATCAGGAAATGCTCGCTGCCGTTATACCAGATGTTGGTGTCGAGGCCGTCGGGCTGGCCCCAGACGGCGGCGGGAGCATCAGGGCTGCGCCAGGCTGGATAGCCGCCGACAGCGATCTGGAAATGGTCGATCGGCGACCAGCCGTAGCTGGTCCAGTTCTCCGCGGCGTTGACGCCGCGCGCCGCGACCGAGTGGATCGCGGGCGAGCGGTTCACCATCGAGTTCGGGTCGGTGAACCAAGACTCGTAATACGTCTCGTCGTAGTCTATGAGGATCAGGTTCTGGGCGCGATTGCAGACAGCGCCGCGGCTCCCTGGCACAGCGATGGGGTTCAGCGCGAAGTCTACTATGACGTTGGTGTTGACGGCCACGCCCATCCTTGTAGCGTACTGATAGAGCGGGGCGGTGCCTGAGACGGTGTAGCGGCTGGAGGCTAGGTTGTAGGTGCCGGCGGCGAGGGCCGAGAAGCTGTAGGAGCCGTCGGCAGCCGTGGTGGCGTAAGTGGCACCGCTGCCGACCGCGCCGAGGCTGATGCCGACATTCGCGTTGGTGACCGGCAGCCCTGTCGCCGCGTCTGTGATGTGGCCGCTGACCGTGGCGGAGCCGACGGCCAGAGGAGGTGCGGGTGGCGCCAACTGTTGCAAATCGTCGGCGTCGCCGAAGGAGGTGGGATGCTTGGTATCCTGGCTAACCGCGCCGTCCGGTGAGATGTAGCTGGGGGTATTGCGGCTGAATATCGCCGCTGGCGATAAACCGGCACCCCAGGCACCGCCGCCCAGCAGTAGAGCGAGCACGATCAACAGCAGCGCCAAGCGGCTACGGGTCAGCCGGAGTCCGGCGCCCCGCCCGCGCCAGCGGCCCAGCGATGTGGGGCCGGTGGCTTTTCGACTACTCCACATAGCGCAAACCTTTCTGCGATCCATCTATTCATCGGCTGCGCGCTGCACGCCCGTCCCGACTCCGCGCAGAGTCTCTTTGCGCTATATTAACACACAACGGCTGACAATGCAACGCTGCTAAAGCGCGGATGTGTCGAGCGTAGCTAGCTGCCAGACCCGGATTACCCCATCGTGGCCGCCGGTAACCAGTGTGCGGCCGTCGGAGCTGAAGGCGAGGGCACCGAGCATGGTATCCGCGCCGCCCACGCTCTGCCTGGTGTAGGGTGGTTTCGTTACTGCTGGGGTGTTTTCTTTGGGTTGGGTTCATAAAGGGATATGTGGTCTTAGCCTTGGCGCGGGGAGGGGAGTGAAAGCCCGGCTGTGTTCGCTCGGCCACCGGACCTCCTTTCTGTCGCTTTGAACGGTCTCTACCGACGGACAAATCACCAAAGCAGGCACAGCGCCTGCACCAGACCCTCGGCGAACTCTGCGGCGATCATGACAGCCCAACCTTCGCCCGCTGCGTGGGCGGGATATGTCTATCTATCGGGGCTGCGGCCCTCACCGAAAGGAGTAAACTAAATGGGCTAGATTTACACAGGCAAGCCTCGCAGTTCACCTACGCCCTGGTCTCTCTGCTCCGCAGGGGCCAACACGGCTTCGGCTACAAGCAGATGGACGAGGGCAGCTACTTTCGACTGATACCCCCATGCCTGATACCACAAGTCGCTTCCCTCATAGAGCCCAAAGCCGCCTGGCACGGAGTCTACAACAGCGCTCACCACGTCAACGAGTACCCAACCTACACCATACTCGACCCATACGCCGGAGACGGCGACGCCATACTGCGCTTCGCGGCCTCGCTCTTTGGCTCCTTCTTGCCAGCCGGCTGCCACGACCCGAGCCTGCCCATGGACGAAGGCGGGTACCACCCCGAGTTTTTGCAACTCAACCCCGAAGGTGCCTCCTCATTTGCCCGAATGATCAGTGGTTGTCGGATCGCTCCACTTGACACGCCCGGTGCCCGCCGGTACAATAGAAGGCGGGCCGCGAGGGGGCAGTAAGGAGCCGGGGGACGCACGTTGAACAAAGGCAGCTACCAGCCAGCCGGAGAAACTCGACGAATGGAAGACGGTACAGCAAGCGCATCGGCCGCACCTGGTAGGGTTGGACCTAGGTGTCCTCCCAGCCGTGTGCCGGCGCTCTCGGTGGTCATCCCGGTCTATAATAGCGAACAAACCCTGCAGGATCTCTGCGCGCGGCTCCATACGACCTTACCGGCGCTAACTCTGAGCTACGAGATTATCCTCGTCAATGACAACAGTCGCGACGGGAGCTGGGCGCTGATCGCCGGCCTGGCCCAGCAGTATCCGGCGCTGCGGGCGATCAATCTGATGCGCAACTTCGGGCAGCACAACGCCCTGCTCTGCGGCATTCGCGCCGCGCGGTATCCGATTATCGTGACCATGGACGACGATCTGCAACACCCGCCCGAGGAGATCGCGAAGTTGTTGGCCCGCCTGGACGCCGGGTGGGACGTCGTGTATGGCACTCCGCAGCAGGAGCAGCACGGATTTTGGCGCGACCTGGCCTCGCAGACCACGAAGATCGCGTTGCGAAGCGCCATGGGTGCCGACATCGCGCGCAACGTCACTGCCTTCCGCGCCTTTCGTACCGCGATCCGCAGTGCTTTTGCAACCTACCAGGGGCCGTTCGTGTCCATCGACGTCTTGCTCACATGGGGCACCACCCGCTTTGCCGCCGTGCCCGTCCGCCACGACCCCCGCGGCACCGGGGTATCCAATTACACGTTTCGCCGCCTGATGACCCATGCGCTGAACATGGTGACCGGCTTCAGCGTTCTGCCCCTGCAACTGGCCAGCATCATCGGCTTTGGCTTCACCCTGTTTGGGGTCGCCATCCTGATCTATGTGCTGGCACGCTACATCATCGCCGGAGGGAGCGTACCGGGGTTCCCCTTCCTCGCCTCGGTGATCGTGATCTTCGCCGGCGCGCAACTGTTCGCGCTTGGCATAATCGGCGAATATCTCGCGCGGATTCACTTCCGCATTATGGACCGCCCCGCCTATGTAATCCGGGAGCAGATCGACCAATCACCATCACTTTAAAGGGGGCAACCGAAGGATCCCATGGCTTCACGACTCTCCCCAGACGAGATCCGCGCCTACTGGACGCAACAAGCCCTAGCCCACGGCCAGTCGCCGGCCGCGTCCTGGACAGACCAACCGGTCATTGAACTGGAGATCCAGACGATTACCCAGTATCTGGCCGAGGGCGATCGTGTGCTGGACGTAGGCTGCGCGAACGGCTTCTCAACCGTGCAGTTCGCGGCGTTCCAGCAGATAGCCATCCTGGGCCTCGACTATATTCCCGCCATGATTGACGCTGCGCGCGAGCGCCTAGCCGGCCTCGCGGACCGCCTGCGGGGCACGGTCGATTTTGCGGTCGGCGATGCGCGCCAGCTGGCGTTGCCCGATGCACAGTTTGATAAGGTCGTCGTGGTCCGGGTGATTATCAACCTGGGCGAGTGGCCCGACCAGGTCCAGGGCTTGCAGGAGTGTGTACGGATGGTCAAGCCCGGGGGGCTGCTGCTCTTATCCGAGGCGACTCTGCAAGGCTGGCGCCGGCTGAACGCCTTGCGCCGGGAGTGGGGCCTGCCCGACATCCCGGTGCCTGGCTTCAATAATTACCTGGATGAGGAGATGGTCGTGGCCGCGCTGGCCCCCTGGATGGAACTACAGGCGATCATCAACTTCGCCAGCACCTACTACGTCGGCAGCCGCGTATTGAAACCGATGCTCGCCCGGGCCTGCAACCTCGAGATCGATGTCGCCGACCCGCTCATGGAATGGAATCGCTGGTTCGCCCAACTGCCCTCCGCCGGCGATTACGGTACGCAAAAGCTGCTTGTATTTCGCAAGCGCTGACGGAAGGTGGTGCTCCGGCATGAACGCTTATACGATCCCGTTTAATCGGCCCGAACTTACGGGCAAGGAATTTCAGTATATCGGCCAGGCCGTCGCGGCCGGTCACCTTTCTGGGGATGGTGCATTTACCCGGCAGTGCCACAGCCAGCTGGAAGCCGCGCTCGGGGTGCCCAAGGTCTTACTGACCACAAGCTGCACGCATGCCCTTGAACTCGCCGCCCTCCTCCTGGATCTGCAACCGGGCGACGAAGTCATCGTGCCGTCCTTCACGTTCGTCTCGACCGTGAACGCCTGCGTGTTGCGCGGGGCACGTCCCGTGTTCGCAGACATCCGCGCCGACACGCTCAACCTCGACGAGGCGCAACTGGAAGCGCACATTACCTCACGCACAAAGGCCCTCTTCCTGGTGCATTACGCCGGCGTCGGCTGCGCGATGGATGCGATCTCGGCGATTGCGGACCGCCATAAGCTGCTCATCGTCGAGGATAACGCACACGGGCTGTTCGGCAAGTATAGGGACCGCTACCTGGGCACATGGGGTGCCCTGGCCACCCAGAGCTTTCACGAAACCAAAAATTTCACCTGCGGCGAAGGCGGTGCCCTGGTCATCAATGACCCACGTTACATCGAACGTGCCGAGATCCTGCGCGAGAAAGGCACGAACCGCAGCCGCTTTTTCCGCGGTCAGGTCGACAAGTACACCTGGGTCGACGTGGGTTCGAGCTATTTGCCCTCCGAAATCCTCGCCGCCTTCCTGTATGCCCAGTTGGAGATGCGCGACCAGATCCAGTCTCGGCGCCGGCAGATTTGGGAATACTATGCCGCCCACCTCCACGACTGGGCTGCCGCGCGGGGCGTGCGCCTGCCGATCGTCCCTCCGGAATGCGCGCAAGCATACCATATGTTTTACATGCTGCTACCGTCGCTGGTACAGCGGCAAGCGCTGATTGCTCATCTGAAAAGCTGCGGCATCCTGAGCGTCTTCCATTATCTGCCGCTGCACCTGTCACAGATGGGGCAGCGCTTCGGCGGGCACCCGGGGCAGTGCCCGGTTACGGAGGATACCAGCGACCGCTTGCTACGCCTACCCTTCTACAACAGCCTGACGGAAGAGGATCAGGCCCGCGTCGTCAGGGCCATCCAGGAGTGCGATGCCATCTGATCCCGGCACCCAGCGTGCCACTCCGGCCGCCGAGCAAACGCACGCCGGCTACGATCCGGCCTACTTCGCCCCCCTGTTTGCAATCGAGGACCGGCATTTCTGGTTTCGCGCCCGCAACCTGGTCATTGCGGCACTGGTTAAGCAGCTCACCGCCGGAGTAGCACCCGGCTACCGGGTATTGGAGGTGGGCTGCGGCACGGGTAACGTGTTGCACATGCTCGAGCAGATTTGCCCTGTCGGTGCCGTCATAGGGATGGACCTGTTTGCCGAGGGCTTGCACTACGCGCGCCGGCGAACTGCGTGCCCCCTGGTGCAAGGGGACATCCAGTCTCCTCCCTTCGGCATCCGGTTTCCGTTGATCGGGCTGTTCGACGTGCTGGAGCATCTACCCGACGACCTGCAGGTACTCCGCAATCTGCGCGAGATGCTGCTGCCTGGAGGTGCCCTGCTGATAACCGTGCCAGCCTCTACATCCTTATGGAGCTATTTTGATGAGGCCGCGCATCACTGCCGCCGGTATTCCTACCAAGAACTGAGGGACAAGCTGCTCCGTACCGGCTACCAGGTGGAATATGTCACCCCGTACATGGCGGCGCTCTTCCCACTGGTCTGGCTCGGGCGCCGAGTCGCAGCGCGTATGGGCCGCCGCTCCACCGGGGCCGGGCGACGCGCCGATTCGCTGACCAGCAACGAACTACACATCACACCCGGCGTGAACGGTTTGCTATTCGCGCTGCTCGCCCAAGAAATCCGCCTCATTCGGCGCCGCCGCCGTTTGCCCATCGGCACCTCGCTGCTGGCGATCGCCCGTAACCCGCCCACCCTGCTATCCTCGATACATGACCAGGCTCAGGCCGACCATATTCAGCAGCCCAAGCCAGACCAGCAGCAATCCGAGCGCCAGGGCCTTGTGCGCGGAGCGCCGGGGTAGAGCATACAGCCCGCCGGTGAGGAACAGCGAGGCCGGTAACAGCGCCTGAAACAGGTAGCGACCCTGCGGCTGGAAAGCAACCGTGGCGCTGAACTCGACGTGGGCCGCGCACACCGCCAGGGTTACGGTGAGCAGCACGACCATCCCCTGCCAGGCAAGCACGGGCACCGGACGTCCACGACGTCGAACGGCAAACCGCCATAGCCCGCAGAGCAGACTCAAACTGCCCAGAACGACGCTGAGCACGGCGGCCTGGTTATAAAGCTCCTGAGGCAACTGGGTCGTGAGCCAGCCGAAATAGCCCCAGAAGCTGTCCCACGTCACCCGAATGAACGTCGCTTGTACACTCGGCATGGTGAGATCCAGCAGCTGTAGCTTGCCGCGGTTGTAACGCACGATGCCGGCCAGCCCGGTAACATCCCCGTAGATGAAGAAGTTGCGTACAGGCCACCAACCGCTGACCGCCAGCGCGGCCGCGACTGCTCCCCCGCTCAGGCAGATCCCCTGCCGCAGCCAGACGTCCGCGCGAAACGGCACCCGGCCGGCCGGCAGACTGCGGAACAGCAGCACGAGAGCCAGCCCCGGCAGCAACACCAGCGCGCTCATCTTCGCCAGCACCGCCAAACCCACAACCGCCCCCGCCCGCAGCATCCACGGGTCATACCGCGGCTCCCGTAGCCCCCGAAACCAGATGTAAAACGCCATTGCGGCGAGGCAATTGACCAGGCTATCGTTCGACACCGATGCATTATTGAAGCAAAACTGCGGCAATAGGGCCACAGCGCCTGCGGCACCGATCGCCCACATCGGCGCCGCAGGTGCCAACTGCCGGGTGGCCGCCCAGCAAAAGTAAACCGTCCCTGCACCGAAAAGCACCCCCAACAGGCGGCTAAGATACATGACCGCTTGTGGGTCAGGAGGGATAACCTGACTGAGCAGGCCGGCGGCTAGGTAATAGAGCGGCGGCTGGACGGACTCATTGGGTGCCATCTTATACGGGTTGTCCGCGTGGCCGTACCGCGTAGCAAACGCCAGGGTCGCTGCATCGACGGGGGTGTTGACGATACGCCCACCCGGATCCTGGCTGAAGTCGTAATGCACTTCGGGCAGAATATGCGCCACGCGCACCTGCATCACGGCGAGGAGATGGGACGGTTCGTCGGGCGCATCGAGGGGCTTGTCGGCACTCGTCCAGAGCAAGCCGAGCCAGAAGCTGACCACAGCGAGTTGCAGCCCGGGATGGCGGGCCAGGCGGCGTAACGCATCCTTAGCCCCGCGCGTGCGCTCCATAGGTCGGTGGTGTCCTCTCAACGGCTGGTGTCGGTGCCCCGGGGCGGACCAGGCAGCGGCGCTGCCAGGCCCGCCATCCCAGCCAGACGCCCAGGAAATGGATTCTGTCGCAAAAAACCCGGCAACCACAACATCTTGTGGCGCGGAAGATCAGATCACCGCAACATCTTGTGGTTTAACTCGGTCAGAATCAGTTTTTGCAACAGAGCTGTTGGATCAGGACGACGAGCCATAGAGGAAACATCCTTTTGCTTAGACTATCTACAGCTTGTCCTACAGCATAATCAATACCATGCGTCGTGGCTCTTCACGGCGAGAATACCGCCTTGCGCCGACAGTCCCGAGATGTGGGTAATCACTAGCTCGGCTCCCGTTGCATTTGCACTCGGAATAAGTTGTAATAAGCGAATAGCATGTGGCTTCACTCTTTTAACACCAAAGGCCACTCTCACCAGGAAGGATCTTACCATGCCTAAGAGGCTGTTAAGAAAGGCGAGGGTTGGTCTACATCCTGCTTGATCCCTGGGTATGGATATTCCCCTTCGTCCCCGCTATCCGAGTGATGTGACCGACGCCCAATGGGCGCTGCTCTTAGATCTGGTGCCCTACCCGCCCCACTGGGCTGCCCGCTCACCTATCCCCGCCGCGAGATCGTCAATGTCCTGCTTTACATCGCCCACACCGCCTGCCAGTGGCGCGCCCTGCCCCACGATTTCCCGCCCTGGCCGACCGTCTATTACCACTTCCAGCGCTCCAGCGCTGATGGCACGCTCGACGCCTTGCACACCGCGTTGCGCGAGCTTCTCCGCCAGGCCGCAGGCCGCGACCCCCAGCCCAGTGCCGGTATCTGCGATAGCCAAACCGTCAAGGTGGCCAGCTGTGCCGGACCTCGGGGCTATGGTGGAGGCAAGAAGATCACTGGGCGCAAACGCCATCTGCTCGTGGACACGCTGGGCTTGCTGCTGATGGTGCTGGTCACGGCGGCTAACGTTAGTGACCCCGCCGGGGCGCGCCAAGTAGCGTTGCTCGCCAAGCGGCGCTTCCCGCGCTTGCGGCATCTGTGGGACGATAGCACCTACAGCGGTGCGTTGGTGGACTGGTTGGCAACGTGGTGCGGCTGGGGGCTGGAGATTGTCCGCCACCGGGTGCTCGGTTCACGAGTTCGTGGTGCTCGCCCGCCGGTGGGTGGTGGAACGGACCTTCGGCTGGTGGAATGGGTACCGACGCTTGAGCAAGGATTACGAAGTCCAGCCCTTCCACAGTGAAGCCTGGATTTTGGTGACGATGAGCAGCGTCATGCTCCGGCGGCTCGCCCCAGCCCCACGACGCAAGAAGAGTACGACCCATACTGGACTTCCTTAACAGCCTCTAAGAAGTCAACGCAAGCCTTCAACGCGCCAGCAACCACCGGAGCGACACAGATATACGATCCGTCAACTGACACCTGGACGAACGGCCTGTCGCTGAACGTGGCACACTCGTTCGTGGCGGGGACGACGGTCGCCATCTACACCGTGGCAGTCGGTGGATACACCGGCAGTTCCACGACGGCGACGACCGAAGTATCCACCAACCCGGCCTCCCTCTGCGTCACGGTCACCGTCACTGCCACGGCGGTGGCGAACACAGCAACCATCACAGCCACACCGGTCTCCGGCTCACCGACCGCCACGGTCTGTGTGCCTTCCAGCGGCTGGAGCCCCGGCCCGAACCCGCCTGTGGCGTCGTTGGTACGAGCGGTCGGCGTCTACTTCCCACCCAACGGCAAGTTCTACACGCTCGGCGGGCGCACCAGCGACGCCCCAGGCTCCGACTACCAGCACGTCCTCGAGTACACCCCCGGCAATCCCGGCACCTGGGTGCAGAAGAACGTCATTCTGCCTGATAACCAGACCAACAACATGGCCTGCGGCGTGCTCACTGTCGGCGGCACATCCTATATCTACTGCGTCGGCGGCTCGGCCGCAGGCCAGGCGACCACTACGGCCCGCGTCTTCTTCTACGACCCGGTCGCCGACGCGGCAGCCGTCCTGCCGAGCGCCGATAACTGGCCGGGCGATACCAATGGAACCACCCTGCCGGGTGGCTTCGTCGTGGTGAGCAACAAGCTCTACATCCTCGGCGGCTTCAACATCAACGTCTCCTCGACGAACCAGATCTATGGGTTCGACCCGACGGCACCCTCCGGCAGCCGGTGGACGCTCAAGACTAGCGTGACCCCTGTCGGGATCATGTATGCCCCGACGGCGGCCCCCGGGGGGCTGCTCTATGTAACCGGGGCCTCCGACTACCAGGGCGGCACGGTCATAGACACGACCACGACGTTCGGCTATAACCCCGCGACCGACACCATCATCAACACCGTGGCAACGATCCCGCGGGCGACCGGCGAGACGCGCGCGCTCACCGTGGGCAACCATATCTGGGTGCTCGGCGGCGGTCGCGTTGCACCGAACCCGAGCAACGAAGTGGACATCTGCGACCCCGCCGGCAACACCTGGTCGGTAGGACAGCCATTCACGAACGCGCGGCGCAGCTTCCCGGCAGATACCGACGGCAGCACAGTTTGGCTGGCGGGCGGGTACGAGCCGAACACACCCGCGCGCGACATGGAGATCTTCCGACCGGGCACACCCTGCGGCACGGCGACGGCAACAGTGCAGCCGGTGAGCAGCCCGACGCTGACGACCCAGCCTGTCAATAGCCCAACGGCAACGACCCAGCCGGGAACTAGCCCGACGCCGACAACCCAATCTGCACCCACCTTCACACCGACCGCCCCTCCCGCCAGCACGCCTACAGCCACCGCAACGGCCTGCACGATCAACTTCTCCGACGTGCATCCGGCCGACTACTTCTACACGCCGGTGAGCTACCTGGCCTGTCACGGAGTGGTCAGCGGATATGGCGATGGCACGTTCCGGCCATACGCCAACACAACGCGCTCGCAGATGGTCAAGATCGTGGTGCTCGGCTTCAACAAAGCCATCGTGACGCCCGCCGGCACGGCCTACAGCTTCACCGACGTGCCGCGCTCCAACCCGTTCTTCGCTGTGGTCGAGACTGCCTACGCCGACGGCATCGTGAGCGGCTACAACTGCGGGACGGCGCCCGCCGGACCCTGCGACAGCATGCATCGCCCGTACTTCCTGCCGTTCGCCTACGTGACGCGGGGCCAGCTCTCGAAGATAGACGTAATAGCGGCGGGCTGGACGCTCTACAACCCGGCGGTGGGCCACTTCAGCGACGTGGCGCACGGCTCGGTCTTCTACACGGTGATCGAGACTGCGTACTGCCACGGGGTGATCAGCGGGTACAACGACGGCACATTCAGGCCGTTCAACGACGCGATACGGGGGCAGATCTCGAAGATCGTCTACCTGAGCATCGTCACCCCGCCGGTGAGCTGCGGGTCGTAGGCGCGAACCTGCGGTGCCAGGCCGGAACCCTTGCGGGCTAGCCGGCACAGGCTACTGCTTAAGCGCGGACAACAGGCCCCCGTATAGCTCGGAAGCGGACAGCGGACTGTCGCAGCGCGGCGTGTCTCAGAACTCGCCATAGGCACCGCTCTCCGGGAGGGTGATCCTGCCCGCCCCATTGCCAAGCGTGAGCCGCACCCGACGGATCCAAGGCCGCGAACGCGCTCCGCACCAGTTGCTCCAACTGACGGAAGCCACCGCCTGACCGCCCGGTGCCAACAGGACGATGGGTGCCTGATCATCGGGTGGACGGGAGGCGAACCAGTCCACAATCGGTATCGACTCGTCGTTCGCGCCCAGGAAGGTGAACACGGGCCAGTCCTGTAGGAGGCAGGGGGCCTGCTCCGGCGTTGGTCAGCAGCAGGCCATCGAGTGAGCCTCCCGCGCCCAGCCACTCACTGCCGGGGAAATCGGCCCGAGGGTTGGCCGCGCGGCAGCCCGGAACCTGTGCGGCGCCGCGTTGCGGACGATCCTCCCGTACACATCGTCGAGTGTCGTCACGCCGGGCAGGTCGGGCAGCAGCGAGGCGATGGGGCGGGTGCTCGCGGTCACCGTCACCTCGAGAGTGCGTTCCGGATTGGTCCATCGGATCGTCTCGTCCCCACTGCGCGGGTCGAGGGTGTACCGGGCGAACGGCCAATTGGGCGGCACCTGGAGGGTGAAAGTACGTGCGGTATAGGCGGCCGAGGGCACGGCTGAGGTCTGAGTTGGCGGGGCGGAGCAAGGTCTAGGGGGACTGTTACCGGTGAGCCGCACGCAGTGGACGAGGCGGCCAACAACGGAGCGGGTGTTGGATGTGTTGCGGGAAGTGACACTAACGTGCCGGCGAGGAGAAGCGGGGGCACGGCAAGGGCATGTGACAGCGTTGAACGCGACTCAGCAGCAGATCCTCGCCTTGGTGGGTCTGCCCGACGAACTCTGCTCCCGCTTGGCCCATGAGCCTCCGAAGTTGCCTCCTCATTTGCCCGAATGATCAGCGGATGTCAGACTCGGGCATTGACCCGACTCCCGATCCCGGCTATAATGGCGGCAGACCAATCACCACGCGCGAAGCGGAGAGCAAAGGAGAAATTGAGCAAATGGTAAAGACAATGTCCAAGCGCAACGAAGTGGCCGAAGAATCGCTTTGGGATCTGAGCAGCGTCTATTCGTCGGACGCGACATGGGAGGCGGAGTCGAAGTCCGCCGTCGCCGAACTCCCGGGTATGGAGCGCTATCGCGGCAAGCTCGGTGAGTCGGGCGCGACGATGCTGGAGGCGCTCAAGAAGCGCGACGACCTGATACTCAAAGTCGCCCGCCTCAACCTGTACGCCAGTATGCAGCAAGCCGGTGATACGACCGAGCAAGCGTATACCGTGCGAACCGAGGAGGCTGCCGGCCTCTGGGCGCGGGCGTCGGCTGCGGTCTCCTACTTCGAGCCGGAGATCCTGGCGCTGTCTCCTGAGCGGATCAAAGCCTTGATCGCCCAGGAGCCGGGGCTGGCGGTCTACGATCACTACTTCGACACGCTGGAGCTGCGGCGGGCACACGTCCGCTCCGAAGAGGTCGAGAACCTGCTTGCCGAGGCCGGCGATGTCATCGAAAGCCCCTACCGCATCCATGTCGCGCTCGAAGACGCCGACCTCAAGTTCCCCATGGTCAAGGACGAGGAGGGCAGCGAGGTCGAGATCGGGCAGAGCAACGTCTGGCCGCTGATCCGCAGCCGCGACCGCGAGGTCCGCAAAGCCGCGTGGGAAGCCTACGCCGACGGCTACCTGGGCGTGAAGAACACGATGGCGGCCACGCTCGCCGGTGCGGTGAAGCGGGATGTCTTCTACGCACGCGCCCGCAACTACCCGAACTCACTCGAGGCCGCGCTCGGCGCGGACAATATCCCGACCGGCGTGTTCCACAACCTGCTCGACACGTTTCAGCGGTACCTGCCGGTCTGGCACCGCTACTGGGATGTGCGCCGCCGCGCCCTCGGCGTAGACAAGCTGCACATGTACGACATACACACGCCCCTACTGCGGACCCAGCGCGAGATACCATACTCGGAGGCGGTCGAGACGGTCTGCACCGGCATGTCGCCGCTCGGCAAGGAGTACCTGACGCAGCTCCGCAAGGGCGTGCTCGAGGAGCGGTGGGTGGATGTCTACCCGAACCAGGGCAAAGCGAGCGGCGCGTTTTCCACCGGAGTGCCGGGGACACACCCCTTCCTTCTGATCAGCTACGACGACACGCTACAGACGCTGAGCACGTTGGCCCACGAACTCGGCCACTCGATGCACTCCTACTTCACCTGGGAGACGCAGCCGCCGGTCTACGGGAACTACACGATGTTCGTGGCAGAGACGGCCTCGAACTTCAACCAGGCGATGGTGCGCGGGCACCTCCTGAGCAAGGAGCAGGACGCCGACTTCTCGCTCGAAATCATCTCGGAGTCTATGGCGAACTTCCTGCGCTACTTCTTCATCATGCCGACGCTGGCGCGCTTCGAGCTAGACGCCCACGAGCGCGTGGAGCGGGGCGAGGGGCTGAGCGCCGACGGCATGTCAGAGAAGATGGTCGAGCTGCTGCGCGAGGGCTTCGGCCCCGATGTGGAGTTGGACGAGGCACGGGCAGGCATCATCTGGGCGCAGTTCACCCACCTGTTCGCCAACTTCTACGTCTACTCGTACGCGACCGGGATCTCGGCGGCGAACGCGCTCGCCGAGGGCGTGCTGCGCGAGGGTGAGCCGGCAGCCGAGCGGTATCTACAGTTCCTCAAGGCCGGCAACTCGCTTTACCCGATGGACGCGCTGAAGCTGGCAGGTATAGACATGACCCAGCCTGAGCCGGTCGAGCGCGCCTTCCGCGTCCTCGAATCGCTGGTGGATCGGCTCGACAAGCTGGTGGGCGAGGGGCCGCTTAACAAGCCCTAACCGGGGGATGCCGCCCGCAGCCCGCGCAATAAAGTGATCGTCTGGTGTTTGCCCTGCTCGCCGAGTTCGGCGGCGGCACCCACGCAGGAGGGGCAGCCGGTCTCGCAGGCACAGGCCTCCACGAGTTCCTGGGCGGCGGTCAGCAGCGCGCTATGGCGGTCGTAGAGCAGAGTGCTGAAGCCGATCCCGCCCGCGTAGCTGTCGTAAACGAAGATCGTGGGCCGTTCGGTGAATGGCGACTTCACCTGGGGCACCACGCCGAGGTCGTGCGGGTCGCACATCAGGTAGAGCGGGGCCAAGTACGTCAGCACATGCGCCAGTCCGACGAGCGCCGCCTGCACGCCCCCTTTTGGGAGGTCGGCGGCGACCAGAAGCGGCACGGTCAGCCAGTAGGCGGTCGTGTGCATCTCCTGTTCGGGCAGCCGGATCTTGCCCCAGCCGATGTTTTCGTGGGTTTGGAGCTTGATCTTCTTGTAGATCGTCGCCAGCGCGCTCACCATCACCTCGCCGTGGGCGCGCGCGGCCTGCCGCTCCTCTCCCGACAGCACGTCGAGCACCTTGAGCGTGACCGCCAGGTTGGCGTCCGTATAGTAATCGGCCTCGACTTGGCGCACATAGGCTTTCTGCTCGTCCCATTCGAGTTTGTCAACGTGGTACTGCACGCCTTCATGCAGGTAGATCGCCTCTTCGTGGAGGAGTGTCGGCACGCTGAAACGGTCCATCTCGCCGATGACGCGGGGTGTGGGTTCGGTTGTGTCAATGATGACGAAATTATCGGCGGCGGCTGTGCGTAGGGATATGTTCTCTGCCGGGAAGTTCTCGCTGCTCCAATGCCACTGCTCGCCGCTGTGGTGCAACACCCCGGCCTCCTCGAGGTAGCCGAGCATAAGGGAGGTCTCGTGCGGGTTGTGGTTGCCGTAGCCCTCATCGTCGTTGAAGGGCAGCTCGAAGGCGGCGCACTGCAGGTGCTGCATCAGCACGAGCAGGTTGTCGGGATTGATCAGGCCGTTTTCGGGTGAGCGGGCGAAGAAGTACTCGGGGTGCTGCACCAAGAACTGGTCGAGCGGGCTGCTTCCGGCGACCAGCAGGGCGAGCGCAGCGCCGGTGCGCCGCCCGGCCCGCCCCGCCTGCTGCCATGTGCTCGCTATCGTGCCCGGATAGCCTGCCATGATGCAGGCTTCGAGTGTGCCGATGTCTATCCCCAGCTCTAGTGCGTTCGTGCTGACGACGGCGCGCACTTTGCCTTCGCGCAGGCCGCGCTCGATCTCGCGGCGCTGCAACGGCAAGTAGCCGCCCCGGTAGCCGCGCACCTTTTCGGGGTCGCGCCGGTGCGCGACCATAGACTGCCGCAGATATGTCAGCAGCACCTCGACCGCGGTGCGCGAGCGGGCGAAGACTATCGTCTGGATGTCGTTCGCCAGGAAGTTGCCGGCTAGTTCGGTGGTTTCGAGGAGCGCCGAACGCCGCAGGCCGAGTTCTTTGTGGACAAGCGGCGGGTTATAGAGCGCGAAGACCTTGCGGGCCACCGGCGCGCCGTTCTCATCTATCAGCGTCATCGCCTCGGCCCCGGTGATACGCATCGCAAGCTCGCGTGGGTTGGCGATTGTCGCTGAGGAGCAGATGAACTGCGGGTCCGAACCGTAGAAGCGGCAGATACGCAGCAGCCGCCGCAGCACGTTGGCGACATGCGAGCCGAAGACGCCCCGGTAGTGGTGCATCTCGTCGAGGACGATGAAGCGCAGGTTCTCGAACAGCTTGACCCACTTCGTGTGGTGCGGCAAGATGCCGGTGTGCAGCATGTCGGGGTTCGATATGACGACATGCCCCGCCCGCCGTATCGCCTGCCGGATGTTCGCCGGGGTGTCGCCGTCGTATGTGTAGGTCTTGATGTCGCGGTCGAGCGTGGTGATCAGCGCGTGCAGCCCGGCAAGCTGGTCTTGGGCGAGCGCCTTAGTCGGGAAGAGATAGAGCGCGCGGGCCTGGGGGTCGCGTAGCACGGCGTCGAGCACCGGCAGGTTGTAGCAGAGCGTCTTGCCGGAGGCGGTCGGAGTGACAACGACAAGGTTCTCACCCCGCCCGACCGCCTCAGCCGCCAGAGCCTGGTGGCTATAGAGCCGCTCATAGCCGAGCCGCCTCAGCGCCCCAACAAGCTCCGGGTGCAGCCTCTCCGGGAACGGCGCCCACACAGCGTCCCGCTCCGGCTGCTCATGCCAGGCGGTGATCCGCTCCCGATAGTAGGGAGATGTGCGTAGGTCCTCGAGGAGTTGGGTGAGGTTCATGACGTGCTTCTAGTATACAGCCAAACTTGGTTGTAGTCCAGGCAGAAGCCGCTGTTATCGTGACCGAGCGCGCGGCGGAGTCGGCGTCGGTGCCTGGCCGGGAGGCGGCTGCGGGGGGCGAGTAGGTGCAAGGCCGAGGGTGGGGGTTACGACGGGAGCAGGGACGCGGGTGGGCGTAGAGGTCGGTCTGAGGATAGGAGTCGCGCTGGGAGTAAGCGTCATGCTCGGGGTAGCCGTAGTGCTCGCCGTAGCGGTCGTGCTCGCCGTAGGCGTAGTGCTCGCTGTAGCTTTCGTGCTCGCTGTAGCTGTCGTGCTCGCTGTAGCTGTGGTGCTGGGAGTATGGGAGGGGCCGGGCGTGTGGTGAGGTTCGGGGGTGCGCGCCGGGGCTACGGGAGTGCCTCCCGCCCCCGGATATGGCTCCTCGCTTGGTGTAAACTCCGGCCCCGGACTCGGCTCAAGGCCGGGAGTCGGCTCCGGGCGCGGAGTGCGCTGAGGGCGAGGGGCGGAGGGACTCTGCTCCGGGGACGCCGTTCGCTCAAGGTCGGACGGCACGGTGGGACGCTCTACGTGCGCGACTGCGGTAGATGAAGAGGCAAAGGCCGTCTCGGTGGGCGGCAGCGTATAGGTCGCCACTTGAGGTCCGGTGGCTTCCGGCACGAAGGTCGCTTCGAGAGGTCCGGCGACTGCCGTGGCGTTCGGCGTCGCGGCCTCCGCGGAGGTCGAGGGCGTGGGGAACTGGGTAGGGGCGAGCTGCGCGAGTTCATCACGGCTGGCGTTCAGGCTGTTGCCTGCATCCACATAGGCCGGGCTTGTCGAAGTGGCGGCACCGGCGGCGACGGCATCGGCGAGGGCTGTGACTTCACCGGCGTTGACTTGGGCGAGGCGGCCTGCGAAAGCGGTCTGTTGAGACGGCGAGGCGCGCTTTAGCTCGGTGAGGCAAGCCCTGGTGTGGTCCGCCATATTCGCGAGCGTGCTCGGTATCTGGTCGGCCCGTCCGCGCGCCTTGAGCTGGATTATCTCCGAGGCGCGTCGGTCGGCCAAGTCTAGGTGGATGCGGGCGGCATCGATCCCGGTGCCCGCGAAGGCTACTTGGATCGATTCACCGGCCAGTTTTTCGCCGTAGAGCGGGTCGCCGGGCAGGCTGGCGGCTGCGGCGGGGATGGATAAGCCGAGCGCCAAGCCGAGCGCGAGCAGTATGACGGCAGCTGCACGCAAGGGGGTGGCGAATATGCGCCCAATAGCCTGCTTGCCGCCGACTAGGGAGACTAGGCGCGGGCGGGCAGGGGAGATGCGCTCGGCGGAGCCGGAGGCTACTGCGGCGAGGAGGCGTTCGCGGCCTGCGGCGCGTGCCTCGGCGCGTGGCTCGGCGGCGGCGACTGTAGCCTGCATATCCGAGGCCAGACGGAGCAACGGCTCAAGTTCGGCGCGCATGGACGGGTAGCGGTCGAGACACGCATCGAGGCCGTCGGCTTCGAGTCGGCTCATGCAGTCGTCAAACGCTTCTTCAACTGGTACTTTTCTGTCCATTCCCCTCATCTCCGCCTGGGAGTCGCCCGGTCTTCTCCGGGCTGGTGCTGTTGTAATGCCTTGTTCAAGTTCTGTAGGGCGCTGTATTGAAGCGACTTGACAGCGCCTTCCGTGCGGCCCAACACCCGCCCGACCTCCGCGTTGCTCAACCCACCCCCGAACCGCAGGGCTATCACCTGGGCCTGTAGATCGGTGAGTTGGCCCAGAGCCTCGCGCAGATGGCCTCGCATATCGGCGGCTTCGGCTTCGGCGTGTGGGTCGCCGATCTCGGAGGTGAGCATGGCGGCAAGCGGGTCAATGTCCACCTGGGGCCGGCGCGTTTTCTGCCTCAGCAAGTCC
This sequence comes from Chloroflexia bacterium, assembly GCA_050998805.1. GTDB lineage: Bacteria > Chloroflexota > Chloroflexia > QHBQ01 > JAICKM01 > JAICKM01. The sequence goes on along the minus strand of JBPCPV010000036.1, from coordinate 31,119 downwards.
ACCACCTGATTATGGGCGATCCTGTAGAGCCATGAAGCGAAGCTCGACCCGCGTGACTGGAACGAGCCGATAGACTCGACCATCCGCAAGAAGACACCGGCCGCTATATCCTCAGCTTCTTCCTGACTACCGACCTTGAACAGCACGTAGCGATAGATCCGGTCGAAGTACCGATCATACAGCCAACCGATTGCTTCCGGGTCTCCTTCCCGCGCCCTTTCTACGTGCTCCTGCTCCTGGTCGTCCTGCACGGTGCGCCCTCCCGCGCGAATCACCGGTCCTGAATCATAACGTTCGCAAGCAAAAAACGATAGGGACTGTGCTCTGTTTGTGACTTGCGGCTACGGCGTGCTATCCTCGGCCCATCGCCGTTATAACAAGCAAATGCGACTGCTTAATCTAACGGAATACGAGGCGGCGGCGCGCGCCGTCTTGCCGCAAATGGCCTTCGATTATATCGCCGGGGGTGCGGACGACGAGGTCACGCTGCGCGAGAACCGGGAGGCGTTCGGGCGGCTGCGGCTGCGGCCTAGCGTGCTGGCCGGAGTCGGTGAGCGAGATGCGCGCGTCTCCGTACTCGGCCAGGAGATCAGCTTTCCGGTGATGGTAGCGCCGGTCGCGTTCCACCGGCTTGCCGCGCCGGAGGGGGAACTGGCGACAGCGCGGGCTGCGGGGGCCGTGGGAACCGCGATGTGCGTCAGCACCGCGTCGAACTACACGCTCGAAGAAGTGGCTGACGTAGCGAGCGGCCCGCTCTTCTTCCAACTCTATTGCTACAAAGACCGAGGGCTGACGCAGAGCCTGGTGGATCGGGCGCGGGAAGCGGGGTATCGTGCTGTCATGCTCACCGCCGACACGCCGTTGAGCGGGAGGCGGGAGCGCGACATCCGCAACCGCTTCACCCTGCCGCCGGGTTTGGGTTGGAAGAACACCGAGGGCTGGGGCAAGCGCGACCTGCCGCAGCACGCGGAGGGGTCGGGGTTGGCGGATTATATCGCTGGCGAGCTCGAAGCGAACCTCACCTGGGCGGACCTCGATTGGCTTGCAAGCGTGAGCGGGCTGCCGGTGGTGGTCAAGGGCGTGCTCTGCGGAGAGGACGCCGGACTGGCCGCAGAGCATGGCGCGGCGGGAGTGGTGGTCTCGAACCACGGCGGGCGGCAGCTCGATACCGCGCTCGCCTCGATTGACGCCCTGCCGGAGGTTGTCGCAGCTGCCGAGGGCACCGGGCTGGAGGTGCTGCTCGACGGCGGGGTGCGGCGCGGCACCGATGTGCTCAAGGCCCTGGCGCTGGGCGCGCGGGCGGTGCTTGTCGGCAGGCCGGTCATCTGGGGGCTGGCGGTCGGCGGAGAGTCCGGGGCACGCGCCGTGCTCGAGTTGCTGCGCGACGAGTTCGACATCGCGCTGGCGCTGGTCGGCTGTCCCCGCGCTGCCGACCTCCACCCCGGCCTGGTGGTGCGCCCATGAGCACCCAACGCCTCCCGCAGCCCGGCGACCGCCGCCCGGTGATGCTCCCGCCTCCCACCGAACAGGATACCCGCGCGCTCGGTCCCCTCCAGAACTACACGAAGCGTCGCTACATGCTGACCCACGCGATCTTCACGCTCCGCCTCATCTGGCGCTGCTTGGCTGACCCCTACGTGGCACCCGGCAACAAGCTGCTCTTCGTCGGGATCATCGGCGTGCTGCTCGGCGCGCTCCTGTTGCCGGAGACCGCCTTCGATATACTCTCTCTGGTCGCCCCCATCCTCGATTTCTTCAACATCCCGGTGGAGGGCCTGGTGGACTGGGGGTCGTTCGTCGTCATTGCCGGCTCGCTGATGGGGCTGTTCCCGCAGGAGGTGGTGCGACGGCATATCATCGAGCTGCGGGGTGGGGGTTCTAATCCGCCGGTGGTATACTAGCGGGGTATGAGGGCGGAGAGAGGGCGGCGGCTGCCGCGAGGGATTTGGGCACTGCTGCTTCTGGTGCCGGCGGCGTGGGCTGTCGTGCTGCTCCTGCCGGGCCGCACCGCCGTGAGCGTGACCGCCTCGCCGTCCGGTCTAGTCGGCAGCGTGAACGGGGCGAGCCTCGAACTCAGCCTGCCGAAGGGTGAGACGCCGGGCATCGGCCAAACGTCCACCTACATCGGGGCCGCGCCGGATCTCGGCCCCCCGGCCCGTTGGGAGAGACAGCGGACCGACGACAAAGCCCTCTCCGCCGAACTCGTCGGTGAGGCCGCGACTGCGGGGCTGATGGTCCGGCTCGACGCCTCAGGGAACGGCTACGCTTTCGTGCTACAGCCGGGACACCGCAACACCAGCTGGTGGCACGTCTCCGCAGGCGTTCCCACGGCTCAGATCGCGGGCAGCTTCTACCGCCCCTCCGTCTGGCCCCTCCTCTCCGAGGCCGCACGCCAAGCGGCCCTCGCCCTCACCGCCGCTCTCGCCCTGCTCTTGCTGACGCAGGCCCTGGCCCTGCTCTGGTCAGTGGTCACTGGTCAGTGGTCGGTGGTCGGTGGTCAGCCGAGATTCTTCGCTGCGCTCAGAATGACAGTAGGTAAGCACTCCGCAATCCGCAATCCGCAATCCGCAATCCTTTTCGCCCTCGCCGGAACGCTCGCCACGGCATGGGTCTGCCTGGGTCCGCTACAGGGGATACCGCATGTGCAGGACGATGTGGCCTATCTCTGGCAGGCGAAGGTCTTCGCGCTCGGACACGCCTGGGTGCCCACTCCCCCGCAGCCCAGGTTCTTCGAGCAGGGCTTTATCCTTATTACCGACGGTCGCTGGTTCGCCAAATATCCGCCGGGCTGGCCGCTGATGCTGGTGCCCGGCGTGCTCGCCGGCATCCCCTGGCTGATCAACCCGCTCTGCGCCGGAGCGAGCCTCGGCCTGATCTACGCCACAGGACGTCGTATCTACGGCGCTGCCGCCGGCTTCTGGGCAGCGGCGCTCGGCCTGCTCTCCCCATTCCTGCTGTTCATGTCCGGCTCCTTCATGTCCCACCCCGCGACGATGCTTGCGGTCGCGGCGGCTCTCTACTGCTTCGAGAGGTCAGTGGTCAGTGGTCAGTGGTCAGTGGTCAGCCATCAGCCGTCAGCACTACGCACTACGCACTACGCACTACGCACCGATCCCCAACTCAAAACTCGGTTTTGGCCGTTTGCAACCGGCTTCTGCCTCGGCTGGGCGTTCATCAGCCGGGAGGCGACGGCGGTAGGCATCGCAATCCCCTTCATCATCTGGGCGCTCCTCGACCTGATTTCCACCCTCCGTCGCCCGACCCCCGATCCGCAATCCGCACTCCGCAGGCTCCAATCCGCACTCCGCACTCCGTACTCCGCAATCCTCCTCGGTGCCCTGCCGCCGCTGCTGGTGCTGGGGGCGGTGAACTGGGCGCAGTTGGGGTCGCCGTTCGAGGTGGCGCAGACGCTCGTAGGCACGTATGACCGGCTGGGGTTCGGGCCGGGCTTCGGGCCGGAGCCGGAGGGCCACACGCCGACGCTCGGCCTCTACAACGCGCTGGTCTACTGGCGCAGCCTCGGCGACCAGATGCTCGGCTGGCCGGCTGCGCTGACCTTCGGCCCTCTGGTGCTCGCGCTGCTCGGTCCACGGGCGGGGGGGGCTAGCCTGCGTAGGCGGCGGTGGGATCTTCTGCTGCTCGGCGGCTTCCTCGGCTTGGTGGCCGTCTACTTCGCGTGGTGGTCGGCGACGACGATATATGGGCCGCGATACTGGTACGAGGCGTTGCCCTTCTTGCTGCTCCTCAGCGGGTGGGGTATACAGCTTCTTGGGCGGCGGGCTGCGGCGCTGGTGTTTGTGCGCGGAGGCGGCGCGCGGGCGGCCAGGGCTGCGGGGGTTGCGGTGCCCGCGCTCGTCGTCGGCTTGCTCATCCTCTATGACCTCACCCAGGTCATGCCGGGGCAGGTTCAGGCTTACACCGGCTACAACGACGTGACCGCCTCAAGCCTGCAACGGGTGGAGGCCGCCCACCTCGACAACGCGCTGGTTTTCGTCGCCCTCCAGCCTGAGTACCCCCGGCGCGACTACGGCAAGGTCTTCTTCGCCAACGACCCGCTGTTGCGCGGCCCGGTGGTCTACGTCCGCGACCTCGGCCCCGGCCCCAACCGCCGCCTCCTCCCCAGCTTCCCCGGCCGCAGCCCCTACTACCTGCCGCTCGACGGCCCGCCGAAGCCCGGCGTCGGCCCCTGACCGAGTGCGGAGTGCGGAGTGCGGCCTGCATGATGCATAGTATCCGTACCGCCGCCGTCCCGGCGGCACAGGATTCGCCGTATCGCCGCCGTCCCGGCGGCACACGGCACGGCGGGGGTGTACAGTTGTGCAGTTGTGTTGGGGGGATAGAGACCACTCTCTTGCCTCGGTAATGCCACACAATCCGCACTCCGCAATCGGGCGGGGGGTTGTGCAGTTGTGCAGTTGTGTTGGGAGGGTTAAGACTCTTTTTGTTTTGTATGCGGCTTCGCGTCGGGTCAGTATCGCCGCCGTGCGGAGCATCCGTACCGCCGCCGTCCCGGCGGCACGTTGCCTTACCCCCCTCCCCCGACTCCATTCGTGTATTCGTGGCCCGTATTCGTGGACGGCTGGGGAGAGAGTGGTCTCTATCCCTCCAACACAACTGCACAACTGCACAACCCCCGCCCGATTGCGGAGTGTAGAGTGCGGATTGGGGAGCGCGGAGTGCGCGGAGTTGCCGTGCCGGTCCTCGTTATGTTACAATGGGGCGCTGTGCGAACAGCATCACATAACAGAAACTGCTGAAAGCTGACCGCTAACTGCTGAAAGCTGACCGCTAATTGCTAAGGAGATAGGCATGGTAACGACACTCGAACCGGCAGCGGGCGTGGCCCAACTGCCCGGACCCCAGGCTGAAGCCCTGGTCGAGCGCGACGAGAAGGTGATTTCGCCGTCTTACACGCGCAGCTATCCGTTCGTCATGGACCACGGCAAAGGCAGCGAAGTCTGGGATATTGACGGACGCCGCTATGTGGACTTTACGGCGGGCGTCGCCGTGCTCGCGGCCGGCCATGCCCACCCACAGATCATCGAAGCGATCACCAAACAGGCGCAACGCTATATCCACATGGCGGGCACCGACTTCTACCTGCCGGAAGCCGTCGAGCTTGCCGAGACCCTATGCCGTATCACCCCCGGCGACTACGATAAGCAGGTCTTTTTCACCAACTCGGGCACCGAATCGAACGAGGCGGCGATGAAGCTATGTCGGTACTACACGGGCCGACCTTGCTTCATCAGCTTCATGGGCGCGTTCCACGGGCGGACCTTCGGCAGCATGTCGTTGAGCACGAGCAAGGCGCTGCACCGCTCCCACTACCAGCCGTTGCTCTCCGGCATCTACCAGGCACCCTACCCGAACCCCTACAGGCCGCCGTTCGACGTGCCGACTGAGCGCCTGGGCCGCGCCTGCGTAGACTACATCGAGCAGACGATCTTCGTCCACCAGGTGCGCCCCGACGAGGTGGCCGGCATCTTCGTCGAGACGATACAGGGCGAGGGGGGCTACGTGATCCCGCCCGCCGACTTCTTCCCGGCGCTGCGCGAGCTTTGCGACAAGTACGAGATCCCTCTAGTCGCCGACGAGGTGCAATGCGGCATGGGGCGCACCGGCAAGATGTACGCAATCGAGCACTGGGGCGTGGTGCCCGACGTGATCAGCATGGCGAAGGGGATCGGCGGCGGCCTGCCGCTCGGCGCGATAGTCGCCCCGAAGCGGATGATGACCTGGCCGTCCGGCGCGCACGCCAACACCTTCGGAGGCAACCCCGTCGCCTGCGCGGCTTCGCTCGCCACGATCAAGCTGCTCGAAACCGAGTTGATGGCGAACGCCACGGCGGTCGGTGGGCAGATGCTCGAACGCCTCAAGACCTGGCCGGACCGCTTCCCCTTCGTCGGAGAAGTCCGCGGCATGGGCCTGATGATCGGCATTGACCTCGTGGAGGACCGGGCGACCCGTGTCCCCGCCGCCGACCTCCGCGACACGATCGTGGACGAGGCGTTCTATAAGGGGCTGCTGCTGCTAGGCGCGGGCAAGGGGGCGATCCGCCTCTGCCCGCCGCTCGTCCTCACCCCGGAACTGGCCGACGAGGGGCTGACGATCCTGGAAGGGATCATGTCGGCCCACGCCTAGCCTGCTCCCCGTCTAGTGTTCAGCGCCGCCATCCGGTCGTGTGCCGCCGCCAGCCTCTCCCGCTGGGCGGCTACCACGTCCGGCTTTGCCTTGCTGAGGAACTGCTCGTTCGCCAGCAACGCCTCGATCCGCGCGATCTCGGCGGAGGCGGCGGCGGCATCGGCGGTCAGTCGCTCGCGGGCTGCGGCCTTGTCCACCAGCCCCGCCATCGGCAGAGCTATCGCCACATCTCCTACCACCAGGCTGGTCGTCTCTTCGTCGCCGGTCGCGGGAAGCTCCGAAGCGATCTCAAGGCGGGCGGGGTCCAGCCCCGCCAGCCTGGCGAGTATCCCGGCCTGCTCCCTTAGTAGGCCCGCCTGCACGCCCGCGCCGATGTACGCGGGTATCTTCCGCTTTGACAGCTCGGCCTTCCGGCCTTCGGGCGCGTCGTTGATCGCCTCGGCCCGCACGTTGCGGATCGCGGTGATGATCCCGGTCAGCAGGCCGAAGTCGCGCTCGGCGGGCGCGTCGGCGGGCGCGTCCTCGGCGCGCGGCCAGGCAGCTACCATGATGCTCTGCTGCGCCGCAGGCAGGTCGGCGTCGCTGGGCCGGCCAAGCAGCTGCTGCCAAAGCTCCTCGGTCAGGAACGGCATGAACGGGTGGAGCAGGCGGAGCGCGCGGTCGAGCGTCCAGCGCATCACCGCGAGCGTGTCGGCCTTAGCTTGCGGGTCGGCACCGTTCAGAGGCCCCTTCGCGCATTCGATATACCAGTCGCAGAACTCGCCCCAGAGGAACTCGTAGATCAGCCGCCCGGCCTCTCCGAACTGGTAGTCCTCCATGAGGTGCTGCACATCGGCGGCGAGCGCGTGCTGCCGGGAGAGTATCCAACGGTCGGCCAGGCTCAAGCGCTCGGTGGAAGGCAGCCCCAGCGCGCGGCTCTCATCTTCCGGCAAGCGGCGTGCGGCTGTCCCGCTCTCGAAGACGATGAACCGGGTCGCGTTCCAGAGTTTGTTGGCGAACCTCTGCATCCCTTCGAGGCGGGCTGCCGAAAACTTCATGTCGTTGCCGGGGGTCGAGCCGGTCGCCAGGTTGAAGCGGAGGGCGTCGGTGCCGTACCGGTCGGCTGCGATCAGCGGGTTCACCGTGTTTCCCACCGACTTAGCCATCTTGCGCCCGAACTCATCGCGCACCAGGCCGTGCAGATAGACGGTCGAAAACGGCACCTGCCCGGTGTTTTCGATGCCCTGCATCAGCATCCGCGCCACCCAGAAGAAGAGGATGTCGTAGCCCGTCTCCATCACCTGGGTCGGGTAGAAGTACTCGTAGTCGGCTGTCTTCTCAGGCCAGCCGAGCGTGCTGAACGGCCAGAGGCCGGAGGAGAACCACGTATCCAGCACATCTGGGTCTTGCACGATCTCAGGCGTGCCGCAGATTTCGCAGGCCGTCACTCTCTCCGGCTCCGCCGCGTCGGCGAACTGGTGGCCGTTCGCGCAGGTCCAGATCGGGAGGCGGTGGCCCCACCAGAGTTGGCGGCTGATGTTCCAGTCGCGGATGTTCTGCATCCAGTGCATGTAGACCTTGCCGAAGCGTTCGGGCACGAAGCTCACGGCACCATTCCGCGCGGCCTCTATGGCAGGCTCGGCGAGCGGCGCGATCCGCACGAACCACTGCGTCGAGATCACCGGCTCGAGCACGCTGCCGCACCGCTCGCAGTGGGGCACGGTGTGGGTGTGGTCCTCGGTCTTCACCAGCAGCCCCTCGGCCTGCAACGCCTCCAGCACCCGCTCGCGGGCGTCGAGCGGCTTGAGGCCGGCGTAGGCTCCGGCGTTCTCGTTCAGCGTCGAGTCGGGGTTCATGATGTTGCTCGCAGGCAGCCCATGCCGCTGCCCGATCTCGAAGTCGAACGGGTCGTGGCCGGGGGTGATCTTCACCGCGCCGGTGCCGAAGCCCTGCTCGACTGCCTCGTCGGCGATGATGGGGATCGTCCGCCCGGTGAGCGGCAGGTGCGCCAGCCTTCCGATCAGGGCCTGCCAACGGGGGTCGGCGGGATGCACAGCCACTGCGGTGTCGCCGAGCATTGTCTCAGGGCGGGTCGTCGCAACGCGGATCTCGCCGGGACCGTCGGCAAGCGGGTAACGGATCGTCCAGAGGCGGCCCTGCTCCTCCTCGCTCTCTACTTCGAGGTCGGAGAGCGAAGTCATACAGCGCGGGCACCAGTTGATGATGCGCTCGCCCTGGTAGATCAGCCCCTTGTCGTAGAGGTGCTTGAAGACGACGCGCACGGCGCGCGCGGGGCCGGGGTCCATCGTGAAGCAGGCCCGCGTCCAGTCGCACGATGCGCCGAGCCGCCGGAGCTGGCTGCTGATGATCGGGATGTACTTCCCCATCCAGGTCCAGGCATGTTCTAGGAACTGCTCGCGGCCCACATCGTGGCGGGTGAGGTCGTTGCGCGCCAGCTCTTTCTCCACCACGTACTGCCCCGATATGCCGGCGTGGTCGAAGCCCGGCAGCCAGAGCGTGGAGTAGCCCTGCATCCGCTTCCAGCGTATCATAATGTCCTCGACGGTGATGGTGAGCGCGTGGCCGAGGTGTAGCTCGCCGGTCACGTTGGGCGGAGGCATGATGATCGTGAACGGGGTCTTGGAGGGGTCGCGCGCGGGCGTGAAGTAGCCCTGGCTCTCCCACCAGTCGTACCAACGGCCTTCCACCGCCGCGTGCGAATACGTCTTCGCCATTTCTCCGCCGGTCGCAGGCGCGTCCTGCACCTGCATCCCTGTTTCCGTCTTTTTCATCGTCTCTTCCCTCCTCGTCAGCAGTTGTTGGCCGGGCAACAAAAAACCCCTCGCCGCATAAGGACGAGAGGGAACATACCCTTCGTGGTACCACCTTAATTTCGAGTAATATGTCGCCCCGCAAGGGCTGACGTATCACGCGCTCAGGACCGCAATAACGGGCGGACCCCGGACCCGCCTACCTACGCACGCTGCGCTTCGGCGGGCCGACTCCCAGGCGACGTTCGATCCGTGGCAACCTGCGGGGCTTACAGCCGGTGGCACCCACTCTCTGGAAGGCACCGAGCGGGATCTACTCTTCCTGCTCGACGTCGATGTGGTATGTAGCTTTCAGCCGTCAGCCGTCAGCTTTCGGCTTGTTGGGTCTATTATACACCTCAGCGCGGGCTGTGTCAATCTCTCACCGCTAGTCTGCCGGGTCGGCGGTGAGCCAACCACTATTACACAGCCGCTGTCCGCTAATTGGCAAGGGCAAGAGGCCGTCCACGAATAGCGGCCACGAATACACGAATGTGCCGGTGCTTGGAGCGAGGGGCCGTCTGTGGGAGAGTCCCTCTGCGCTCGATTTACCTCACCCAGGCTCTGCTGCATGTGGAGCAACGGTTCGGTAGATGTGAGACATCGAGGGCGGAGCCACTCTTCCACAGACCGCTGCCTACCGCTACCGCTACCGCCTACTGCAAGACACGGCTCCGCCAGTGGACCGCCGCCGTACCCCGATCCCGCCGACCACCCCACACCATTCGTGTATTCGTGGCCCATATTCGTGGACGGGCATTTCCACTTCTCCCTTTCTGTTTGGGCTGGGGAGGCAGTTTAGGAAGTGAGGTCAGTCTGTTTTGTTGCGCGGGCGTTTCAGGACTGGGGCAACAGTTCCGTATACGTCGCCCTCAAGAGCTGTCAGTGTAGTATGCTCAATGTCTTCCCATTCACCTAGCTTGCTCGTCCATGAACCGGAGACTAATTGTCTTGCCGAGTGTGAAGGTTCGCCGTCGGCATCCGAGAACAAGGCTACCTTTTCGAATCCCTGCTCCAAATCGCTGCCGTCGCAGACCTCGTAGCCGATACTGACGAATGCTTGGATGTAAGCTGCCAAGGCGTATTCGCGTGGAACGCTTGGCGGCCAGTAATAGTGCCGCATTCCACTTCCCGGCTCCCACCAATGCTCGCTGTCTCCGGCTGCCCACGAGAAGCAGTTGTACATGAATGTATCAGGGCTGGTTATGGTATAGCCTTTGGCAGCCAGCTTGAGAAACCATCGTTCTAGGCGCGAACTGGACACCTAGTCCAGGTATCCCCGTTCTTTACCCCACCGGGGCCATGCCTCCAGCGCTTCTGTCGGGTCTGCGCCGGGGGGTACCGGGTTTTCGCCGGTGACGGCGTCGAGCGCCCAGAACCAGTGGCTGGGGCGCTCCTTGAGTTCGCGCAGGAGCAGTGGAATCGCGGGCCGGCCGAGGCCGATGATACGCTGGTATGCCGGGTGCATCGCTTTCTTTTGGACCACCGACAGCATACCAGTCTCTTCTTGCCAGTCTCTAGCCAGCGCGTCAAACGTGTCTGCTAATTCCTGTTCATCGTACTCGATATACGCCACAGATCCGCGCACGCTAGTAGCCGTTTCCTCTTGCTCGCTGAGGGAGCGGACGATATCTTCGGCATGTTTAAGGCGAATAGTAGTCATTATTCCGGTCCTGCGTGCTATGCACTGTAGACGCCTGCCCTCGGCATCTATCGGATGATACGCCTTTTCGTCGTCTAGGTCAAGCGGCTCGGCGCGGCGGCCTGAAGTCCGGCTTGTGCCGTTCGTGTTTTTTCGTGTGCTTTCGTGGATCAAGCCGTCTAGAGCGCGGCACTCAAAACCTGCCCCAGCACCTTCTCGACCGAGAGGCCGTCGGTCAGTATACGCACAGCGCCGTCTGCGGGGCGGAGGGGCGAGGCGGCGCGGGTGCTGTCTATGCGGTCGCGGCGTAGGATGTCCTGGAGGGTCTCTTCGTAAGTCGCCGTGCCGCCGCGCGCGGCCTGCTCATTGAAGCGGCGGCGGGCGCGCTCCTGGGGTCCGGCGTCGAGGTATATTTTGAGGTCGGCTTGGGGCAGGACGACGGTGCCGATGTCCCTGCCGGCCATGACGATCCCGGCAGGGCCGTAGATCGCGCCGACCGTCTCGGCGACCCGACACTGCTGCTCCACCAGCGCACGGCGCACGCCCGGCCCCGCCGAGACCGCCGAGACTGCTGCCTCGACTTCGGGTCGGCGGATCTCCCAGGTCACATCGCGGTCGGCGACGAAGACGCTGTAGGCACGCCCATCGTTATCTGTGGACGCGGGGCTGCGGATCGAGACCGGCAGGCTTTCGGCCAGCGCGGTCAGCGCGGCGGGGTCGTCGAGTGGCACCCCACGCTGGAGTGCGGCCCAGGTGACGGCGCGGTACATCGCGCCGGTGTCGAAGAAGAGGTAGCCGAGGCGCTCGGCCAGCAGCCTGCCGATTGTGCTTTTGCCGGAACTCGCCGGGCCGTCAATGGCGATTGTGCGGGGTTCGGTCATGGCTGCTCCTCGTGGTCGGCTTAGTCGGCGCGGCTGCCCCCGCCGCACGGCCAAGCTCGGCGATCTCCTCGGCGCTTAGGCGACGCCAGCCGCCGGGAGGCAGGTCGCCGAGCGCCAGCGGGCCGAGCCGCACCCGCCGCAGCCGCAGCACATGCCCGCCGACCGCCGCCATCATCCGGCGTATCTGCCGGTTGCGCCCCTCGTGGATCACGAAGCGCAGCAGCGTGTTCTCTCCGGCGCGGGCAATCTGCTCGACCTTCGCGGGTGCAGTCGGGCGGTCGTCGCCGGCGAGCAGCACACCCTCCGAGAGGCGGCGCAGCGACTCCTGGGTGACGTAGCCGCGCACCAGCGCCTCGTACTCCTTGTCCACGGCGTAGCGCGGGTGGGTCAGCCGGTAGGTCAGGTCGCCGTCGTCTGAGAGGAGCAGCAGCCCCTCGGTGTCGGCGTCGAGCCGCCCCACAGGGTAGACCCGCGGCTCAGGAGGCACCAGCCCGACCACGGTGGAGCGGCCTTGCGGGTCGTCGCTCGTGCTCACCACACCGGAGGGCTTGTTGAGAATGTAGGTCGTGCCGGCCGTGGCGGGGGGGCGCACCGGCTCGCCATCCAGCGTGATGCGCGCGCGGGCCGGGTCCACCCGCGTGCCCAGCTCGGTGACGGTCCGCCCATCCACCTGCACCCGGCCCGCCGTGATCAGTTCCTCGGCAGCGCGGCGCGAGGCCACCCCGGCGTGGGCCAGCACCTTCTGGAGCCGCTCACCCTCCCGCTCTCCGGTCACACGACGCGCTCCCCGGCGGGCAGGGGGGCTTTTCTGTGGCCGTTCTCCGGCTGCGCCCGACCCTCTAGCAGCTGGTCGCGCAGGAGGCGTATCTGCGGCAGCACTGCCTCAGCCGCTGCCACGCCTATCTCCACTACCTCCTGCGCCCTGTGGTACGCAAAGCTGCCGACGCCCCGCAGGTTCGGCGTGATCAGCAGGTCGGGCGGGCACTCGCGGAGGCGGTTGTCGCGCTGCACCGCGAGCACGATGTCGAAGGCTTTGGAGAGGAGTTCCATAGTCGCAGGCAGCTTGTACATCATGGCGCTGCGGTAGCCCTGGGGCATCCGCGTCGTCGGCCGGTCGCTCTCAGGCAGCACATCAACCGCGATTGTGACGCTGGCACCCAGCCGCTTTGCCAGGTCCACCGGCACCGGGTTCAGCACCCCTCCGTCCACAAGCCGCCGCCCGTTGATCTCGACCGGCGCATACACACCGGGTATCGCCGTCGCTGCCCAGACCGCCGGTGCGACCGGACCCTGGGTGAGCGCGAACTCCTCGGCTGTGTCAATGTCCACAGCAGTGACTCCGGTCGGCCAACGCAGGTCGGCGAAGGTCCGCCCAGCAAAGAGGCCGCCGAGCCAGCGGCGGAAGTGCCGCGACTCGAACATCTCGGCGCGGGGTGCCCGGCTCCAACCCGTCGCGCTGACCGCCGCTCCCTGCTCGATCACACCGAGCAGTCCGGCGCTGCTCCCGAACACCCCATACATGCAGCCGATGAGAGCGCCCATGCTGGTGCCCGCGATCACGTCAATCGGATACCCCTCGCGCTCCAACACCTGCAACACCCCGACGTGCGCCAGCCCCCTCGCGCCACCCCCGCCGAGCACGAGGCCGCTCTTGATCCGAGCGCCGCTATGCCTATCGCTCATGCACAACAACCAGCGTCTGTTGCTCGCGGTCTGCCGCGTAGCTCAGACAGGCCAGGATGTCTTCGTCGGTCAGATACGGGAAATCGGCCAGTATTTCCTGGTGGGTCATGCCTGCCGCTAGATAGGACAGCACGTCGTAGACCGTGATCCGCAGATCACGGATGCAAGGCTTGCCGCTCCGCCGTTCGGGGTCAATCGTAAGTAGATCTTGATAGGGTTTGCTCATGGCATTTTCTGCGGCTGGGAGGCCGCACCTCCTTGACCAAAATTATACCACACCTATCGTCAGCAGCGCCCGCTCCACCAGGCCGCTCACCAGGCGCAGCTTGTATATGTTGCCTGCCAGAGGGGCCGCACCCTGCACCGCCAGCCGCCCGGCTTCGGCTGCCGTCTCCGCGTCGAGCGGCTTGCCGGATAGGTAGCTCTCTGCGGAGGGGACGCGGCGGGGCACGGGGGCGACGCCGCCGAGGGCGATGCGGGCTGTTTCAACTCTGTGCGGGCTGCCGGACGAGCCGTCCCGCCAGGTGAGGGCGAGGGCAACACCGGCCAGCGCGAATGACCAGGCGGCACGGTCCATAGCCTTGAGGTAGAGGCCCGCAGACGGCGGCGCGGGGAGTTCGACGCCTACTATCAGGTCGGCGGGGCCGAGGACGTTCAGGCGGCGACCGTTAGCGTCCTGCGGCAGGGTGAAGTAGTCGCCGATGGGCAATCGGCGCTCGCCAGAGGCCGACTGCACCACCACCGTCGCGCCGAGCGCCAGCAGCGCGGTCGCCGGGTCGCTGGGGTAGACGCTGACGCAGGGGCTGCCATCCGTGAAGATCGCGTGGTGCGAGTTCTCACCCTCACGGGCGAAGCAGGTCTCCCCGCCCTTCAGCCAGCAGTTGAAATCCGGGTTGCGATAGTACCAGCAGCGCGTCTCCTGCGCCAGGTTGCCGCCGAGCGTTCCCATGTTGCGGAGCTGTGGCGAGGCCGCTAGCCCTGCCGCGTCGGACAGCGCCCGGTAGCGCTCGCGGATCAGCGGGTGCGCGGCTATCGCATCGAGCGTGACCAGCGCGCCGAGCCGCATCCCGTCCCCAGCCTCGGCTATCGTGTCGAGGCCGCGGATCGTCTTGAGGTTGACGAGCCTCGTCGGCGCGGCGATCCCGACCTTCATCGTAGTCAGCAGGTCGGTGCCTCCGGCGATGGGACGCGCTCCGTCTCCCAAGAGGTCAATAGCCGCAGCCACAGAGGCCGCGTCCGCGTGTTCAAACGGTTCCATCGTCAGGGAGTACCTCCGGCCAGGGCTGTCAAGACCCGCTCAGGCGTGATGGGTAGGTCGAAAATCCGCACGCCGAGAGCGTCTGCCACGGCGTTCGCTATCGCAGCGGGGGTCGGGATGATCGGCGGCTCGCCAATGCCTTTGGCCCCCAGGTGGTTCGCCTCGAAGTCCGGCTTGTCGATCCAGTCCACATCTATCTCCGGCAGGTCGGCGATTGTCGGCAGCTTGTACTCCTCCAAGTTCGGGTTGAGCGACTTGCCGGAGGCGGGGTCGAGCACGCGCCCCTCGGTGACGGCGAGGCCCATGCCCTGGATGATGCCGCCATGGATCTGGCTGCGGTAGGTCATCGGGTTGATCACCCGCCCGGTGTCGTAGACGCCGACTATGCGGACGACCTTCACACGTCCGGTGACGGTGTCCACCAGCACCTCAGCGAACGCTGCGCCCCAGGTGCGGATAGGCTGTGTCGGGTTCGGCCCCCGGAACCCCCTGCCGCTGACCTGGTAATCGCCGATCTCCGACAGCACGTCTGCGAGGGGCTTTCGCTCGTCGGGTTTGCCCTTCCGCGATATGTATCCGTCCCGCAACTCGAGCTTGTCGGGCGAGGTGTCCATGAGGGCCGACGCGATGTCGAGCACCTGCTTGCGGGCCTCGTCTGCCGCCATGCGGACGGCGGGGCCAACCGAGGCCACGGTCATCGAGCCTCCGCTCGGCGGGGCTGGCGGGCCGATGCCGGTGTCGCCGAGGTGGACGCGCACCTTCTCGTATGGAACCCCGAAGGCATCGGCGGCGATCTGGGCCAGCACGGTGCGGGTGCCGGTGCCGAGGTCTTGCGAGCCGCAGGCGATTTCGATGCTGCCGTCGGAGTTCACGCCGCAGCGCGCCTGGGCAGGCGGGCCGCCGCCGCCGCCCCACGTCTGGCTAGCCATGCCGATACCCCGCAGCGTGCCGGGGGCCTTGCCGGTCCTGACCGCCGCCAGTTCTTTACGGAGGGCATCCCAGCCAAACATCTCAGCGCCGCGCTTGTAGCACTCCCGCAGGTTCTTCGCTGTGTAGTCGCCGCCGCCGATTGGGTCTTTCTCCGAGTAGTTCTTCTCGCGGAGGGCGAGCGGGTCCATGCCGAGCTTGGCTGCCAACTCGTCGAGCGCCGATTCGAGCGCGTATACGCCCTCAACATAGCCGGGCGCTCTGAATGCAGCCTGGTTGCCATTGTTTACCCGCACGCCGAAGGTCTGCGTCCGCACGTTCGGCACCTTGTAGACCTCTTTGGCGGGTCCGGCGACGGCAGGCGACCATGTGCTGTAAGCACCTACCCGGCATATCGTGCGGTGTTCAATCGCGGTCAGGGTGCCGTTTTTACGCGCCCCGATCTTGATGTAGTGGATAGTGGGCGCACGGTAGCCGACCGCAAGGTTCTCGGCACGGCGGTCGAGCATGACGTGGACCGGCCTGCGGGCCTGCTTCGCCAGCAGCGCGGCGATCACGGTCTGCTTGTAGACGCCGAACTTCGCACCGAACGCCCCGCCGATGTAGTTTTTGATCACGCGCACCTGCCCCTGGTCGAGGCCCAACACCTGGGCCATCCGGTTGCGGACGACGTAGATGCTCTGAGTGCTTTCGTAAACCGTGATGTTCTCGCCCTCCCACTCGACGACGGCACCGTGGGCCTCGAACGCATTGTGCATCTGGGCGGGGGTGGTATAGCGCCCCTCCACGATAACGTCGGCGTCGGCGAAGCCGTGCTCGATGTCGCCCCGATTGTATGTCTCACCGAGGTTGCCCTCCTCGTCTTTGAGAACGTTGCCTTCTGGGTGGACCTGGGGCGCGCCGGGGCGCATCGCCTCCTCGGGGTCGGTCACGAAGGGCAGCTGCTCGTATTCGACGCGCACGAGGCGGGTGGCGCGCTCGGCGGTCTCGGCGTCGTCGGCGGCGACGGCTGCCACGTCGTCACCCTCGAAGCGCAGCTCGGTATCGAAAAGCAGCGAGACCCCGCCAAACCACTTGATCTCGGGGGCGTTCTTGTGGGTGAGGACCGCGCGCACACCCGGCAACGCCTCGGCTTGGCTCGTGTCAATGCTGAGGATGCGGGCATGGGGGTAGGGGCAGCGTGCAATCGCGCCGTACAGCATCCCCGGCAGGCGGACATCCGCCGTGAAGCGGGCCGCTCCGGTTACGCGCTCCACGCCGTCGAGCCGCACCCGCTCCTGGCCGACATAATGGAGGTCGGCCTCGTCCCAGGGCTTCGGTTCCTCTCCCTCGAGCACCACGGTCTCTTCACTCGTGCGGCCCTCATACTCGATTTTGGTGCGTACCACACGTACCATTTCTCATCCTCCCTGTAGGGTCTTCGCGGCCTGCTCGACCGCACGGGCGATCCCCGGATAGGCCCCGCACCGGCAGAGGTTTCCGGCCATGCCCTGCTCGATTTCTTCATGGCTGGGGCTGGGGTGGCGGGCCAGCAGCGCCTTTGCCGCGAGGATCTGGCCCGGCGTGCAGAAGCCGCATTGCAGCCCGTCACACTCGAGGAACGCCTGCTGGATCGGGTGGAGGCTGCCGTCCGCCGCAGCCACGCCCTCAATCGTCGTGATCTCAGCGTCCCCACACTCCGCCGCGAGCATTAGACAGGAGTAGACCGCCTGCCCGTCGCGCAGCACCGTGCAGGCACCGCACTGCCCCTGGTCGCAGACCTTCTTCGTGCCCGTCAGACCTATCTCGTCGCGCAGCGCGTCGAGCAGCGTCCGCGACGGCGGCGCGTATATCCTGTATCCCTGCCCGTTCACCCGCAGCCGTATCTCGCCCGGCCCCGGCCCCAATATCTCGGCTCTGTCAGCCATAGTCGGCACCTCGCATGTAGTGGTCAGAAGCATCGGACAGCAATTTCCGCGCCCTCGCTGCCTCACTAGACATCCGGCGAGAGTTCTGAGATAATAGGCCCATGAGACAACCTACCACAGACCAAATCCGCTACACCCCGGAGGAGTACCTCGCCCTGGAACGCGCGGCCGTGGAGAAGAGCGAGTACATCAACGGGCGTATCTACGCAAGGCCGCGGGCAAACCACCCCCATAATTTGATTGCCGTGAATCTGCTCGGCGAACTGAGCGGGCAGATCCAGGAACGGCCCTGTGAGGTTTATGGGGGCGATATGCGCGTCAAGGTGGATCCTCTAGGAATGTATACCTATCCGGATGTTACCGTCGTCTCACGAGATCTACGACAAAGTTGAGTTCCCAGACCCACTGTCATTCTGAGCGCAGCGAAGAATCTCCGCGGCTCTTCCTGTACTTGCCGCGTAGGTCGTTCCAGCGGACGCGCATCACGTCGCGCAGGAGCAGCAGCGGGTCGCGCAGGGGATTGACTTTGCTGCCCCTCGAATAGTACCAGCGTACCGGCACTTCCTTCACTCGGTAGTTCCGCTTGAGCGCCAGATAGAGCACTTCAACATCGAAGCCGGTCACGCGAGGCCCCTTCACGACTCCAGCCTTGTCGCCGTAGAGCAGCACCGAGTTGAAAAGATCCTCGCTCGCCGCGCGGGTGAAAGCCTTAAAGCCGCACTGCGTATCGTCGAACTGGTGTAAGGCGATGAGTTGGACCAGCTTGTTGAAGACGCGGCCCATGACGTGCCTGTAGCCCGGCTCGTTATAGCGTACCGCGCCCTTCCCCTCACGCGACCCGATTGCTACATCGTAGCCCTTCTCGAGCCAGACCAGCAGCTTGCCCCACTCCTCGATCGGCGCCGACAGATCGGCGTCGGTGTAGAGGATGTAACGGCCCCTGCCCGCCAGCATCCCTGCCCGCACGGTGGCGCCCTTGCCGTGGTGTGGGTTTCGGATCAGATGCATCTGTGGGTCGGCGGCTGCGACCCGCTCGGCCACGTCCGCCGTGTCGTCGCTGCTCCCATCGTCCACCACCAGGATCTCGTAGGCGTAAGGCTGAGCGCAGAGGTATCCCTGGACCTTCGCGAGCGTCTCCGGCAGGCGGTCGGCCTCGTTATACGCAGGGATCACCACGCTGACCAGAGGGGCATCCGAGTCGGAGTTAGTCGGGGGCTGGGGCTTCTCGATTGCGTCTGCCGGCATACTGGAATCATCCTACGGAATGGCGAAAATAGGCCCGCTAAACGGCGCGGGCACGCCAGTATACCATAGCCCGGCACCCAGCTGCAAACGTGAACCTATTTCCTCCTCACACCGCCTCGGTCTGTTGGTGCAGGCGGCGCTTTTCGGCCTCTACCTGCATTTCGTGCGCTTCCTGCTCTTGGTACTGTAGCTCGTAGAGGCGGTAGTAGAAGTTGCCCCGCGCGATAAGCTCGTCGTGCGTGCCCTCTTCGACAACCCGGCCCTTGTGCAGCACGATGATCCGGTCCACATGCCGGATCGTACTCAGGCGGTGCGCGATGATGATGCTGGTGCGCCCGCGCATCAGCTTTTCGAGCGCGTCCTGTATCAGCGCCTCGGTCGCGGTGTCCACGCTCGAAGTCGCCTCGTCGAGCACGAGCAGTACTTCGGGGTTGAAGGCTATGGCGCGGGCGAACGCGAGCAATTGGCGCTGGCCGACCGAGAGGTTCGTGCCCCGTTCCTTCACCGGGTGTGCATAGCCGTCGGGCAGGCGGTCAATGAAGCTGTCTGCGTTCACGAAGTGGGCCGCACGGCGCACCTGGTCGTCGCTGATCGACGCATCGAGCAGGCGGATGTTTTCGGCGATCGTGCCCGAAAACAGCACCGGGTCTTGCAGCACGACGCCGATGTGCCGCCGTAGCTGCTGCTGGCGCACTCTCCGCACGTCTACCCCGTCGATCAGCACCGCTCCGCCCTGCACGTCGTAGAACCGACCGAGCAGGCTGATTATGCTCGTCTTGCCGGCCCCGGTCGCCCCGACTATGGCGACACTGCTGCCGGCGGGGATGCGGAAGCTGACGTCGCGCAGCACCGGCTCGCCGGGGTTATACGCGAACTCGACATCCCGGAACTCGATCTCGCCTCGAACCACGCCCAACTCGGCCGGCTCAGGCGGGTCCACCACGCTCACCGACTCATCGAGCAGCAAGAAGATCCGCTCGGCTGCCGCCATCGCCGCCTGCATGATGTTGTACTTCTCCGCCAGGTCGCGGATCGGCTGGAAGGCGCGCTCCGTGTACTGGAAAAACGCCACCAGCACGCCGAGCGTGACCACGCCCGACAACACGCCGCCCGACCCGTACCAGAGCAGCAGTGCGACCGAGAGCGCGTAGCAGAGGTTGATGATCGGGAAGAAGAGCGCGAACGCCTTGATCGCGTCGAGGTTCGCGTCGAGATAGTGCCTGTTCAGTTTGTCGAACGCGTTCGCCTGCCGCGCCTCACGGTTGAAAAGCTGCACCACCAGCATCCCCGCGAGGTTCTCCTGCAAGAAGGCGTTCAGCTTCCCCAGCCTGATGCGCTGGTCACGATACGTCCGCCGCATCCACCCCTGGAACCACTGGCTGACTAGGTAGATCACCGGCAGCACGCCGAGCGCGATCAGCGCCAGCTTCCAGTCGAGCAGCAGCATCACCACCGCGATGCCGACAAGCGCCACCATGTCGCCGACGATCGAGACGACGCCTGAGCCGAGGAGTTCGTTGAGCGCGTCAACGTCGCTAGTGAGGCGGCTGATCATCCTGCCGACCGGGTTGCGGTCATAATAAGAGAGCGACTGCCGCTGCAAATGGGAGAAGATCGCCATCCGCAGGTCGTACATCACGTTCTGGCCGATCTGCTGCATGATGTAGTTCTGTGCGTAGCGGAAGATAAACCCACCGACCAGCGCAAGCACGAAGAGCGCAAGCACCATCGGCATACCGGACAGGTCGCGCGGCACGATATATCGGTCGATCGCGAGCTTGAAGAGATAGGGCGGCACGAGTTCCACCGCGCCGGTGGCGAAAATCATCACAAGTGCGACGACCATCTGGCGGTGATACGGCCGTAGGTAGCCCAGCAGGCGCTGCATCATCCGATGGTCGTAGGCTTTGCCCAAAAGTTCGTCTTCGTGTACTTCGCCGGCTGCCGCCATCTTGCTTGCCCCCTACTCGACTTCCATTTCCTGGCTCAAAAGCTCACGCCGGTACATCGCGGCGTAGCGCCCGTTGAGGGCCAGCAGCTCGGTGTGCCGCCCCTGCTCGGCCACCCGCCCGTCTTCCAGCACGATGATGCTGTCGGCAGCCTTCACCGTCGAAACCCGGTGCGCGATGATGATGCTCGTCCGGTTCGCCAACACATGCTTGAGGCCGCCCAATATCTCGGCCTGCGTCGCGGTGTCAATGCTCGACAGCGCGTCGTCGAGAATCAAGATCGCTGGGTCGCGCATGACGGCGCGAGCGATAGCCGTGCGCTGCTTCTGCCCGCCGGAGAGCGTCACCCCGCGCTCCCCGATCACTGTGTCCAGCCCACCGGGGAATTGGTCAATGTCGTTGCTCAGGCGGGCGACGGTCACGGCCTGCGCCAGCTTGCCCTCGTCCACCATATCCACACCGAAGGCGACGTTTTCGCGCAACGCCACCGAAAAGAGGTAGGTGTCCTGCGGCACCATGCCGAGCGAACGGCGCAGCACCGCGAGCGGGATATTCCTCACATCAACGCCGTCCACAAGCACCTGCCCCGACTGGGCCTCATGCACCCTGCTGATCAGGTTCACGATAGAGGTCTTGCCGACCCCGGTCGCCCCAAGTATAGCCAGAGTCTTGCCGGCGGGTAGGTCGAAGCTGAGGCCATCGAGGACTTTGCGCCCGTCGTAGGAGAGATGCACATCCCGGAACGTGACGCTGCCGCGGATCGTGCTGATCGGTCGGGTCTCCGCGTGGTCGCGTATCTCTGGGTCATGGCTCATCACCTCCATGATCCGCGTGAGCGAAGCCGCGCCCTGTTGGTAGAGATTGACCACCCAGCCGAGGGCGATCATCGGCCAGCTCAACATGCCGAGGTAGCCGTTGAACTGCACGAACTGGCCGAGGCTGATCCGCCCGTCTATCACGTCGCTGCCGCCGACGAAGAGGATCGTCGCGGTCGTCAGCCCGAGCACAAGGCCCATCGTCGGCCAAAGCAGGCCAGACAGCCGCTGGTAGGCCATGCTCCGCCGCACATATTCCCGGTTCGACACCGCGAAGTCGCTTATCTGAAGGTCTTCCTGCCCATACGCCTTGATCACCCGGATGCCCGAAAAGTTCTCCTGCGCGTGGGTCGAAAGCACGCCGAACTGCGCCTGCACTTTCTCGTAATGCTGGTTCATCCTCCGCCCGACAATCGTGAAGGCTATACTGACCACCGGCAGGAAGACCAGAGCGATCACCGCCAGCCCGGCGTCTATGCCGAACATCGGCACGGCGGCCAGCACGAACATCAGCGAGGTGTTGGTCGTGTTCAGGATGCCCGGCCCCAAGAAGCTGCGAACTGCGCTCATGTCGTTGGTCGCCCGCGCCATGATGTCGCCGGTGTGCATCTCGCCGAAGAAGCTCTGCGGCATCCGCTCCAGGTGCGCGAAAAAGTCGCGCCGCATCTCATACTCGATCTGGCGCGAAACCTTGTTGAAGAAATAGCGCAGCTGGAACGTGAAGATGCCCTGCACCGCCGCCAGGCCGAGTATCTCCAGCGCCAGCGTATAAACCACCCCGGCGGGCCTGCCTCTCTGCAAGGAGTCAATCGCGCTGCCGATCAAGTAGGGCTGGGCGAGCGCGAGCAGGGTGCTCACAATGGTGACGGCGAACCCCGCCAGCAGGGCAAGTTTGTGCCCCAGCAGGTAGGGGAGGAGGGGTTTGAGGTTCTTCACTCTATATTTTACCACATCCGCGCCGCCATTTGCTCAGTCTAAAGGCTGAACTTCGCCTACATCGGAGGGCTGAATATTCGATCCCTTCGGATGGGTCCGCCTTAATCCAATTCTAATTTTCTTATGGCCGTTTCCTAATCCTCACCCCTTAGTATGGAGATAGCCTTTGCGTGATCTCTAAACCGTTTAGGAGGGTCCAACATGAAAACCTGGAGAAGACGTGCCTACTGCCTGCTGGCGGCGCTGATCGTTGTGCCGGCGTTCCAGCTACAGCCGATCCCCGCGCAAGCCCAGAGCGAAGCCGCCTATATCGTCGGCTTCCCATCGGTTGAGCAATGGTACAGCCTGAGTTGTGAATATGCGGCTGCCGCCGCCGTAACTCTATACTACGGCAATCTCGTCTCACAGCGGGATTTCTTGAACGAAGTGCCGCAAGACCCAAACCCCCACATCGGCTTCCGGGGCAACGTTAACGCTGAGTGGGGCGGCACCACCAACTATGGGGTCTACGCCGAACCCCTGGTGCCGGTCCTGGCGGCACGGGGCTACGAGGCTCAGGTCTTCTACGGTCCGGTCTCCCGGCTGAAAGCCGAGCTTGCTGCCGGGCACCCGGTCGTGGTCTGGTATGCCGGCAAGCGCGGCTACCTGCCCAGAACGTATGTAACCTACGCGGGTGATACCTTCTCCTTGACGCCCTGGGAACACGCCGTAGTCGCCTACGGCTACGACGCCGGCGGGGTGCGTGTCATGGATGTCGGCAACGGCGGGCGGTATTACTACGCTTGGAGCAGCTTCACCGCCCGATGGAACTACTTCGACGAGATGGCCCTGGTCATCACACCCGCATCGAACTGAGCAGGCTCTCAGGCAGCGCGCTTCACGCCCGGCAGCTCAACGGTGAAGCGCGCTCCGTGGCCCGGCTGGGAGTCGGCGAAGATCCGCCCGCCGTGCGCCTCCACGATGCTCCGCGCGATGGATAGCCCAAGCCCGGTATTGCCTGTGGCCCGCGCCCGCGAGGTGTCGCCTCGGTAGAAACGGTCGAAGATACGCGGCAAGTCGGAGGGCGCGATACCCGGGCCTGTGTCCTCCACCTGGAGGCGAACCCGGCCTGCCGGCTGCTCTGTGCTTCCGTGCAGCGTCACCTCCCCACCCTCCGGTGTATAACGAAGCGCGTTGTCCGCTAGGTTGAGGATCACCTGCTTCAGACGGTCGGCGTCCGCCGCGACCCACAGCCCCGGCGCCGCCTCCACTCTCAGACAGACCCGCCGCTCTGCGGCGAGTGGTTCGAGCTGCTCGGCCACCGACGCCAGCACTGCGCCTGCATCCAACGGCGCACACTCTCCGGCAGGCGCGGCCTCGGGGCGCGAGAGCGTCAGCAGGTCGGCTACCAACCGGCCGAGGCGGCCGAGTTCGCCATGCATTGCGCGGACCGTGCGCTGCACCACCCGTGTATCCCCTTTGTCGGCACCCATCATCAGCAGTTCACTCAGGCCTTCGAGCGAGGTAAGCGGCGTGCGTAGTTCGTGCGAGGCATCGGCCACAAACCGCCGCTGCGATTCGAGCGCCGCCGCCAGCCGGTCCACCATGTTGTCGAACGTCCCACCGAGGCGTGCGATCTCGTTGCGGCCCGGCGGCAGACGCACACGGCGGTCGAGATCACCGGCCGCGATAGCCTCCGCCGCCCCCGCCAGGCGGTCGAGCGGCCGCAGCACCGCCCGGGTCAGCGCCAGCCCCGCCAGAACACCGATTACCGTCCCTGCGAGTATGCCGAGCGTCAGGTAGAGCCGGAGCTGGGCAAGCACCGCGTCGGCCGCCGCCAACGAGGCCACCTGCTCCACAAACAGTGGGGCTGCGAGCGGATTATCGAACGCCGACGCGCCCACTGGCAGCAACAGCACCAGCGAACGCCCACCGTCGGGGGCCGTCGTGGTCCACTGGACAGCGCCACGCCCTGCTGCGGGCACGGCGAGCCAACTCACCGGAGGTGCCGGAAGTAGGGCGGCGCTCCCACCCCCCGGCGGCACGGTCGCGTTCAGCACCGCGCCCGAAGCGTCAAGTACGCCCACCTGCACGTCGGGTCCGGTCAGCGAGTGTACGAGCAGGTCTGCGGTGTGGGCAATATCCTCGCCGGGCGGCTGCGGTCTGCCCACGACGCCACCTGGGCCTCTCGGTCCGCCGGGTTCTCCACCATGCACCGGCACGCTGTTCGCCGCCCGTTGCAGCCGATCCGCCGTGTTCTGCACCAGGAATGTATCGAGCTGGGTGTAGAGCGCCGCGCCGAGCAGCGCCAGGATGCCGACCAGCAGCAGGGTGTATAGCGCCGACAGTTGCAGGCCGACCGGCACGCTCCACGCCAGGCGGCGCAGCCGATTAAGCGCCGGCACGAGGCGGCTCCAATGAGTAGCCGACACCGCGCACGCTGCGGATCAGGCGGCGGTCGTTGTCGCTGAGCTTCTCACGCAAGTAGCGGATGTAGACGTCTATCACGTTCGTGTCGCCGAGGTAATCGTAGCCCCAGACGCGGTTGAGGATCACATCTCGCGTGAAGACCTGTCGAGGGTGCATCAGGAAGAGCTCGAGCAGGTCGAACTCGCGCGGGGTCAGTTCAATCGGCTGCTCGGCCCGCGTCACCTGGCGCGTCTGCCGGTCCAGTACCAGGTCGCCCGCGCGAAGTTGCTGTTGCAGATTGATGCCCCGGCGTCGCAGTACGGCCCTGATCCGTGCCAGCAGCTCACGGAACTTAAACGGCTTGGGTAAATAGTCGTCGGCCCCTGTCTCCAGCCCCTGGATCCGGTCGTCCACCTCGCCCCGCGCCGTCAGCATGATGATGCCTACGTCGCGCGCGCTACGCAACCGCCTGCACACCTCGAAGCCGTCCATCCTCGGCAGCATGATGTCGAGTATCACCAGGTCGGGCTTCTCGCTGCCAGCCAGCGCCAGTGCCTCGACCCCATCGCGCGCGACCGACACCTCGAAGCCTTCGTAGCCGAGGCCCATGACAAGCATCTCGACGATCAACGGCTCGTCGTCTACTACAAGCAGCCGCACCGGGCGCTCGACCTCACCCGGCGCAGAATTGGTCTCAGCCATGCTAAACCCCCTCTCCATTATACATCGGCGATCAACTCCCGCCGACGGTCCGGAATACAGCCGAAGCACCCGCCCAGCGTGGCTGGGTGGATGCCCCGGTTACACATAGCTTTAGAAGTTCGGCGCGGGCACTGCCACCGGCGCATCCGGGCTGGTGCCTGCGCTCGCTGCGTGCAGCATGGCGTCCGCTACATGCCCGAGTTGATCGGCGAGCATTGCCGAGTTGGCGGCGTCGCTGTACTTGCCGGCTTGGTAGGCCGCGTAGGCTGTCTTGTAGGCGTTCTGGGCGGCTGTCAGGTAGGTCGCGGCGTCTCCGCTATTCGCCGCCTGCTTCAGTTGCAGGCCCTGGAGCTCGAGGTTGGTGTAGGTCCGAGCCAGCTGCCTGCTTGTCGTCGCCTGGGTCGGGGTGGGCGGTGTCGGGGGCGTGCGGCCGTTATTCTGGCTCGCCGAGGGCAGCTTGTCGCGGCCCAGCGCCTGCGCCATCACCGTGTCGGCGACCCTCGCCAGCGCGTCAGCCGCGCCTGCATCCGCGCCAGCCTGGGCGTACTGCTGGCTAGTCACCGCGGTCTGCGCCGTCTTCACCAGCGCGTCGGCGCTGTTCAGCCAGGTCTGCACACTGCCGGTGTCCATCTTGCCGGTCGCGTAGGCGAGGTCGCTCTTCACCGAGGTGATCGTGCTCGTCGCCCTCGTGATCGCGCGGTTCGCGCCATCCACCGTGGTTGTCGCCCCGCCGGGGCCGAAGCCGTCATGCCCGCGGCCGCCAGGCCCGCCAGGCCCGAAGCCGCCGGGGCCGTGGCCGCCGGGGCCGTCGAGATCCCCGCCGTTGCCCTGGCCCGGCACGGCGGCCGGCGGGTTCGTTCCCGGCTGCGCCGGGGCGGCTTGGGCCGTTGGCGTGGCGACGGCCGCCGCGCTCACGTTGCCCGTCAGGGTGAGGCTCGCCGCGCCCGCGATGATCGGGATGCCTATGGCTCCGGCCAGGAGCAGGTTCCTCAGAGTAGTGTTTATCGGTTGCATTGTCGTGTTCCTTTCGCTTGTCTCTTAGTTGCAGACGTTCCGGTTATCCGCTAAGGGCTGCGTTCGTGAGCCGTCTGTTTTACTCACTTGTCCCCAGGATAAGCGATCAGTCTTAGAACACGACACGAGAAAAATTAGAATTGGGTTAAAGATCTGCGCCCAGCCTGCGCGCGAAGTCGGCGAAGACCGCGTTCGTCCATCCGAAGCCGATGACCATCCCGTACACCCCGCCCTCCGGCTGCGTGCCGATCTCAACCACGTTGTACTTCTCCCACATCTCGCCTGTGGCCGCGAAGACAGCCGCACAGTTGTCGCACCACGCGCGCATGATGGCGGCGGCCTCGCCCGTGTAGCCGTAGCGTTCCAGCCCCGCCACCACCAGCCATTGCAGCGGCGCCCAGCCGTTCGGGTACGCCCACTGACGGCCCTCACGTTGCTCTAGGGTCGTCACCAGGCCACCGGGGAACATGAAACGCGGCAGCACACCTGTGACCGCCCTCTCGGCCTGCTCCGGCGTGGCGAGGCCCGCCCAGAGCGGGTAGAATCCCGCGAGCGACAGGTGCGGGTTGCGCCGCTCGTTCTCATAGTCGTAGTCGAAGAAGAACCCTGCCTCCTCGTCCCACATCAGCCTGGTCATCGTCTCCGCCCGTGCAGACGCCAACGCCCCCCACTCCTCCGCTCGGCGCGGCTGCTCCAGGATCTCCGCCGCCCGTGCGAAGTCCTGCTCCCGCGAGTACAGGATCGCGTTCAGGTCAACCGGCAGGTGCGCCAGCCAGCGGTCGTCGCAGCGCGTCGAGTGGTCCCAGCCGCTCTCGCACGACGCCAGGTAATCGAGGAAGTTGGTGTCGAAGTACCGCGACAGCCCCGCGTGGACCAGCCGCGCATGGGGCTGCTGCGTCCCCAGCCAGACTCTCTCGTGTTCCCGCTCGGCCAGCCGCATCATCTTCCGCAGCCAGCCGTCTGCCGCAGCATCTCCCCGCCGTTGCATTAGCTCGTAGGCCAGCATAATCTGCGCGGTGAAAAACGGGGGCTGGCTCCGCGACAGGAAGTAGTACCGGCTCCCGTTCGGTATCACCCCGAAGCGGCGGAAGAGTGCAGCCATATTCTCGGCCATATCCACGATAAGCTGCTCACGCTCGGTCCCCGCCACGCCCAGCCCCATGAAATAGCTGTCCCAGTAGTACATCTCCCCGAACATGTGCCCATCGCTGGGTATCAGGTAGGGGCGCGGCAGGCCGATCAGCGTCTCCTTGTCGCGCTGGTTCGTGCGCGTGATGCGCGGCCAGTAGCTCTCGATATACGCTAGCACGCCTGCATAATCCATCTCAGCCCCTCCCATTCACGCCTCGTCCTCGTCTGCGCTCGCAGGCCAATTGCGCGCGCTGCGGAGTATCCGCAAGATAATCAACAGGCTTCGGGGGCTATCCACCGTATAGATCACCACATAGGGCGTTTTCGGTACTACCAACTCGCGGGTATCCACGACTCGACCGGGCCGTCCGAGTTCCGGATGTGCTTTTAGCAGTGCTACTTGTCGGCGGATAGTCTGTGACGTACGTAGAGCCGCAACCGGATCCCGTGCGCTCCAGAATCGAACCGCTTCCGTGATATCGCGCCGAGACTGCTCACTCCAAGCTATCTTCATGAGGGCAGGGTCGCCGAGATCTCAGCCTCCAGAGCCTCCAATTCTGCCATGACTTCGTCGTGCGGTACAAGTTTGGCTGTCCCGTTGCGATAATCGTTCATAGCTTCTTGGATCGCGTGGATCTGCCATGCCTGTTCTTCGACATACTGGCGCACCGCTTCCTCAACCACCCATGAACGGTTACGCCGAGTCGCCTCAGCCAGACGATCTACCTGCCGACTCAACTCCTCGGGGACACGTCCTGATATCGCTACTCTTGTTGCCATGATCGCCTCCTTGTTTACAATGTTCTGATTTCCTACATTGTATACGACTTCCACTTAGGAGTCAATGCCTTCTGCCGAACTCCCATTGTCGGCACCGACGCCGCTATGTTATACTGTGGCACCACAGGCTGAAACCTGACCGCCACAAGGAGCGATTATGCGCCTCTACGACACGCTGACACAGCAAGTCAAAGACCTCGACTTCCCCGATCAGACGGTCAAGATGTACGTCTGCGGCGTGACGCCTTACGACACCAGCCACCTCGGTCACGCCCGCGTCGCCGTCGTCTACGACACCTTGCGGCGCTACCTTGAATGGACCGGCCTGCGGGTGCGCTATGTCCAGAACGTGACCGACATTGACGAGCCACTGTTCGAGCGGGCGAAGCGCGACGGCATAGGCTGGCGCGAGCTTGGCGACCGCGAGACCACATCTTACCTCGCCGCCCTCGCGCGGATCAACGTTCCGAAGCCCGAGTTCTTCATCAAGGCGACCGATGAGATAGATGAGATGATCCCCCGCATCGCGCAGCTGCTCGAATTGGGTCACGCCTATGTCCGTGACGGCACCGTCTACTACCGGATCGCCTCTATGCCCCACTTCGGGGAGATCTCCCACCTCGACTACGCGGGGATGCTGGCGGCGGCGGACGAGATGGGCAACAAGTCCGACGACCCGGAGAAAGTGGACCCCCTCGATTTCGTGCTATGGCAGCCCTCTGCCCCCGGCGAACCCTCCTGGCCCAGCCCTTGGGGGCAGGGACGCCCAGGCTGGCACATCGAATGTTCGACTATGGCGACTCACCACCTCGGCCCACAGGTGGACATCCACGGCGGCGGGGCCGACCTGATCTTCCCCCACCACGCCTGCGAGATCGCCCAGGCCGAGCCTGTGACCGGCGTCGTGCCCTTCGCCCGCGCCTGGATGCACGTCGGCCTAGTCAGCATGGACGACAAGAAGATGTCGAAGTCCCTCGGCAACATGGTCTTCGTGGACGGTATCCTCGAGACGCACTCCCCGAACGCGCTCCGGTTGGCGATCCTCGGCAAGCCGTATCGCGCCCCCTACGACTACAACCCCTCCGACCTCGACACCGCCGAAACCGAGGCCCGCGCGATCTCCGACGCCATCGCCGCCGAAGGCGGTGACCTCGACCCGCTCGACACCGCTGGCATCCGCGACCGCTTCGCGGATGCCCTCGATGACGATTTCAACACGCCCGACGCCATCGCCGCCCTCATGGACCTCGCCTCCAAGATCACTCGTGGTGCCGAGGCGAACCAGGATGTGCGCGCGGCCCAGTCGCTCCTGCGCGAGCTGTCGGGCGTGCTCGGCCTGACGGCTTGAACGGAGGCTCTGATATGCAGGCACGGCTGAACACAACCAAACCCAGTCAAGCAGCTATCGCGGCATACGCAGCCGCCGCCTTCTTCGTCCTCGCCTTTGCGCGCTTTTTCATCCTCCCGCCGGAGGGCTACGGCAACCTGCTCGTCACTCTGATCGGCGTCGCGCCCCACCTGCTGCTCTTCCCGGTGATCGCCGCGCTGCCCGCACCACCCTGGGCGCGGGCAGCAGGCTTCGGCTGGCTCGTGCTCGACATGACGACCGGCATCATGGCCCTCAACGGCGTCGCCGCCGCAATCTTCATCGCCATGC
The DNA here is from genome assembly GCA_050998805.1 of Chloroflexia bacterium. Taxonomy (GTDB): domain Bacteria; phylum Chloroflexota; class Chloroflexia; order QHBQ01; family JAICKM01; genus JAICKM01. The sequence continues at coordinate 1,271 of JBPCPV010000036.1, read as the reverse complement.
GCTACGGGGGCCACGTCTCCGCCGGCGTCTGGATCGCCGCGGCCTCCTGGCAGGCAAAGGGCGCGACTCGCATCGTCGGCCTGCTCACCGCGCTCGACCTCGCCGGCTACTCCTTCGCCGCCCCCTTCGTACCGATGTACGTGCTCTACCCCGCAGAACTGCTCTTGGCGCTCTGGCTGCTGCTCATCGGCCTCCGGCTTTCCGCCAGGCCGGAAGGCTGAAGGCTTAGTGGCGGTTATCAGAGGTCAGAGGTCAGAGGTCGGAGGTCAGAGGTCAGAGGTCAGAGGTCAGAGATCCTATCAGCTTTCTGGGGTGGCGGCAGGCACGGCGGTCGCCAGCCGTCTGATACTTCGTGCCTGGCGGCTGATATGAGCTAGTCTTTGCGGTAAGATCAGGGCGCACATCGGTCTTTCGACGGGTTTTTTGGAGTTTTGAACTCCGAGCTGCGGGTGCATGGCGATCTGCTCCTTTTTTCGTGCGTAAATCTCGCGCTATTTTTACCCTCTCACTTTTAATATCCATTTGAGGGGCGATTTACTGCCATATTTTGGGGCAAAACGGGGTCTCGGGACGAAAGATACTCCGAAAGACCTAGACGGGCGACGAGTTTTGAGTTTTGAGTTATGAATCATGACGATGAGGGGCGGGGCTGCCGAGACGGCGGAGGTACACGGACCCGCTTGGGGGTGCGTGGAGACGGCGGGGGTAGGGGCGACCTCGTGGGTGGACAGCCGGGGTCGTAGGTGATATGATGGCAGCAGGAGGAAAACCATGCCCGAAGGCAACATCATACTGGATACTATCTACAAGAATTGGGAGAAGTATCAGGCCGGTCTGATCGAGGCACTCTCTCCTCTAACCGCAGAGCAGTTTGCCCTCCGCGCCGCTCCAAACCTGCGCTCCATCGGCGAACTCGCAACCCACATAGTCGCCACCCGCGCCAGTTGGTTGCACAATGACCTCCAGGAAGGGGGCGACAAACTCGCCACGATCGCCGAATGGTACACGCCCCGTACCGCAGACGAACTCGTTGCCGGTCTACACACCACCTGGGTCGCGATCATTGATGCCGTCGCCCGATGGACGCCCGAAGACCTCGCCGCCCCGATCACTCAAGAGTGGTATGACGGCGAGCAGTCCGCCGTCTACCGGCCCTGGGTCATCTGGCACCTCATCGAGCACGACGTTCACCACGGTGGCGAGATCGGCTATTCACTCGGTATGCACGGCCTCGCCGCACCTGATATTTAGGAGGAAAACCATGCCCGAAG
>JBPCPV010000021.1:0-117270 GCA_050998805.1 Chloroflexia bacterium | reverse complement strand
CCCCGTACGCCAATAGTGCTTTTCCCCACTCCTCCGTCGCACCCCTCTCGCACCCCCCCCCCCAGGCGCCCTCCCCCGGCACCAATGCCGTCGGTGTGCAACTGGTCGGCTCGTTGGCCTACGTCGCGGCGGGTGACGACGGCCTAGAGATCATCAACGTGCATGACTCCGCCCAGCCGCGTTTGCTTGGCCATGTCAAGGTGCCGAGCGCGGGCGGCGTGCAGGTGGTGGGGGACTATGCCTACGTGGCCTGCGGTATGCAGGGAGTACAGATCGTGGATATCCGTGACCCCATACATCTGCAGCTCCTTAGCAGTTATAATCGGCCGTATGGCGAGATCCACACAATACAGGTAGTTGGGAAAATCGCCTATGCGGCGGACGATTTCGCGGGGCTACAGATCCTTGATGTCCACGATCCTGCACACCCGGTTGCTCTTGCGAGCTACAAAGAGCCAAGTCTGACCCCCTTCGGTCAAGTAAGCGGGAGGTTCGCCTACTTTATAGGCAAGGGTTTGCAGATCATTGATGTCCATGATCCGGCACATCCGGTACTGGCGGCTAACTATCGGCCCCCGGAGTGGGCTGCTCCGAGCGAAGTGCAAGTGGAGGCCGACCGGGGCTATATCCTCGACATGGTGTTCCCTGCCTATCAGGTGCATGTACTCGATCTGCTGCATCCCACAACGCCGGTCGCGCTGGATACCTACCGCGTGCTCGCCTTGCACGAGGCCCCGCGGGAAGGAATCGGCTGGCAGGTGGTGGGGTATCTCGTCTACATCGTGGGGGCGGACGAGGGGCTGCAAATCGTCGAGTTTCCGCATTAGTCTCCCCACTTGACAACCGCCCCACACAGGTATATTATACCCCCAACAGTTCCGCCTGGAAGCGCGTGGGCGGTCTGTGGTTTCGCTGCTTCTGAGCCGGGTAGCGGCACTCGCCCCAACGGGGCCGGTCGCCGTGGCGCAGCCCATTTCTACCCGCACCGCGCTTTTTTCGGCCCGTTGCCGCCGGGCTGTAGCAGGAGGTAGAAACAATGGCAGGAGTGACATTCGAGCATATCACCAAGAAGTACGCCGGAGGCGACGTGTTCGCCGTGAACGATCTGAACCTCGATATACGCGACAAGGAGTTCCTCGTTCTCGTCGGGCCGTCAGGATGCGGCAAGTCCACCGCGCTCCGCATGATCGCTGGCCTCGAGGACATCACCTCGGGCCTGCTCAAGATCGGCGACCGCGTCGTGAACAACGTCCCGCCGAAGGACCGAGATATAGCGATGGTCTTCCAATCGTATGCCCTCTACCCCCACATGACCGTCTACGACAACATGGCCTTCGGGCTGCGTATGCGTAAAGCCATTCCCTCCGGCACTCCCGCCGGCATGAGCCGCGAGGCCGCCATTAAAAAGCGCGTCAACGAAGTCGCCGAAACCATCGGCCTCACCCAGTTCCTCACCCGCAAGCCCCGCCAGCTCTCCGGCGGCCAGCGCCAGCGCGTCGCCCTCGGCCGCGCCATCGTCCGCAACCCCCAAGTCTTCCTCATGGACGAGCCGCTCTCCAACCTCGACGCCAAGCTCCGCGTGCAGACCCGCGCCACCATCTCCCGCCTCCATCGCGACCTCCAGACCACCATGATCTACGTGACCCACGACCAGGTGGAAGCCATGACCATGGGCGACCGCATCGCCGTCATGCGCGACGGCATCTTGCAGCAGCTCGACACCCCACAGAACCTCTACGACCACCCACAGAACATGTTCGTCGCCGGTTTCATCGGCTCGCCCTCCATGAACTTCTTCCCCGCCACGCCCGAGCTAACCGGCAACGAACTCTACATCAACGCCGACGGCTTCCGCGTCAAAGTCCCCCAGCAGTACCGCCAGGCGCTACAGAGCCACGCCGGCAAGGAGATCACCTTCGGCCTGCGCCCCGAAGATGTCGCCGACGTGCGTATGGAGCACACCGTACAGGAAGATACCACCGTGCCGGTCACCGTGGACGTTGTCGAGCCGATGGGCAGCGAGATATACCTCTACCTGCTGACCAGCGGCAAGCATCCATTCGTGGCCCGCGTGGACCCGCTCACCCGCGTGCAGCCCGGCGAGCAGCTACAGGTCGCGTTCGACATGGCGAAAATGCACGCCTTCGACCCGACGACCCAGGAAACGCTTATGTAACCCCGGCACCCGCCGCAGGCGCGTCCGCGAAAGCCCTCTCCCAAAAGGCCAACACGCGCCTGCGGTATTCGTTGGGATACGTCTGGTACGGCCCCACGGCGTGGGAACCGGCGCGGCTCATCCAGAGTTCCTTCGGTTCGCCCGCGCGCTCGAAAAGCCTGCGTGCCCCCGCTGGCGGGCAAAGGTCATCTTCTTCGCTGTGGATCAGCAGCAGCGGGCGCGGGCTGATACGCCCAACCAGCGTTTCCGGGCGGGCATCCATCGGGTCGAAGCCCAGCGAACGCGCCACCAGCCTCTCGGCGTATAGCCCCTCGACCCAGGCCAGCCCCGGCGGGTGGTGCAAGATGTTCACCGTGGCCCGCGATAGCGGCACCGCCAGCCGTGAGAAGCAGCTGTCGGCGACCACCCCCACGACCTGCTTATAGATCGCTCCGGTCGCAATCGCCGTCGCCGCGCCGAGCGACCAGCCCATCACGCCGATCTTGTGCAGTCCCCGCGCCTCCAGATAGCGCAGGCCCGCCCCCATGTCCTGGTGCTCCAAATAGCCCACCGAGGTCTGGTCGCCGCCGCTCCGCCCGTGGCCCCGGAAGTCGAGCATCAGTACGTTGTAACCTCCAGCCTGCAACCACTCCGCAAATCCCAGGAGCGAACCCATTGTATCGGATATGCCGTGCCCGAGGATCACGCTGCCCCTGGCGTCATCAAGGCCGCCCGGCGCTGGGATCAGCCAGCCGCAGAGCATCACCGAGTCCTCACTGCACATCTGGATCTCTTCGTAGTCCAGCCCCAGGTCGGCAGGCGTCACGTCCAACACCCGGCGCTCAGGCTGGGTGATCATCCGCACCGCCCAGGCGTCGAACCGCCGTAGGAACACGCTCCCCGCCGCCAGCCCCGCCACTCCCAACGCCACTCCCGTCCCCAGCGCGATCCCGCCCGTGCGCCCGTCGTCGCTCACTCCAGACACTTTCCCCCGGTGTGCCTGCCGTCGGCACTCGACACTCAGTCCTCAGCCATCCGCCCTCATCCCTCAGCCGCCCACTCAGGCAAGCATACATCCCAGCCTGCCAAAGGTCAAGAACCGTACCGCCGTCCCAACGGCCCCGCACTACGCACTATGCACTCCGCACTACGCAACTCTGCCTGCTTGACCTGTCCCCCGCAGTTTGCTATACTATGCGTGGGGAAGTGATCCGGCGGCACCCGGCCGGGAGCAGCAGAACAGAGAGAACGGAAGCAGACAGGGCAGATACAACTTAATTAGCGCCAGGACTCGCTGGATGCGAGTTGACGAGGCGGGAGCTTATCGAACTACTCGGCGGATGGCTCCCCGGTCCCACAATCGTTAGAGACGGATAAACCGCGCGGGCGACCGCACGACAACACCCGGCTCATGTGGCGGAGCACCATGCTCCGTTGCGCCCCCCTGTGTGTTCCACCGGTTCTCCTGCTGCAAAACTATTATATACAGTTGTAGGGGCCGGTTTGAAACCGGCTCCTACAACAAGGAGAACTGCATCATGTGTGGTATTTTCGGCTACATCGGCCCATCGTGCGAGGCCGCTGGCCTGGTTTTCAACAGCCTCAAAGAACTCGAATATCGCGGCTACGACTCCTGGGGGATCGCGCTCGACCGGAACGGGCATGTCGAGACCGTGAAAGATGTCGGCAAGCTGGTCGCCGCACCGTCCGGCATGGGCGACTCTGGACTGGCTATCGGCCACACCCGCTGGGCGACCACAGGTGCCGTGACCCACGACAACGCCCACCCCCACAGCGACTGCACCGGGCGGCTCGCGCTGGTCCACAACGGGATCGTCGAAAACTACGTCGAACTCAAGGCGGGACTGCTGGCGCGCGGTCATCTGTTCAACTCGGAGACCGACAGTGAGGTGATCGCGCATCTGATCGAGGAGCAGCTGGCCGCCGACCCGAAGCTTGGCCTGACGGAGGCGCTTCGGCGGGTGAGCCTACTCCTCCACGGCATGAACGCGGTCGTCGTGATGGACAGCCTCCGCGACGAAATGGCGGCGGTGAAGAACGGCTCGCCGCTGGTCATCGGGCTGAACGGCGGCTCGAACTACCTGGCGTCGGACATCGCAGCCCTGCTCAAACACACTCGCAAGATCATCTGGGTCCGCGACGGCCAGGTTGCCGGCGTCCGCAAGGATGGGGTGACCCTCCTCGACGCGGCCACCGGCGCGTCCGTCGTGCCCCAGGTCGAGGAAATCACGTGGGACGCCCAGCAGGCCGAACTCGGCCCCTACCAGCACTACCTCGAAAAGGAGATCTGGGAGCAGCCCGGGCTTATCCGGCAGATCGTCGGCGAGGGCGGCGAGCAGGCGGCGCAGCTGGCCGGTTTCCTCTCGACCGCGTCCGACATCTACTTCACCGGCTGCGGCACCGCCTACCATGCCGGGCTGATGGGCACCTACGTCCTGGCGCAGGTTGCCGACCGTATGGCCCACACCATCTACGCGCATGAGCTGCCGAACTTCACGCCCTTCCTCCACGAGCAGCAGGCCGTGGTTGCGCTCTCGCAGAGCGGGGAGACGATTGACGTGCTCGACGCCGTGCGCGCCGCCCACGCGAGCGCAGTGCCGGTCGCCGCGCTGGTCAACGTCCCCGGCTCAACCCTCAGCCGTGAGGCAGACCTGACCCTGCTGTTGGGCGCGGGGCCTGAAAAGTGCGTGCTTTCCACGAAGGCGTTCACCGCGAAGGTCGCCTACCTGATGCTGGCCGCCGGGGTGATCGGCGGGCGCGAGGCCGAGGTGCACGCCGCTCTCAGCGAGGCCGCCGCCGAGATGGACGCGATGCGCGCCGATGGGCGGATCGACGTAGTGCGCGCCCTCGCCGAGCGCATACAGCACAGCGAGCACCTCTTCGTCGTCGGGCGGGGCGCGTGCTACCCGCTCGCCCTGGAGGCGGCCCTGAAGGTCAAGGAGGTCAGCTATATCCACGCCGAGGGCTTCGCGTCGGGCGAACTCAAACACGGGGTGATCGCCCTCGTCGAGAAAGGCACGCCGTGCATCGTCTTCGCGCCCTCCGGCCCCGACGAGGCTCAGGCGCTCACTACAGCCGGGGAGCTGAGGGCGCGTGGCGCGCTGGTCGTCGGCGTCGGCCCGCAGTCCCACCCCGTGTTCGACGTGCATCTGCGCGTGGACGCCAGCGGGCACGCCTTCCCCCTGGCCGCGCTGCCGCCGGTGCAGCTCCTCGCCTACAACCTCGCTCTCCTGCGCGGCCTCGACCCCGACAAGCCGCGCAACCTCGCTAAAAGCGTGACGGTACGCTAGCGCCGCTCACGGTGTGCAGACCCCCTCCCGCCGGGTCAGCCGCCGGAGACGGCCTGCACGATCTCCAAGCGGTCCCCGGGCTGGAGCGGCGTGTCTAGGCGCTCCAGCCAGTGGGTGCTCTCCTCATTATAGAAGATCAGTACATGCGGGCGCAGCCGCTCCGCCTCGTCATAGAGGTGGATGCGTAGCAGAGGATAGGACTCGCGGAGGCGCTGCAGCGCCTCTGCGAGCGTAGCCGCCTCGATGGTGACCGGATTCCGGCCACCCGTGCAGTCGCGCAGCAGCGTCGGCACCATGACTTCGATACCCACGTCAGGCATCTCGAACCCACGTCTTGATCGACGTGATGCGCGGGAACTGCCCCGGCAAGCGGCTCCAGCTCTCCCCGGAGTCAGGAGAGTAGAAGAGTTCGCCCATGCTCGTGCCGAAGTATATGCCCGCGGGGTCGAGGCTGTCCACCGCGAGCGCGTCACGGAGCACCCCGACGTAATGCGGCTGGTCGGGCAGGCCGTGGCCCGACGGTGCCCAGGTGGCACCGTGGTCGCTCGAGCGATAGACTCGCAGCAGGCCGTCCGTCACATGGCGCTGCGCGTCGCTCTCCAACGGTATCACGAAGAGATCGCCCGCCTTTGAGATGCCCATCGGGAAGCCGAAGTTGCTCGGCAGTCCGTTCTCGATCGGCTGCCAAGAGTCGGCGGCATCGGTGGACTTGAACACCCCACCGTGGAACTGGCAGTAGAGCGTGTCGGGGGTGTGCGGATCGAGGGCCAGCTTATGCACGCACCGCCCCACCTCCTGAGTACGGACGCCGGTCACCGCCTGCGGCAAGCCTTCGTTGCACACCTTCCAGGTCTGCCCGCCGTCGTCCGTGCGGAAGACTCCGACCGCTGAGATGCCCACCCACATACGGCGGGGGTCTGTGGGATCGGGCAAGATGGTGTGCAGGCAGAGGCCGCCGTTCCCCGGTGCCCACTCGTCTCGCGTCGGGTGTTGGGTGAGGCCCGTCACCTCGTCCCAGGTCGTGCCGGAGTCGCGGCTGACAAACAGCCCCGCCTCCTCGACTCCGGCGTAGAGAGTATCAGGCTCGGTCGCATGGCCGGGCACGATCTGCCAGATCCGGTTGAGCGTATGGCCGCTCTCCTCAGTGTAGCGCGGGCTGGCCTCGACCTGTGTCCACGTCGCGCCCATATCCTCGCTGACCCGTATCGTCGGCCCATAGACGAAGTGCGACGTGCCCGCGAACACTCGCTCGCCTGCACGGCTGTCGCCGCACAAGCTGTAGATCTCCCACCCGTCCAGATGCGGCCCCGTCATCTGCCAGTCCCGGCGATCCGCGTCGGACTGAAAGAAGAACGCGCCCTTGTTGGTCCCCACCAGAAGAGTAACCGTGCCTGCTTTATCTGCCATAGCTGTTTGCCTCCCTTCGAGATAAAAAACCGTTTGCCTCGCTGAGAGTATAGCACCGATGTTCTACTGTGTCAAGGACTAACTCCGGGCCTGGGTAGAAGCCGGTTGGTCGGTCGCCGCCGCCCGGGGCGCGCGTGTCGCAAGTCCGATCACCACACCGATCAGCACCAGCGCCAAGCCGCCCACCAGCGTGATCGGCTCCGGCAGGGCGAGACCCAGCAGCGCGTCAAGCGAATAGCTCCCGGGTCCAGAGATACCGACGGCCAGGCCGCCTATGAGCAGCAACAACGGGAACTCCATCCCGCGCTGGCTCGAGAAGAAGCGCGGCCAGTGAGCCACGATGATCGCCATCAACATCGCCGCGATCACACCGAGCGAGCCGAGCGGGCTGAGAAACCCAAGCGCAAGCGCCAGCCCCCCGCCGAATTCGCTCACGCCCGCCAGGACCGCCCAGAAGCCCGCCGGGCGAAAACCCATGCCGGCAAATCCCTTCGCCGTCCCGGCAACGCCGGACCCGCCAAACCAGCCCAACAGCTTCTGCGCTCCGTGCGCGGCCAGTATCAGCCCTACGCTGAGGCGCAAGATCAACAACGCCAAATCTGTAGACATTTTTCATCTTCCTTTCATTGCTCTACTGTTTATCTCTCGATTATCCATCTATGAACTGATCGGCCAAAAAAACACGCCGTTCAAAGGCCCCCGCGTTCTAAGCTCTGCAAGAGCCTGGCGAGCAGGAGCCGCTCCTCAAGGGTGTAGTCGCCCAGGAGTTCGCGTTCAACCTCCCGCATCCGCTCCAGCCCAGCTTCGTAACGCAGACGGCCCTCAGCAGTCACCTCGGCACGGATGCTGCGGCGGTCCTCACTGTCCGGCACGCGACGCACCAACCCGTCTGCTTCCAGCCGGTCCACAAGCTGAGTGGCGTTCGACTTAACGCAGGCAAGCCGACCGGCGAGTTGTCCCAAAGGCAGCGCCTCCTCAGCTTCCAGCAGGTGCTTCAGCGCGCCCCACTTGGCCGCCGACAGGCCCAGGTCCGCCAGCGCAGCATCCAGGCGCGCCTCGAGGTACCGGCCCCCACGCATCAGCCCGTCCATCAACTTCGTCGGGTCGCAGCCACCTTCCGCATACATACCGTTCATATCAGAATAATACAACAAAGAACCATTTTTGTCAAGCAAGCTCTGCTAATTGCCCGCACCCCGGGCGGCGCTCGGCGACGCGACAACCAACTATCATTCCGAGTTCTGCACTCTCATTTCGACCGCATCAATGCATCCAGAAGAAAACAAACCACAAATCGGTAACGAAAACCACAAATCGGCTACTCACAACATCAAATCCTCTCACAAAGCGCACTTTCACAGTAACAACGCGACCTCGCATCACGCCTCAGATCCGCCCGCCCCGCCCCCATCAATCCGCACTCCGAAATCCGCAATCGTCTAGGTCCTTCGGAGTATCTTTGCCCCGATTCCCGTCCCACACCCCAAAACTTGGCAGTAAATGGCACCCGAAATGGATACTAAAAGTGAGAGGGTAAAAATAGCGACCAAAATCCCCCTCCCCGATCGCTCAGTTAACTTTTGTGCGCTCTCCGTCTATTTACACAATCTTATCGTTACTCTATACACATTGCCTCACTAATCACTCAGACTCATTCGTGTATTCGCGGCCCCGTATTCGTGGACGGCTCCTCTGCGATTCCGCCCGCGTACCGCCGCCGTCCCGGCTGCACCCACCTACGCACTAAAAACTAACAACTACTTATCGGCACGCCAGGCACGAAATCTGATAACTTTCACCCGGCCCGTGCCTAGAATCGCGTTTCTTCAATCACTTCAGTTCTCAGGCACAGAGTATCAGAAACCGCCAAGAGTATACCTCGGTAGTCGAGGCGGGCGAAGTCCGTGGTGTCAACGTGCAGCACGATGCCGCCGATCTCCAGGTCGTCGTAACGCCCATTAAGCAGCGAAGGCGCGAGGTCGGCGACGTTCTCGCGGTCGAAGTGGAAAGGGTGGCGGCTGCCCGAGACGGCACGGGCCTCATACCGGGCCAACAGCGTCGGACCGTCGGTTCGGCACTGGATTTGCACAGGCACGAACAGATACTTCTCCCGGAGGGCCAGGAAGCGAGGTATGGCAAACTCCGTGTGGAAGTTGCTCTCTATGACGAAGGAGCGCCCGGCCCTGAGTTCCGCATCGGCGCTGACGTAGAGCAGTTCGGTCGCCGCCGCGCCGAGTTTGCGGCACCAGTCGCGGTCGGCCCAACCGAGGGTCTCGAAGAGCGCCTCTTTGATGTGGTCTTTGCAGAAGCACGGCAAGCCGAGGTCCACCGCAAGCCGCAGGGCGAGGGTCGTCTTGCCGCTCGCCGGCGGGCCGGACACGATGATCACCACAGGCGGGTTCACGGCTCGATGCGACACTCTGCGACGGGCTGCACTCTGCCGCCGACATATATCTCGAACCCGCCGTCGGAGACGCTCCCCGCGAGGTAGAGCAGCGACTTGCGGCCCATCTGGTAGCCTTGCTCCAGCCGGATGTCGAGCGAGTCGCCCCCGAAGTAGCGGTGCCGCAATAGGTACGCGGTGAGACAGCCTCCGGCGCTGCCTGTGGCCGGGTCTTCAGCCACGCCGACCAGTGGGGCGAAGACCCGGGCGTTGAGGTCGTGGCCCTGCTCATAGGTTTCGCGGCAGAAGGCCAGCACGGTCTTCGCCGAGAAGGGCGCGAGCGCCTCGGCAACTAGGTCAGGCGCGACGCGGATCGCCTCGAGGGCTGCCCGTGAGACGAGCGGCACGATCAAACAGTGGACGCCGGTGGAGACATCCTCCGCCGGGTAGCGGGCGTCGAGGGCGTCGGGCGGCAAGCCAAGCATACGGGCCACCGGCTCAGGGTCCAGCGTGGGGCCGAATTGTGGCTGGAGTTGCTTCATCGTCAGCCTGCCGATCTGCCCCGCCGCGTCCAGCTCGATCTTGACCGGGATCTCTCCGGCGTTCAGCGCGAGCACCGCCTCTGCCGGCGGAGCCGGGTAGAGGCGGCTCGCGATCACGAATGCCGTACCGAGGGTCGGGTGGCCGGCGAATGGTAGCTCCTCTGCGGGCGTGAAGATCCGCACGCGGTGCAGGCCGCGGCTGCTCTCGTGCGGGAAGTGGAAGGTGCTCTCGGAGAAGTTCATCTCCTTCGCCAGCCGCTGCATCTCGTCGTCGCTGTAGAGGTGTCCGTTCAGGAAGACCGCGAGCTGGTTGCCGCTGTACTGCTCCTCAGCGAACACGTCTACGATATAGAAAACCTTCTCGTCCATCGGGAGCCTCCTTTGGGTACTCAGGTTGGGATCAGCAGCAGAGCCAGGGCGGCGACGGCTGCAGTTTCTGCGCGGAAGGCGCGCGGGCCGAGGCTCACCGCCACGATGCCGGCCGCTCCCGCGAGCGCGATTTCATCGGCCGTGAGGCCGCCTTCGGAGCCGATGAACAGCCCGGCACCAGGCGCGGAACGGGCGCGGGAGAGCGCCGGGCCGAGCGGTGTGTTGGGGTCGGCTTCCTCCCAGGGAACCAGGGCAGGCGAGCCTGCGGCTGCGGCGTGGGCCACGGCCGCCCGCCACGGGATCGGGTCATGCAGGACCGGCAGGCGGGCGCGGCAGCTCTGCTCGGCGGCTTCGCGCACGATTCGCTCCCACCGCTCCCGCTTCCCTTCGGCGGCGACAGTCCGTTCGCTGACCACGGGCACGATCTCCGCCACGCCTAGCTCGGTGGCCTTCTGCAACACCCAACCGAACTTTTCGCCTTTGAGGAGGCACTGGTAGATTGTGACGCGGGGACCGGCCTCTGCGGGAGCAGCACGGCGGGCCAGCACCCGGCAGGTGATGCCGCCGCGCCCGAAGGCGGTTAGCTCGACCTCGCACTCGTCGCCGCTGTTGTCAAGCAGCATGATATGGTCTCCGGGCCGCAGCCGGAGGACATGCCCGACCTGATGCGCCGAGGGCTCCGGCAGGGGCATCTCCGTGCCGGGATCGAGCGAAGTGCCGGGCGGGACGAAGAAACGATGCACGCTATACCGGGCGGCGGGCGATGATCGCCAGCCAGTCGCCCTCGCGGCGCGTCTCGATGATCTCCAGCCCGGCCTTGCGAAGCGCGGCGTCTACCTCCGCGCCGCGCTCCTCGATAATGCCGGAAGTGACCGCAATGCCGCCGTGGACGAGCGCCCCCGCAATCGCGCCCGCGAGGTCAATGATCACGCGGGCCAGGATGTTGGCGATGATCATGTCGAAGCGTATATCTGTCGGCACGCCGGGAACGAGCGTGCCTTCTTCGACCGTTATCCTTTCGGAGAGGGCGTTCGCCGCGACGTTCGCGGCGCAGACTTCGACGGCCACAGGGTCGTTGTCGAGCGCCCAGACATGGGCGGCGGGCCGCAGGCGTGCGACGCCGATGGCGAGAATGCCCGAACCTGTGCCGAGGTCGAGGATGCGGCGCGAACCGGGTGGGGTGTGGTCTTCCATGGCCTGTAGGCAGAGGCGCGTGGTCTGGTGGGTGCCGGTGCCGAAGGCCATGCCAGGGTCGAGTTCGATCACAAGGTCGCCGGGCGCGGGAGTGTAGTCGAGCCAGGTCGGCTTGATCACCATCTGCCGCCCGACGCGGGACACCTGGTAGTTGTCCTTCCAGGCGTTCGCCCAGTCCTCTTCCTTGAGGCGCGTGGACCGCAGCTCGCTCACCTGGCGCATCCGCCCAATGTGCCAGAGGGCCTCGGCGACCCGGCGGCGCGTCTCGCCTGCCTTCGCGTCATCGGGGATATAGGTCCGCACCTGCACCGGCGCGGCCAGGTCCACCACATAGTCCTCGTCAGGCTGTGGGATGACCGCCTCTTCAACCACCACGCCGCTGTTGTAGCCGTACTCCGCGAACAGTTCGCTGGTCGCCTCAACCGCCTCTCTGTCCACGTCGACCGCCAGTTCCCACCAGTACATTTTCTGCGGCTCCGTCTACTTGAACGTCTCGTCAATCGCCGCCTGCGGCTGGGCGGAGATGCCCGAATCGTCGCTGAGATTCAGCTTCTGGTATGCTCCGTCAACGCTCGCGCGCTCCCCGATCACGCTGCCGCTGAGTACCGAGGCCGTCACACGCGCCTTGTCGGCGATGATGCTGTCGCGCACGACCGAGTCTGTGACCGCAACTCCCTGACCGAGGCTGACATAGGGGCCGATCACGCTGTTTTCGAGCATCACGTCGGCGGCGAGGGCGACCGGCGGGATGATCAGCGCGTTGCCCTGTATGTATGGCTCCTGCGGGCCGGTGACGCCGGACTTCCGCAGCAGATAGCGGTTGCTGTGGAGCAGCGCGTCTATCGTGCCGGTGTCCTCCCAGACGCTGACCGGCAATACCTTGATCTTCGCGCCCTGTTCTACCATCAGGCCCACCGCGTCGGCCAGGAAGTATTCATTCTTGAGCATCAGCTTCCGCTCCATCTGCTCATGGATCGCCGCGTAGAGTTGCCCCGAGCACTTGAAGTAGTAGAGGCCGACGAGCGCATCATGTGAGACCGGCTCCTTCGGCTTTTCGACAAGCCGGGTTACATAGCCTCTCGCGTCGCTGACCGCCACGCCGAACCGGGAAGGGTCGGGCACCTGTTTGACGAAGGCCGCGCCGTCGGCCTCCTCCAGGCCCGCCAACGCGCTCAGGTCGGCCTCGAAAAGCGTGTCCACAAAAGCGATCAAGACCCCACCTTCCGGGTCAATCTCAGGCTCCGCGAGCAGGAGGGCGTCGGACTGGCCGCGCATCACCTTCTGCTCAACGGCTACCGTCGGATAGGGGTAGTGCTCGGTTACGTACTCGAGCAGCTTCTCCCCATCCCGCCCAGTAACCAACACGACTTTCTCGATACGCAGGACTGCGAGCGTGTCGAGTATGTGGGCGATGGACGGCTTCCCGGCGACCGGAATCAGCGGCTTTGGCCGGATATGTGTGTGCGGCCGCATCCGTGTGCCCAGCCCTCCGGCAGGGATGATGATCTGCAATCTGCAACCTCCGTGATTAATCTGAGAGGATTATAGCAGACCGTGGGGCGCGGGTCAAACAGCCGATGGGCAATAGCTCCGAAAGCAACTATAATCGGAGTATGCTTCTGCAAGCTCTCTTCAACCTGCTCTACAACCAATTCGCCTGGGCTTACGATTGGGTGAGCGGCACCTTCTTTCGTGGGCATTGGCGGCGGTGGCAGCGAGCCGCACTCGGCCCACTGGCGGCTGCCGGTGGGAAGCGGGTGCTTGAGGTTGGCTGCGGCACGGGCGATCTACAGGAGGATCTATGGGCAAAGGGATACGTACCATACGGTGTGGATCTCTCTGCGGCCATGCTGGGCGTTGCCCGGCGCAAAGCCCGCCAGCCGGGGCGCGAACCGTTGCGCGTGGCGCGGGCGGCAAGCCAGGCTCTCCCCTTCCCAGCCGCCACGTTCGATGCGGTCCTGTCCACCTTCCCCAGCGAGTATATCTTTGACCCGCGCACGGTCGCCGAAATTGCTCGCGTCCTCCGCCCCGGCGGCAGGCTTATCGTCGTGCCCTCCGGCCTGCTCCTGCCGACGGACCCGATCTCGAAGGTGCTCGACGCCTTCTTCGGGCTGGTCTACGGCGGCATACTCCCCGGCACGCGAAAGGCAGGTGTTAGGAGGGAACGGTTACGTGCCGGGCTGGCCCAAGCCCCAGTCTTCGGCCCCCTGATTCCAAACCTCCGCGCCGCCGGCTTCCAAGTCAGCGTCCACCTCGGCACCAGCCGCAGGTCGGCCATCGTCGTCATCGTAGCCGTGAAGTAGTCACGGCCCGAAGCGCAGTGTGCCTTTGCTCAACAACTCCGCACTCCGCACTCCGCCTCAGCGCCCCAACTTCGGCGCAGTCTGCACGCCCGACGCCCAGGCCCGCAGGTAGGGGTACGGGGAGATTTCGCCGCGCCTAACGCGCCAGTCGGTCGGCGTTCGTCACGCCTGGCTGCTGCACCGGGAAGACGTAGCGTGTTATGTACGTGGGTGTGGCCGGGCCGAGGCCGACCGCCTGAGTCGTGCGCGCCGTCACCTGGGATAAGAGTGCAGGCGCTGTCACAAGACGAACGGAAGTATGAGGTTGGGGCGTTGCGGGAGCGTCTGATCCAGAGGCGCAGGCACCGTCACCGGAGGCGCGGCGGTGGCGGGCACTGGCGCGCTCGGAACCGCAGGCACCCGGCTCGGTATCGCATCGGGGGCCGTGGACGGCACAGGTCGGACTGGGGACGACGGCACCAGAGTGGGGACGGGAGCCTGCACTGGAGCGGCAGTCGGCGTTGCGAGGGGCGGCGACAGCGGCGTAGGTGCTACGGGTCTGAAGTCACATCCAGCCAATACCGGCAGGCAAAACAGCCCGAGCAGCGCAGGCGCAAACCTACTACCGATCTTCGATCTCATCGTCCTCGAAATCGGTCTCGTCCTCGGCTTCCTCGGCGTCAAGCTCGTTCTCGGTGTCGTTATCAAGGTCGCCCTCGTCGTCCTCGTCGTATGCGTAGCGCCCCGCAGTGCCGGCCGCCGGCCGATAGGCGGCAGCCGTGCCCTTCGACAGGAAAGACTGACGACCGAGCATCGAAGGTGCCTGATAGCCCTCGCGGATGATGATCGACAGGCTCTTCTCACTTACCGTCGTGACTGTAGCCGTGTAGCGGTTGCCGGCCTGCATGAAGCGGATCAGCCGGTGGGCCAGCTTCGGCTCGACATCGCCGAGATGCGAGCCATCTTCCGTGGATACACCCAGGCGGCTGCCGTCTATCGCAAGCACCAAGCGGTCGCCTGCGGTAAGCGCGAGCAGCTTAGGCCCGCTCGCCAAGTCCACAAGGCTCGTCACCCCGGTCTTGCCGGTCTCCTCGATAAAGGCGAGCGGGTTGATCCGCTCTCCGGGGCGGGGCGTCGGGCGATGCGCGGTCCCCCCGTCCTGTTGCGCCAGAGGCTCGAGACGTTGCATATTCTTGCGCGCAATCGCGTTGCCCGGCGAGAGTTCGACCGCCCGTTTATACGCTTCGTATGCTTCGCGGTACTGGCCCAGCTCGAGGTGCGCCTTGCCGAGGCGGTTGTGGGCGTCGGCGTCGTTCGGGTCAATCACCAGGATCGCCTTGTTCACATCGGCGGCTTCTGCCCAGAGGCTCTTCATCGCCAGGGCAACCGCCCGCTCCGGCAGCACGCGCCTCAGCCGCGCCAATTCTTCAGGGTTATTATGAGCCATTCTAGTACGACCTCGCTCGCTTGAGATTTGGAGATGTGGTTCGGATGTAGTTCGGATTTCGTACTGTTAATACGCAACAAGGGTTACATTGGTTCCGTTCGCGGGCAAGCAAAACCGTGCGCGGCGCTTTGGAAACACCGTGCGGTGCGCGAGGTTACGGTTGCTTTGGAAACGGCTCAGGCGCAGGCCAACTCGAATTGGCTGCCGGGGCCGGGCGCGGGCACCGGCTCGGCGAGTTCGCCGGTCAGCGACCAGGGTCCGGCCTCGGTGATGAGCACCCGGCGAAGTGCCCCACGGTGGGGTTCGCTCGGCGTGCCCGGGAAGAAGACGATCTTGTTGCCGCGCGTCCGCCCGGTCCACTTGCCTCGCTCACGGCCCTCGACAAGTATCTCCTGCACCGTGCCGACTAGCGCGCCGTTGAGTTCGCGGCCAAGCCGCTCCTGGAGGCGCTCGATCTCGTGCAGCCGCGCCATTTTCTCGTCATGCGACACGTCGTCCTCCCAGGTGGCGGCGACGGTGCCGGGGCGGGGCGAGTAGGCGGCAACATGCACTTTGTCGAAGCGGGTCTCTTCGAGCAGGTCCATTGTGTGGCGGAAGGCATCGGCGCTCTCTCCGGGAAAGCCCACGATTATGTCGGTCGCCAGAGTCACGCCGGGGATCGTCTCTCGGATACGGCGCACCAGGTCTTTGTAATATCGCAGCGTGTAGCGGCGGCGCATCCGGCGGATGATCTCCTCGTCGCCGGCCTGCACCGGGAGGTTGATGTGCTCGCAGGCTTTCGGAACCGCCGCCACCGTCTCGATCAACCGCTGGCTCATGTCCTTCGGGTGTGAAGTCAGGAAGCGTACGCGGTCCAGCTTCTCCACCTCATTCACGGCGATCAGCAAGTCGGCAAGGTCGGTGCGGGGCAGCAGGTCGTGGCCGTAGGTGTCCACGTTCTGGCCGAGGAGCGTCACCTCGCGCACACCCTGCTCCGACAGCCCCGCCACCTCGCGCACGATCTCGGGGATCGTCCGACTGCGCTCACGGCCCCGCCTGAACGGCACGATACAATAGGTGCAGGTCTTGTTGCACCCGTAGATGATCGGTATGTAGGAGGCCACGGTCCCGGCCTGTGCAGTCGGCAGCAGCCCTTCGAGCGCCAAGGAAACACCGTACTCGCCGAGGTCCGACGCGGCACTGTCCGGCAGCCCCACCAGGAAGTCGCGCACCGCAGACGGCTTGAAGAAGATGTCCACCATCGGGAACCGCCGCTTGAGCATCGTCAGGTCATCGGTCACCATGCAGCCGGTGAGCGCGACAAAGGTGTTCGGCCTGCGGCGCTTGAGGCCGACCAGTTCACCGAGCTTACCCGAGATCCGTTCTTCGGCGCTGGCCCTCACCGAGCATGAGTTGAGGACGACAATATCCGCCCCATCCATCTGCTCTGTGGGCCGGTAGCCCCGCTTTTCGAGCGCGGCCCCGATGTAGTTGCTGTCGGCCACGTTCATCTGGCAACCGACCGTCCAGATAAAGTAGCTGCTGCCTTCGCTGCCTGTCTCGCCCATCGTCGTTCCCCTACTTATTTGCCGAGTGCCGTGTTCCAAGCCTTCGCCGAACTTGCACAATTATACCGCAAGGGGGAGGTGGGTGCAAGGCACAGGTCACGAGAGTCGCTCTGTCTCATGCTCAGGCGGTGAGCTGTCTTCAGTAGCATCGGCCGGAGGCCCGCCGGAGCCATAGCGGGCCACTCGGTAGTGCCTCCCACCCAGGGGCGCACAAGCCGTTTCGTAGCTGCTCCCGGCAGATGCTCCGGCCCGCCGGAGCTACCCGGCGCAGGGGCTGGAGAGCGCACCAAAGCGCGGATGGCGAGCAGCATCACCGCCACGTCCGCGAGGGCCTCGACGGCCAGGGGCAGATCCACGCCGGACGCCGAGGCGGCGCTGCCGAGCAGGAGCAGATGCGCTGCCAAGAGCAGCACACACACCACGAGAAAGATCGTGGCGAAGCCGGATGCCGGCTGGTGCTCCAGCCAGTAGCCGACATCGGCCTCTCCATGCCTGCGGCCAAATCGGTGTAAGAGAAGGCCGATGCCCAGCGAAACCAAGGCCAGGCCGCCGGAGAAGTGGAGGCCGTGCGGGAGACCGAAGAGGCCATATTCAAGGTCGGATAGGGCGCTAATGATGACAACCCCGGCGGCGGCGAGGCAGGCGCGCCGGACCACTTCGGTCAGTGGATAGGTGAAGACCAGCCCGGCCACCATAATAGTCCCGCCTACCGCGCAAAGCAGCCCGGCCCAGCTCAAAGGCGTCGCTAGACCTCCGACGAATGTGCCGGCGACGAACCCGAGACCACCTATCCAGAAGATCGTTAGCCCCAGCCGCCTGTTCCGCATTCGGTACAGTGAGCTTCTATTCACGGCAAACTCGTTTCTGTGGACCCGCGAGTCATAACTTCCGAGTTTTCCCCCGCCACCACAACACTCCCACCGGGTAGCCCGCCATCTTCGCGCAGTCGCCGGTCAGCCGGATGATCGGCACCAGCGCGATCGCCTGCGCGCGCTCGGCAGGGGTGAGACCCGCCAGCCAGGGCCGCAGCCTCCGGTATGGCACCGCGCAATATGCCCCTGCCCCCACCGCGAGCAGCAGCCACGCGAATGGCCGCTTGCGGGCGAGCAACAGCAGGATAGAGGCCGCTACATATGTCGCGTAGCGGATCGCGTGCCGCCTCCGCCAGAGGTCGGCCTTACCGTCGCCCCGCGCGTACAGGTAGTATTGTCGGAAAAACGCCCGAAGGCTGCCCCGTGGCCGAAATAGCGCCGTCGCGTCCGGCACGAAGGCGAAGCGGTATCCGGCGTCGCGGAGCGCGATGTCGAACACGAGATCCTCGCTGTAGTCGAGCCACTCTGGGTAGCCGCCGACCGCTTCCCAGGCATCCTTACGAAAGGCGACCGACCGGCTCGACGGCAAGAACCGCTCCGGCTTGATGTCGGCGAGGGCGGGCAACACCGTCGCGCCCATCGCCCGCTCGAACACGGTCTGTGGGTCGGGCGAGAAAAACCCACTAGCCACCGCGATCTCTGCGCCCCCCGATCCCTCGAACGGAGCGACCAGCCTCTCCAGCCACGTTTCCGGCAGCCTCACTCCGGCGTCGGTCACGGTTATGATCGGCCCCTTAGCCTCACGGATCGCGGCGTTCCGCCCCTGGCTGATGTTCGCCCCCGGCACCACCCGCACCCACAGCGGCCACGGCACCTCGCCGGCCGCCGCCTCGATCAGCCCAACCGTGTCGTCGCTCGACCCCCCGTCCACGATCACCATCTCGTCCGGCCCCCGCGTCTGCCCCCTCAGCGACTCGATCACCCCACCGATACTTCCGGCCTCGTTCCGCACTGTCATAACTAATGTAGTGCGTAGTGCGTAATGCGTAGTGCCCGATTCCATTGCTGAGTGCGGGGTGTGGAGTGCGGAGCGCGAAGCGCGAGTGCCGGTTGCTGACGGCTGATCGCTGACGGCTGATCGCTGACCACTGACCACTGACCACTGACCACCGACCACCGACGCGAACAGGGGGACGATCCGCTCCCAGGAGTAGGCCGCGACGGCGAGGCGGCCGGATCGGCCGAGCGAGTCGCGGCGTGGGGGGTTGTCGAGGAGAGAGAGGACGGAGGCGGAGAAGTCGGTGGCGGTGTTCGCGAGGAGCAGGTCCCGGCCGGGCCGGAGGGCGACGCCCTCCGCGCCGAGTGGCGTGCTCACGACTGCGCGGGACATGGCAAGCGCCTGTAGCAGTTTCAGCCGCACCCCCCCGCCGATCCGCATCGGCACCACATACACGTCGGCTGCCGCGACCCAGGGGCGCGTGTCGTGTACGGCACCCGTCACCAGTACGCCCGGCAGTTCGGCGAGCGCCCTCACCGCCTGCGTCGGGTTGCGACCGACTATGGCGAAGGTCGCGGTCGGCTGTGCCGCCCTGATGCGCGGCCAACACTCGCGGCAGAACCAGACCACGGCGTCAACGTTCGGGCGGAAGTCCATACTGCCGTCGAAGACCAGCAGCGGCCCGCGAGCACACAGCGCATCCATCTCGGGGTCATGGGGCGCGGCCTCGACCGACCACTCCTCCAGGTCCACCCCATTCGACACGACACTGACCTCGATGCCGGGCGCGAGCCGCCTAAGCGCATCCCGGTCGGCGTCGGAGACTGCGGTAACTGCGTCCGCCGCCCGGCAGACCGTGCGCTCGTACCTCCGCAGTCGGAGCGCCTGCACCAGTGAGTATACCGTACCGAGCGCAGCCCGTGGCCGGTATGCCGCATGTAGGTCGCTCAACGCCGCTCGTGCCTGCAATAGGTACTCGGCGTTGTGCTCATCGAACAGCAGCCGCGTGCGAACAGCCTGCCGGTACGGGGCCATCTCGATGCCTTCGAGGATCACCCAATCGTAGGGGTCGGCTCGCAACATCCATTGGAGCGCGCCCGCAAACTCCGGCGTCCACAGACGCCGGGCCATATCCGGCAGGCCGGTCAGCAGCAGGGTGTGCAGCCGGTCGGCCAGGCGGCGTTGCGGCGGCCCGACCAACGTCAGGCGAGCCAGCCTCGGCGCGCCGGGAAGGCTAGGCATATCGGCCCCCGCCAAGCTGCCCGGCTCCATCCCATCCGGGACGAAGGTCAGCAGGGAGACTTCATGCTCCCGCGCCATACCCGCGATCAGCTGCGCGTTGCGTATCGCCGCCCCCTGCCTCGCTGGAAACGGCAGTTGAGGAGTCAGGAACAGCAGCCTCACGCGGTACTTGTCACTTGTAACTCAGCACTATTTCGTCCTGGCGGGCGTGCATACGCGCTCTGTTTGCGGGGTCGTTGTCGTCGTAGCCGAGCAAGTGGAGCAGGCCGTGGATAAGCAGCACGTCCACTTCGGCGGCAGGGCTGTGGCCGTAGTCCGCTGCCTGGCTCGCGGCAGTTTCGTACGAGATCACCACGTCGCCCAGGTAGAGCGGGCGGCCAGGGGGTGTGACGAAAGCAACCGGAGACGGCTGAGGTTCCGGCGCGGCATCTCCGGCCTCATCCGACGGCAATTCCGCTCCGTCGGTCTCAACATCCCCCTCGAAGCCCTCGGTCACATACTCGGTTTCGGTCATCGGCTCTTCCCCGGCGTCGTCCGGCGTGTCATCCCGCCCCTCATCTCTCGCCGTGCGCGCCTGCGGCATCCTCGTGTCATCCGCACCGAACGACAACACATCGGTCGGGTAGTCGTGATCTAGATATTGCTTGTTCAAGGCATGAATCTCCTCATCGTTCGTGATTGTGATGCCAACTTCCAGAGGCTCCATACGGCCCTCGGCTGCCAGCGTCCACGTGACCAGCATGTGGAGCCGCTCGGGATCGAGCGCGTCTTCGTAGGCTTCGGCGATCTGCACACAGATCAGATACGGGTCGCTGCCCGCGCGGATTATCGCACCGGCTTCATCCGGCGGGACCGACATGCTCGCTGACTGGCTCATTCTCACGCTCCGCTTCTGTCGCAGCCGACGTGGCTGTGCCGTTAATTACAACGGAGACGACGGCCCCGTTGCTGTTCGCCTGTCCGCTCGGCAGGGCGGCCGGCTTCTCGGGGTAGACGATGCGCGGGTGGTAGATACCGCTCAACATGCTACAAAACGCCTCCTCTATCCGCCCGAGATCCCGGATCGTCAGGTCGCACTCGTCCAGCTGGCCCTCGTCGAGCCGCTCCTTGACCATGCGGTGGACAATGCCGGCGATGCTGTTCGGCGGCAGCTCGGCACCCGGAGCATGGAGCACCCCGGCTTCGAGTTTGCCCGACTGAGCTATCGAGCGCACAGTTGCCTCAACCGTGTCGGCCAGCATCAGGATGGCGGCCTCTTTCGATTGCGGCTTGGGGCCGGGGCAGCGGAAATCCTCTATCTCCGTATTCGGGTCAGTGCTCAGGGCTTTGTGGTAGAAGTACTTGATCACCGTGGTGCCGTGATGCTGGGGGATGCAATCAATGACCCGGCGCGGCAAGCGGTATTTCTCAGCGAGCGCCTGCCCTCCGGTGATGTGTGCGCGGATCATCCGCACGCTGGTGACGGCGTCGAGCGTGTCGTGGATATTGCCGATGCCGGTCTGGTTCTCGATGAAGGCTTGCGGGTTTAGGACTTTGCCGATGTCATGGTAATAGGCGGCGACGCGCGCCAGCAACGGGTCCGCCCCGACGACCTCCGCCGCGTGTTCGGCGAGGTTGCTCACCACCAGGCTGTGATGATATGTGCCGGGGGCTTCCCGCATCAGCCTCCGCAATAGCGGTTGCGTTGGGTGCGCCAGCTCGAGCAGCTGCAACAGCGTCGAGATCCCGAAGAGGCTGCCCAGCAAGCTGAACGTGGCGAATGTCAGGCTCGCAGAGAGCGCGCCGTTGATCGCGACAGCAGCCGCCAGATAGCCGACCCCGTTCGGGTCGAGCTGCTGGTTTTCGATCAGCCGCAGCAAGAGTACCGCGGCCAGCGAGGAGACGCTGATGTAGATCCCGGAGAGGACGAAGGTGCTGACCCTCTCTGCTCGCCAGATCGCGAAGACGGCAGCTGCCCCGCCGACGATATAGAAGAACGGCAACTCGAAGCTGCCCTGAGTGAGGATCGCCGCGAAGACGCCGAGGGTCGCGGTCACGACGAGCGCGAGGTTGGCGTCGAGCAGCACGGCGACCAGCATACTTGACGCGGCCACCGGCAGCATGTAGGGCCAGAGCGCGTGGCCGGGGATGATCAACCGCATGAGTAGGGTCGGAGTGATCAGCACCAGGGCCAGCAGCAGCAGGTGCCGCCGCTGCCGCGAAACACCGGGCTGCAGCCGCAGCAGATAGATGTGGAGCAGCACGCCGACTATGATCACACAGCCGATCACCGCTCCTGCATTCTCTGCGGTGACGGTCGGGTTGAGTAGCCCCGACTTCTCCAGCTTCTCGATGGCGGCCGCGTCCGCCACCTGCCCCTTGCTCAAGATCAGTTCGCCCTTCTGCACGGTGACCACATGCGGCTGCACCGCGTCGGCGGCCGCCTGCTGCTTTGTGGATGTCGCTTCTTGGTTGAGCATCAGGTTGATGCCGAGGAGGGGGCTGATCAGGTCGGCTGCGGCGCGTCGCTCGTAGGGCACCAGCTCACTCGTCAGCAGGCCCGGCAGGTCGGCCCTCTGCCTCGCAAGCTCGGCATTGTCGGCGATCTTGCCTCCGATCATTATGTTGTCGAAGACCCGCGTCGAGTCGTCGTTCAGCCGGGCAAAGTCCTGGTCGCTCGCACTGAGCAGGCTGGTAGTGTCGGTCTCGGTGAGAGTTGCCCCCGCCAGCTGGCGCAGGCGGGTGAGCCGCGTCGGGTCGGGTTGGGTGTCGTTGGCGCGTATTGCCCCGATCAGAGATAGAATATCGGAAAGCTGACGGTGGCCGCTCTCGGCCACTGCGCTGTTGGTATCGTAGACAGGACCGACTGCTTTGCGCGCGCTCTCCCGATCCTGGTCGGTCAGCACCGTGCTTTCGTAGCGAAAATACTGCGGGGCGTAGATGTCGCTGTCAGCCACCTGGCCGATACCAAGCTGCACCCTGCCCGGCAGGGCAATCGGCAGAGTGAGGATGGCACTGACCACGACGATCAGGCCGATGGTGAAGAGGTTGAGGTGCCTCATGGGAGTGTCGCGCGTAGCAGCTTCGGCGACGCCGAAGCCCCGCCTCTATCCCTCAAGCTGCCGCCGGACGATCTGGTTGATCAACCGCCCGTCCGCCTTGCCTTTGAGACGGGTCATCAGCAGAGGCATGACTTTGCCGATCTCGCCGGTGCCGTGCGCGCCGGTCTCGGAGATCGCCTCTCGGACGGCGGCATCGATCTCTTCGGCGCTCATCTCTTTCGGCAGATACATCTCCAGCACCGCGATCTCCTCGCGCTCGACCTGGGCAAGGTCTTCGCGTTTGCCCTTGGTGTACTCCTCTATCGAGTCCCGCCGCTGCTTGACCTGTTTTTGCAGAACGGCTACAGTCTCCTCATCGCTGAGAGGATGCCGAAGTTCGATCTCGGCATTCTTCAACGCGGCGCGTGCCATGCGAATCGTCCTCTTGCGGCGCTCGCCTTCCGCGCCTGCACGCATGGCATCTTTGAGGTCGCTCATTAGCCGTTCTTCGATAGTCATCTTGGGTCTACCGTCGCCCGACGCTCTTCCGCAGACGGGCGGCAGCCTTGCGCTTTCGCTTCGCGCTCGGCTTTTCGTAGTGTTCGCGCTGCTTCGCCTCACGCAGGATGCCGTCCGCCTGCACCTTCTTGGTGAAGCGGCGCAGCGCGCTCTCAAAGCTCTCGTGATCTCCCACGACAATTTCAGCCATACTTGTCCCCTCCTTCCCGCCGGTGCCCGTACCCCCACCAAAATCCGGTCCATTGGTTCGAGCAAACAAGCAGGAATATGCCGCATGGCTCTAGCAGGGAGGCGACCCGTTAATCGTCCTCATTATACGACCGTGTGCGCGGCTTTGTCAAGGCAATGAGGCAATGCGGGGCCGGTTTTCATAGTCGCGCATACGTGATATAATGCGGCAGCCATATTCGCATCTATATAGAAGGAAACCGACCGATGTACGCCGTCATCATGGCCGGGGGCGGAGGCTCCCGCCTCTGGCCTTACAGCAGAGCGCATACGCCTAAGCAGCTTCTAGTGGTCGCCACGGAACGCACGATGATACAGGAGACCGTGGATCGGCTGCTGCCTCTGATGCCTGCTGAGAACATCGTGATCGTCACCGGGGCTGCACACGCGGCCGGCGTGCGTGAGCAGCTGCCCGATCTTCCGCAGGCGAACATCCTGGTCGAGCCTACGGCCTGCGGGACGGCACCGGCCATCGGCCTCGGCCTGCTGCATGTCGCGGGCCTCGCCGCCGCACGAGGGGAAACCGATCCGGTCGTCGGCTCCTTCCACGCCGATCATGTGATAACCGACCCGGAGGTGTTCCGTTCTGTGGTGCGAGATGCGGTGCTGGTCGCCGAGGCCGGCTTCATCGTCACTATCGGCATCATGCCGGATAGTCCCCACACCGGCTACGGCTACATCGAGCGCGGCGAGGAGCTTCCCACGCCCCGATCCCACCCCGCCTATCGCGTGTCGCGCTTCGTCGAGAAGCCCGACCCGACGACCGCCGCCGCCTACCTGGAGACGGGGCGCTACAGCTGGAACAGCGGCATCTTCATCTGGAAGTACTCGACCATCATGGGCGAGTACGAACGCTACCTGCCCGCGCTCTACGCCAAGTTGGAGGAGATCCGCGCATCGCTGGGTACTCCCGACACAACAGCGACCCTCGCCCGCGTCTGGGGCGAGGTCGAGCCGATGACGATCGATGTCGGCATAGCCGAGCGGTCCCGGCAGATGGCCGTGATCCCCGCGGACTTCGGTTGGAGCGACGTCGGGGATTGGTCCGCCGTCGCCGAACTCCTCGCCGCACGCGGCACAGACGTCCACCAAAACGCCTCCTTGGGCCACCACCTCGCGCTCGACACTCACAACTCGCTCATTTTCGGCACCGTCCCCGGCAAGCTGATAGCTACCGTCGGCCTCGAGAACATCGCCATAGTGGACACCGGCACCGCCCTCCTCGTCTGCGATCTCAGCCGCAGCCAGGATGTCAAGCTCGTAGTCGAGCAGCTCAAGGCTCTCGGCTTGGAGCAATATCTCTAGACGCGATTCCGCTTGACATACGGCGGACTCTTCTCTATAATACAGGGGTTATACCGCGCCTGGCTTCATAGGCACGAAGGTGCAGCGGGAGTTTTCTGTTCATGGACATGGCATTCAATGTTGCCCAGCTTATGAAGGAGCCGGTCGGTGCCAAGCGGACTTACGAGTTCGGCACACCGGACCTCGTCTTGAGCGAACCTCTGGAGGGAGACAACGGCACTCTGACCGCTCGCGACGTGCGCGGCAATATCGGCTTTACCCACCTGCGCGCGCAGATCCGCGCGGTGGGCGATGTCCGCGCCGAGGTCGAACTCCAGTGCAGCCGATGCCTAGAGCCGTTCGTTCAGCATGTCTCCGCGAAGCTCGACGAACTCTTCCGCCAGACGATCGACGTGGTCGGCGGGTATCCAGTGAAGACCGATGAGGGCGAAACCGACGAGGAAGGCTTCACGATTGACCACAATCACATCCTCGATCTGACTGAGCCGGTGCGACAGGCGTTGCTTGTCGCCCTGCCAATGCAGCCTCTGCACAGCGAAGATTGCCGTGGCCTCTGCCCGACCTGCGGCGCAAACCTGAATATCGCGGAGTGCGACTGCCCGACCGAGGAGATCGACCCACGGTTCGCAGATCTGTCCCGTTTACTCGCCGACGCCGATCTAGGCGAAGGCGCACCTTAGATAAGGAGTTAGAAACAAGTCATGGGAGCTCTCCCTAAGCAACGTATATCGCGCCGCCAGCGGGGCAACCGCCGCTCGACCGATCGCCTCAAGCCGATCCATATCGTTGCCTGCGCCAACTGCGGCGAGCTTCATCGCTCGCACTTCGTATGCCCTTCCTGCGGCACCTACAAGGGCTTGCAGGTCTACGAACTCAAGGCCGCGAAGGACAAAGAATAGCACTCGGCCAGCAGGAGGGCGCTTGTGAAAAAGTATGCCGCCATTCGAGGTTGGGGCATGTACTCGCCGGAGCGCGTGATGACCAACGCAGAGATGGCTAACTTCGTGGACACCTCAGACGAGTGGATCAGGAGCCGCACCGGCATCGCCGAGCGGCGTATCCTGGCCGACAACGAGACAACCTCGACGCTTGCCACGAACGCCGGGCGGCAGGCTCTCGCCCAGGCCGGCTTGCCTGCCGATCAACTCGAGCTGATCATCGTCGCCACCTGCACCCCCGACTACCTCCTGCCCTCCACCGCCTGCCTCGTGCAGGACGCCCTCGGCGCGACCAACGCCGCCGCCTTCGACATCGGCGCGGTCTGCTCCGGCTTTATGTACGGCCTGGTGACCGGCACCCAGTTCATCCAGACGGGTAGTTATAACAACGTCCTGGTGATCGGTGCCGAAGCTCTCAGCCGCTTCCTGAACTTCAAGGATCGCACCACCTGCGTCCTCTTCGGCGACGGCGCGGGCGCTGCCGTCTTGCAGGCCAACGAAAACCCTGCCGGCGTGCTCTCCTTCGTGCTCAACGCCCAGGGATCCGGTGCTCACCTGATCTCTATTCCCGCAGGCGGCAGCGCCTCCCCCGGTTACAAGAAGCCGCCCGCCGCGGACGACTACTATATCCATATGAACGGCAGCGAGGTCTACCAGTACGCCGTGCGGACAATGGCCGACGACGCAGCCATCGCCCTCCGCAAGGCGGGGCTGACGCGCGACGACATTAACCTCATCGTCCCACACCAGGCCAACATCCGCATCGTCGAAGCCGTCGCCAAGCGGCTCGACATCCCCATGCAGCGCTTCTTCATCAACCTCGACCGCATGGGCAACACCTCGGCGGCCTCCATCCCGATGGCGCTCTGCGAAGCCGTCGCCGCCGGTCGGGTGCATCCCGGCGATAACCTGATCTTTGTCGGCTTCGGCTCCGGCCTCACCAGCGGCGCGACCGTGGTCCGCTGGGGGTGGGACGCTTGACCCAGGCCGCTCCCGTCGCCTGGGTCTTCCCCGGCCAGGGTTCTCAGGTGGTAGGAATGGGCCGCAAGCTCTACGAGGAGATCCCCTCGGCCCGCCGCCTCTACGACCAAGCCGACGACGCCCTCAGCTTCCCTCTCTCGCGCCTCGTCTTTGACGGCCCCGAAGCCGACCTCAACCTCACCGTCAACTCCCAGCCCGCCCTGCTGATCACCAGCCTCGCCCACCTCGCTGCTCTCCGCGAACGGCATGTAGACCTACCCGTCCCCGCCTTTGTCGCCGGCCACAGCCTCGGCGAATACACGGCCCTCGCCGCCGCAGGCAGCCTCTCACCGACCGATGCAGTGCGCCTGGTGCGCGCACGAGGCGTGGCGATGCAGGCCGCAGGCGACCGTTCGGAAGGCGGCTCCGGCATGGCTGCGGTCATCGGTGCCGACGATGCCGCGCTGGCCGAGATCTGCACCGAATGCGGCGTGGACATGGCGAACTTCAACGCCCCAGGCCAGACCGTGATCAGCGGCAGCAAAGCCGGTGTGGAACGCGCCGGAACCCTGATCAAAGAGCGCGGCGCACGTCGTGTCCTGCCCCTAGCAGTCAGCATCGCCTCCCACTCCCGCCTGATGTACGCCGCCGCCGAGCAAATGGCCGCTCTCTTGGCAGACGTGGACTTCCTCCCACCCACCGCTCCCCTGGTCCCGAACGTCACCGCCCGCCCCACCACCAACCCCATCGAGATCCGCCGCCTGCTGGTCGAACAGCTCTACTCGCCCGTCCGCTGGGTCGAATCGGTGCAATACATGGCGGGCGCCGGCGTCACCACCTTCTGGGAGATCGGCGCAGGCAGAGTCCTAGGCGGCCTGATCAAGCGCATAGCCCCCGATGCAACAATTCAGAACTCGGAGGCGTATCTCTAATGATGGACGCTCCCACCCGCCGCCTTGATCGCTTTTCCGACCCGGAGGCCGAATTCTGCCCAAAATGTGGGAATCTCAGGATCAGGGCAGTCGCCTGGGTTGTAGGTATGGGCCAGGTTCTCCTGGTTCGGGAAATCCATTTCGGCGGTCCACAACTCAGTACTTCATGCCGGGCAATGGTCTGCACCGAATGCGGCTTCACCGAGTGGTATGCCACCGATCCAAAGAACTTGTTGAAAACTTAGCCCAGTCCACGACACACAACAAATCTTACCACTACGCACCACGCAACACGAGGCTCATGTTTAAGAAAGTCCTGATCGCCAACCGAGGAGAAATCGCACTCCGCATTGTCCGGGCCTGCCGAGAACTCGGGGTGGCATCCGTCGTCGCCTTTTCGGAGGCCGACCGCGATACTCTCGCCGTCCGCGACGCCGATGAGTGCGTCTGCATCGGCCCCGCCCCGCCCGCGCGCAGCTACCTCCACATCCCCGCGATCATGAGCGCCGCCCTGATCAGCGGTTGCGACGCAATACACCCCGGCTACGGCTTCCTGTCGGAGAACGAGTACATCGGCGAAATATGCGACCAGCTCGGCATCACCTTCATCGGCCCGACGCATGAGGTGATCCACAAGATGGCCGACAAGGCGCTGGCCCGCAAGACGATGAAAGAGGCCGGCCTGCCGGTGCTGCCCGGCTCCGACGCCCTGCTCAACGAGGCCGAGGCCCGCGAGGAGGCGGCAGAGATAGGCTATCCCGTCCTGCTCAAAGCTGTGGGCGGCGGCGGCGGGCGCGGAATGCGCGTCGTCGAGAGCGAACACGACCTCGCAGGCATCTACGCCGTCGCAAGCGCCGAGGCCCGCAGCGCCTTCGGCAACCCCGACCTCTACCTCGAAAAGTACCTCACCGCCCCCCGCCACGTCGAGGTTCAGGTGCTCGGCGATAACTACGGCCAGATAGTCCACCTCGGCACCCGCGACTGCTCGCTCCAACGCCGCCACCAGAAGGTGCTGGAGGAGGCACCCGCCCCAGCCCTACGCGACGTAGTCGTCAAGGCTATATGCGCGGCTGCCGTCAAGGGCTGCAAACAGATCGGATACTCGAACGCCGGCACCCTCGAGTTCTTGGTCGACCGCGACGGCTCCTTCTACTTCATGGAAATGAACACCCGCATCCAGGTCGAACACGGCGTCACCGAAATGATCACCGGCGTGGACCTCGTGAAGTGGCAGATCCGCATCGCCGCCGGAGAACACTTGACGCTGCACCAGAAAGAGATTAGAATAGCGGGACACGCGATCGAGTGTCGGATCAACGCAGAAGACCCGGCTAAGGGTTTCCTGCCGCAGGCCGGCGTGATAAGGCTGTTTTCGCCGCCGGGCGGCATCGGGGTGCGGGTGGACTCTCATATCTATTCCGGCTATAGCGTGCCGACAAACTACGACTCCTTAATAGGCAAGATAATGGTCTGGGGAGAGGACCGAGCCGAAGCGATCGCCCGCATGAGCCGCGCCCTCGCTGAGTGCATCATCGAAGGCCCGCCGACAACGGTGGCCTTCCAGCAGCAGATATTGGCCCATTCGGCCTTTGCAAAGGCTGAACTCGACACCGGCTTCCTCGGTCGGCACATGGACGAACTGGTGGACGCCGCCCTCGGCACTCCGGCCGGCGCGCCCGACCCCGGCAGCCCCGGCCCTCGTATCCCGCCGGCGGCTCCGGCCAGCAGAGGTTGATATGGCGACCGGCGTCCGCAGGTTGGCGCGGGTGATGGTGCTCCAAACCCTCTTCGAGGCCGACAGCAGCGGCCACCCGGCAGGCGAAGTCCTCGCCCGCCACCTGGACGAAGACGAAAGCGGCATCGACGCCGACGGCGCGGCCTTCGCGCGCCGCTTGGTCTTCGGCGTACTCGGTCATGTTGACGAACTTGACGAGATCATCGTCTCGGCGGCTCCAAACTGGCCGCTCGAACAGATGCCGAAGGTTGATAAGAACGTGCTACGCCTGGCGATCCAGGAGTTGCTCTACGAGCCGGATGTCCCGCTCAAGGCGGCCATCAACGAGGCCGTTGAGTTGGGCAAACGCTTTGGCAGCGACAGTTCAAGTCGCTTCATCAACGGCGTCCTCGGCACAGTCGCCGGCAAGGCGACACGCCGAAGGAATTAGCGGATTGGTTTGAGCGACTGTCTTTAGTGAAAGGAGGTGAAACTATGAGCCAAGTTACCGATCATTTGCGTGAAATCGCGACCCGCGATTATGGCGTCGCCCCTGCGGAAGCCGAGACTATGACCGACGAGCAGCTGGCGCAGGCTGTGTTGCGGGGAATCGCAACACAGAAGTATGAGGTGGGTGCCAGCGAGCTTGAGAGCAAGGACACGCACGCCCTCGTCGAGGTATTACTTACAAACATGGTCATCGATCTGCTGAAAGTGGACCCCGCGAAAGTCAGCTCTTCGGCCACGTTCACGGATCTCGGCGCGGACTCGCTCGATATGGTCGAACTGCTGATGAGCATCGAAGACACGTTCGAGCCGTTCGGCGGACTGAAAATCGCCGATGAGGACGCCAACATCAGCACAGTCGGCGAAGGTGCCGACCGTATCACCGGATATATCAACGACTACCTTAACTCTGCGGCCTAGCGCCGTCCACCGCAGGGGCGCGTGATCGGCGGAGCCGCCGGTCACGTCCCCTTCCATCTCTTGACATCCCATGGCCAACTCTGAACGCCACATGGCCCTCGTGGAGCATCTCCGCGAACTCCGCGACCGGCTGATCCGCGCCGTGCTCGGCGTCGCGGCGACCACCGTTTTCAGCTTCATATTCATCAACCAGCTTGTCGGCGTCTTCCTGCGCCTGATCCCGTCCAGCCCGAACACCGATGTAATTGTGCTCGAGCCTGCCGAAAAGTTCACTTCCTACTTCAAAGTCGCCCTCACCGCAGGCATCGTGCTTGCCATGCCGCTCATCGTCTACCAGCTCTTCCGCTTCTTGGCACCCGGCCTCACGCGCCTCGAACGCCGTTGGCTCCTGCTCGGCCTACCTCTCGTGACGGCCTTCTTCGCTGCCGGGGTTGCCTTCTGCTACTTCATCGTACTGCCCAGCGCCCTCACCTTCCTGCTCAACTTCGGCGACCCGCTCATTAAGAACAACCTCCGCCTCAGCACCGTCTTGGGATTCGAGACCACCTTCATGCTCGCCGTCGGCGTAACCTTCGAGTTGCCCCCGGTGATGTTCCTGCTCGCCAAGCTCGGCATCGTCCGCGCCCCACGGATGCGCGGCCTCCGCCGCTACGTGATCGTCATCGCCTTCGTGGTCGCCGCCGTCATTACCCCCACGCCCGATCCGGTGAACCAGACCATAGTCGCCTTGCCGATCTACCTGCTCTACGAGCTTGGCCTGCTCTTCGCCCGTTTCGCCTGAGCTACGGCCATCTGCGCCCCAAAGGAGCGTTCTAAATGTTAGGTATCGTTCGCGTACTATCGATACTGCTGATCCTCGTCGGAGTGATCTGGGTTGGGCAGGGCATGGGCTACATCAAGGGCAGCTTCATGACCAACGACCCCTTCTGGGGCTGGACGGGCCTCGTCTGCCTCCTTGTCGGCGGGGCCCTCGCCTATTGGGGTTTCTTCCACCCCCAGCCCCGCCCCTGACCGCCCCAGGACACCTCCGCCGAAAGTCGTATTTCGCCTCCGTCTTTCGGCGTATTTTCTTGCTCCCAAACCCCTTTTCGGGCCAAAATCGGTCTGCAAACGCCTCGCAGCATTGGCACGGACTTGACTGCTGTCTTATAATAAATGTGGGCCTTTGCATAGTGCAGGGCCTCGCGGAAAGGAGCATTACGTGAAGTCACTCGGTAGAGCATTGACCTATATGCGACCTTATTGGATACAGGCCCTCGCCGCCTTCCTCAGCCTTGTGCTGGTGACCGCCGCCAACCTCGTCACGCCCCAACTGATCCGCCAACTCATAGACACCGGCATCAAATCCAGCGACGAACAGATCGTGCTCACCATCGCGGGTGCGATCCTCGGCGTCGCGGTTGTCCGCGGCGTTTTCACATTCTTGCAAGGCTACCTCTCGGAGAAAGTCTCCCAACACGCCGCCTATGACATGCGTAACGGCCTATTCGTCAAGCTCCAGTCTTTGAGCTTCAGCTACTACGACCAGCAGCAGACCGGCCAGCTTATGACGCGCGCCACGAACGATGTCGAGCTTGTCCGCCAGTTCATCAGCCAGGGCTTCTTGCAGTTCATCAGCGCCATCGTCACCCTCGTCGGCACCGCGATCATACTACTGCTCACGAGCTGGGGCCTGGCGCTGATAGCCCTGATGGTTGTGCCCGCGATGCTCTTCGTGCTCAGCCTCTTCATCCGCGACGTGATACCCCGCTTCACGCGCGTGCAGCAGAAACTCGGCGCGCTCAACACGATCTTGCAGGAAAATGTCGCGGGCGTGCGCGTCGTCAAGGCGTTCGACCGTGCGCCTTACGAGACCACCCGCTTCGATGCCGCCAACGAAGCCATGCTCGTCGAAAACCTCGGCGTCGTCCGCGCCTTCGCCGGCAACTTCCCGCTCACCTTCTTCATAGCCAGCCTCGGCACTCTCGCCGTCGTCTGGATCGGCGGCGGCCAGGTCATCGGCGGCCACCTCAGCCTCGGCGAGCTAGTCGCGTTCAGCACCTACATGGCCTACCTCGTCATGCCCGTGATGATGCTCGGCATGATTAGCTCGATGCTCTCCCGCGCCGCAGCTTCCGCCGCCCGCGTCTTCGAGGTGCTCGACGCCCATTCAGATGTCACCGACAAGCTCGATGCCCGGCCCCTGCCTCCAATTGTCGGCAACATCCGCTTCGACAACGTGAGCTTCCGCTACGTCGGGGCCGACACCGATGTGCTGCATGAAGTCAGCTTCCGCGCCGCCCCCGGCGAGACCGTCGCGATCGTCGGCGCGACCGGCTCCGGCAAGTCCACTATCATCAACCTGATCCCACGCTTCTACGACGTGACCGGCGGCTCAGTCAGCATTGACGACCACGATGTACGCGACGTTACCCTCGCCAGCCTCCGCTCCCAGATCGGCCTAGTCTTGCAGGAGACAACGCTCTTCAGCGGCTCGATCCGCGACAACATCGCCTATGGTCGCCCCGATGCCGCACTCGAGCAGGTCATCTCCGCAGCCCGTGCGGCAGAGGCCGACCCGTTCATAAGCCTCCTGCCCAACGGCTACGATACCCTCGTCGGCGAGCGCGGCGTCGGCCTCAGCGGGGGCCAGAAGCAGCGCGTCGCTATTGCCCGCGCCCTCCTGCTCGACCCACGCATCCTGATCCTCGACGACAGCACATCGAGCGTGGACGCCGAAACCGAGTACCACATCCAGCAGGCGCTCGACTCGCTGATGGTCGGGCGCACCAGCGTCGTCATCGCCTCCCGCATCAGCACCGTCCGCCGTGCCGACCGGATACTCGTCCTGCAAAACGGGCGGCTGATCGGCTCCGGCACGCACGAAGCGCTATTGGAGGACAACGCGGTCTACGCTGACATCGTCGCCTCGCAACTCCGCGAAGACCGCCCGGCGCGCTCAGCAGAGGCTCAACCCGTAGCCTCCGGATCGGGGGTGCCTCTATGATGCGTCAACCCATCGGCGCGGGTCCGACAGGCAAAGCAGAGAACAGAGGAGCTGTGGCCCGCCGCCTCGTAGTCTACCTCAGCCCTCACAAGGCGCAGATCGTCATCGTCGCGGTGCTGATCATTGTCGGCACAGCCGCTCAGGTTGCTGGACCGTTCCTCATCGGGCGCGCAGTAGACACCGCCATCGCCCAAAAGGACAACGGCTTGCTCACCATGCTCATGGTCCTGCTCCTCGCCGCCTACGTGGCAAACCTGCTGGCGACGCGCGGCCAGTTCCAGATAATGGG
This sequence comes from Chloroflexia bacterium, assembly GCA_050998805.1. Lineage (GTDB taxonomy): Bacteria > Chloroflexota > Chloroflexia > QHBQ01 > JAICKM01 > JAICKM01. The sequence continues at coordinate 83,764 of JBPCPV010000021.1, read as the reverse complement.
CACCATCGGCCAGACGACCCTCGCCCGCGTCCGCGCCGCCCTCTTCGCCCATGTTCAGCGCCTGCCCCTCTCGTATTTCGATAAGCACGAAATCGGCGACCTGATGTCACGCATGGTCAACGATGTGGACACGCTGAACCAGCTTCTCACGAGCGGCCTCGTGCAGCTGATCGGTAGCGCCCTCACCATCGTCGGCGTGCTGCTCGCTATGCTCGCCCTCAATTGGATGCTGGCCCTCGCCAGCTTCTCGGTCGTGCCCCTGATGGTGCTCGTGACGATGTTCATCTCCGGCCGCGCCCGTGTCGCCTACCGGGAGACCCGAACCTCCATCGGCAACGTGTCGAGCCAGCTCGAGGAGAATATCCAGGGGGTGCGGGTCGCCCAAGCGTTCAACCGCGGAGCGACCAACCAAGAACGCTTCCAGCGCGCGAACGCCGCCAACCGCAACGCGAACGTATCGGCCACAGCGATCACCTCAACCTTTACCCCGGCGATGGATGTGCTTGGCACCCTCGGCACCGCCATCGTGGCCGCAGTCGGCGGCTACATGGTGATACATCGCAGCATCGAAATCGGCGTCATCGTCGCTTTCCTGGGGTATGTGCGGCAGATACTCTTCCCGGTGCAGCAGATCGCCCAGCTCTACACGCAGCTACAGGCCGCACTTGCCGGAGGCGAGCGCATCTTCGCGCTCCTCGATGAGCCTGAAGGCGAGGGCGACGCGCCGGATGCTGTTGCGCTCCCGCCCGGCCCCGCCTCCGTCGCCTTTAAGGATGTTTATTTCGCCTACGACCCAGGCCGCCCGGTGCTCGAGGACATCAACCTGGAGACCCCGCCCGGACGCACAGTAGCCATCGTCGGCCCGACGGGAGCCGGTAAGACGACAATGGCCGCCCTGATCCCACGCTTCTACGAAGTGACCGGAGGCGAAGTCATGGTCAACGGCCACGATGTGCGGAGCCTCACCCGCTCCAGCCTCCGCGCCGGCATCGGCTTCGTGCTGCAAGACCCTTTCCTGTTCAGCGGCACAGTCCTGGATAACATCAAGTACGGTAGGCTCGACGCTACCCGCGAGGAGATCGAGGACGCCGCCAACCTCGTGAACGCCCACGACTTCATCACCCGGCTGCCCCAGGGCTACGACACCCCCGTCGGCGAGCGCGGCAACTCGCTGAGTCTCGGCCAGCGCCAGCTGATCTCATTCGCCCGCGCCCTCCTCGCCAACCCCCGCATCCTGATCCTCGACGAAGCGACTTCGAGCGTGGACACCCGCACCGAACTCCTGATCCAGGACGCGCTTGGCCGCCTGCTCACAGGCCGCACCAGCTTCGTCATCGCGCATCGCCTGAGCACAATCGTCGGCGCAGATGAGGTCGTCGTTCTCGAAGGCGGGCGCATCGTAGAGCGCGGTACCCATGCCGAACTCATGGCACGCGGAGGCATGTATTCCGGCCTCTACAGCCGCCAGTTCCGCATCATCGAGACAGCCCGCGAACCCATACCCGCCGGTACACAAACTGAGCACTCGCGCGACGGCGCGGCGGCTGCCGGCCGCAACGGGCATGGGTAGGCCGCGCGGCTGATGGCTCTGATGCACCCCGCAGACTGCCCGCCCACGGCTACCCCTACCGAGCGGGCAGTCTTCGCCGCCCTCGCGTCCTTCGCGGACGATACCTGGTCTGCCTGGTTCCAGGCAAACCTGCCGGGCCGCCATCCGGTCGCCCCTGCGGGACATGCCGCCGCCCGCAGACCGACGCCGATGCGCGCCGACTTCGTGTTGCTGGGGACGCGCGGCCTCTACATCATCGAAGTCAAGGGCTGGCGTGCCGCCTCGGTGCTCGATGCCGACGAAAACAAGGTCACCTTCCGAAACGGAGCACGCGCCCAGCACCCACTCATGCAGGCGTACCGGTACGCCGCCGCGCTCTCCGGCCTGCTCCGCGAACAGCCCGGTTGCCTGTCCACGGCCCCCATACCCGTCCGCTATGCCGCCGCTATGCCCAACATCCGTGCCGCCGATCTACCGAACGCACCCTGGTGCCTCTTCCTGAGCGGCGTCCGCATCCTCCTCGCCGAAGAGATCGGCCCAAAGCTGCCGGGGCGCCTGCTAGCCATCGGCCCAGCGGGCGGCGCGATCAGCCGCGCGCAGCGCGAGGCGGTCGCACGCCTGCTCACCCGCTCCGGAGGTCGCACGCCATCGGCGCAGTGGCCCCCGCTCTTCGAGGTGTGAGCCGTCTATTGGCCCTTTTCTTGCTAATCCAGTGTTGAGTTCGTCGCTGTCCACCAAGATTACGTCTATGCCCGATGGGAGGCAGAGAGTTTGGTAGTCGTTCCCAATGATCAGCCGGAAGTAGCAGCAGCACATAATCCAGCCTCACGTCCTATGTTGCCGCAAACGGTCAACCCAGACCGCCTAGCGGAGTATGGACGGATGCTGGCTGCTACCCACCATCTCTCAAAGGCATCGAAGGGCAAGCGCACTCTCCTCGTCAGGCTCGACGCCTCGGCACACTACCTCGCCGGGGTACAGGCCACCCTACGCGAAGATGTGCGTACCATCGGCACCGAGGACGATCATGGCCTCGACCTCATGCCTGGCGCTGAATGGCTCTTAGACAACTACTACATCATCTCCGACCAGATCACCGAGATCCGCGTGGATCTGCCGCGCGGCTTCTATGCCGAACTGCCGAAGCTGGCGAACAGCCCACTCCACGGCTACCCCCGCGTCTATGCCCTGGCGCGCGCTCTCGTCGCACATACCGACTCCACCCTCTACCCCGACAGCATCACCGCTTTCGTCGCCGCCTACCAGCAGGCCACCCCTGATGACTTCCCACTTACTCTCGGCGAACTCTGGTCGGTGCCGATCATGCTTCGCCTCAGCCTCGTGGAGACCCTCGCCCACCTAGTCCGCGGCTCCACCCGCCTCCGCGACTCCATCTCCGCCGCCGACCGCCTCGCCGACCGTCTCCTCGCCCAAGCCGACCAGGGGAGGGTGGAGGCAGGACGAGAGACGAGAGACGCGAACCGCCTTGTGGGAAGCGCCATATCGGGGCCCGAGATCGACCGCCTGTTGTCCGAACTCCGCATCCGAGCCGCCGCAACAGAACACAATCCGCACTCCGCACTCCGCACTCCGCAATCGTTGAGTCCCGAGTTTGCGGCGCGGCTCCAGGCCCGGTTGAGGGCACAGGGAAACGACCTGGCCCCCGCCCTCCGCTGGCTCGATAACCGGCTCGCTGACGAAGGCACAAACATCGAGGAGGCGGTTCGGCTCGACCAGCGCCGGCAGGCGGCAATCGTCGCATCGATAGGCAACACGATCACCAGTATGCGGCGGATTGCCGCGATCGACTGGCCGAGCTTTGTCGAGAGCCTGAGCGCGACCGAGGCCGAACTCCGCAATGACCCATCGGGCGCATACCCCAACATGGACTTCGCCACCCGCGACCGCTACCGCCGGGCTGTCGAGCGTCTGGCACGGCGCGCGCATCAGGCCGAGCCGGAAGTCGCCGCAGCCGCAGTCGCCATCGCCGCCAGGGCTGCGGGACGCAACGGAGGCGGACGCCTCGCGCATGTCGGCTACTACCTGATCGACGCCGGACGCCCAGCTCTGGAGCGCGCCCTGGGCTACAGGGCCAACGGCTTAGAGGTCGCCGCCCGCGCTGTCCAATCACACGCCTTGCCGTTCTACTCGGGGCTGATAGTCGGCACCACCGCCGCTACGGTCGCAGCCGCCGCCGCCTACGCACGGCGGCGCGGGGTCGGCCCTTCCGCACTGGCCGGCACTGCTGCTGCCGTCGCGCTGCCGGCGAGCAACCTCGCCGTGGGTCTCGTCAATTACGTGCTCACCAGCGTGATCCGCCCATACGTGCTGCCGAAGCTCGCGCTCGAAGGCGGCATTCCCGCAGACGCACGGAGTTTCGTGGTCATCCCGATCTTGCTCAACGACGAGGCCCAACTACACGAAACCCTCGAGCATCTGCAAGTCCTCTATCTCGCCAACCACGATCCCCACCTCCACTACGCCCTCCTGAGCGACTTCCCAGACGCCGAAGTTGAGGAGCGGCCCGGCGACGCCGACCTACTGCGCCGCGCCGTCTCCGGCATCGAAGTCCTTAATGCGCGTTACGGAGGGGCAGACCGCTTCTACTTATTCCACCGCCGCCGCTGCTGGAACCCGCAGGAGGGCGTCTGGATGGGCTGGGAGCGCAAGCGCGGCAAGCTGCTCTCCTTCAACCGACTGATCCTCGGCACGGGCGGTGACGACTTCACGACCCGCGTCGGCGATCTCTCAGTGCTGCCGGGCGTGCGCTACGCGATCACACTCGACGCCGACACGCAACTTCCACCGGGCGCGGCCCGCAGGCTGATCGGCACCATCTCCCACCCGCTGAACCGCGCGGAACTCGACGAAGACCAGCGCGTGGTCTGCGGCTACGGCATTCTCCAGCCCCGCGTCGCGGTCACCGTCACCTCCGCCGCCGCATCGAGCTTCGCACACATCATGGCGGGTCACAGCGGCGTGGACCCCTATACGACCGCCGTCTCCGACATCTACCAGGATCTTTTCCATACCGGTATCTACATCGGCAAGGGGATCTACGACATCGCGGCCTTCCAGAGGGCGGTCGAGGGCCGCTTCCCGGAGAACACCCTGCTGAGTCACGACCTCCTCGAAGGCTCCTACGCCCGTGCCGGCCTCGTAAGCGACATCCTCCTCTACGAGGACCAGCCGTCCCGCTACCCGGTCTATGCGGTTCGGCAAGACCGTTGGATACGCGGCGACTGGCAAATCATTCGCTGGCTGCTTCCCCGTGTCCGCGACGCTGGCGGCGATATTGTCCGCAATCCCCTGACGGCGCTCGCGCGTTGGCAGATATTCGACAACCTCCGCCGGAGTCTCAGCGCGCCTGCATCCCTTGCGCTGCTCGCGGCAGGCTGGTCGACTCTGCCCGGCTCCGCAACCGTCTGGACCGGCTTCTCGATGCTGGTGCGCGGGTTCCCACTGATCGCGAATCTTGTCGGCAACTTGCCTTTTAAGCCCACAGGCACTTCCTGGTCCCGCCATATCCGCTTCCTGATGCGCGAAACCGGACTCAATGCTCTCCACCTCGGCCTCTCTACTGTGCTACTGCCCCACCAGGCGGAGGTCCACCTCACCGCCATCGCTCGCGCACTCGCCCGGATGTACATCACCCACCGCCGGCTGCTCGCCTGGCAGACCTCTGCCGACGTCCAGCGCAGCACCGGCAACACTCTGCCGGACTACATCGGCCTGATGGGCTTCGCCAGCTGGGTATTGGGCCTCGGCTGTTGGGCACTAGCTGTCGGGCGACGCGAGACGGGCAATGGAGCGAACCCACTCTCCGCAATCCGCAATCCGCAATCTGCATTTGGAGTTGCCTGGGCCGCAGCGCCCCTCGTCGCCTATTGGGTCAGCAGGCGGACACCGGACCCACGCCGTCCGCTCAAGGAAGATGAGCGCGCGGATCTGCGGCGAACTGCCCGCACCACCTGGAGGTATTTCGAGGAGTTCGTCGGCCCCGCAGACAACTGGCTCGCCCCCGACAACTACCAGGAAGACCCGCCGACCGGCCTGGCCCACCGGACCTCGCCGACGAACCTTAGCCTCTCCCTGCTCGCCACGCTCACGGCCCGCGACTTCGGCTACCTCTCCACAACCGCCTGCGTAGACCGGCTCGAGCAGCAGCTCGGCGCAATTGAACACCTTGAACGCTTCGAGGGGCATCTGTACAACTGGTACGATACCACGAACTGCGCCCCTCTACTCCCGCGCTACATCTCGATGGTAGACAGCGGCAACCTCGCCGCCCACCTCATCGTGCTCAAGCAAGGTCTGCTCGCCTACATAGACACCCCCCTCGTCGGCCCCGAACTCGTCGCCGGCCTGGCCGACACGGCCGGCCTTCTGCGCGAGGTGTCGGCCCTCAGCCCCCAACTCCTGGCTCCCAGTTTCCTCGCCGACTTCGAGGCCGCGCAGGCGCAGGTGCCGACCGATCTGCCGGGGTGGGGCAGGTTGCTGGCCGATCTGTGCGACAAGGCGGCGGCGATCCGGTTGGAGGTCGGCGGGCAGGAGGGGACTAGCCTGGAGAGCGCCGACCTCCGCTATTGGGCGAGCGCACTGGCCGAGCAGGCACGTGCGGCTCTTCTGGATTTCGAGACCCTCCTGCCGTGGGTAGCCCCACTCTTCGCGCCCCCGCCAGCAGCCGCCGCGCTCGCCGAGCAGCTCTTGAGCGACGAGTTTGAGTATCCGGCCATCGGCACGCTGCCCGCTCCCACGCCACTCGAACGCCAGTCTGTGGCAAGCAACATCATCTGGTGCGCCCGCCGCCTCCCTGCCATCCGCCACATGAGGAGCCGCATACGGCAGGCCGACCTCGCCCCGGCTGCCGAGCAAGAGGCGCTCGATTGGCTCGACACGGTGCATAGCGCGCTGACAGCCGGGTGGACTTCCGGCGAGACCCTCGCCCGCCGCCTCCGCGAGCTTGCGGGCCGCACCGGTGCGCTCTCAGACTCGATGCGCTTCGAGTTCCTCTACGACCCCGCCCGCCGCCTGTTCGCAGTTGGCTACAACGTCACCGATGCCCGTCGCGACAACTCATACTACGACCTGCTTGCCTCCGAAGCCCGGCTCGGCAGCTACCTCGCGGTTGCACGCGGCGACGTGCCTGCCGAGCACTGGTTCCACCTGGGCCGCGCCCTCACCGCAGTAGACGGCACCCAGGCTCTCGTCTCCTGGACCGGCACCATGTTTGAGTACCTGATGCCCAACCTCGTCATGCCAGCGTACCCGGGCACCCTGCTCGACCAGACATGCGTCGCAGCAGTGCAGCGCCAGCACGAGTATGGCAGAGAGCGCAGAGTTCCCTGGGGCATCTCCGAGTCGGCGTTTAACTTGACCGACGCCGGCAAGGCATACCAATACCGCGCCTTTGGCGTGCCGGGCCTCGGCCTTAAACGCGGCCTCGAAGACGACCTGGTGATCGCGCCGTATGCCACGATGCTTGCACTGTCGGTAGACCCGCCGGCCGCCGTCGCCAACCTCCGCCGCCTCGCCAAAGCAGGCATGGCCAGCCGCTACGGGTACTACGAAGCGATTGATTACACCCGTGGGCGCAACGACGGCGGCAAGGGCGGCATAGTTCGCACCTACATGGTCCATCATCAGGGCATGAGCCTGCTCTCCATCGGCAACGCCCTGCATGGTTATCCACTTCCCTCGCTTTTCCTGGCGGAGCCTCTCTTGCGCGCTTCGTATCTCCTCCTCCAGGAGCGCATCCCTCAGCAGGCCCCGCTCATCGAGCCCGCCGAAGTTACCGGCATCGCCGATCGCCCGCCCCGCCTGCCGAGCGACCAGGACCGTCCGGGCGACGAGGTTATCCGCTTCGAGACGCCCGACACCCCGCAGCCTATCGCCCACCTGCTGTCTAACGGCAGCTACACGGTAATGCTCACTAACTCCGGCGGCGGCTACAGCGAGTGGCGACCCGACGGCGGCACCGCAGCGATAGCCGTGACTCGGCGGCGGTACGACCCGACACGCGATTGCTGGGGCAGCTTCCTCTATCTGCGTGACATGCGGACGGGCCGCGTCTGGTCTGCCGGTTATGCTCCCGTCGGCGGGCTGGTTTCAGGCTACGGCGGCGAATGGGTGCCGGAGTACGGTGCCTTCTGGCGCAAAGACGAGGGCATTGAGACTTATACCCGGGTCGTCGTCAGCCCCGAGGAGGATGTGGAGGTTCGCCGAGTTACGGTCACCAATCGGTCGAACCGCCCACGCGAAATCGAAGTCACTAGCTACGCCGAAGTCGTCCTCACCACGGCAGCTGCCGACGCGGCGCACCCGGCTTTCGAGAAGCTGTTTGTCGAAACCGAGTTCGTAGCCGACCCCGGCGCACTCCTCGCGGGCCGACGCCCCCGCTCCGCCGGCGAGCAGCACGCCTGGCTGATGCACATCCTAGCCGTCGAGGGCGACAGCCGCGGCGAGCTGGAATATGAGACCGACCGCGCTCGCTTCGTGGGCCGTGGGCGCACCACCGCCGACCCGGCAGCACTCAGCGACTCGAAATCCGCGATCCGCAATCCGAAGGCCCTCAGCGGCACAGTCGGCGCTGTGCTGGACCCGATCATCAGCCTCCGCCGCCGGGTACGCCTAGCGCCGGGCGCGACGGCCCGCTTCTCCTTCGCTACGGGAGTCGCCGAATCACGCGAGGCCGCTCTCGCCCTCGCGGATCGCTACCGCGACACCGCCGGGGGGTCACGGGCCGCACGCCTCGCGGCGACATACAGCCGAATCCAGTTGAGCCGATTTAATTTCACGCAACCGGCCGCCATGCGCGCCATCCGCCTAGCGGGGCGGGTCATTTACCCCAGCCCTGCCCTCCGTCCGTCGCCCGACATACTTGCGCGCAACACGAAGGGGCAGCCCGGCCTCTGGGCCTACGGCATCTCCGGCGATCTGCCGATCCTTCTGGTGACGATCACCGACCCAAGCCAGGTCGTCCTCGTGCAGGAAACGGTGCAGGCACATGAATACTGGCGCAGCCTCGGCTTCTCAGTTGACTTGGTGATCCTCAACGAGTACAGCGAAGGCTACATCCAGCAGGTCCACGACGACATTCAGGCCGTCCTGTACCACGGCCCCGCCGCGGACCGTCTCGGCCAGCCCGGCGGCGTCTTCCTCGTCCGCGCCGATGTCATGCCGGAAGCCGACCAGATCCTTCTCCGCACGGCCGCCCGCGCCATCCTCCAGGGTCGCCGCGGCCTCCTCAACTCCCAGCTCGGTCGTACACCGAACACCGTCATAACTCATAGCTCAAAACTCAAAACTCAAAACTCGTCGTCGCCCCGCACTCCGCACTCGGCGTTCAGCGAAGACTGTCGGGAATACGTGATACGGCTCGAGAGCGGGCAGCATACGCCCGCTCCCTGGATCAACGTGCTCGCCAACCCCGACTTCGGGTGCCTGGTCTCTGAGAGCAGCATCGGCAGCACTTGGGACGGCAACAGCCGCGAAAACCGCCTCACCCCCTGGTCAAACGACCCCATCTCCGACCCGTCGGGCGATGTGGTCTACATCCGCGACGAGGCGAGCGGCGACACCTGGTCGCCCACTCCCCTGCCGATCCGTGAGCGCGAACCATATACGATCCGCCACGGCCACGGCTACACGATATTCGAACACACCAGCCACGGCATCGAGCAGGAGATGACCCTGTTTGTGCCGCCCGCCGCGTCGCTACGGATACTCCGCCTCCGCCTGCGTAATCTCGGTCCCGCCAACCGTCGCCTCAGCGTCACCAACTACATCGAATGGGTCATGGGCGTGGACCGTGAGCCGTCCGCCCGCTTCGTGATCACCGGCTGGGACGCCGATGCCTCAGCCCTCGTCGCACGCAATCCCTACAACAACGAGTTCGCTGATCGCGTCGCCTTCATGGCGGTCGGCCAATCCAACCGCCCTGCCCCCTACTCCTACACCGCCGACCGTGCCGCCTTCTTGGGCCGAAATGGGCGGCTATCCGCTCCCGCCGCGCTTGCCGTGGCCGAGCCTCTGGACGGCAGGACTGGTGCCGGCCTTGACCCCTGCGGCGCGATCCGGTTGCCGCTTGATTTGCCGCCTGGCGAGACGGCAGAGGTCGTCTTCTTGCTCGGAGAGGCCGCGACGGCTGATGCGATGCACGCCTTGCTCACCCAGATGAGAGAACCGGACGCAGTGGCCGGTGCCCTGAACGCCGCCCGCTCCGGCTGGGACGACCTGTTGGCGCGCGTGCAGGTCGAAACCCCCGACCCCGCGCTCGACACGATGCTAAACCATTGGCTGCTCTACCAGGCTCTCGCCTGCCGGATCTGGGCACGCTCCGCGTTCTACCAGGGAGGGGGGGCCTATGGCTTCCGCGACCAGCTGCAAGATGTGCTCGCCCTGCTCAATGCCGCCCCCGAAATCGCCCGCGCGCAGATCCTTCGGGCGGCGGGGCGGCAGTTCAAGGCCGGCGATGTCCAGCACTGGTGGCACCCGCCTACCGGGCGCGGCGTCCGCACCCACATCTCCGACGATCTGCTCTGGCTGCCGTTCGTTACCGCGCTCTACCTGGAAGCAACCGGCGACACCGGCCTGCTCGACGAGAGCCTGCCCTTCCTCGAAGCCCCCCCTATCCCCCCCAGCCAGGAAGACTCCTACAGCACGCCCGCCGCCGGCAACGAAGCTGGCACGCTCTACGAACACTGCGTGCGCGCCATTACGCGCGGCGCAACGCAGGGGCCGCACGGCCTGCCCCTCATGGGGTCCGGCGACTGGAACGACGGCATGAACCGTGTCGGCAATTTGGGCACCGGCGAGAGCGTCTGGCTCGCCTGGTTCCTCGAGGCTGTGCTGGCCCGCTTCGCGCCGATCGCCGAGGCCAGGGGCGACGCAGAGCGCGCCTCTTGGTGCCGCGCCGAATACGACCGAGTCAAGGCAGCGATAAACGACTCCGGCTGGGACGGAGAGTGGTTCCGGCGTGCCTACTTCGACGACGGCGCTCTCCTCGGCTCTCACCTCAACGAGGAGTGCCGGATCGACTCGATTGCCCAGTCCTGGGCGGTGCTGTCGGGCGCCGGCGACCACGAGCGGACGCGGCAGGCGATGGCCTCCGCCGTCGAGCACCTGGTGCGCCCCGACGACAAGCTGATCCTCCTGCTCACTCCGGCGTTCGACAAGTCGCCGCTCGACCCCGGCTACATCAAGGGCTACATCCCCGGCGTGCGCGAAAACGGCGGCCAGTACACACACGCGGCGATCTGGCTCGCCTTCGCCTTCGCCGAGCTCCGCGACGGAAAGCGCGCCCACGACCTCTTCGCCATGCTCAACCCGATCAACCACGCGCTCGACCCCGAGGCCGTCGCCCGCTATAAGGTTGAGCCTTACGTGATCGCTGCGGATGTCTACGCGCAGCCGCAACACCTGGGGCGAGGCGGCTGGACATGGTACACCGGCTCGGCTGCCTGGATGTACCGCCTCGGCCTCGAAGCCATCCTCGGCCTCCACCGCGAAGCCTCCGACCTCCGGCTCGACCCGACGATCCCGCCGGACTGGTCCGGCTTCCGCCTCCTCTACCGGCACGGCGCAGCGACCTACACCATCAGCGTAGACAACTCCGCCGGCGTTGGGCACGGCGTCGCAGAGGTCACGCTCGATGGCGAGGCTTTGCCCGAAGGCCGTATCCCGCTCGACCCCGCTCCGGCCACACACGATGTGCGAGTGAGGCTCGCGTCTCCCGGCACATGAAGCGCAAGGCATAGTTATTGCACCCGCACTACGTTCGGGCAGTTATCTCAAGGAGCATAGCGGCATGTCTGGTGGAACTCAGCAGACCGGGGGAACGGGCAGACGTGGCCTGCCTCTGCTCGGCGCGCTCGACGATCTGAGCAGGGTACTGCTTATCGGGGTCGTGCTGCTGATGTTCGCATGTATCTGCGGCACATGGCTGGTCTTGTACGGCAGTGGGCTACTCAGAGGCGGCGCACCTCCGGCTACAGTGATCAGCCGAGCCTCTACGGAAGTTGCCGGCACGCCCACGACCGTTGCCGAGGCACCGGCCATCGACACGCCTGCCGCCAACAGCCCGCAGGTCGGCCAGTTGGTGACCTCCACAGGAGTTGACACGAGCGCGAACAACAGCCCGATCAACCCCACAAACAGCTTCCCGCGCAACATTCCGGCGATCTACACCGTACTACAGGCAAACCAGGTGCCGGCCGGCACAACCGCCTTCGCCCGCTGGACCCGCGAGGACCAACTGTTTCAGGACACACAGGAGATCCGCGCGGCCCAGGTCTTCACCAAGACGTATATCGAGTTCAGCCTGCAACCCACACCCGGCAAGCTGACGCCCGGCAACTATGCGGTGCAGATATTCCTCAACGGCGCGCCGGGTCCACGCACACAATTCACGGTGAGGTAAGATATGGATAGGGCTGGGTTAGAAGCCTTCGATGAGGTGAAGAGGGCGCTCGTCGTCTCGGCGCACGCCGATGACATGGAGACGATGATGGGCGGCACGCTCATCCTGCTGAGGCAGCGTGGCATCGTCTTCGGTCAGGTGATCTGCACCGCCGGCGACCGCGGCAGCAACGAGCCGGAGTGGACACGCGAGTCGCTCGCGCAGACGCGGCAAGCCGAGGCGCGGGCTGCGGAGGCGATGCTAGGCGTTGAGCCGGTCGCGTTTCTCGGCTACCCCGACGGCGAGCTTGAGCCGACGCTCGAGCTGCGGGCCGCGCTCGCCGGAGCATACAGGCGCTTTGCTCCCGACACCGTATTCACCTTCGACGCCTGTGGCTTCTTGCTGAACCATCCCGACCACCGCGCCGTGGGCCGCGCCGCGCTCGACGCGCTGATCCCGTCGTCCATGAGGCTCTACCACCCCGAGCAGATCGAGGCCGGCGTGGAACGGGCCGATGTCAAGCGGGTCTTCCTCTGGACCGCGGCAAATCCCACGGTCTTCGTGGATGTCGGTCCGGTCTACGAGCAGAAGATGGGGGCCTGCCTCGCGCACCACAGCCAGTTCCCTGAGCAGGAGCGGCTCGGCTGGATGCGCCGGATGGACGGAGAGCGTGGCAAGCAGATCGGCGTCGCGCTCGCCGAGTCGTTCGGCGCGGAAAAGACTTTCTAGGCGTGGACTTCTGGGTACTCCCGGCCTTCACTCTGCTCGGCATTCTGCTCGGAACCTTCGGCACGATCATCGGCGCGGGCGGCGGCTTCCTGCTGGTGCCTGTGCTGCTCCTCCTCGGCTGGCCCCACCAGGAGGCCGCAGGCACGTCGCTCTTCATGGTGACCGCGAACGCCGCCTCCGGCAGCCTCTCGTACCTCCGCCAGAAGCGGGTTGATCTGGCGAGCGCATGGCGCTTCGGCCTGGCGACCGTGCCGGGGGCGATCCTCGGCCCGCAGCTCGCCGCGCAGATCAGCAACCAGGCGTTCAACATCGTCTTTGGGATGCTGCTCATCGCGCTCGCGGTCTACCTCTTCGCCCGCCCCGAAAAGCGACTCGCAGCCGCCGTCCCCGGCGAACACCCACCCCGGGCCCCAGGCCCGCGCGGCTGGGGCTGGACAGTGCGCGACTTCGTTGACAGCCGTGGCCGGCACTGGATCTACGCTTACCCCCAATTCTGGGCGCTCGTGCTCTCCTTCGGCGTCGGTTTCATGTCGTCTGTTTTCGGCATCGGCGGCGGCATCATCCACGTCCCCGCGCTCACCAACCTATTCAACTTCCCCGCCCATATTGCCACCGCCACATCCCACTTCACCCTGATGATCTCGGCGGCCACCGGCACAGTCGGCTACCTGGCGAACGGCGTGGTCCGCCTCCCCCAGGGCATCGCGCTGGCAATTGGCGCGATCATCGGCGCGCAGATCGGGGGCGCGGTCTCCAACCGCGTGAACGGCAAGTGGATAGCGCGGGGGCTGGCAATCGCGCTCACGGTGGCGGGGGTGCGTTTGCTGCTCGGATAGGTCCGACTCATCCGCCCCGCAGCTTCTCGTAGTCTCCCCTCGTGTCAACGTCGGCAGGCATCATCTCTGCGGGGAACTCCACCCGCTCCACCCACTCCGGGTGCAGGGAGGCCGCCCGCCGCCCGCCCTGGTCGCCGGTCAGTGATGCGAGCGCGGGGAAGGCGGCGCGGGAGAAGATAGTTGGCGGGGCGGAGATGTCGCCGTAGACCGAGATCGTGATCCGGCGGCGAGCCGCCAGGTAAGCGGAGAGCAGCGCGGCGAAGACCGACGCGGGCACGTCAGGCGTGTCGCCGAGGACGACGAGCGCAGCCTCGGCTTCGGGGGTGAGTGCGGCGAGAGCCGCGCGGAGGGACGTAGACATGCCCTCCGCGAAATCAGGGTTCGGGACAGGGCGAACAGTCAGGCCGGTTAGCGCGTCACCCAGGGCAGGTAGGTCGTGGCGGAGGACCACCACGACTTCAAGCGGCTCAAGCGCCAGCACACCGCCGACGGAGTGGCGCAGCAGGGGAGCGCCGTCCGCCGGGTGCGGCAACAGGAGCTTCGGCTCGCCCATGCGGCCGGACCCGCCCGCCGCGAGCACCACTGCCGCAATGCCGGCATCGCGCCACGCGCTCACCCTGCGTACCCGTTCGCGGTCGCCCTAAGTCTCGCTCTCACTCTGCGCCACAACAGGCACAGTATGGGGCACCGGCTCGACGGGATCGCCTTCCTCATCATAAGCGACGGCGTATGCGCCCGCCTCCGCGTCCTCCCACTCCTCGTCCAAATAGCCGCCCTCGTCGGCGACCACGGCGACAGGGGCCGGAGAGCCGGGGCGGTGCCGCCAGATAAGCGCGGCCCAGCAGACGACGATGGTTAAGATCGCGAAGATTTCGGGGGCTTTGATGCCGCCGACTGTCGCCCCGTCAACCCGCACCTCTTCGATGAAGAAGCGCCCGACCGAGTAGAAGATGCCGTAGACCCAGAGGAGGTCGCCGGTGCGTAGCTCGAGGCGGGCCTGCCGCCCCAGCCACATTAGCAGTGCGAAGTTGAGCAGATCCCAGATCATTTCATAAGCGAAGGTCGGCGCGAAGTGGGTGTACTTGCCGAGGTATTGCACGTAGTTCGGGTGGCTCGCCAAGATGTCGTTGCTGATCGGGATGCACCAGGGCTGATCGCAGGGCGCGCCGAAAAGCTCCTGGTTGAAGTAGTTGCCCCAGCGACCGATTGCCTGCGCCAGCGCCACACCGGGTATGATGATGTCGCTCCACTCGAAGAAGTCGAGCTTCTTCTTCCATGTGTAGATCACGGCGACGATTATACCCCCGACAAGCGCGCCCTGGATACTTATCCCGCCTTCGGGGATATTGAACACATGCTCCCAGCCTTTGGCGGCGAGCTCCTTCGTGCTGACTACGGCCCAGCCGACGCGCGCACCGATGATGCCGACGATGAGCATGAACGGCAGAAGTTGCCAGATATGCTCGGGGCTTTGCCCGCGCCGCCGGGCCTCATGCAGGGCGACATAGGTTGCGGCCAATACGCCGAGCACGATCATCATGCTGTACCAGTGCAGCGCGACCGTGAACGTGCCTATCTCGAAGTGTATGATGTCGGGGTTCGGGTACATACTTTAAGGCGTCCTTCCAAAGATTGAGTCGATAGTTTTCATGCCCGTTGCACCTTTTCGTCGGGCGTGTCGCGCGTCACTTCGTAGACGCCGCTGATGCTCTCTAGGCGCTGCATGATCCGCAGCAGCTGGTCCATGCTTACGACTTCTAGGCTGGTTAGTATGTACTGGGTGCCCCCACCTTTGTTCGCGCTGGTCTGCATATCGGTCATGCTCACCTTCTCGTCGGCGACGAGCGTCGTCACGTCGCGCAGCAGGCCGACGCGATCCATTGCCTCGATACGCACCCGGGCCATATACCTCTGGCCCTTCATGCCGTCCCAACTCACACGCACCAGCCGGCCGCGCTCTTCCTCTTCAAGATGAGCGATGTTGTGACAATCGGCGCGATGTACCGTTATGCCCCGCCCGCGTGTTGTGTAGCCCATGATTTCGTCGCCGGGCATCGGGCGACAACAGCGGGCGATCGTACACAGCAGGTTGCCCGCGTCCTCGAGGTTGAGCGACGGCAGGTTGTTCGAGCTGGGGAAGGTCACACGGGTCGCGGGGGCGACGTTGCGTAGCGGAGAGAGCTTTGTCGCAATCGCGCCCGGGCTGACCTCGGTGTTGCCGATGGCCTCAAGCAGTCTCTCGAAGCTGTCGTAGCGGGGGAAGAGCGCCACGATCTCCGCCTGCGGCATGTCGTGAATACCGAGGCGCTTCATCTCGGCCTCAAGAACCGTGCGGCCCTGCGCCACATTCTCATCGTGGTCCTGCCTGCGGAACCACTGGCCGATCTTCTGGCGGGCGTTCGCTGTCGTGACGTACCGCCGCCCCGAGTGTATCCAGTCCCGGCTCGGCCCCTTGCGGCGCGGGTCTTTGAGGATCTTCACCATGTCTCCGCTTTTCAGCGGCGTGTCGAGCGTGACTATCTTGGCGTTGACCGTCGCCCCGGCGCATTGGTAGCCGAGTTCGGTATGTATGCGGAAGGCAAAGTCAATCGGCGTCGCCCCAGCAGGCAGCTCGATGATTTCCCCGCCGGGCGTGTAGACATAGATGTAGTCCTGGAGGATATCAGAGTGGAGGTTATCCACGAACTCCTGGGCGTCCTCCACGTCATGGCGCCAATCCATTTGACGGCGAAGGCCGGCGATCTTCGCCTCATACTCGCGGTCGCGGCGAGCCGTTCGTCTGCCCTCCTTATAGCGCCAGTGGGCTGCGATGCCGAACTCGGCGGTCTCGTGCATCTTGACAGTGCGGATCTGGATCTCGCACGGCTTATTGTCGAACGCCCAGACGGCGGTGTGCAACGACTGGTACATGCTCTTTTTCGGAACGGCTATATAGTCGTCGAATTCGCCGGTAATCGGAGGCCAGAGGGTGTGGATCACTCCTAGCGCAGCGTAGCAGTCCGCGATCTCTTGGACGATGATCCGAACCGCCAGCAGGTCGTAGATCCGGTCATAAGTCTCGTCCTTCCTCACCATTTTTTGGTAGAGCGAGTAGATGTGCTTCGTGCGGCCCTTGATCTCGCACTCGATACCCGCCTCGCTCAGCGCCTTCTCAAGCGCACCCTTGATCTTTGCGATATAGCGCTCGCTGAGTTCCTTGCGCTCCTGCACTTGGGAGACAAGCTCCCGATACTTTTCGGGTTCCAGATAATAGAATGCGAGGTCTTCGAGTTCGCTCTTGAACTGCCAGATGCCGAGCCTGTTGGCGAGAGGCGCGTAGATTTCGAGCGTCTGTGTGGCGATCCGGCGCTGTTTTTCGGGAGGGGTGGCGTCGAGGGTCCGCATGTTGTGTATTCGGTCAGCGAGCTTGATCAGCACCACGCGCATGTCCTCGAACATAGCCATGAACATCTTGCGGAGGGTCTCGGCCTGCTCCTGCTGCTTCTCGGTCGCACGGTGTTCGGCATCGTCTATGCGGGCGGTCTTGGGCAGGGTACTCAGCTTAGTCACACCGTCCACCAGGCTCGCCACATTCTCGCCGAACTCGACTGCAAGCAGGGCGCGCGTTACGGCGGGGTTGTCTTCGAGCGTGTCGTGGAGGATCGCTGCCTGCAAAGTCTCGGGGTCAACCAGGCGCATTTCGGCGAGTATGATCGCCACCGACAGCGGGTGGCTTATGTAGGTTTCGCCGCTGTCGCGGCGCTGGTGCGCGTGCGCTTTCTCGGCGAATTCGTAGGCGTGTCGGATCGCCGCGATGTCTACATCGGTCGGCGCGGAATAGGAGCGCACCAAGTCGAGCAGACGTTCCAGCGTCGGGTGGATGCAGGCTTCAGAGGGGCGGCGCAGCGCAAGCGCAGACGGCGGAGGGTCGAGCAGGTAGTCTGCGGGGCGCGTGGGGGCGGCGACTTCGAGTGCTGTTTGCTTGTCCACTGTCCGACCCCCTTTCCACCGCGAAAACAGGAATCCAGAGGCCAGGCCGTTTCCCGCTGCCCAACAGGATCCGCTTCCTTATACTATACCGCATCCGGCTTGCGGCTGTCAATTCTAGAGGTTGGTGTTCGTGGACGGCCCCTCGCCTACAGAGGCGACTCCTCCGGGGGCGCGGGATAGATCGGCAGCCCTGCCACCGGACCGAGTTCCCCTTCGGGAACATCGAGGCGCTGCGCCTTGCATTCGAGGGCCAGCAGGATCAGGTCAACGGCGGCCTGTAGATCAAGCACGCCGGTGTTGACGACGAGATCATAGAGGCTTGTGTCGGCCTCGTCACGGCGATAGTGGTCCCGGAGGGCGCGCCTGCGCTCGTTGTCTTTCTGCTGGATGCGGACCTGCGCCACACTTGCGTCCAGACCCTCGCGCTGCACCACGTAAGCGATGCGCTGCTTGAGAGGGGCCACAACCCGCGCATGGAGGATGTCGCGCTCATCGCCGAATATCACTTGTGAGCCACGCCCGACGATGACGACACGCCCTAGCTTGGCCGCTTCGATGAGCACCTGGCGCAGCGTCTCGTGATACACCTTTTCGTCCACCGGCGGGATGACCTCGTAGGTATCGTTTACCCCTATGAACACCGGCGGTGGAAGAGTCGACTGCATACCTTCAAGCAGCCGTCCGACGAAGCCCTCGACATGTTCATCATGGGCCTGCGCCTGGCGGCCGGTGATGTCCAACTTCTCGGCGACACTCTCCACGATCTGGTGGTCAAGCAACTGCCAGCCCAGGCGGTCGGCCAGCCGCCGCGCCACCTCGCCGCCGCCGCTGCCGTACTCCCGCGAGACTGTGATCGCACGCATCGCTGCACTTTGTTGCGGCTGCTGTTCTTCGCTGCCCATAACAACACCTCCGTTATTGCTCCCGCTGACGGCTGAACGCTGAACGCTGACGGCTGAGGGCTATTATACACCTTTCCGGGGTTCAGCGCAGCCTGGATCTCAGCCCCGTGTTGCGTGTGCCTACGGGAGAGTTCGCCACGGCGCGCCGCAGGGAGGCGGGGTCGCCGACAAGGACGACGATCCGGCGGGCGCGGCTGATGGCGGTGTAGAGGAGGTTGCGCTGCAACATACGCCCATGTTGCGGAAGCATCGGCATCACGACCACCGGGTACTCGCTGCCCTGGCTCTTGTGTACCGATATGGCGTAGGCGTGGGTCAGCTCGTCAAGTTCGGCGAAGGCGTAGAGCGCCTCTTGTTCGTTGTCGAAGAGCACGCGAACCTGCTGCTCGAGCGGGTCGATCCCGACGATCCGCCCGATGTCTCCGTTAAAGACCTGCCGCTCATAGCTGTTGACGATCTGCATCACCTTATCCCCGTCGCGGAAGACACGCGGGCCGAAGTGCCGCTCATGGCGGTCCGGAGCCGGAGGGTTGAGCCGCGCCTGTAGTCCCGCGTTCAGGGCGTCCACCCCTGCCGCCCCCTGGTATGTTGGCGAGACAACCTGGATGTCGTCGAACGGGTCGAGGCTGTACTTCTGGGGCAGTCGGCGGGCAGCGAGGTCAATCACCAACTCACAGCACTCGTCGGGGCGGAGCGAAGGTAGGTGGTAGAAGTCGCTGAAACCGCGTAGGCGGGGCGGTTCTCCGGCGTTGATCAGATGGGCGTTGGCGACGATACCGCTCGCCTCGGCCTGGCGGAAGATCGTCGTCAGGCGGACGATGGGGAGGGAGCCGCTCGCCAGCAGGTCACCGAGCACATCGCCGGGGCCGACCGGCGGCAGCTGGTCGGGGTCGCCTACAAGCAGCAGATGGCTGCCGGGCGGGATAGCGCAGAGCAGCGCCTGGGCGAGCGGGAGGTCCATCATCGAGGCTTCGTCCACGATCACCATGTCTGCGTTCAGCGGTGCCGACGGGCCGTACTCGACGCCGGGCGAAGGGTGAAGGTCGAGCAGGCGGTGGAGGGTTTGGGCCGGTGCGCCGGTGGCCTCGGTGAGACGTCGGGCGGCGCGGCCGGTCGGCGCTGCAAGCAGCACGCTACGGCGGCGGACCTTAAGCAGCGTGATCAGGGCGCGCAGAGTTGTCGTCTTGCCGGTGCCTGGCCCGCCGGTGAGGATTACGACTCGCTCGGTGAGCGCAAGGCGAACGGCCTGCTGCTGGCGCTCGGTGAGGGCGCAGATGCTAGGCTCGTGCTTCTGCAAACAGGCGAGTGCCTTGCCCCAGTCCACGCGGGCGAAGTCTGCCAGCCGGTCATGCGAACCGCCGGTGAGGGAGCGGATCGCTCCAGCGACGGCGCACTCCGCCCTGTGGAGCGCGCCAGGATAGACGACAGGCGTGCCGCCCGGCCCAGACTCGACCACCACCTGCCCCGAGCGGAGCAGCGCGGGCAGGGCATCGGCAACATGCTCGGCGGTCAGGTGAAGGAGGCGGGAGGCTGCATCGAGGAGAGCATCCTGCGCGAGCCAGGTGTGCCCGTCGTCGGTCGCGCCTTCAAGCACCGAGAGCACGCCTGCCGCAACGCGGGCCGTCGCATCGGCGGGTAGACCGTTTCGGGCCGCGAGCTGGTCGGCGAGCGCGAAAGTGACGCCGAAGACCTCGCCCATCAGTCGGTACGGCTCCATGCGGACGATCCTCGCGGCATCGTCGCCGTAATGCTTACCGATACGGAGGGCGAGCGTGACCGGCAGGCCCTGAGCCTGTAGGAACTCCATCAACTCTTTGAGCGCGGCCTGCTCGTGCCAAGCGCGGGCGATGGATGTGGCGCGGGCGCGGCCCATGCCGGGTATCCGCATCAGCTTTTGGGGCGCGCGCTCCAGGATCTCGAGCGTGTCGAAGCCGAATGTGTCCACGATATGCCCGGCCCAGACCGGGCCGATGCCCTTGATAAGGCCCGAGCCCAGGTATTTCTTGAGGCCGGGGATCGTTCCGGGGATCAGCGCCTGGTAGCGGCTGACCTGGAACTGCCGACCGTACTGAGCGTGCTGCTTCCAGGTGCCGTCGAGGCGCAATGTCTCGCCGACGTGAGCTGTCGGCAGCGTGCCGGCGATGGTGACCGGGGCCTGCTTGCCGGGCGGTTGCAGGCGGGCGATAGTCCAGCCGTTTGCCTCGTTTTGGTAGGTGATCCGTTCGAGCACGCCCTCAATACTGACGAGGCCGTTCTCGACTGTGGCTCCATCGGCGCGGGCAAGCGCGGCCCGCCAACCGGCGTCGGACGAGGGGGCGATGTGGATAGGTTCGGCGAGAGCGTTCGCGCCTATGGACTGGGGTTCGAGTGCAGACATGGCTGGCCTGGAAAGATGATGGGGCGGCGCTCCCACGCCGCGCCGCCCCCAGCTTTGGTTAGAACGGCAGGCCGTCGTCGTCTTCGGCCGCTACGCTCACCGCTTCGCGGCGGCTGTAACCGTTGCCGGTGCCGTCACTCTCCTTCGGGTCGAGCATGATCATTGCACTGGCGATGATTTCGGTCATGTACCGCTT
Organism: Chloroflexia bacterium; assembly: GCA_050998805.1. Classification (GTDB taxonomy): domain Bacteria; phylum Chloroflexota; class Chloroflexia; order QHBQ01; family JAICKM01; genus JAICKM01. The sequence continues at coordinate 62,807 of JBPCPV010000021.1, read as the reverse complement.
CTGGCCGTCCTGCTCCCAGCTCCTTGTCTGGAGGCGGCCTTCGAGGTAGACGAGGCTGCCCTTGTGGAGGTACTGGTTGCATGTGTCGGCGAGCTTGTCCCAGGCCACGATGTTGTGCCAGTCGGTCTCTTCCTGGCCCTGGGTGCTGCCGTCTTGCGGCTTGGTGTAGCGGTTGGTTGCGAGCGAAAACTTGGTGACGGCCACGCCCGACGGGATGTACTTCATCTCCGGGTCTTTGCCGAGTCGCCCGATCAGGGTTACTTTGTTCAGGGTCTTAGACATTTCTTTTCCTTTCTCTCTAGTCAGCTAATCGCACATCATTCGGCCTGTCGAAACGGCCTTACTTCTGTATCCCCACCTGCCACGAAAAAGCGGAAACCGGCCGCTCACCCGGTGCGCGTGGGGCGCTCGTAGCGAGCTGCCGGGGCCGCAGTCGCTACGGGGCGGGCAGGGGCCACCTTCTGGGACGCCGGGGATACCGGGAGGCGGGCGGCGGGCGCGGTTGCGGGCACCACACGTAGCGGCGGCACCGGCAGCTTGGCGGTGGGGGCGTGGTCCCCGCTTGCTTCCGCCGCAGGCGTGGGAGCGCGATGCTCGGCACGCTCGGCCATTTTCTCCTGTAGCTCACGAACCTTCTCAGCCACCAGACGGTGGTGGTGGGCAGCATCATAAGCGTGGAGGTAGTCCTGCGCCGTCAGCAGGATCTTCATCAGGTCGGCCTCCGGCAGGCGCATCGAGAGGCGGCTCGTCGGCTCGCCTTTCGGCTGCACAGCGCCGTTCTGGGTGCGCTGGCCGGGGCCATTGGCAATGGTCAGCCTGTAGGGGTAGCGCGCGAACTTGCCGTCCTGCCCGGGATCCCATTCGAGCGCCAGCGTGCGGCTCTCCACCGCCCCGTCGCGGTCGCTACCGCCGAACTTCTCGAAGCGGGCGCGGTCAAGCACATCCTTGAACTGGCGGTTGATCACGAGGTGGGCGAGCAGGCGCAGGTCGTCCACGTCGAGCCAAGCACCGGCGATGCCGGTCTGCCGGCCTGTTGCCTGGTCATAGCCCGCGACCTCGATCTTGACCTTGTCGATCCGCAGGGCGTCGTACACGTTCAGGAAGTTCTTGTTGGTCGCGTAGACATAGATCTCGGGCGAAACTTTCGTGTTGCGGATTTGCTCTTCCATGCTCAGGCTCCTTATCTCTATCTCATCAGGTCTTCACACCGGCGGCTTGCGGCTTGGTTAGGCGGCCACCGCCAGGAAGCCACATGCACGCAGGATGGCGACATGGTCGCAGTCTGCTTGGCCGCAGGTGCAGACGATCCCCCGCGGCGCGCGCGTGTCCACGAGCTCCGAAGCGCCGTCCTCGCCCTGTTCGAGGAGGAAGACGCCGTGCCGACCGGTAATGTGGGTGTGGAGGAGGGGTGCCACGGACCTCGCCTCCGCCTCTATAACCTCCCCGTGCCCTTCTGTGGGCACAGGCTGGGAGGACAGCCTAACTTCCTCGCCGGTTCTCGGAACTATCGCCAATGGTACTCGCCTCATGTTCGCGTCTCCTTACTCATGTGTCCAGCCATCTGCTCACATTATAGCACTAATGTTCTATCCTGTCAATGGGCCGGAAAGCGGAATCTCGGCGAACGACAAGGGAGGTGATTTTCGGGTATAATACCGCCATGAGCGCAGGAGACAGAGTTGTGGAGCAGAGTGCCGACGCTATCCGCGAGGCGTTCGCCGAGTATGAGGCCAGCTTCGAGGAGATCACATGCAAGGCGAAGCGCCGCTTCGAGCTGTGCGAATGGCTGCTCTTGCAAGCCGACTCCGAGGAGAGGCTCGACCTCTACAAGAACGTCGTTGACAAGACGGTGGACCGCATGAAGCAAGAGCTAGGGGCGCAGGGGGGCGATGGAGACTTCTGGGCGGCGGTGAAGCAGAGCTACACCCTGCTAATCGCCGACCGCGACGACTTTGATCTCGCCGAGAGCTTCTATAACTCGGTGACGATGCGGATGGTCGCTTCGCGGGGCATCGAGCCGGGAATCGAGTACATGGGCACCGAGTTCCCGGCACCCGCCATGCCTGACCAGGAGCAGGTCTACACGACGTATCCGGCGGAAGCCGGCACCCCCGCGCTCGTGCGTCGGCTCTTAGACGACTACCGCTTCGAGGCCGACTACCGCGACATCGAGCAGACTGTGGCCCACGTCGCAGCCGAGATCGACGCGAACCTTACCGGCCGGAAGATCGAACTCACTGACATAGCGAAGCCGGTTTTCTACCGGGGCAAAGCCGCATACCTGGTGGGCCGCATACTCACCGGCGGGGGGCACACGCCGTTCGTGCTCGCACTCATGAACGACGAGCAGGGCATTGACGTGGACGCCGTGCTCATGACCGAGGATGAGGTGAGCATCATATTCAGCTTCGCTCGCTCCTATTTCCACGTCGAAGTCAAGAAGCCATATGCGCTTGTCCACTTCCTCAAAGCGATCATGCCGCTCAAGCCCATAGCCGAGCTGTATATTTCGCTGGGCTACAACAAGCACGGCAAGACCGAACTGTACCGCGATCTCCGCAGGCATCTCGCCGTCTCCACCGACCGCTTCGAGATCGCGCGTGGCGAGCGGGGGATGGTAATGGTCGTCTTCACCCTGCCGTCGTATGACGTTGTGTTCAAGGTAATCAAAGACAGCTTCGACTACCCGAAGGTGACCACCCGCCGCGAAGTCCAGAACCACTACCAACTCGTGTTCAAGCATGACCGCGGCGGAAGGCTGGTGGACGCGCAGGAGTTCGAGCATCTGCGCTTCGACAGAGACCGCTTTTCGCCGGCGCTGCTCGAAGAGCTTCTGAGAGTGGCCGCGAATAGCGTCGTGGTCGAGGGCGACACAGTGGAGATCAAGCACCTCTACACCGAGCGACGCCTCACGCCCCTGAACCTCTACCTCAGAGAGGTTGGCCCCGAGCAGGCGGAGGCGGCGGTGATAGATTACGGACAGACCATCAAGGATCTAGCGGCTACCAACATCTTCCCAGGCGACATCTTGCTCAAGAACTTCGGCGTCACCCGACACGGGCGCGTGGTCTTCTACGATTACGACGAACTCTGCCTGCTGACCGACTGCAATTTCCGCGAGATGCCGACAACCCAAGACGCCGACGAGGCGGTGTCATCTGAACCCTGGTTCTTCGTGGGCGAAAACGATGTCTTCCCGGAGGAGCTGGCGACCTTCCTGGGGCTGCCGCCCCCGCTGCGCGCTGTCTTCACCGAATCGAACTCCGACCTGTTCGGGGTTCCTTTCTGGACAGATCTACAGGCCCGGCACCGCGCCGGTGAGGTCTTAGACATCTTTCCCTACAAGGAAAGCAGGCGATTGGACAAGGAGGTCCGGGTATGATAGACCACACAGAACAGGCCGCCCTGGCCGAACACTGGACGCACGACCCGCGTTGGGCCGGCATCACGCGCCCATACACGCCGGACGATGTGATCAGACTTCGGGGCAGCGTGCAGATTGAGTACACCCTCGCCCGGCGCGGGGCCGAGCGGCTTTGGCACTTGTTGCAGACGGAGGCATATGTCGCCACGCTCGGCGCTCTCACCGGCAACCAGGCGATGCAGCAGGTGAAGGCCGGCCTCAAAGCGATCTACCTGAGCGGTTGGCAGGTGGCCGCCGACGCTAACCTGGCAGGCCAGATGTACCCCGACCAGAGCCTCTACCCGGCGAACAGTGTTCCGCAGGTCGTGCGCCGGATCAACGCCGCCTTGCAGCGGGCCGACCAGATCCACCACGCCGAGGGCAAAGACGGCACCTACTGGTTTGCGCCTATAGTCGCAGACGGCGAGGCCGGCTTCGGCGGGCCGCTCAACGTCTTCGAGATGATGAAGGCAATGATTGAGGCCGGTGCAGCGGGGATCCACTTCGAGGACCAGCTTGCCTCCGAGAAGAAGTGCGGGCACATGGGCGGCAAAGTGCTGATCCCCACGCAGCAGGCGATCCGCAACCTCGTCGCGGCCCGCCTCGCCGCCGACACGATGGGCGTGCCGACGCTGCTGCTGGCGCGCACCGACGCGAACTCGGCCACGCTGATCACCAGCGACATTGACCCGTTGGACCGCCCCTTCCTGACCGGTGAGCGGACCTCCGAGGGCTTCTTCCATATCCGCCCCGGCATCGAAACCGCCATCGCCCGTGGGGTGGCCTACGCACCCTACGCCGACCTCCTCTGGTGCGAGACCGCCGAGCCGAATCTCGACGAGGCGCGCCGCTTCGCCGAGGCGGTACACGCCGAGCATCCCGGCAAGCTGCTGGCCTACAACTGCTCGCCCTCGTTCAACTGGAAGAAGAAGCTCGACGAAGCCGCGATAGCCGGCTTCCAGCACGAGTTGGGCGCGATGGGCTACAAGTTCCAGTTCGTGACCCTGGCGGGCTTCCATGCGCTCAACTACAGCATGTTCGAGCTGGCGCGCGGCTACCGCGAACGGGGCATGGCGGCCTACTCCGAACTACAGCAGGCCGAGTTCGCCGGCGAGGCCGCAGGCTACACCGCGACTAAGCACCAGCGCGAAGTCGGCACCGGCTACTTCGACCAAGTCGCCCAGGTTATCGCGGGCGGCGAGTCATCGACAACCGCGCTCCACGGCTCGACGGAGCGGGAGCAATTCCACTAGACCGGCCACCCATGTCCCAAGCAACCGACATCCTGCAAAAGATACTTCAACTCGAAGAGCACAAGGGCCTCCTCGACACCGCCATGTCCGGCGGCCTGAGCGCATATGCCGAGCGGTGGGCGGCGCAGGCGAAGGTGCGGCAACCGTTGGCCGAGGGGCTGATCGAGACGATCCGCACGACGCTCGAGCCATACTCTGAGCAGGGGCGGAGCAGCCGAGAGATGCGCTTGCGCCGGGCCGCAGACCTGTTGGCCCGCCTCCAGTCCGGCGAGACCGAAGCGCCGCCCGACGAGACCGGCGAACCCCCCGCGAAGAAACGCCCCGCCCGCCGCGCTGCGCCCACCGTCTCACCGCTCTCCATGGCGGCAGGCAGCACCTCGGCGGCCCGGCCTGCGGCGGCCACGAACGGCAGCACATCGCCCTCCACACCTGCCGCTCCCGTCAGCGCGGACGCCGCACGCGCCGCACACCGCAGAGCGCCCTCGCTCGACAGCCCGATCATGGTCGTCAAGGGCGTGCGCGAGACTACGGCCAAGCTCTTCGAGCACCTCGGCATCTTCACCGTGCGCGACCTGATCTATTTCTTCCCGCGCCGCTACGACGACTTCAGCGCCCTCAAGACGATCAGCGCGCTGCTCTACGGGCAAGTGGAGACCGTCATCGGCACGATCTGGGAGGTGCAGGTCAAGCGCACACGCAACAACCTGGCGATAATCAGCGCGACCGTTGTGGACGACACCGGCTCGATCCGCGCTATCTGGTTCGGGCGGGAGTGGATGGCCCGCTCCCTGGTGGAAGGGCAGCAGTTTGTCTTCAGCGGCAAGATCGGCGAATACAACGGCCACCTTAGTTTGCAGGGACCGGAGTTCGAGCCTTATGACAGCGAGGAACTGCTGCACACCGGGCGGCTGGTGCCGGTTTACTCGCTGACAGAGGGGCTGTCGAAGCGCATTGTCCGCAAGATCGTCCACGCGGCGGTCGAGGGCTTCGCCGAGCTGGTGGAGGACGCGCTGCCGCCGAATATACGTGCGCGAGCCGGGCTGCTCCGCCTCGGCGATGCCCTGCGGCAGGTCCACTTCCCCGACGATTGGGGCACGCTGGAGAGAGCGCGCCGCCGCCTCGCCTTCGACGAGTTCTTCCTGATCCAACTCGGCATGTTGCAGCGTAAGCACCACTGGCAGCAAGACCAGCCGGGCCTCGCGTTCGGCGACCACGGCCCGATACTCAACAGCTTCACCGCGACGTTGCCGTTCAGCTTCACCGGCGCGCAAGAACGTGTGACCGGCGAGATCCTGGCCGATATGACCCGCTCCCTGCCGATGGCGCGGCTGGTGCAGGGCGATGTAGGCTCCGGCAAGACCGTCGTGGCCGCCGTCGCCCTGCTGAACGCCATCGCCGACGGCGCTCAGGGCGCGCTCATGGCCCCAACCGAGATCCTCGCCGAGCAGCACTACAGGACACTGGGCCGCCTCTTCAAGAACTTCTGGCTGCCGGTAGGCGACGCGAACCCGAAGCTGGCCGAGGTGGCCGCGCGCCTCGCCGCAGCGAAGGCCGAGGCTGAGGCCCAGGCCGAGGCGACCGGGCAGATCGTGGCTAACGAAACCGTCTCCGATGCGCCGGTGGAACTCAGCCCCGCGCTCGCCGCGCTCAAAGAGTTGCTGAACAAACTGGGCAGCGCCCCGGCCTTCTCTCCCGAAGACGGCCCGCCCGAAGGCTACCGCCCGATCCGCATCGCGCTTCTCACGGCCGGTATGCGGAAGAAGGAGCGCGACCGTGTGTACAAAGAACTCGCCGACGGCACCTGCGACCTCGCCATCGGCACCCACGCGCTGATCACCGAGAGCTTGGAGTACGCGAAACTCGGCCTTGTCGTGATTGACGAGCAGCACCGCTTCGGCGTGATGCAGCGCGAGCGGCTGCGCCAGAAGGCGGGGGTGATCGGCGTGCTGGCCGACACGCTGGTGATGACCGCCACGCCGATCCCGCGCTCGCTCGCGCTCACGATCTACGGTGACCTCGACATTTCGGTGATCGACGAGATGCCGCCGGGCCGTCAGGTGATCAGAACGCGGTGGGTGGACAACAGCCGCCGCGAGCAGGCGTACAATTTCATCCGCAAAGAGTTGACCGCAGGGCGGCAGGCGTTCATTATCTGCCCCCTGGTCGAAGAGTCGGAGAAGATCGACGCGAAGTCGGCGGTCGCGGAGCACGAGCGGCTACAGACCGAGGTTTTCCCCGACTACCGGCTGGCGCTGCTCCACGGGCGGATGAAGGCGTCCGAGAAAGAGCAGATCATGGGCGCGTTCCGGCGGCGCGAGTACGACATCCTGGTGTCTACCTCTGTCGTCGAGGTCGGAATCGACATCCCCAACGCGACCGTGATGGTGGTGGAGGGCGCGGAGCGGTTCGGCCTCAGCCAGTTGCACCAGTTCCGGGGGCGAGTCGGGCGTGGCGAACACCAATCGTACTGCATCCTGATCTCGGAGACCGAACTCACTAATTCGATGGAGAGGCTGCGCGTGATCGAGGAGAACCACGACGGCTTCCGGCTCGCCGAGGAGGACATGCGGCTGCGCGGGCCGGGTGAGTTCTTCGGCACCCGCCAGAGCGGCGCGTTCGACCTGCGTATGGCCCGCCTCAGCGACATGGACACACTGCTGCTGGCCCGACGGGAGGCCGAGCAGGTCTTCGGCGACGACCCGGCGCTCGATGCGCCCGAACACGCAGCGATCCGCACCCAGCTCGAAGCCTTCTGGGCGCTGGCAAACAGCGCCCCCGAGGCATAGCATGCGGGTGATCGCCGGCAGCGCGCGCGGCCTACAGCTCAAGGCCCCGCCCGGCCTGACTACCCGCCCGATGACCGACCGGGTCAAGGAGTCGCTTTTCGGCACCCTCAACGCCCTCGGCTATCCGCAGCCCGGCGACCGGGTGCTCGACATCTATGCGGGCACCGGTTCCCTCGGCATCGAAACCCTGTCCCGTGGGGCGGCAACCTGCGACTTCGTCGAGCAAAACCCATCGGTGGCCCGCATCATCACGGCCAACCTCGCAGCCACCCGCCTTGCCTCTCAAGGATATGTCCGCCAAATGCCGGTGGCATCATTTCTCCGGTCGTCCCGACCTGTCCCCCCGACCTCCCTCCCCCCTGCCATTTCCCACGGCGGCACGGAGTATGATATAATATTCATGGACCCGCCCTACGCGGACCCCGAGATCGTGACGATCCTGGGGCGGCTTGCCGGACCCGGCTTTCTGGCAGCGGAAGGCTTGCTCGTCGTCGGGCACGCGGCGGCGGTCGAGATGCCCGACGCGCCCGGCACTCTCCGCCGCATCCGGCATAAGGCGCTCGGCGGCTCGGCCTATTCATTGTACAAGCGAGCGGCAAATGGCTAACATCGGCTACTGACCACTGGCTACTGGAGGCGGAGTGCGTACCGCGATCTACCCCGGCACGTTTGATCCGATCACGAACGGGCACCTCGACATCGCGCGGCGGGCGGGGCATCTGTTCGACAAGGTGATCATCGTCGTCGTAGACAACGTGCAGAAGCACCCGCTGTTCAGCGTGGAGCAGCGCAAGGCGTTGATCCGCGAGGCGGTGCGCGAGCTTGACGTGGAGCAGATCGAGGTGGACAGCTACAAGGGCCTGACCGTCGAGTATGCCCGCAGCGTCGGAGCGGTAGCCATCGTGCGCGGGCTGCGCGTGCTGACCGATTTCGAGTGGGAGTTCCAACTGGCCTTGATCAACGACAGGCTCGCACCGGAGATCGAAACCGTCTGCCTGATGACGGCGCAGGAAAACTCGTTCCTGAGCGCGAGCGTGGTGCGCGACCTGGCGCAATACGGCAGCCCCGCGCTCGCCGACCTGGTGCCGCCGCACGTCGCCGCCGCCCTCGCCGAAGTTTACGGCAGGGCCGCGGGCGCGTTACTCGACAAGAACCTATCCAGCCAGGAACGTGGCTGACCGCAGGGGAGGACACGGCCATCAGCGACATGCGTATGGATTTGCAGTATCTCATAGACAGGCTCGAGACAATGCTGCGGGCCGGTCGGCGGATGCCGATGACGAACAAGCTAATGATGGACGAGCAGGAGCTTGTCGATCTGGTTGACCAGATGCGGACGGTGCTGCCCGAAGAGATCCGCTACGCGAAGCATGTCCTCCGCGAAAAGGAGCAGATCCTCGCGGACGCCCAGGCCCAGGCCGACGATATTCTGAGCACGGCCCGCCGCCAGGCCGAGGGGCTGATCGAGCGCGAGGGCCTGCTCAGGCAGGCTAAGGCCCAGGCTGATGAGATCAAGCACAAGGCCGAGGAGGAGGCAGAGCGTGTGCAGGTCGGCGCGGATAACTATGTCCGCCAGGTGCTCACCGACCTCTCCGAGTCGCTCCAACGCCAGCTCGCCAGCATCAACAAGGGTCTGGATAGCTTGAAGTAGAACCACGCAAGGACGGATCGTGTACAAAGGACTCTCAATCTCAGTAGTCATACCCTGCTTCAACGAGGAGCGCGGCATAGGCGCTGTGCTTGCCGGGATGCCCGACTATGTGGACGAAGTGATCGTCGTAGACAACAACTCGGCGGACGGCACGGCGCGGATCGCCCTCGGATATGGGGCAAGGGTGGTGCATGAGACTCGCAAGGGCTACGGCAGCGCGTACCAAGCGGGACTGCCGCAGGCGCGGGGCGAGATTATCGCCACACTCGACGGCGACGGCACGTACCCATCTTCGGCAATCGCGCCGATCCTCGATTGGATGCTGGAGCGGCGGGTGGATTTCGTGTCGGCCAGCCGCTTCCCCTTGCAGAAGCGCGAGGCCATGAGCCGCCGCAGCCTGCTCGGCAATGTGATCCTGACGGCGGCCACCCGCGTGTTGTGGCTGACACCGATGCGCGACTCGCAGTCCGGCATGTGGGTCTTCCGGCGCGAAATGCTCGGCCACCTGCGGCTGACTAGCCTCGGTATGCCGTTCTCAGAGGAGATCAAGATCGAGGCGATGACCAGCCGCTGTTACCGCTTCGCCGAATACCCCGTCCTCTACGAGGAGAGGATCGGCGAGAGCAAGCTGTTCCCGTTCCAGAACGGGCTTGAGAACCTGCTGTTTCTGTTCCGGCTCCGCCTGGGGCTGCGGCGTGGTGCCCGCCCGCTGGTGGGCCGATGCGAGGAGGCTAAGACTTGACCAACGGCACGACGAAAACTCGGCGGACATTCCCAGCGATCGCTCTCGGCGGGTCGGCGGCGCTGCTACTCGGCGCGGCGCTTCTCGGGGCGAGCAGGGCGGCACCGGAGGGCGCACCCCCCGCCTTCGCCTTCGCGGACCCTGCTTTCCAGCGCGTCTGGAACCGCACCGACCTCCCCGTTGCAAGCCATCAGGCTACCCGCGCCTGGTACTGGGGGCCGTCGGCGGGCAGCACGCTGAACGAAATCTATGACGAGGGGCCGGGCCGCATCCGGCGCGTCCAATATTTCGACAAGAGCCGGATGGAGATCAACAACCCTTCCGCCGACCCAAACGGCCCGTTCTACGTGACGAACGGTCTGCTCACCGTCGAGCTAGTCTCCGGCGAGATCCAGTTCGGCGACGGCCGCTACGTGACCAATGCGCTGAACAACCCCCCCGGCCCCGCGAACATCCCGCTCGCATCTGACCTCGACGATGCAAACGCCCCGACCTACGCGAGCTTCACTAAATTGGCGAACACGCACCTCGGCGACCACAAGGCCGCCGACCGCACCCACCAGGCGGTGGCCGAGAGCGTGAACCACGCCGGGCAGGTGACGCCCGCCCCTGACAAGGCATCCTACAGCGTCAGCTACAAGACATTCTGGCCGCTCACCGGCCACAACATCCCGAACGTCTTCTGGGACTTCCTGAACGCGCACGGCCCCGTGAGCGATGGCGCGCACACTGTGGACGCCCAACTAAGTGCGCCCTGGTTCTTCACGAGCGGCTACCCGATCAGCGAAGCCTACTGGGCGCGCGTCAAGATCGCCGGAGCGCCCCACGACGTACTGATACAGCTCTTCGAGCGCCGCGTGCTCACCTACATCCCCGACTACGCTCCCGCCTGGAAGGTCCAAATGGGCAACATCGGCCTACACTACCAGCAGTGGCGCTACCCAAAGGGCCTCGGCCTGCCCGGCCCCGTGCCTACTGTGCCCGCACCCGCTCCTTAGCCCGGTGTCCGCCCTCTAACCGCCGACCGAGGCGGCCACCGTCAACAGGTCGGCCTCCGGGAGGTTCCCGATCAGCAGGTAGATCATGTGGTCAGCCCGCCAGAATACCGCGCGATCTGCGTTCGCGGGGCCGGTCCAGTAACGGACCCCCGCCTTGTCCATCTCTTGCCAGCCGTTAGGCGGCGCGCCTCCGGGGTCCGCAGCCTGGTAGAGCGAGAGCATCTTGCTGCCGCCCTCCCACACAAGGTGCGCCCCCTCCGTGGTGCCGAGCGAGAGGTCGTGCCCGCCCATGAATTGGTAGCCGCTCGGCAGTGATTTCGGCGCAGTGATCGGCATCCCCACTGTTATCGCCAGCGTCGCGCAGACCTGGGGCAGTGCGCCCGTCACACTCGCCGCAAGCGCGCCCGACTCGTGGTCATGCACCGACATTTCAGCAGCCGCCGCAGCAGCAGACCGCTCGGCGAACGGGCCGATCCTGAGCGCGCCGAGCGTGAGCACCGCGAACAGTAGCAGGAGAGCGAACGCCGGAGCGAGCAGCCAGGCGCGGGGCATCGCCGGGCGCGGGCGCATCGGTCGCAGGACGGCGCGGGCGGGCGGTGGGTATGCGCGCGCACGAACGCGGGCCGCCAGGTCGGCAGGCACGGCCACATCTGCGGCCAGGGCGCGCTTCACCAGCCTCTGCCCCTCGACATCTTCGCGGCAGGTGACGCAGTCCGCGAGGTGAGCGGCAATAGCCGAGCGGGCAGCGGGGCCGAGTTCGTCGTCCACATAGGCGGCGAGCAGATCGGGCGGGCTGGGGTGCTTATCCATCGTCTCTCCCCCAGGCCGCAGCCAGAAGCCGAACGCGGAGCATGTTGCGGCCCCGGTAGAGCCGCGAGCGCACTGTGCCGATCGGGCAGCCGAGCATAGCCGCCGCCTCTTCATAAGAGAAGCCGCCGACATCTACCGCGACCACTGCGCTGCGGAACTCGGGCGGCAGGTCGCGTAGGGCCTCACTTAGCCGCGAGTCGAGCGTCGCGGCCATCAGGATCTCGGCGGGGTCGTGCGCGCCGCCGGCGGGTATCGCCGCGAGTTCCGCGGGCGGGGTCGCGCTGAACGTCCGCGTCCGCCTCGCCTCGGCCCGACTTATTTGATTGAGAAACAAGTTATTCATAATCCGATATAACCATGCGCGTGCGTTCGTGCCTTGCTCGAACCGCTCGAACGCCGCATAAGCCCGCGTGTAAGTCTCTTGCACCAGGTCGTCCGCGTCGGCGGGCTGACCGGACAATCGCAAGGCGGCATAGTACAGGCCGGAGAGATGCACGAGTGCAACTTCCTCGAATAGAGCCTGCTTTTCACGGGCATCCCGCCAAACGGGCATTGGGCAGCGCGCCTCCGCTTTTTAGAACACGTAACAGATAGTAGTAACTAGCGTATTATAAGCTAAAATCTGTCTTTGTGTGACGCTGCGCCGCCCTTGTTAGGACCGCCATTACAGAAACAGACCAAGAGGCCGGAAAGTTCCCTCAACCGAGGTTTTACACATGGAGCTAGACCGTATATACCAGGGCGATTGCCGCGAGATCTTGGCCTCTCTGCCCGCGAAGAGCGTTGACGTCATCTTCGCCGACCCGCCCTATAACCTCCAGCTCCAACAGGAGCTCCGCCGTCCGAACATGACCCTAGTTGACGCGGTTGACGACGAGTGGGACCAGTTCAGCGGCTTTGCGGCCTACGACCAGTTCACCCGCGAGTGGCTGTCGGCCTGCCGTCGCGTCCTGAAAGACACCGGCACAATTTGGGTCATCGGCAGCTACCACAACATCTACCGCGTCGGCACCGTTCTGCTGGACCTCGGCTACTGGATACTCAACGACATAATCTGGGTCAAGACGAACCCGATGCCCAACTTCCGGGGCGTGCGCTTCACGAACGCCCACGAGTCGCTGATCTGGTGCAAGAAGTCGCAGGATCAGAAGAAGTACACCTTCAATTACCATGCGATGAAGTTGCTCAACGATGAGAAGCAGATGCGTAGCGACTGGGAGATACCTCTCTGCACCGGAGCCGAACGTCTGCGCGCCGACGGCGAGAAGTTGCACTCCACCCAAAAGCCGGAGGGCCTGCTCTATCGAGTGCTGCTCGCCGCCTCGAACCCCGGCGACATCGTGCTCGACCCCTTCTTCGGCACAGGCACCACCGGGGCCGTCGCCAGGAAGCTGAAGCGGCGCTACATCGGCATCGAAAAAGAGGAGCGTTACATCGCCGCAGCAGAGGCGCGGATCGCGACGGTCCAGCCCCCATTCTTCGATGACGAGGTGTACGGTCTCCTCGAAACTAGGCGGAACGCTCCGCGCCTGGCGTTCGCGGCCCTGCTCGAGTCCGGCGCACTCCTCCCCGGCCAGTGCCTCTACCTGAACAAGAGCAGGGACAGGCAGGCGACCGTACTCGCGGACGGCACGTTGCGGGCGGCGGACGGCGCGAAGGGATCGATCCACAAAATCGGCGCATATCTCGGCCAGATGCCGGGCTGCAACGGCTGGGAGAACTGGTACTACGAGGACAGCCAGGGCAACTTGGTCGTGCTTGACGCCCTGCGCGAGGATCTTCGCCGCCGGCAGAAGCAGCCACCCGCCGCCATCGCGGTCTAGGCCCAGCCACCCGCCGTGGTACCATGCGCGCCGCGCTAGAGATCCTACGGGCCGTGGAGCAGATCTACAGCCCGCTGGGGATGGCCCCCATGCTTACCGACGTGTCGGCGAGCTGCACCAGAGGGGATAGGGGCGGACTGGGCTGCGACATCAGGGTAGGCTCAGCAGGAACGACGGACGGGGATATCAGGGCACGGGAGGCGGACTCTTCGCCCGCAGCGACAGAGGCGGCCTCCCCCGCGACGGCAACGCGCAGCCGGTCCAGCCCGGCCCGCAGCTGCGTCTGGACCGTGCCCGGCGGCACAGATTGGGACGCCGCGATCTCCGAAAGCGTCATGCTGCGGAAGTAGGCCAATTCGAGGACTGTGCGCTCGACCGGGGAAAGGATGGCGAGCGCGGCACGCGCAGATTGCCGATGCTCGGCCAGACGGCGATGGGGGTCGAACCGACCGAGTCCCGTTGGGGCATCGGCTGCGGCGGTCGTGTTGGGAGGGTCCGCCGCGATTGGCGGGGGGCGGGCGAACGGGAGGCGTTGCTGCGTGCGCGCTTGCTGATGGATGGCCTGAAGCAACCACATACACACGTCGCCGCGGGGCGGATCAACGAGAGCCGAGTGCTGCTCAATGCGTAAAAATACGACCTGCACGCACTCATCCGCAGCATCCGGATCATCCAACATGCGAACCGCCAAGGCATACACTGGCGGAAAGTAGCGTGTGTAGAGTTCCTGTAGGGCGGCGCGCCGGTGGGCACAAAGGCCCAGCAGGAGTTCCGCGTCGCTACGGTCAGAGGCGGTTTCTGCGGCCCAGGTGCCCTGTTGTTCTTCAATTGGGGCCGAGTCGTCTACGATACTTCCTCCAGGTGCCGAGCGACGCCCCCCACAATGACATCCTGACATATAGCAAGAACTAGAGCACGGGTTAGAGAGGTCGAGAACGAGGCGAAGCCCTGGAAATCAGACGTAATCGCCGGCTAGTGGCAGCCTGCTCCAAAGAGCGCGCCGAGCACCGGCTCAGTGCAGTGCAGCCAGGGGAACTCCCATGCGGGGTTCGTCGAGCCGGGGTTGCCCATCTGGTCGGGGTTGACCTGGATATGGACGTGGGGGCCGCTGGCGAATCCCGTCGCGCCGCTCTCCCCGAATGGCGCACCCGCATCAAAGGTCACGCCAACCTGCACCCAGTCGTTCAGACTTTGGAAGTGGCCGATCAAGATGTAGTGGCCGGTATCTGCCGACTTGAACCAGACGTGGTTCCCCCAGCCCTTGCCGCAGGTCTGGTTTCCGGCGACGCACCCGCGCAGCACCTCGGTGACGATGCCGGTGACCGGAGCGTGAATGATTGTGCCGGTCCAGGCGTCAACGTCAATCCCGTAGTGCGCGCCGCCGTTCGGGTATTGGCCGAACTCGGCGGTGATGCGGTACTGGTGGTCGAGCAGGTTGGCGTGGGTCACAACCGAGGTCGCAGCCTCCAGGGAAGGTCCAGCGCCGACCGGGATCTGCTCGCCGGACGACGTGACGTGGTAGCTCCCGCCCGGCGGTATGGCGTAATACCCGCGATGCACCGGCGTGCTGGTAAGCGAGACGGCGGCGGTGAAGACTACTAGGCAGAAACCGACGAGACCGAGCAGCACGAACCTGTACATCGGCGTGTTCAGGAACGATATGGCGTTGTGTCTGACGCCGGGCTGTGATGGAGCGAACATGCCCCGATTATACCAGAACATAAGTTCTATTGCAAGCGATCCACGCTCTTCTCACCTCGCGACTTTGCATCCATAGCCGAATCGAGGTGAGTTGCATTTCTGCGATAAGGCTGCTATAATCGCCGCAATCCATTTTGGCGGGGAAGTCAGCCCTGCATAAACGCCCTCGATAGCAGACACGGTGGCCGCCTGCCGCGCGCGCCGCGCCGTGCAACCTATGTCGGAACGCTCCTACTCAGGAGGGAAAGCGGATGAAGCGACGCATTTTCATCGCTCTGTTGGCGTTTGCCCTGCTCACCATCGGCGCGCTCGGCGCTGTCGGGGTACTCGCATCGCTGCCTACGCCCGGCGGCGGCTTCGGGCAGAGCCGCTCCGGTCCGCCCCTCCTTCCCGGCGTCCCAAGCCCCACAGCCACCGCCTGCGCGGGCGCTCCGATCACCGCGCTGAACGAAGGCTTCGAGAGCGGCACCCTCAACGCCTTCGCGACCACCGGCAGCCCAGGCTGGGCCTCCTCGACAAGTTCAGCACACACCGGCACCCACTCTGCCTTCGCCACGGATCCAGCGTCGACACAATCCCAGCTCTTGACGCTGAACTCTGCGATTTCCCTCCCAGCCGGCTCAGTAGCCGACACACTCAGCTTCTGGCACAAGTATTCGTTCGATGCCCCGAACTACGACGGTGGTGTGCTCGAAGTTTCGACCGACAACGGGATCGCTTGGAACGATGCCGGCGGCAACATCACTTCCGGCGGCTACACAGGCACCATAAGCACGTGCTGTACCAATCCCCTGAGCGGCAGGTTGGCGTGGGTTGGGACAAACGGCTCTACCTACACCCAGGTAACCGTCAACCTCCTACCCTATGCCGGCCACAGCATCCTCTTCCGCTATTACCTCGGTAGCGACCGCAGTATCGCCGCGCCGGGCTGGAATGTGGATGACGTGCTGGTGACTATCGTTCCGCCATGCAGCACTGCAACAAGCACCGCCATCCTGACCAACACGCCGACACAAACCAGCACTGCCACATCCACCGCTGTGCCGACCAACACCTCAACGAGCACGGCAACCGCGACAGATACCCGCACCAGCACCGCAGTCCCGACAAACACTGCTACCAACACGACAACCCCGACAAGCACAGCAATCCCGACTAGCACCCCAACCAACACCTCAATCCCGATCAATACGCCCACCAATACCGCCATTCCGACCAATACACAGACCAACACCGCTGTGCCAACAAGCACTCCGATCAACACCGCGACTAACACCGCTGTGCCGACAAGCACCACAACCTCAACATGCACAGCGACCGACACCGCAACCGCGACAAACACCCCGACTAACACCCCGGTGCCGACGAATACGCCCACCAACACTGCTGTGCCGACTAGCACAGCAACCAACACTGCAACCTTGACCAGCACACCAACCAATACGGCGACTAATACCTCCGTGCCGACCAACACTCCGACGGACACCGCTACGGTCACGGACACGCCGACTTACACCGCGTCCGCGACAGATAGCCCAACCCACACCACAGTGCCGACCGTCACTTCGACGCACACCGCAACCCCGACGGACATCCCGACCGACATCCCGACCAGCACTGCCACCAACACCGCCACGGCGACCGACACCGCAACCTCGCCAAGCACCCCTACTGACACCGCAACCCCGACCAATACTGCAACCCCGACCGATACCCCGACAAACACCACACTCCCAACCAACACACCAACCGATACCGCAACCGCGACGAATACGCCAACCAATACCGCCGCGCCGACGGAAACGCCCACTGACACCGCGATCCCCACCTACACGCCGACCTACACTGTTGTGCCAACCAACACTGCGACTAATACAGCGACCAATACCGCCACACCGACGAATACACCTACTGACACTGAGACCGCGACAAACACACCAACGGACACGGCTACACGCACAGATACACCGACCTACACCCCAATCCCGACGGATACCCCAACGAGCACGGCAACCGCGACGATCACCCCTACTCACACACCTACCTACACCCCAACCAGCACCTCAATCCCGACTGACACCCCAACCAGCACGGCAAGCGCAACGGCTACTCCGACCAGCACCGCAACTGCGACGAACACTCCGACGAGCACGGCAATCCCGACCAACACACCGACCAACACTGCTGTGCCAACCAGCACGCCGACCAATACCCCGACTAACACCGCAACCGCGACCAACACTCCAACGAATACGGCAATCCCGACTAACACGCCGACCGACACACCGACCAGCACCGCTCGGCCGACAAATACCCCGACCAACACCGCTATGCCAACCAGCACACCGACGAGTACCGCCATGCCGACTAACACACCAATCAGCACCGCAACCCCGACTAACACGCAGACCAACACCGCAACCCCAACGAGCACGGCGACCGCCACCCCGACTTGCGCGCCCCAGGGTGCCTATCGCGTGCTCATCCTCTACGCCGACAACCCCGCGCCCACCAGCCTCCCGACCTCCCTACGCGCAGAACCCGGCATCTCGTCTGTGGCGCTCTTCAACGGCGCAACCGGCACCCCCACCCTCGCCCAGCTACAGCAGTACGACATCGTCGTCGCCTGGAGCGACAACATCTGGCAGAACCAAACCACCCTCGGCAACAACCTCGCCTCCTATTTGCAGGCAGGCGGCATCGTCGTTGCCCTCAACTTCGATTGGGACGGAAGCGGCGAGTCCATCTCCGGCAATTGGCTGTCGGGCAACTATACCCCTTTCAACAACCCCGGCTCCCCCAACTACTCAAATGCCTCCCTCGGCAGCTACAATCCCACCAACCCACTCATGCTGGGCGTCACATCACTCAACGCCCTCTACCGCGACACCTTGACACTCGCACCCGGCGCGACCCAGGTTGCCGCCTGGAATGACGGCACACCCCTGCTCGTCTACAAAGCCCGCGCCGTCGGCATCAGCGCCTATCTCGGCGACTCTGTCTCCGGCGGCTACAGCGGCCAGTTCAGCCGCGTCATCGCAAACGCAGGCCGTTGGCTCAGTGCATCCCCCTGCGCCCCCACACCCACCCCGACCGCCCTCCCGACAAATACGCCGACCCACACCGCTGTGCCGACTGCCACCAGCACCGCTGTGTCGACCAACACTCGCACAGCATTGCCGACAAGCACACCGACCAACACTGCTTTGCCGACGACCACCGCGACCAGCACAACCGTACCGGTCGGCACAGCCACTAACACATCTGTGCCGACCGGCACACCAACCCCTACTGCCGTGCCGACAAACACTCGCACTGCCCTGCCAACCGGCACTGCCACAAGCACAGCCATGCCGACGAGCATTGCCACAAACACCCCTTCCAGCACCGCAACCCCGACGGATATAGCAACCAACACAGTCACCGCTACGGCAATCCCGACGAATACGCCGACAGACACGGCTGTGCCAACCAGCACCCCAACTGACACCGCAGTGCCCACCTACACTGCCACAAGTACTGCTATACCGCCCAGTACCGCTACCAACACGGCAACCCCGACCAACACCGCCGCGCCGACCGGCACCACAACCGTGCCGACTAACACCGCCACTAGCACCGCAATCCCACCGAACACGCCCACCGGCACCACCCTGCCGACAAGCATTGCCACCAACACAGCCGTGCCCACGACCACTTCCGCACCACAACCGACCCCCACGCCGACGAGCACCGCTCCGCCGACCAGCACAACGACAGCGCCGACGGTCACACCGACCGCCACGGCGCAAACGAGTATCACCAGCACACCAACGGCGGTGCCGACGGTCTGTGCCTTGCCCTTCACCGATGTGCCGCCCTACAGCCCCTTTTATATCTACATCCGCTGCCTCTACTGCCGTGGGATCATCAGCGGCTACGCCGACAACACCTTCCGGCCCTACAGCAACGTCACTCGGGGGCAGGCAGCGAAGATGATCTCGAACTCGGCGGGTTTCAACGAAGCGGTGAGCGAGCAGACGTTCGCCGACGTGCCGCCGAGTAGCCCGTTCTACGTCTATATCGAGCGGCTGGCGAGGCGCGGCATGATCAACGGCTACGATGACGGCACCTTCCGCCCTCTCAGACCGGTAACTCGCGGCCAGCTCGCTAAGATCGACGCGAACGCGGCCGGCTACACGGACATCCCGCCCGCAGGCACAAAAAGCTTCGCCGATGTGTCGCCGAACGACCCCTTCTACACCTACATCGAGCGGCTGGCCCGGCGCGGCATCGTCAGCGGCTACGAGTGCGGCAGCGGAGCAGTCAACGCATGTACAGGCGCGGTCGAAACATGCGATAGAGCGGGCCGACCCTACTTCCGGGCGTGCGTCAACATCACTCGCGCCCAGACCTCGAAGATCGACGCCAATACCTTCTTCCCCAACGCTTGCGCTCCGGGGCCGGCTCGGAAGTGAGAAACGCTGATTGGGAACCGATCAGGGGCGGGCTTCGCCCACCCGGTTGATTTTGGCGGCCATGTAGCCCGCGCCGAAGCCGTTGTCTATGTTGACGACGGCAACGCCGGGGGCGCACGAGTTGAGCATGGCGAGCAGGGCTGCCAGGCCGCCGAAGCTCGCGCCGTAGCCCACGCTCGTCGGCACGGCGATCAGCGGCGCGGCGACGAGACCGGCGACGACGCTTACGAGCGCGCCCTCCATCCCCGCTACCACTACGACCACGCTCGCGTCCGCCAGATCCTGGCTGCGGGAGAGCAAGCGATGCAGCCCCGCGACGCCGACATCGCAGATCCGCAATACGCGGTTGCCGAGGATCTCTGCGGTGAGCGCGGCTTCCTCGGCCACCGGCAGGTCGCTCGTTCCCCCAGTGAGCACCGCGATGGGACCGCGCGAGGCCGCAAGGACTGCGGTCCGCGCGAGCGTCTCCGGGTCCGGCGGGACAACGAACATCCGCGCGTCGGCATGATACTCGGCGTCGGGGAGGGCGGACCTGACGGCGGCGAACGTCTCCAGCGTGCAGCGTGTGCCAATGACGGGCACGCCTTGTCCGGCCATCCGCCCCGCAATCGCCGCCACCTGCTCCGGCAGCTTGCCCGCGCAGAGGATAACTTCGGGGAAGCCGGTCCTCAGAGCGCGATGGTTATCTATCCGGGCAAAACCGATGTCGTCGTATGGCAGCTTCTTCAGCCGGTCGAACGCCGCCTCTATGGATACGTCCCCGCTCTGCACCCCGCCCAGCAGTTTCCGTAGCTGCTCTGGACTCACCGGGTCAGCGCCTCGTTGAGGCTGCCGCTCCGGTAGCCGGCAAGGTCAATCGCCACGTAGCGGTAGCCAAGCTGCTTGAGCCTGGCGACAACCTTCTCTCTTGTGCCCGGCTCCACGAGCAACGGCAGCATCGTCGGGTCCACCTCGATGCGTGCCATGCGCTGCTCGGCGTGATGGCGGACGCGCACCTGCTCGAAACCTAGATCCCGCAGCAGATTTTCGGCGGCATCGATCTGGGCCAGGGCCTCTGCTGTGACCGGCGTGCCGTATGGTATCCGCGAGGAGAGGCACGCGAGGGACGGCTTGTTCCAGATAGTCAGGCCCAGCTGCCGCGCAAGTACGCGGATGTCGGCCTTGTTCAGCCCCGCTTCGAGCAGAGGGCTACGCACACCCCGCTCGCGGGCCGCCTGCCGTCCCGGCCGGTGGTCGCCCACATCGTCGGCATTGAAGCCGTCCACGATGTTATCGTAGCCCTCCGCCTCGGAGAGCGGGCTGAGGTCGTCGAAAAGCGTCTGCTTGCAGAAATAGCAGCGGTTCACGGGGTTCGCCGCGTAGTCGCTGTTCTCCAACTCCTGGGTGTGGATCACGCGCACCTCGGCGTCCATCGCCGCAGCCGTCGCAAGCGCCGACTCCATCTCGCGGGAGGCGTAGCTTTCCGATTGCGCCAGCACGCCGAGCACGCCGCCTTTGCCTAGCACATCGCGGCATACCTTCAGCACGAGCGCGCTGTCCACCCCCCCCGAGTACGCGACGATCACACGCCCCAGCCCCCCAACAATCTCTTCGAGCCGTGCCCTCCGCTCGTCAAGCCCTTCCGGCCATGTTGAGAGCATCGGCAGCGGCGCGCCCCTTGTTTCAGCAATGGTACTCAAGTCTCTTCCTTTCTAAACCGGAGCTTTCCCAGCCCCGGCCCCTCTCCGCCCTAATTATACCACATCCCCGCACTACGCACTACGCACTACGCACTACGCACTACGCACTACGCACTGGACGTATCTCGCAGCGTGCGGTATAATGGCGAAGTCTCTGCTGACGGCACCGCCGTGGTAGTGTGGTGCGGGCATCTACAAGGAGGAAGCGAAGATGACCGATAATCCCACTCCTGGGGCCGCGGCCGAAGACGACGAGCCGGAGGCGCTTACCACCGACCAGATCATGCCGACCTGTATGATCTATGCCATGTTCATGGTGCTGGCACTGTTACTCGGCACTATGGCCTTCTGGATGTTCGGCGCTATTGGCGCTCTGCACATCATCCACTAAGGGCGGGCGGCTCGCCAACAGCCGAACCTTGCGGAGCCGGTCGCGCTCGAGGTTGCGGAGCATAAGCACCGCGCTGGCCGCGACCATAATCAGCGCGAGCACCCCTGAGCCGACGCAGATCGCCTGGCTCCCTAAGACGAACCGCCCGATGCCGCCGATCACGCAGAACAGTATCACGACACCGGCGAGCATCGAGAGTGCGAGGTTCGCGCACCCCATTTCGCCCTCCCGCTCCACCTCCGCCACCTCGCGGGTCAGCGCGAGTTCGTCCGGCGAGATTGGCTGGAGCGCGTATGCCCCGCCCCGACGGCTCACCAGGTATTCGCTGCCGCACTTCTTGCAGGCGGCATATGTCGTGCCCGACGGCAACGAGAGCCTCGCGCCGCAGGCCAGGCACCGTACCCGCATCAGCTCATCATCCACACTCTTATCCTGACTAGAAGAGGTCGTCGTGATCCGACTGCGCCCGTTCCTGCTTGCTCAGAAGCGACTTGGGCGCGATGGCCCGGTAGAGCGCCTCGTCGAACGTCCGCGTGCGTAGCACCACCTCCATCGGCACAGCGTGCCCGAAGACAAGTACCTCCTGCCGCGTGTCGAGCGTCGCCAGTATGTTCTTGAAGTGGCCGCCCCGAGTGCCCGTGAAGACCGCGTCTATGTCGCGCTCGTCGCTCAACAGCGCGGTGATCCGTGTGCCGAGTTGGCTCATCACGTCGGGGTCAATGCTCGACGGACGCTGGTCCACGATCAGCAGGGTGACACTGTATTTGCGTAGCTCGCGCGCGATGGTCGAGAAGATGCTCTGCCCCTGGCTCAGGAACTTGTGCGCCTCCTCGATGGTGATCATCAGCGGCTTCACCTTGCCGGAGCCGTCCTGCTCGGCGTCCTCGGTCAGCTTCACCCACCGCTCGTGTATCCGGCGCGTGATCAGCGTGGCGACGAGCATATAGGCCAGCAGCGACGAGTTCCGCCCGAACTGCAAGATGAGGTTGCGCCCCGACTCCAGAGCCGAGATCAGGTCCGTGATGCCACTTTGCTGTAATGTCGTCCCCTGCTTCACGAACGACAACCGCTCGACCCGCCCTATCCGCCGCTTCAGCGCGTCCACCGAACCTTCGTGTCCGCCGATCTCTTTGACCAGCTCCTTTTGCTCGTCGGCCGGCATATCGAACAGCCGCGACATCCAGCCCTTGCCGAGGCGGCGGTCGAGCTGTCCCGCCGCGCCGAGCATAGCGTCGCTGAGGTCGAGTTCGTCTTTGAGGCTTTCTAGATCTTCGAGGGTGATACTGTCGAGCGGGATGCGGATCAGCCGGTCCACCTGCCGTCCCGGGCGCGTGCTGTCGGCGTCATCGAGGCTGTAGACCAGCACACGCGAGCCGCCGAAGAGTTCGCGCAGCCCCTTCGCCGAGGTGCCGTCTTCCATGCGGCGGGCGTAGGCGTATTCGCTGTGCATGTCGAAGATGAGGTTGACGCACGCCTGGCTTTTGAACAGGCCGCAGAAAAGCAGCCGCGCCAGTATGCTCTTGCCGGTGCCCGACCGCCCGAAGATACCGTTGCTCCGCTCCACCAGGCGCTCGAGGTCAATAGGCACCGGCGTGTCCATGTCGCGCGGCGTGCCGATGTTGAACTTCTTGCCGTCCTCCTCCTCCCCGAACACCCGGCTGAAGTCCTTGCTCCCCGCCTTATAGACCGCGGAGAAGTGGCCGGGTATTGTCCGCGAAGGGGAGAGGCCGTCGGACGGGCCTGTGTCCCCCACGGCCGGTTCGAGGCTGCCGGTGTGGGTCAGTTCGAGAGAGGGCCGCACCGTACATTCGGCGTAAGTTGTGCTCTGGCCGAGCGTCTCATGTACCAGGCGCGAGGCCGTATCGGGAGGGTCTTGGGCCACCGCCGGGTCCGTGGCCGCCAGCCGGAACCCCGAGATCGTGCCGAAAAACCGCACAAACTGCCCCTCGATCACCACGAACTGCCCCTGCCGCAGCTGCTCGACCGACTGCCCCCGCCGCAGGTGGACAGTGACTCCCTTCTCGGAGTCGGCGGCAGTCACCTGGCCGAGGAGTACGCGGTCGGAGGAAGTGGCGGCAGTGTGGCCGTTGCGGGCGGCGGTGGTTGTGGTACGGGTGGGGTTCATGGTTATTCCTCTCAGTGTGCCTGCGGAAACTCCTCCAAGTACAGTTCCGTAGCCTCTTTTAGATTGGCGATGGCTTCTTCTACAGTCTGTCCCTGGCTGACCGTCCCGACTTCGGGGCACTCAGCGACGTACAAATCGTCCTCTTTGTGGACAACAGCAGAAAATGTGCGTAGTTGCATTGCGAAACCTCCGAGTACTGTCAGATCCTCGTATATCCCACGCCCGGCCCCGGACCCGCGCCGACTGGAGGCTCCGGGGCTGCGTCGTCTCCGATCAGCGCCTCCACCGTTTCGAGTATCGCCACCAGCCGGTCGTACTGCCCTTTGAGCAGGCGGCCCAGGAACGCTGTGCTGCGGAGCAGGTGGGCGCGGTCACCATCGCGGAGCGCAAACGAGCGGGCGAGGACGTGGATGATCACCTCGTCCACCGGGCAGTCGGCGGCCTGCATCAGCAGGCGCAGGTAGTGAGGCTGTTCGGTGAAGCGCATCTGCTCCTCGCCTGAGCAGAGCCATACTTTGTAGTGCAGTCGCGGCGGCACGTCCGGGTAGGTGTAGACCAGGCGACGTTGCTCCGGCGGAGCCGCGCGGTCCGGCATCCAGGCGTAGTGGGCGACGACCAGCGCCGAGAACTGGCTCCGCAGCGTCCGCATAAGGTCGGGGTGGATCTGGTACACATCGCCGTCCGCGTCGCCCGCCGCGCCCTTCGCGCTCACCGGGCCGAGGCCCTCGGTCTTCGCGTCGTAGACCAAGCCAAGCACATCCTGAGCGACCACCAGCCCGCCGAGCGGCGGCGTTTCATGCAGGTTATAGCTCTCGGCGGTGAACGCCCCGTAGGACGCGCCGATCACCTCGCCGAGCAGTCGCCGTCCGTCGTCTGATCCTGGCGGGGCTGCACCGGGGAACGGCAGAGGCTCGTTGCTCAAATCCGGCCTCCGGTGGCGCGCTTGCCGCGCGCCTTCTCCGACGGCGGCTCGATCAGCCCCGCCCGCTCCAACAAGTAGAAGTAGCTCTCGCGGTCCTCCGCGTGTAGCACCGCGAAGTTGTGCGCCAGGGTCAGCACGCGAGGGTAGCCTTCGCCGAGCGCGCACTGGCTGAGTGCGATGCTTTGCACGCGGTCGAGCAGCCCCGCGTCCACCACCCAAAGCGGGAACTCGAGCCGCGCGACTTCGTAGGGCGTCCCCAGGTAGCAGAAGCCTGCGTCCTTCCAGTCATCCGACACACCGTGGACGCCGAAAAGCGAGTGGTTCTGGAAGACCGGCGAGCGCACCCCCTCCTCGAGCAGCTCCCAGAAAAGGCCAGCATCATCAAGCGTCCAGAGGCCGGAACACTCGGGGCGGGCGCATCGCCGTTCACATGCCGCCTCCCCGCGCCCCGCCTCGAACCTGGCGCGGCAGGCCAACAGCCGCGCGGCCCGCATCACCGCCTGGCCTGCCGGTTTGCTGATGTACCCAACTACCGGCACGCGCAGCCGCTCGAAATCGGCCAGGACTTCGCCGTACTCCGACATCAGCCTTTGCACCTCGCGGTCCTGCGAGAGGGTCAGGTTCAGTTGGAGCAGCGAGCCGTCGAGCAGTGCCAGGTCCGGCCCGAAACGCTCGGCCCAGGCGTGAAGCTCAGTCAGCTCGCGCAGCGCGCACTCGGCCTGTAGCTGCGGCCCGCTCACAAGCCACTCCTCGCCCTCGCTGACGGGATCTATGCAGTGCGTGGCAGCGTTGTCCAACTCCGCCTCCGCGTCCTCGCCGTACTGCACCATCACCCGCCCGACATTGATCAAGTAGCAGTACGATCCACGGTGCTTGTCGGGAGAGACGAACGACGAGTCGGTGGCGACAACTGTGTAGTCCGGCCCCGCAGCGCAGCCACGCACAAAGCCGTGGAGGTCGGTGGCCGGCAGGCCCATCAGCCTCCGGCGCTTGACCGACCTGATCGCCTCGCACCAGTCGTCATGGCTGGTTTCATGGTAGATTTGCACGGCGTCCTGCACGGCGTCCGCGCGGGTAGCTTGCGCGGCCCGCGCCTCCGGTAGGCCGGCTTCAATCTGTCGTGCAACTTCCGTGTGGTTATAGGGCATATCGGCTCGTCACTTCCGTTGCAGCTTGACCGCCAAGTAATCGCCGTCGGTCTGGACTTCAACCACATTAAACGTGTCGCTGCCGAAACCCGATTTGATGCTGCTGTTAAGCTCATCGAGCAGCACGCTGTTCGTGATCTGGTCCACCGCCTTATGCACTTCGCTAGTGAGGTCGAACGGCAGCAACTCCGGCGACACCTGCAAGTCGCCGAGGCGCGGCTGCCCGATCATATGCATCGCCAGCTTGCCGTCGAGCGCCTCGAGCTGGTTGTCGGCGGTCGGCGATGCCTGGAACAGGCCCGCCACATCGAAGGTAGGCGTCAACACAAGCCCCGCCTGCGGCAAAAGCCCCATATCGAGCCGCAGCGTCTTGATGTCTCCGACAACGACCTGTGGGCTGGCCGCAAGTCGCCGCTGCACGATGTCGTTCAGGTAGCGGATATTGATTCCCAGCTTAACATCCGCCCCGCCGGGCACGAGCGTGGCCTTGGGCACTTGGTGGACAGATATAGCCGACAGCGCGGCCAAGGTGACGACCCCAGTGAGCCAGCCGACGACGAAGCCCAGAACCCAGTATCGCCAACGCCGCCTGCGCTGTGCGAGACCGACCGGCTCAAGCGCGAGCATACGAATCTATACCCCAGAGCCGCGGCGGTTCAGCCAGTCGAGCACCGCTTCCCGTGAGATGCAGATCGTGTGATGCTCCACGCGCTCGGCATGTAGCTCGCCCTCCGCGATCTCGTGTAGAATCACATCGCGCGGGATGCCGAGCAGGTGCGACAGCCCTTCGACGCTGAATGAGTCCTGGTGGATGTCGGGCATTTGGCGGTTGAGTTGCCGCCAATTTTCGCGTAGGTCATCCATTGGCGTCTCCCCCTTTAACCCAGTAGCCGAACCGTCTTCGCGGCAGGCAGGCGCGTCACGCGGTTCGCCCAATCTTCCGGCAGACGCAGTTCATCGAGTGTCGGCAGGT
Source organism: Chloroflexia bacterium (assembly GCA_050998805.1). GTDB lineage: Bacteria > Chloroflexota > Chloroflexia > QHBQ01 > JAICKM01 > JAICKM01. The sequence goes on along the minus strand of JBPCPV010000021.1, from coordinate 35,945 downwards.
ACTCCGGCCCCTCCCAGACCAGGTTGGCGACCTCCAAACCCCGCTCGGCCACCACAGCGGTGATGAACTCCTCGCCCCGCTTGTACTGCTCCATCTTCAGGCCCAGGCCGGTGAGCCGGATGAACAGCTTTTCAACCGGCGTGCGCTGCGCGGCCCGCTCCTCGATGCGGCTCTTGATGTAATCGTAGCTCGGCAATAGCCGCGCTCCCACCGCGTTCATAATGTAGTTGCTGTAGCCTTCCACGATAGACATCAGCGATTGCAGCTTGCCGAACAGCTCGCGCTGCTCAGGCGTCATCACGAGTTCGATCCAGCTCTCACCGCGGGCGAAGTTGCCCCGCGCCCGGTCCACCAGGCTCGACAGCCCCCCGGTGTCCGTGCGGAGCAGGGTCAGGTCTTGAAGCACCGTGCTGAAGTAAGTTTCGAGCAGGCTGTTGAAATACGTGCGGACCCAGGGATATGCCTCGAACTGGAAAGCATGGGTCGTCTCATGGAGCGCGATCCAGAGCCGGAAGTCGTGTGGGTCGAGGCCGCGTTCCGTCTGCACTCCGGCGATGTTCGGCTCGACGAAGTACAGCCTCCCGGCCGACAGCGGCTCCCGGCCCAGCAGGCTCAGGTCATACTGCCCCAAGACGCGCCGCGCGAGGTAGCCGAGCAGCACGCCGAGTTCGCCCGACACCACCATCTGGTTCATATCGGTGAGCAGCAGTGTGCCGAGGTCGTGCGTGCTCGATCCCGCCTGGTGGATGTATTCAAGCGGGGCGAACAGCGTCTCGAAGTTGACGATATTCGCGTCCACCCACTCAGCGCGACTAAAGGCCGCGATATTCTGGACAGGCTGGGGCAGCTCGCGCCCCATCTCCGAGGCGATCAGCGGCTCGCACCGCCGTACCAGGGCGGTGTAATATTCCGCCCATTCGGCGTGCCAGGCTGCATCAAGCTCGGCTTCGGGGTTCATAGTGACGGCAAGACCGCGCACCCGCCTCCAGTTGATCATCGGCGGCACGCCCGTCTTGGTGTACACGCTCTGCCGGTTCGCCGCATACACCGCGCCGAGCGCGACCCCCGCCAGCACTCCGATGCCGATAATCTGCCGATTGTTCCGATTCATAAAAAGGCTCCTTTGCGGTTCGTCCGTATGTTCTACTTACTATACCCATTTGCGCCTCGGTCGTCAAGCACCCTTGACACGGTTTAGGCGCACAGAGTATAGTATCTGAGACACAAGCCCTACAGGAGATACCGCATGGAAGCCCCGCCACACGACGACCCAAGCCGGCCGCCCCACATTCATCCCCTGCTTGTGATCGGCATCTTCGTCGTCAGCTTCTTCGTCTATGCGCTCTTCGACGGGCAGGTTCTTCTCTACACAAACCCTCCGACTGGAGACCAGCCGTTCTACCTCCACACCGCCATCAGCATCGTGCAGGACGGCGACATAAACGAGTACAACAACTACCTCAACCAAGACGAGAGCCAGTTCTATCCCCGCAGCGTCTCCGAGCGGCTCCGCTATCCATACAAGTTTCAGGGCATACTAGCGCCCTACCCCCTGCCGCCCCACAACGGCCACACGACGAATCGCCCCGACGACGAGTGGTACTCGAAGCACGGCCTCGGCCTCAGCGTGCTGATCGTCCCCGGCTGGGCGCTCGGAGTGACGGTCGCGCCCCCGTTCATCAACCTCGATGCGCTCGACCAGCCGACCGGCGGCTGGCCTATGGTCGTCTACGAGATGAACATCATCGGCGCGCTGCTCGCCGTGCAGGTCTTCTTGCTGGCATATGAAGCCAGCCGCCGATGGTGGATCGCGCTCGCGGTTTGGGCCGCGCTGGCCTTCAGCAACCCCCTGATGACCTACAGCTACCTCATCTTCCCCGAACTCCCCGCTGGCCTCTGCGCGATCTACGCCTTTCGGCGGTTGCGGCTCGGCTTGTGGAACAATGGGCCGCTGCGCCTCCTGCTGGTCGGTCTGGCGGCGGGCTTCCTGCCCTGGCTACACGCTCGTTTCCTGCCGATAACCATCGGCCTGGTGCTCTTCGCCCTCTGGGGTTGGTGGAAGCAAAGACGCCCCGCGCCTGCCCCGCCCCGCTCCCGGTCGGCCATCGCCCTGCTCCCGATGCTGCTGCCGGTCGTCGTCTCGGCCGGCCTGCTGATGGGCTTCTACTACTGGCTCTACGGCACTGTGCTCCCCAACACCGGCGACCATGCCGGCTTCATAGACCCGCTCTCAGACCCGCTCGGCCTGCCTGCCGCGATGCTCGGTCTGCTGTTCGACCAGCAGTGGGGCTTGCTGTTCGCCGCGCCCGTCTACCTGCTCGCGGCGGTCGGCCTCGGCGCGCTCTGGATCAACCGTGCAGCCCGCCCCGCCCTCGGTCTACTGCTGCTGATCACCGTGCCCTACTGCCTGCTCGTGTCCGAATACAATCAGTGGTGGGGCGAGTGGTGCCCTCCCGCCCGTTACCTGGCGACGGTCGCGCCCCTGCTCGCGCTGCCCCTGGCCCAATCCCTGCTGGTGTTGCGCCGCAGCCTCATCTACTGGGCGAGCTATCTTGCGGTCGCCGCCCTCGGCTGGGCGGTCATGGGGGGGCTGCTCCTTCACCCGCACTCGTTCTTCAACCAGCCGACCGGCATCAGCAGCCTCTTCCAGTGGATCGCCGAGACCTACAAGCTGAACCTGGTGCCCCGCCTTCCGTCGGTCGTGCCCTGGTTCTTCAATCACGCCTACGGCTTGCGCTGGGATCTCCTCCTGAGCTGGGCCGCCCTCTGCGCGGCGATTGTCGCCGGCGGTCTTCTGCTCGTGCAGAGAGCGGCGGCAAGGGGCCAGGGTTCCGGCGTCGGGGATCGCCGGCCGGTGATCGCCGGCATCGAGCCGACGCCAGGGGGTCGGGGGTCAGAATCTTGCTAGGTGGAGAGTTCATGGGAGGGCCATGTTGGCTTTTCCCCTGTTGAGAGGAGCGAACCGATGGAACCCGAAAAGAACGCCGCAGCACTCGAACAGGCGCTGGCCGTATTACGCGAACAGTACGGCGCGCAGATAGCCGGCCCCGAGCGCGAAACCCAAGTGAGTATGCGGAAGCTGCTCGAACAGAAGATGGGCCTCGACGAGTCGAACGCCGACCGCGTGGTGAAGAAGCTCTGCGAGACCGGCAAACTCACATACGTCGGTACTGATAGTGGCGACCGCGGTGCGGGCGTTATGGCCGCGGTCCCCGGCGCGACGACCACACCCGACCAGGGGACCGCCGACGTGCCGGTCGGCATAATCACCACGGGCGCGCTTAACTCCCCAATCGGAACCTTCGGCAGCACCGCGACCGGAGCCGGAGCGGCCGCGCTCGCCAGTGTCAGCGACTCCGCCCGGCTCGACTCCCGACGCGATCCAGTCCTGGGCGGTGCTGCCTCGCGGGAGCAAGCCGAGAACCGTGAGGGCGCGACCATGGGCGAACTCGCCGATACGAACGTCGAGGGCGACACGCCGAGAGGCCCCGAAACTATAGGGCAGCAGCAGAACGCCGGCAAAGACAATACCCAGGGCTACTGGCGGATTGGTTAGACCGCCGTCGCTGCGCCGATGCGGATCCTGATCACAGGCGGCGGCACAGGCGGCCACGTCAGCCCCGCCGTCGCGGTGATCGCCGCCCTCCGCGACCGGAGCGCGGCAGACGGCTTCCCGCTCGAACTCCTCTACCTCGGCAGCGACCAGGGTATCGAGCGGCGTCTGATCGCCGAGATCGGTGTCCGCTTCGTGTCTGTGCAGACCGGCAAGCTGCGCCGCTACCTCTCTTGGCGGACGCCCCTCGACCTCGCGCGCATACCCATCGGCGTAGTCCAGTCAGCGTGGCAGGTTGCTCGTTTCCGCCCCTCCGTGATATTCAGCACGGGCGGCTATGTCTGCGTCCCCCCCGTGATCGCCGGCTGGTTGCTCCGCGTGCCGAGCATCACACACGAGCAGACCGCCCGCTCCGGCTTGGCGAACCGCATCGCCGGCCGCTTCTCACGCATAGTAGCCGTCAGCTTCCCGCAATCCGCTGCGGCCTTCCCTCCAGGGCGCACTCTGCTGACCGGCAACCCCTTGCGTCCCGGCCTCGCCGACGGCGACCCCGCCCGAGCCGCAGCCGACTGGCGGCTCGACCCGTCGCTGCCGACCGTCTACGTGACCGGCGGTGTGCTCGGCGCGCACGTGGTCAATGAGACGCTGCGCGACTCCCTGCCTCGCCTGCTCGAAGTAACGCAGATCGTCCACCAGGTCGGCGAGGGGCCAAACGGCAGCCGCGCAGACCTGACCGCAGCAGAAAAGGCAGGTCGCGCAGACCCCCAAGCACTCGCCCGCTACCGCCCAGTCGCCTTTGTCGGCCCCGAACTCGCCGACCTCTACGCCCTGGCCCGCCTCGTGGTGGGCCGCGCCGGGGCCGGCACGGTGAACGAACTCGCCGCGCTCGGCAAGCCGGCTGTGCTGATCCCGCTCCCAGGCACCGCCTCCGATGAGCAAACCGCGAACGCCCGCACCCTATCCGACGCCGGTGGCGCGGTCCTCCTGCCCCAATCCGAATGTACCCCCGACCGCCTGGCCTCCACGATCCTCGACCTGCTCTCAGACCCCGCCCGCCTGGCGCAGATGTCCACAGCCGGCCACGGCCTCGACCACCCACACGCCGCAGAAGAGATCGTGAACCTCCTCCTCACGCTAGGGCGAAGTAAGCTGACGGCTGACGGCTGACGGCTTACCCCATACCCGCCAGCATCCAGACGAACCCCGCCAGGGCGGCGAGCAGAGAGAGCAGCCCCAGCGCCACGGCCAGCCGAGCGACCGCCGGGGCCGTGCCGAGGCGCATTGCCAACAGGCCAGCTGCGATGCCCATCCCGCCGAGAACCGCAGGCCAGATCCAGGTCCAGAGCATGAAGTCCATCGCGTAGAACACCAGAGGCCCGATCAGCAGCCAGGGCAGTACGCCGAGCGCCGCACCCGCCCAGCCGAGCCGCCACGCGAGCGCGCGCGATGTAGATCCATCTTCTCCCCGTCCACCTCGCGCGTGCTCCATCACTAGACCGTGCCTTGCTCCGGCTTAGTTTCGGCGGAGTCAGGAGGTGCCGTCACCTCCTGCGCGGCGTCCTGTGCGTTGAACTCCGCGACGAGCGCCGCCTGATCCTCGGCAAGCGTCGCCAAGCGTTCGTGCGGCACCGGCTCAGCCGGCGGCGCGCCGGCCGGCACAGCACCAGGCTGCCGGCCCTGCCTCCGGCCAATCACCTGCCGCAACGAGCGATACGCGCTCGGCCGTCGCTGGGACACCAAGAGCTGTGTCTGGCCCGTGGCATCGCTGTACAGAGCCAAGAAGACCACATAGAGTACTCCCGCCACCGGCACAGCGAGCAGCGCCCCGCCCAGCCCGCCGACTTCGACTCCCGCGAGCAAGGCGAGCAACGCCCCCAACGGGTGCAACCCCACCGCATGGCCGCTCACCCGCGGCACTATCACGTTCGACTCAACCTGTTGCAGAACAATGAAATAAATGATCACCCACCATACCAGTGGCAACGGCTGGAACAGCGCTAGTATCACCGCCGGAATCATGCCGAGCACCGGCCCCACCAGGGGGATAAACTCAAACAGAAACGCCAACAGCCCAATTACCAGCGGGTATTGCACCCCGAGCAGCGCCGAGCCGACCCCCGCCGCTGCACCGACGGTGAGCGCGACAACGATCTGCCCGCGTATGTAACCGCCCAGCACCCGGTTCAGGGTCGCTTCGATGAAAAACCACCGCTCGCGTGCTCGCTCCGGCAGCAGCCGCAACGCCCAGGTACGCATATTCCGCCCGTCGAGCAGCAGATAGAATGTGATAGCCAGCACGAGGAACAGGTCTGTGACGAACGTCACCAAGCCGGTCAGAACCGCGAGCGTGCCTCCCAGCAGCGAACTCCCCGCGCTCGTTACGTAAGCGGCGAGGTCAGTACGTAGGCTCGACACACTCACAGGAATGCCCTGCTGCTGGAAGAAGCGATCGATCTGCGCCTGTGTCTCGCTCTGCGTGCTGAAAAGCGTCGGCAGGGTCTTAACTAGATCCTGTACCTGCGCGGTCAGCGGACCTACCAGCAGCAGGGCACCGACAGTCAACACCCCCACCAGCACCAGATACAGGATCGCAATCGCCACGATCCGCGGCATCCCTCGCCCCTCCAGCCGATCCACCAACGGGCCGAGCAGAAAAGCCACCAGAAAGCTGGCGAACAGCAGTATCAGGATGCTCAGGAACCGCTCGATAACCATCCAAGCGATTACCGCCACCACCGCACCCGCGATAATGGTCAGAAAGCGTTGCAGCCACGGGTTCAGCCCGAGTCCATTTGGTCGAGAGGCTGGAGCCAGCGGAGACTGTAAACTCATTGCGAGAGCCTAGAAAAGCACGAATTATGCCGATGAGGGAGCACAGATGCTCCGGAGCCGTAAGGTTCCGGGGCGCTCCGCATGTCAATCGGCCCGATTATCGCTACTGGTCCGACGAGTTATCCGGGCCCACCGCAGCCGAGGTGCTGCTGCCTCCCAGCGCGCCACCGCTGCCCGCCCCGCCGGCGGTGCCGGGGCCGACCTCGCTCGACGACGAGCCGGTGCCGCTATGTCCGCCGCCCAGCTCCGTCCCGCTGCCCACGCCGCCAGCCACATCGGAACCATGCGGGCCACTGATCTGCTCTGTTTTGTCCTTCTCTGAGCTACGTGCGTCGCCGCTTTTGCTCTCGTCCGATCCACTGCGATTATCCATATTCGTAACCCTCCCCGTGAAGCAGCACACCTCTGTACTGCATGATGCCCGCCGAATATCGGAGCAGGCAAACGTTGCCGAGTGTCGCATCGAGTCAGCTAGCAATAAATGTGCCAGCTCCCGCGACCCTCACGCACCACGCACTACGCGACGGCCTTGCGTAAACGGCCCTCATGCGGTAGAATGAGCCGCACGACTACAACCGATTAGAGGTAATGCCATGAAAGCTATTCTCAGCGTATCCGACCGCACAGGGCTTGTCGAGCTAGCCCGCGTCCTCGCTGGCCTCGGCGTCGAACTCCTCGCCACAGGCGGCACACGCGCCCACCTCACCGCGGCCGGCATACCAGTCGCCGCCGTCGAGGGACTTACCGGCTTCCCCGAGATCCTCGAGGGGCGCGTGAAGACCCTCCACCCCGCCGTCTACGCCGGCTTGCTCGCTCGCCGCGACAACCCAGCCGACATGGCCCAGCTTGCCGAGCATGGCCTCCCGATGATCGACCTCGTCGTGGTCAACCTCTACCCCTTCCGCGAGACGATAGCGCAGCCCGGCGTCGGCGAGGCGGAGGCATTGGAGAAGATCGACATCGGCGGGCCGAGCCTCCTGCGTGCCGCGGCCAAGAACTTCCCCTCGGTCGTCGTCCTCAGCGACCCCGACGACTACGCCCCTCTGCTCGGCGAATGGCAGGCGACCGGCTCGGTGGGCGACGAGACGCGACGCCGGCTGGCCGCGCGCGCGTTCCAGCATGTCGCCGCCTACGACACCGCGATTGGCGCCTACCTCCGCGCCCCCGGCGACCTCTTCCCCCAGACCGCGACGCTCGCCCTCCACAAGGTCCAGGATCTCCGCTACGGCGAGAACCCCCACCAGAGCGCGGCGCTATATCGGGCCGAGGGGTCGCAGTCCGGCACCCTGGCCGGGGCCGCCCGCCAGTTGCAGGGCAAGGAGCTTTCCTACAACAACCTCCTCGACGCAGACGGCGTGCTCGGCCTTGTCCGCGAGTTTGCCACCTCGACCGTCGCCATCGTCAAGCACTCGAACCCCTGCGGCGCCTCCTCCCGCGACGACCTCCGCGAGGCGTTTGACCTCGCGCTCGCAGGCGACCCCGTCTCGGCCTTCGGCGGCATCGTCGGCATCAACCGCCCCGTCACCGGCGACCTGGCATCAGCGATGGCCTCGATTTTCTTCGAGGTGATCGTCGCGCCCGACTTCGACGCCGAAGCCCTCAAAATACTCCGCGGCAGGAAGAACCTCCGCCTGCTCACCGTGCCGATGGAGCCGGCCCCCCCGCCCGACCGCTTCGGCGCGGCCCTCGCCTTCCGCACCATTGACGGCGGCCTCCTCGCCCAGACGCCCGACGGGGGGACCGGCGACGAAACTGTGCCGATGCACCCACAGACCACACGCCACCCGACGCTCCAGGAGATCACCGATCTCCTGTTCGCCTGGCGCGTGGCGAGCTACGTCAAGTCGAATGCGATAGTCCTTGCGAAGGACCGCTCGGTGACCGGCGTCGGCGGCGGCCAGCCGAGCCGGGTGGACAGCGTGAAGATCGCCGTAAGCAAGGCCGGATGGCGGGCCGAAGGCAGTGTCCTCGCTTCCGACGCCTACTTCCCATTCCCCGACGGCGTCGACGAAGCTGCCCGCGCCGGCGTCACCGCGATCATCCAACCGGGCGGCTCGGTGAACGACCCCGCAGCGATCGCCGCCGCCGAGGAAGCCGGGATGGCGATGGTCTTCACCGGCCGACGCCACTTCCGCCACTAGCCGTTCAGCCGCCCCGCAACGCGCTCCGCCAGCCCCGCCAAATACGCATCCTCCTCCCGCGCCGCATACTCGCGCAGAGGCAGGGCAGCGGCGGGGTCGCCGAGCGCGGCGAGGCCCGCCAGGGCTTTCTCCTGCAACGCCGGCTCCGCATTACCGAGCAGGGCGAGCAGCGGGCGCAGTGCGACGGTGGAGCCGAATCCGGCGAGCGCGTCCACGGCCTCTCCCAGTACAGGTACATCGTCCAGCGTGGCCGCAGCCAGGAAAACGGCCAGAAGCGTGGCGGCTGCCGGGTCGCCGGAGGCGGCAAGCACCTGCACGGCGGCGAGGCGTGTATAGCGGTCTGGGTCTTCGCTGACCACCCGCGCCAGCCCGGCCACTGCGCCTGGGTCGCCCCACTCGCCGAGCGCGGCGACGGCAGCCCGGCGCACATCGGGCGATGGGTCGGTGAGCACGTTCTCTACAGCGGCGCGGGCCTCCGCCGTCCTGTACGCGCCCAACGCCCGCGCCACAGCCGCCCGCAGCTTCGCGCTCCCCTCGCCCAGCCCCGCTGCCAACTCAGGCACCTCGGCCTCCTCGAGCATACTCAGCATCTCCACCGCGTCCGGGTACGAAAACCAGGGATCCTCTTCCCTCAGCTGCCGCAACACCTCGCTGGCTCGCCGAGCACCCTCATCCATGTAATTCAAAACTCAAAACTCAAAACTCAAAATTGCAGAAGTGGCTTCCTCAAGCACCTCCCGCAGAGGCCGCCCCATGCGCTCCGCGGCGGCCAGGCAGTCGTCGTACTCCGGCCGGGCGGTCCATCGGCCATCAACTAAGCGGGCCTTCGCGCGTATCGGCCCAGCCGACGTCTCGACCGTGATCATGCGCCGTGGTGCCTTCACCCGGTCCATCTCACACCGCCTCACCCCTAGCGTGCTTGTCTCACGCAGCAGAAGCCCCGACAGCGCGTCGGCGTCGGCGGTCGCCGCCAGCACGCTCACCAGCGTAGCCGGACGGCCCTTCTTCATGCTGATCGGCGTCAGCCAGGCGTCGAGCGCGCCGGCTGCCATCAGCTGCTCCACCAGGTAGCCGTAAACCTGCGGGTTCATGTCGTCAATGTTCGTCTCCAACAGCGCCACCCGATCCCGCTCCAGGCCATCCGCCTCCAATGCCTCGCCCCCCTCGCAGAGCAGCACGCGCAGCATATTCGGCCAGGGCAGAAGCTGGGTGCCGAAACCATGCCCCACGGCCCGTAGACGCATCGGCGGCTGCTCGAAGCGGCATAGTTCCGCGACCAGGGCCGCGCCGGTCGGCGTCACCAACTCGCGGTCGGTGTCTCGGCTGACGAACGGCGCGTTGACCTCCGCTAGCAGCCGGAGCGTGGCCGGGCCGGGCAGGGGTATCGGCCCGTGCTCGCTCGTGGCAAGGCCGCCGCGCATCGGCAGAGGCAACTGCCCGCAGAAACATTCCTCCACGCCGAGCAGGGCCAGTCCCGCCACCACGCCCACCACATCCAGGATCGAGTCGAGCGCGCCGACCTCGTGGAAGTGGACCTCATCGGGGCTGGTGCCGTGGACTGCGGCCTCGGCGTCAGCCAGCCGCCGGAAAACGGCCAGCGCCCGCTCACGCACCCCCGCAGCGAGATCGCTGCGCGCCAGAATATCGGCGATGTCCCCCAGCCGGCGGTGGGGCTGGGGCGCGCCGTCGAGCAGCACGCGAAGCTGCGCGCCAGTGATCCCGTGCTGTTCGGCGCGCCCCAGCTCGAGCCGCCACCCAGTCAGCCCCATTTTGGCGAGTTCGGCTTGCAGTGCCGGCAACGACAGTCCCACGTCGAGCAACGCGCCGAGCGCCATGTCGCCGCTGATGCCGGAAACAGGGTCGAAAAACGCGCGCATCAGATCTCGTGGGCGGGGATGACCAGGGCGAGCGGCTCGGTGCGGGCGACGAGTTCCGGGTTGAGGCTGCGCCGGCGGCTGTTTGGCTCGTGCTCGACCTTTAGTTGTCCGCACGCCGCCGCGATGTCCTGCCCCCGCTCGATCCGAACGGTACAGGCCACCCCGTGCCCCGCGACCGTGGCTGCAAAGGCGCGCACCTGCTCGCGGGGTGTAGCCGCCAGTCCCGTCCCAGGCACGGGGTTCAGCGGGATCAGGTTGACGTGACAGTTCATGCCGGAGAGCAGACGCCCCAGCTCTTCGGCGGTTTCGAGGCTGTCGTTCTCGCCGGCGATCAGCGCGTACTCGAAGGTCAACCGCCGGTGCGTCGCCTCGATGTACTCCCCGCAGGCCGCCATTAGGTCGGCCAATGGATACCGTTCGTTGAGCGGCACCAACCGGGTGCGTAGCTCGTCATTCGGGGCGTGCAGCGAAATCGCCAGGTTGACCGGCAGATCCTCCCGCGTGAAGCGCCGTATCCGCGGAACCACCCCGACCGTAGAGACCGTCATTCGCCGCGCGCCCATCACTAGCGCGTCCGGCGAGTTGAGCGTCCGAATCGCCTGCCAGAGGTTGTCGTAGTTCAGCATCGGCTCGCCCATGCCCATGAAGACGACGTTCGTGACCGCATCGAGCGGCCTCGGTGGAGGTGGAGGCCCCGGCGGGGGCAGCGGTTGCGCCGGCCTCCTGCCGAGCGGCCTGTACGGCACAGGCAAACGCACACCCGGCCTGCCGTTCCCTGCGGGCAGAGGACGGCGTCCCCGAGGCGGCGGGATCATAGGGCGGAGAGGCGGCGGCTGCGGGCGAGTCGGAGGCGCAGGCGGCGCAGGCGGGTTATACGGGTTCTGCCTCAGCCAACGGCTAAACACAAGCACCTGCTCCACCATTTCCCCCGGCGTCAGGTTGCGTGTGAACCCCATCTGCCCGGTCGCGCAGAACACACAGCCCATCGCGCACCCCACCTGGCTCGAGACGCACACCGTCGCCCGGTCGTAGTACAGCATCAGCACCGCCTCGACCGTGCTGCCGTCGCCGAAGCGCAGCAACACCTTGCGCGTGTCGCCCTCGCTCGAAACCTGCTGTGTCACCACCTCCGCGCTGCCGATGCGGTACTGCCCGGCCAGCCTGCGCCGCAGGTCACTCGGCAGGTTGGTCATCGCGCTGAAATCGGTCGCCAAGTCTTTGTAGAGCCAGGTCAGAACCTGCTTCGCCCGAAACACAGGCAGACCCTGCGCCTTAAGCTCCTCAACCAGGTCGTCGGGGCTGAAATCATAGAGATTCCTCGCTGCGCTCAGAATGACAGTGTTAGATGTCGGACTGTTGCTCAAATCAGCCTTCCTAGCCGCCAGAGATGCTTCGCTACCCCATCGTTCTTTCGTGTTTTCGTGGATCGCGTTTCGGAATGACGATGCTAGCGACGCCGGCCCATGCCCGACGCCAACATGATGTAGTAGAACAGGTTGGCGACCGCAGCTGCCAGCCCCGCCACATAAGTCCAGGCCGCGGCGTTCAGCACCGAGCGGGCCTCGCCGTACTCGGTGCGGTCGATCAGCCCCGTGCTCTGCAGCAGCGACATCGCGCGCTTGCTCGCGTTGAGTTCGACAGGCAGCGTCAGCATCGAAAAGATCGTGGCAATGGCGAAGAAGGCGATACCGGCCCAAACCAACCAGAATGCGAAGCCCACGTGCGTGAAGATAAACAGCATGACCCCCGCCATCACCAGTAGCCCGCCGATGTTCGAGCCGAAGGCCGCGGCAGGCACAATGGCCGTCCGCGCCTGGAGCGGTATGTAGCTCTGTGCGTGCTGCACCGCGTGCCCGCACTCGTGCGCGGCCACCCCGACCGCTGCTACCGAGTTGCTGCGCGCAACCTGTGGCGATAGGTGGAGAGTGCGATCCCGCGGGTCGTAGTGGTTGTCGAGCGGCCCCGCGTTCGGCAGTTCTTCCACCGGCACCCCCGTCAGCCCCTGGCTGTCGAGGATCGTCCGCGCGACCTGCGCCCCCGTCAGCCCCTGCATCGTCCTCACCTTGCTGTATTTCTCGAACGCCGATCTCACATGCCACTGCGCCCACATCGTCAGCGCGAGCACCGGCAGCATTATCACGAAATATCGCATATCCCAAAGGTACATAGTCTGCTGTCTCCTGCCGGGATCAAAGCCCGGCCATCTGTCTACATTCTAGCCGTTCTCCCCCTGCTTTGCAAGGGCTGGCTCCCGATTAAGTATACGTTAGCAGCAGTGCGCTGGTCGCACACGGCGAGCGCGGAGCCGAATCTTGACGGGTCAGCTATACTGGATCTGCGCGGAAGCACCCACCGATTGCTGACTGCTGACCGCAATAGGAGTTCCATGGCCGAGAGATTCGTGATCCGTCGGGCTAAGGCGGCGGACGTGCCTACACTGGCACGGCACCGCTGCGAGATGTTCAAGGATATGGGCAGGCTTGACCCCGGCTCGTACCAGGATCTGGCTGCGGCCTCCGAGAAGTACTTTGCTGCAGCGGTGCCGGCGGGGGAGTATGTGGCATGGCTGGTCGTGCCAGAGGACGAACCGGAGCGTATCGTGGCGGGCGGAGGGATACAACTCCGCCGGAACATGCCGCGCCCGGATCAGGAAGGCAAGCTGTTGAAGGCGGGGCCGCAGGGGCTGATAGTCAACATCTACACCGAGCCGGAATGGAGACGCCAGGGGCTGGCCGAACTGGTGATGCAGACCATGCTGGACTGGAGCCGCGAGAATGGGGTATCCGGCCTCGTGCTGAACGCCTCTCCAATGGGGCGGCCGCTCTACGAGCGACTGGGCTTCGTAGAGGGCACAGAAATGTACTATCCCTACGAGATACTATCCGGGAGAAAGGAACCACTGCATGAGCCAACCTGAGATCGCGCCCTACGGTGCATGGAAATCGCCCCTAACCGCCGACTGGATCTTGGCCGGCATGGTCGGCCTCAGCGCCCCGCGCGCCGACGCCGCCGATCTCTACTGGATCGAGCTGCGCCCCTCCGAGGCCGGGCGCAACGTCCTCGTCCGCCGCACGCAGGGAGGCGAGGTCAGCGACGTCACCCCTCCCGGCTTCAACGTGCGGACGCGCGTACACGAGTATGGCGGCGGGGCGTACACTGTAAGCACGGGCACGGTCTACTTCTCGAACTTCGCCGACGGTAGGCTCTATCGGCAGGCCCCCGGCGGTGCGCCGGGGCCGATCACGCCGGAGGCACCCATGCGCTATGCCGACATGGTCGTGGACGGCGGGCGCAACCGGCTGATCCTGATCCGCGAAGACCACACCGCGTCGGACCGTGACGCGGTGAACACGATCGCTGCGCTTGACCTCGCGGTCGGCGACACCGGCCAAGTGCTCGTCGGCGGCAACGACTTCTACTCGACGCCACGCCTCAGCTCCGACGGCAAGCGCCTGGCTTGGCTCACTTGGAACCATCCCAACATGCCCTGGGACGGCACCGAACTTTGGTTAGCCGACCTCGACGCCGAGGGCGTGCCGGTGAATCCGCGACTCGTCGCAGGCGGTCTCGCCGAGTCGATCTTCCAGCCCGAATGGTCGCCGGACGGCCTGCTCCACTTTATCTCCGACCGTAGCGGCTGGTGGAACCTCTACCGGCTGCGTGATGGAGCAGTCGAACCGCTCCACCTGATGGAGGCAGAGTTTGGGCAGCCGCAATGGGCCTTCGGCCAGAGTACGTATGCCTTCACCGGGCCGCGCGATCTCTACTGTGTATACAACGGCATGGGCACTGAGCACCTCGCCCATCTGGACACAGAAACAGGCGCGTTCACGCCGATAGAGCTGCCCTACAGCAGCATCAGCAGCATACAGGCTGCCGGCAGGCGGCTGATCTTCATCGCAGGCTCGCCGACCACCGCGACGGCCCTGGTCGAACTCGATCCGGCGACCGGGGAGCGCAACACGCTTCGCCGCTCCGATGACCGAGACCTTGACCCCGGCTACCTTTCGGTGCCCCAGGCCGTAGAGTTCCCGACAGAGGGCGGGCTGACGTCCCACGGCCTGTTCTACGCGCCCCGCAACCGCGATTACCGAGCGCCCGACCGCGAGCTGCCGCCCCTGCTCGTGATGATCCACGGCGGGCCGACAAGCCAGACATCGAGCGCGCTCCGCCCGACGATCCAGTACTGGACAAGCCGCGGCTTCGCCGTCTTCGACGTGAACTATGGTGGCAGCACGGGCTATGGCCGCGCTTACCGCCAACGCCTTAACGGCCAATGGGGAGTGGTGGACGTGGACGACTGCGTGAACGGCGCGCGCTACCTGGCCGAGAAGCGGCTTGTGGACCCCAAGAGGCTGGCTATCACAGGGGGAAGCGCGGGCGGCTATACGACGCTGGCCGCGCTCACCTTCCGCGACCTCTTCCACGCCGGTGCGAGCTACTACGGGATCAGCGACCTCGAGGCGCTTGAGGGAGACGACCACAAGTTCGAGTCGCGCTACAACGACAGTATGCTCGGCCCCTACCCAGAGGCCCGCGACCTCTACCGCGCTCGCTCGCCACTCTACTCCGCCGAGCGCCTGCGCCGCCCGGTGATCTTCTTCCAGGGCCTTGACGACCCGGTTGTGCAGCCGGTGCAATCTGAGAAGATGGTCGCGGCGATGCGCGCCAACGGCGTGCCCGTCGCCTATTTGGCTTACCCCGGCGAGATGCACGGCTTCCGGCAGGCGGCGAACATCAAGCGGTCGCTCGAAGCCGAGTTCTACTTCTACTCGCGGATCTTCGGCTACGAACCCGCAGACCAAATCGAGCCGGTAGAGATCGAGAACCTATAAGTCGGGCCGAGACAATCGCGGTTCATGCCGCTGCCCCGCGATTGTGCCGGCACGTCAACAGCATACTACTCGCTGTCGGCGCTGTCAAGCGGTGATCTCATCGCGTCAGGAGAGCGCCCACCAAGATGCGAGCTGTAACACGACCAGGATGGCTAGACCGGCTGCGGCTAGGATGTTGTTCAGGCGCGGCGAGCGGGTGGCGTGGAGCGCGCCGCCCACGCCTATAACGCAGAACGGCACCAGGGCGACGAACGTATAGCGGCCCTGCGGCTGGCCGTCGGTCGTCAGGTTATAGAGCATCAGCGAGGCCACCGCCGCGACGGCCGTCACGGCATAGGCGGCGAGCGGCCAGCCGAGGCTGGGAGGCAACGGCGCGCGCGCACGCAGCCTCCGCACCGCCCACGCCAGCGACCCGCCCACGCCGAGCGCGGTGAGCGCAGCCGCAAGCAGGTAGAAGGGCACCGCCTGCTCAAGAAACGGCGCATTGTGCCCTCCAAAAGGTGTCGGCAGGTAGACCCCGCGCCAGCCGAACACCGCCCAAAACGAACTGAAACTGTACCAACTGAACTGGTCGAGCGGCGGCACGATGATCCGCGTCGTTTCCGGCAGGTGCAGCCTGCTCGTGTAGATAGTGTGGTAGACGCTGAACACCTGTGCGCTGCCGGTCGGCTCGCCGTAGACGAGCTGGTTTCGGACCAGCCACGGGCCTGCCAGCAGCAGCGCAACTGAGCCTGCCACCACGCCGTCGCGCAGAAGACGGGGCAAGGCCACCCGCCCGGCGCGCGCCCGGCCCAGGAGCACGAGCGCGCTGCCCGGCAGCGTCGTGACCGCCGTCAGCTTGGTGAGCACGCCGAGGCCGGTGAGCGCGCCGATGATCAGCGGCCACCGACCCGACCGGCTCTGCGCCGCCGCTGCCCACGCCCACGCGAGGACCGCGCCCGCCAGGTCGAGCGCAATGTCGTTGCTCACGGTCGCGGCCTGGAACCCGAACTGCGGCCAGAGCGCAAGCGCGAGCGGCACCCCCACCACAAAAGCCCGCCGGTCGGGAGCCAACGTGGCGGCCGCGCGCGCCGCCGCGAACACCGCGAGCGCGCCGAGCAGCGCCGACACCAGGCGGCAGCCGTAAAGCAGCGTCTCCGGGTCGTTCGGCAACGGCCAGGTCGCCAACGCGCAGAGCACGTAGTAGAGCGGGGCCTGTGTGGACTCGTATGGCTGCGAGAGGAACGTAGTGTAGCCGTGGTCGGCCAGGTAGGCGCGCATAGCCGGCGGGCGCGTCGTGCTGCCCCGTCCAAGCCTGTCCTGCCTCACGATAAACGCGATCGGCAACGCGCCGTTCGCGCGGAGCTGTGCGACGAAGAGCATGTGCGACGGCTCGTCGGGAGCCTGTAGCGGAGGGATCATGTAGGCCCAGGCCACCCCCCGCAAAAGGGCGAAGGCGACTATCGCGGCCACGATCCGGCGCGCCGCAGGTTTCCCGCGCGCCGAGGTCGCGCCCGCGCCGCCGGTGGAGTGCTCTAGCATAGGCGTCATAATGCCGCCATTATATCATACGGCTTCTCACAGCCCCTTCTTGGGGTATAATGGAGCCAAAAAGGAGAGACCAAACTATGACCGACACGGCGACAAGCACGAAAGACATGGCAGGGGACGAGCTGCGGAGACAGATTGTCCGGGAGCTAACCGAGTTTCTGCGTATCCCCTCGATCAGCACCCAGCCGGAACACAGGGCAGACATTGAGCGCGCCGCGCAGTGGGCCGCCGACTATCTCCGCAGGGCGGGGCTTGAGCATGTGGCAGTCATACCGACGGCGGTTCACCCGCTCGTCTATGCCGACTGGCTTCATGCAGAGGGGCAGCCGACCGTGCTGGTTTACGGCCACTACGACGTGCAGCCTGCCGACCCGCTCGACGCCTGGCACACACCGCCCTTCGAGCCGTCCATCCGCGACGGCAACATCTACGCGCGGGGCGCAGCCGACGACAAGGGGCAGCTTTACATCCACCTCAAGGCTGTGGCCGAGCTTTTGCGCGCCAAGGGCAAGCTGCCGGTGAACGTGCGCTTCCTGATCGAGGGCGAGGAGGAGATCGGCGGCCCCAGCATCGAGGAGTATGTCGAGCAACACGCCGATGCGCTGGCCTGCGACGCCGTGCTGGTCAGCGACACCCCGATGTATGCCGAGGGGCAACCAACCATCTGCACCGGGCTGCGTGGGATGTTGGGCGCTGAGTTGAGCGTGCAGACCGGGCGGCAGGATCTCCATTCCGGCCTCTACGGCGGGGCCGCGCCGAACGCGATACACGTCCTCTGCCACATCGTCGCGGGGCTGACCGACGCCGCCGGACGTCCCATGCTGCCGAGCTATTATGAGAGCGTCAGACAGCTCGCGGAGGAAGAGCGGGCGAGCTGGGCGCGGCTGCCGTTCGACGCCAGCGAGTACAACGACAAGGAGATCGGCGCGCCGGCCCTGCTCGAAGACGCCGAGTATTCCCCATTGGAGCGCGTCTGGGGGCGGCCCACGCTCGACGTCAACGGCATCCTCGGCGGCTACACCGGCGCGGGCAGCAAGGCGATCATTCCCGCGCAGGCGTCGTGCAAGATCAGCCTACGCCTGGTTCCCGACCAGCAACCGGGCGCGGTTTTCGACCTGCTGCGCGCCCGGATCGCGGCGCTCTGCCCGCCCTATGCCAGGTTCACCCTAGAGTCGCTGGGTGCTTCACCGCCGATGCTCCTGCCGACCGATACGCCTGTGATGCAGGCAGCGGCCCAGGCGCTCGAGGCAGTCTTCGGCGTCGCCCCGGTCTTCACCCGCATGGGAGGCTCGATCCCGATAGTCGGGCTGTTTGTAGAGCGGTTGGGCGCGCCCTGCGTGCTGATGGGCTTCGGGCTGCCCGACGACAACCTGCACGCGCCGAACGAAAAGATGAAGCTCGGCAATATCTACCAGGGTATAGAGGCATCTACGGCCTTCCTGCGCTTGCTGCGCCGGTAGGCCGCACCCACCGGCCCCTACTCAGTCCAGAGGCCGGGGATATGCTCATCCAGCAGGTGCGTGATCAGGGGCGGCAGCAGCAGGTCGTAGGGCAGGTCGGGGCCTGGCGGGTTCCACTTGCGTACCAGGCCGCTCACGCGCTTCCCAAGCGCATCCTCGAAGACTTGGAGAACGGTTTTGTCGGGGTGCTTCGTACTCTTGATCGTGCCCAGCGCCGCGTAGGTCTGTAGGTCGTCTGCACAGGGCAGGGTCTTGTCGTCGTCTGGTAGGTAGAAGTCGGCGGGACGCCCCGAGTCATATTGGATCTTCAGGACATCGTGGGCCGTCTTCTGGGCGTCTGCTGCGCCGCGCCGGAAGTCGTATTCGCGGAAGCTGCGGTCGAGGAAGGCGGCCAGGGCATGCAGGTGGTTGCCGTGCAGACGCTTGTCGTCGGCGGTCGGCATGACGAGCGCGAAGTTGCCGAGGAGTTCGACCGGAGGATCTCCCACGCCTGCGATACCACGCGCTGCGCCGTCCGCGGCCGGGGCCGTGTGCTGCACGGGTGCCGCAGCCTGCATCATGTCCCGGCCCAGAACCTCCCCCGCGAAGCGGAGCGCGGTGCTTTCGTTCCGCATGGCGCTCAACAGGCCCATAGCGCCTTGCAGCAGCCCGGGGCGGTCGGTATCCCGAGGCGTCAGCCCGGTAACGGGCCGCCAGGGGTTGACGACGACGATCACACGGTCGTCCATGCCGCCGGTCTTGGCGTAGTTCCAGGCGAGGTCCACCGGCAGGTTATTGAATGTGCCGCCGTCATAGTACCAGAAGTCGGCCTCGCCGGTAAGGTCAGGCTTGAGGATGTACTGCTCGTCGTCGGCCATTTGGCGGGAGAGGTGGACCAGCGGGAAGACGAACGGGATGGCGGCGGAGGCTTGGGCGACCAGGGCGATCCTCTGCCAGACCTCGGTGTAGGGAATCGGTGTGGCCGTGTTCAGGCGGAATGTCTCCTGCTCGGCGTTGCGCGCCTGCACGAACTTCTCGGTCCTGCCCGACGCAGGCTCGGCGACGCGCTCGCTATAGGGTAGGGCGAGCGTGTTGGTGATCGTCATGGCAAGTATGAGTTCGTCGGCGCAGAACGATGCGGGGTCCGGTTTCATCCCTGCGTTTCCGGCAAAGAGCACCGAGGCGGCGAGCTTGACGAGCGGGCCTGCGGTCAGCACCGACATAGGCTCAGTGTCGATGTCCTGCACGGAGAGCAGGTCAGCCATGTCGATTCCCTCGACCCAGACATCGTGCAGGGCGGTCCGGCCCTTGCGGTAGAGCAGGCCGTGGGCGACCAGCGCCCCGGTGGTGGCCCCGGCAGACGCCCCGGAGATTATATCGATCTCGTACTGGTCGCCGGAGGCGGACTCGTTGGCGCAAGCGAACGCCGTGAGCAATTCGTCGATCGCACCCGCGATATACGCGCCGAGCGACACGCCGCCGCTCAAGACCAGGGCAACTTTCTTCTTAGCCATCGGACTGCTCCTTACTCAAGTCAAGACCTCGAGCACTTGCGCGCAGACCTCGTAGCGGCCAAAGCTCGGCATCAGGTAGGCCCCGGCCACCTTCGTGCGCGCGTATGCCAACAGCTCCTGGGCCATGGCGACGCCCGCCTGCTTACCGTCTGCGCCGGCGGCGTGCATCCGCCCCCGCGCCCAGTCGGGGATGACGATGCCCGGCACCTCGTTGTGCAAGAACTCGGCGTGCCGCCCGCTTTGCAGCGGCAGTATTCCCATCAGGATCGGCAGCCGGAAGTTGCCCACGAGATCCAGCGTTTTGTCGAGCCATTCGAGGTCGAAGAAGGGCTGGGTCATCACGAAGTCGGCCCCGGCTTCCATTTTGCGGTAGAGCCTGTCTATCTCCAGCTCCAGATCGCGCGCGTTCGGGTTGAACGCGCAGCCGATCAGGAAGTTTGTTTGCCCGCCGATGCTGTTGCCGGCCACATCCTCGCCGGCGTTCATCTTCCGCAGCAGCTTGATCAGCCCGATGCTGTCGATGTCGAAGACACCCGACGAGGCAACCTTCTCCACGGGGTTCGGCGGGTCGCCGGTCAGGGCGAGGATGATCCGATGGCCCATCGCGTGCGCGCCGAGGAGTTCGGCCTGTAGGCCGAGCAGAGAGCGATCGCGGGTGCAGAAGTGGATGATCACCTCGATGCCGACTTGCTGCAAGACCATGTTGGAGCACGCCATGACGCTCATCGAAGCCCTGCCGCGCGCGCTGTCGGTTATGTCCACTGCGGTCAGGCCGCGCTCGCGGAGCATATGCGCGCCCGCGAGCATCTTCGCGGGGTTGATGCCGCGCGGCGGCTCGAGTTCGATTGTGCTGACGAACTCGCGGCCCAGTTTCCAGGCGAAGGTGCCGGGGGCTGCCTCTTCGCGCGCGTTGTAGGGGCGCATTGCCGCGGCGACCAACTGGGCCGGGGGTGCTGGCTCGGCGTTCGCCGGGCTGTAAGGCGTGGCGGGGGTCGGCGCGGCCCGCTCGGCGACGACGGCCTTGACCCGCGCGGCGCTGTCGTGCGCGGCCTCGGGCTGCTCGCCGTCGCGCAGCCGCCGCGATAGCTCGCGGATATGCTCGGGGGTCGTGCCGCAACAGCCGCCGAGAATCCGCACACCCATCGCGGCCATACGCCGCGCCTGCTCGGCCATATATACCGGCCCCGATACGTAGACGATCCGGCCCGCGACCACTTCGGGCCATCCGGCGTTGGGCTGCGCGCTCAACGGGCGGCGGGCCTGGGCCGCCATCTCGGCGAGTACCCGCGCCATACGCACCGGCCCCGTCGAGCAGTTGGCCCCGATCACGTCGGCACCGACATCCTCAAGCGCGCGCACGACGGCGGCGGGGGTATCTCCTGCCAGGGTGCGGCCCTCCTCCTCGAAGCTCATCTGGGCGACAACGGGCAGGTCGCACGCCTGGCGCGCCGCGCGCAGGGCAATCAGCATCTCATGCAGATCCTTGAAGGTCTCAAGGATCAGCAGGTCTACCCCGCCTTCGAGCAGATACTCTATCTGCTCACGGAAAATATCGCCGGCCTGCGACGAAGAGATACGCCCAACGGGGGCGATGGGGCGGCCAAGAGGGCCGACGGAGCCTGCGATAAATACCGGCCTGCCGACTATCTCACGGGCGTTGCCGGCGAGCTTGGCCCCGCGGAAGTTGATGTCGCGCACTTTCTCGCCGAGGTCGTAAGTCTCCAGCTTAAAGCGGTTGGCACCATATGTGTTGGTCTCGATTATCTCGGCACCCGCGTCCATGTACTCCTGGTGGATCTCGAGCACGAGCTTGGGCTGCGACAGGTTACATTCGTCGAAGCAGTAGTTAGCGGGCACACCTTTGCTGTAGAGCATGGTGCCCATCGCTCCATCGCAGATCAGCACGCCGGGCTGGGCAAGCCGTTCGAGGAAGGGGCTTGCGGCGCGCGGCGTCGGGTCTTCTGGTGTAGTCATATGTGTCTCCTGTACTGAGATTCTTCGCTGCGCTCAGAATGACAGTGGCTTGGGTCTCATTATACGTGACGGGACGGGTCTCCGGCAACTGGCCGAGGCAGTCCCCGACCATCAAGGTTCATGTCGCATGGTTTGTCTCAGAGTGCGGAGGGGTAGGGCAGGCTCATCGAGCGCAGAGCGACTCTCCCACAGACGTTGCGCGCGTCCCACTGTCCACGGGCGGAGATGTGGGAGGGGGCGATGGTTTGACAAATATGTGTGGGGTTCATACAATAAGGGAGCCAAGTCGCTGCCAATCTAAGCGCGGCGAAGAATCTGGTTAGAGGAGATAAGACCGACATGCCGGACAACGAAGCACGCAAACTGCTCGAGTTCATCATCAACACTCGCATCGCCAGCCTGGAAGAGAAGCAGGCTGAGTTCACGGCGCGTGCGCTCGACGACGACGACCGGAACGCCGTTATGACCAGTCACAATGTGGAGACGGAGTCGGAGGCGGCAGACCGGCTGTTCCCGGCATTCGTCACGGGGTTGCGGTATGCAGGAGCGCAGCGCGCAAGCGGGCAGGCGGTGGTGCTTGACGATGCCGACCCGCAGCAGAACGCGGGTGCCGACGCGCTGGTGCGCTTCCTCGTCAGGCCGAACCTGGCGAGCGTCGAGACCGAGGAGCTGGGCGAGGGGCACTACCGCTACCACGTTACGGTTGATTGGCCGGGGCTGGAGCAGACCGCGACGCTGGCGGGCGTGGACCTCAACGCGGCGCTGGCAGGCTGAGAGTAGGCAGGATGCCGGCAGATCTCGCCGAACTCGAGGAGGCGCTCGGTTATCAGTTCAAGCATCCCGAAAAGCTGCGGACGGCGCTGATCCACCGCTCTTACCTCCACGATGTGCCGGAAGGGGCGGAGCAATCGAACGAGCGGCTGGAGTTCCTCGGCGATGCTGTGCTGGGCTTCCTAGTAGCTCGGCGGCTGTACGTTCGCCATCCGGAGAAGCAGGAAGGCGAGTTGACAAGCCTGCGGGGTGCCCTGGTCCGGCTGAGTCAACTCACGCAGTGGGGCACGGGTCTCGGTATCGGGCGTTATATATACCTGAGCAATGGGGAGGAGGCGCACGGCGGACGGGAACGTGAGAGCATAATCGGGCGCACAATGGAGGCGCTGCTGGGCGCGGTCTATCTGGACGGGGGCTTGCGCGCGGTGGACCGTGTGTTGGGGCGGCTGCTTGCCACCACGAGCGACAGCGATTTGGCCGCGGTGCTGATCGCGGACTACAAGAGCCGGTTGCAGCGCGAGATACAGGCCGACCAGAAGACGGAGCCGCCCCGATACCGGATCGTCGCCACGAGCGGCCCCGCGCATGACCGCGAGTTCACCGTGGAGGTCTGGGTCGGGGACCAGGTTTTGAGCCGGGGAGTGGGCCGCAGCAAGCAACAGGCGGAGCAGGCGGCGGCCCACGCGGGCCTGGATGTACTTGAGACCAGCGGGCAAAATCGGGTCTGCGACCCGTTAGTGTGAGGTAGACGACAAAATATGTGCAGACCAGCTGAAGGGCCGATAATCTTCACGGGGAACGCGAACCCGGTGCTGGCGCGGGCGGTCGCCGACCACCTCGGCATCGCGCTCGGACAGGCGGACGTGTTTTCGTTCAGCAACGAAAACATTTTTGTCAAGCTGAACGAGAGCGTGCGTGACGGGGATGTGTTCATAATCCAGCCGACGTGCAGCCCGGTGAACCGCTCGATCATGGAATTGCTGATCATGATCGATGCTGCGAAGCGGGCCTCAGCATCAAGGATCACGGCGGTGCTGCCGTATTACGCATATGGGCGGACCGACAAGAAGGACCAGCCACGGGTGCCTATCACCGCGCGGCTGATGGCCGACATAATCACGGTGGCCGGAGCGCAGCGCATATTGACGGTGGACCTGCACGCGGGGCAGATACAGGGCTTCTTCAACCTGCCGGTAGACGAGCTGACTGCGGTCTACTTACTCGCCAAACACTACCGCGAAAAGCATCTGCCGAACCCTGTCGTGGTGTCTGCCGACATCGGCAACGCGAAACGCGCGCGGAACTTCGCCGAACTGGTGGGCGCGCCCCTGGCGATCGTGGAAAAGCGGCGGCACGGCAACGCAGGCCGCACCGAGGTGCTGAACATCATCGGCTCCGTCCGCGACTGCCAGGCTATCTTGGTTGACGACGAGGTGGACACCGCTGGGTCGATCACGCAGGCGGCATTGGAGGTGAAGGAGCAGGGGGCGGCTGCCGTTTATGCCTGCTGCGTCCACCCGGTGTTGAGCGGCCCGGCGATAGACCGGCTGCAAAACAGCCCGATTGTTGAACTCGTCTGCACCGACACAATACCGATCCACCCCGACAAACTCATCCCCAAGATCCACGTTCTTAGCGTCGCCGCGCTGCTCGGCGAGGCAATCCACCGTGTCCACACAGGGGACTCGGTGGGGCAGATGTTCGAGAACGAACGCCATGCGGTGCAGACCGAGTTGGCCCAGCGGGGGCCGGGCTGATTCCTGCACGGCGCGGGCGGCTCTTTCGCAGCTTCTTCATCGGCGGGTTTGAGTGTTCGACGCACCGCCGCGCCGACGGCAAACGTCTGGATCTGCTGACGACTACGCGGCACGCCGAGTTCGCCGCCGCCGACTACGCGCGCCTACGGTCTCACGGGATCAGAGTGGCGCGCGAGGGCATACGCTGGCACCTGATCGAGCGGCGGCGGGGCCGCTATGACTTTTCGAGCGTGCTGCCGCTTCTTGATGCGGCCCGCGCCGCGCGTGTCCAAGTGGTGTGGGATCTGTTTCATTACGGGTGGCCCGACGACATAGACATCTTCTCCCCTGAGTTCGTCCGCTGCTACGCCGGCCTAGCCCGCGCCTTCGCCGATTTCGTCGGCCAAGAGAGCGAGAAGCCGCTTATCGTCGCGCCGGTCAACGAGATCTCCTACGTGGCCTGGGCAGCCGGAACTGTCGGGCGAATCTACCCTTGCGAGAAGGAGCGCGGGCCGGAACTCAAACGCCAACTCGTGCGCGCGGCCATTGCAGGCATCGAGGCGGTGTGGGAGGCGGCACCGACCGCGCGGATCGTCCACCCCGACCCGGTGATCAATGTGATAGCCGACCCGGCGCGCCCCGAGGACGAGAGCGGGGCCGCAGCTTACAGACGGGGCCAGTACGAGAGCTGGGATATGCTCTGCGGTCAGTTAGCCCCCGAGCTAGGCGGCGCGCCGAAATATTTGGACATCATAGGCGTCAACTACTACCCTGCCAATCAGTGGTTCCTCGATGGGGCAACGATCCTTCGGGGGCGGGCCGAGTATCGGCCTTTCCGCGAGATACTCGCGGAGGTCTACGCGCGGTATGGCCGCCCGATCATCATCGCCGAGACAAGCGATGAGGGTGCGTCCGGCCCCGCGTGGCTCCGATACGTCTGCGGGGAGACAAAGGCGGCGATGCGCGCGGGGGTGGAGATTGAAGGGATCTGCATCTACCCGGTGCTGGACTACCCTGGGTGGGACGACGACCGGCTTTGCTCCACGGGGTTGTGGGGATATGCGGTTGACGACGGTCGGCGCGAGATCAAGCGGCCGTTGGCGTGGGAGTTGAGGCGGCAGCGCCGTGCTTTCGTAGTGCGTAGTGCGTAGTGCGTAGTACGGATTGGAGCGGGGACGGGCTTGTGCGTAGGGGGGAAATGTGGTATGAATAGGCGTTGTTGTGCGACTCCCTTGCGCCGCCGTGTTAAGCGAATTGGAACTATCCCTGGGGTTCGCCGGGTCGGTAGGGGAAGAACGACGCCTTTATGCGAAGCAAAGATATGGGAGTTCTGCCGCGTAATGAGGCGGCGGCTCAGGTTTTACCGGCCCAGACGGTTCATGGGCCGCAGGAAGGTACACGCGACCGGATCGCAGCAAGTGACGCACGGCAGGCAACCGGCGCTCTGAGGTGGGGCTGGTGGCAGCATCCGGCTCTGGTGAGCTTGGCTGTTGGGCTGATCTACCTGGGGCTGTTGGCTTGGCTCTGGCAGCATTTCGGCGGCGACCCGGTGGGCTTTGTCCACGAGGGGAGCCTGTTCACGGATCGTGATCCGAACGGCACGCACGGGTATGACGGGCAGTTCTACTATTACACGGCGCTGCATCCGTTGCACGCAAGCGCGCTCATGGACAACGCGGCGTTCCGGTTGGAGCGGATCTTCTACCCGCTGCTGATCATTGGGGTGACTTTGGGCCAGCGCCCCTTGATGGCGGCCGCGATGGTGGCGATCAACTGGATCGCGGTGGTGGGCGGGACGGGCGTGGTGGCCGTGCTGCTGCGGCGGTGGGGGCGCAGCCCGTGGTTTGCCCTGAGCTACGCGCTCGCGTCGGGGATCCCAGTAGCTCTGACATTTGACACAGCCGAGCCGTTGACATTCGCGCTGGTCGCGCTCGGAATCGCGGGGTGGGGCCTCGTGGGGCCGTCGAGGCAGCCGCAGCCGGAAGGCGGGAGCAGGCCAGCCGGAGATATGGCGGGCCGGCAAACGGGGTGGCTTGGCGGGGGGTTGGCGTTTGCGGCGGCGCTGCTGACGCGCGAGCTGGCGGTGTTTGCCGTGGCGGGATACGGCGCGGCCGGCCTGGTTCGGCGCGATTGGCGAACGGTCGCAAGCGCGGCGCTCACGTTCCTCCCATTCTTGGTCTGGTCGTCCTACATCAGTCTCGAAGAGAATTACCTGGGCGTGTCTTATGCCCAACCGCTGGAACATATACCGTTCCTGGCGTACTGGCTACAGTTGGACGATCCAACCCTGCGGTCGGTCGGCTATGCTTCCCAGTACGTCATCCCGACGCTGGTGTTCGGCGGCCTGGGGATGGCGGCTCTTGTGCGGACGTGGCGGGCACCGTCACCGCTGCTGCTCGGAATGTTGGGCAATGCAGCCCTGATGACATTCATCCATCGGGGTGGGTATCAGCACCAAGTCGCGATCAGCCGCTATATGCTGGGGCTGACGCTGGCGGCAGTGTTGTGGGCGGCAACCGTGCGCCCGCGCTGGGTGCTCTGGTTGACTCCGTTGTTCGCTGCGAGCTTGCTGGGGTATTTGTACGGCTTAGTCACGCAGGATCCGGCCTATTTGTGGTGAGCGTGGTAGAGACTGTCAGCCCAATTTGACTTCGGCCCGTGCCGTTCCTGCCCGCTCGGCGACCGCATCGAGCTTGAGCGTGCTGCCTGCGGGGGCGCGGACCACCCACTCGACCTTGCGCTGGTTGTCTATGCCGGTGCCCCAGGCACCCCCGAACGCCTTGTTGGCGCGGCCCTCCAGGTGGCCCACCTCCTGCTCGGCCTTGCCGGTCACGATGCTTCCGTCCTCCGGTAGCGTCAGCTTGACCTCTATCTCGCGGACGATCTTGCGCTCCTGTCCCTTTTGGCTCGTGTATGTAGGCAGGAAGCCCCGGTTTTCGAGCAGCGCCACCACCCGGTAAACGTCGCCGCCCTGGTGAGTCACATCCACCCGGCGTATCCCAAGCCGGGGCGACATCAGCGCGTGGGCTATCGTGAAGCGGCAGTGTTTCTCACAGAGTTCCGGCAGGTACTCAGCAGGAGCGTTCTGCCACGCCGCCTTGATGTCCCAGCCGCCGATCTCTACCTGGCCGAGTTGCGGGTGGTCGAAGGGCCGCCAGTCGTGGAAGCCCTTACCGCCCAGTTTCTCGTCGTTCCAGGCCATGAGCTTCAGGTCGTCTTCCTCGGGGTGGCGTCGGCCCCACTCGATATACTCCTTCTTTTCGACCCCGGCGGCTGCGGGAGCGTCCCAAAGCTCGGTCGTGAAGCCAAACCAGCCGAACTGGTCGTAGGCATAATCGTCCATGCCGCCGTGGAGGATCTCTTTGGGGTGGTAGCGGAACTTGTGGTAGACCGACACGCATTCGTAGCCTGTGATCTCGGTGCCCTTCTCGCCGATCAGCTTGTAAGTATCCAGATCCTCGACCGGAAACTGCTCATCGGGGTGGGTGCTGTAGGGACGCAGGATCACCGCCGATGAGGTGTGATACGTCAGGAAGCCGTTGATGTTACGGTGGGTGCGCCAGAACTCGGCTTCGGCGCGCGTCTCCGGCTCGGACAAGGGGAAGTCGCCCGCACCGCGCTGTGTGCCCTCCGAGTCCCACATGTGGGGGTAATTGCGGTTGAAGTCCATGCCTTCCAGAGTGGGCGCGACTTTGACCTCATAGCCGTCGTAGTTGTGTATCATGCCTTCGGAGATAAGGTGGTAGTACGTGCCCCCGAAGTCGTCGAGTTCACGGTGGAGCATCACGCGGGGGTCTTTCTCGGACGCCTTCCATGCCCCGTTGTCGTCGTGGATCCGCATGTTCAAGATCAGCCCGTCTCCGTCCACATCCTCCCAGTAGAGGCCGTCGCGCTGGTCGGGGTATGGGTAGGGGCGCACGCTGGAGCGCAGGAGATAGGGCGTGGTCAGGTACTTCTCCGAGCCGTCAACCGTGATCCGGGGCAGCACATAGACCATGTACTCGTCGAGCAGTCGCGTCACCTGTGCATCGTTGCCGTATTGCGTCAGCAGGTGATGGATCGTGTACAACGCCACCGCCGAGCCGGTCACCTCGCCAGCATGGGTGTTCGCGTCGATCCAGTAGCCCGGCTTCTCAAGCGGCGTCCCGGTCGCGCTGTTAGTGATCAGTGCAATCGGGATCTCGCGCCCTTCGTGGCTCTTGCCTATGATCTCCGTCGAGATCAGTTCGGGATATTCCTCGACCATCTTGCTCAGGAAGTCGCGTATCTCATCGTACTTGAAATAGTGACTGAAATCGAACTCGGCTAGAGGCGTCATCTTCCCATCCTTTCTTTGTCAGGGTGTCGGCGTGTGGCCCGGAGTGGCTGTTGGAGTGCTTGCCGGCGGGGTCGGAGACGATGCAGGCTGCGGTGTCGGAGATGGTGCCGGCGTCGGAGACGGCAGAGGTGTTGATGTCGGTGTGGGTATCGGACTGGCCGTCGCCGTCGGCGTAGGTATTGCCCTGGGAGAGGGTTCTGCGCGCAGCGTCGGGGTCGGCAGCTGACGCGGTGTGGGCACAACAGTCGGCACTGGCGGGGGTAGACCTGTGGGACTGGGGCTGACGGCGGGTATCGGGGTCGATTCGCTGACTATGCTGACGGTGACTTCGGACACGTCGGACCTGGAGAGCGTTGTACGCGGCGGCTGGCTGATCACCGGCACCAGCTTGTATGTGCCGGGCGCGTAGCCGCTCAGGTCGAGCACGGCCCGCACGCTCTCCGGCTTGAGACCCTGGAGTGCGTCGAGCGGGCCGCTGAGAGTGACCCCAATCGCGGCCGGGGAGGCGGTGCCGGTGAGGCCGGATGCCAGTCCCACGAGGTCCACGCGCACCGGTATCTGGGTCTCTGTGCTGATCTCCTCAATCGCGACTCGCAACTCCACTTGGCCCGAAGTGCCCGGCGGGTAGAGAGTAAGCCCATTGGTGAGGGGGACGGTGATATTGACGGAAAGCGTTTGCGTGACCCCGCCGATCGAGACCGGGGCGGTTTCAAGGAAGTTAAGCGGCTCCAGCACGCTCGGAAGGCCGTAGGCAGTCAACGTCGTCGGCTGCACCAAGATGTCGGTGATGCGGAATCCTGGAGCCGGCGCGCCGGCTATCGGCACATGTATGGGCAGGGTCTTGTAGTTAAGCAATTGCTGGATGGTGATGGTGACATTGACGTATTGTGGGCTGAACTGTAGGCCGGAGATCGGGCTGCCCGCGAAGTCGAGCGCCTGGGGTCCGACCTCACCGGCTTGAGTGCCCTGTTTGCCCTCAACATTCACTTCCACAGCTACCTGATTTACCCGGCTGAGGAGGTCACGGGGTCCTCGCACGGTTACAGCTGGGGGGCTGACCTGCTGGGTGTCGAGCCGGTAGCCGATGCTGGGGCGGCCCTGGGTGTGAACCTCGACGGGGAAGCTGCGTTCGTCCACGGCAACGATCTGGACTTGAAGCTGGGATGGTTGGACGCTGACGCCGGCGACGTTGCTGGGGGGGGAGACCTGAACTGGAATGGAGTAGGTGCCGGGGCCTCGACCTGTGAGGTCAACTGTGGGGTTGAAGTCGGTGCCGGTGAGGCGGGAAAGGACGTCCTGGGGAGCTGAGGCGCTGACGGCGGCGGTGCCGAGGTCGTTGATGATGCTGAGGTTCTTGTCGAGGCCACGCGGGACGACGGGGACAGAGGGATATGTGGTGGAAGCGGCGGGATTCTCGGAGTTGAGGACGTAGAACCAGAGTAAGGATGCTATAACGAAGGCCATGAGCAGGCGGGTGGCAGGCTCCCACTGGATTTTGGACCTTGGGGTTTGGACCCCGGGTTCGGGAATCGCTCGCCGGCCTTTCGCTGCACTCAGTATGCTACGGGCGGGCGAGGTGAGTGGGGAGGGATCTGCGGGCGGGCCGGCAGGCTCGGTCAGAGGCAGAGTGGTTGCGGCCTCCGGGCGAATATCGTCCACACCTACGCCTCCTGGAGCTGGGTCGCACCCAGCAACCCGGCCAGGACGGCGCGCAGCCGCTCCGGCGATAGATTGCCGACCAGCCGCCCGTTGGTGGCGACACTGATGGTGCCCTGCTCTTCGGAGACGACGACAGCCACGGCATCTGAGTGCTCGGAGATGCCGAGGGCGGCGCGGTGGCGGGTGCCGAAGTGGCGGGTGCCGAGCATCTGGTCGCTAAGGGGCAGCACGGCGCTTGCGGCGACTATGCGGGAGCCGCGCACAATGATCGCCGCATCGTGCAACGGCGAATTGGGGTAGAAGATCGCCGCAATGAGCTGAGGTGTAACTTCGGAATCGAGGGGCACGCCTCGGTCGGCGTATTCTTGCAAGCCGGTCTGGCGCTCAAAGATGATCAACGCTCCGGTGTGCTGGCGACTGAACTGAGCGCAAGCGGCCGCCACGCCTTCTATCGTCGCCTGGAGGTCGCCGGGGCGTCTACGAGCGCGGGTGATAAAATCCCCGGTGCGGCCAATCTGCTCAAGTGCCCGCCTGAGTTCGGGCTGGAAGATGACCGGGATGCCGACCAAGAGCGCCAGCCCCGAATTGCGGATGAGCCAGATGAGCGTCGAAAGTTGGAAGACGGTGCTCAGGAGGGCAACGGCGAGCCAGAGTATGACGACACCGCGTATAAGCATGGTCGCCCTGGTGCCGCGGAAGACCGACAGCAGCCAATAGAAGATCAGCGTCACCGCAGCCAAGTCCAGCAGAGTAAATGGATTGTTCGTGATCCGCGCAATGATCCAGCTAGCCTGGGGCATCGCCTCTACCTCCCGCCACTGCGCGCCTCCTCTACAGGGATCTGGAAGTGCTGAATAGAAAGCGCCGAGTAGAAGATGGGTAATGCTGAAGGCTTTCTACCTTGTTAGTATACCACAACAATACCGTCAGTGGGTAGCAGATCAACTCACGTCGTGAGTATGATTTTTCCGAAGGCGGCGCGGCTTTCAATGCGCTCGTGGGCGGCCCGGGCCTCGGAGAGAGGCAATACCTGGTCTATCACCGGCTGGAAGGTGCCTTCGGCGAAAAGCTGCAACACCGTGGTGAAGTCCTCGCGGCTGATGCGGCCGAATGAGCCGATGATTTGGGCGTTTTTCGTGATCAGGTCCATGACGTTGATTTCGGCGATCTCGCCGCTGAGGGTGCCGACGCAGACGACGCGACCGTGGGGGGCGAGCATTGCGACCGAGGTTTGGAGCATCGTGCCGCCGACGAGATCGAGTACGAGGCTCGCGCCGAGGCCGTTGGTTTCGGCCATGACCTGGGCAACAAGGTTGTGGGCGCGCTGGTCGAGAACTATGTGGGCGCCGAGTTTACGCAGGCGGTCGGCTTTGTCGGGGACGCTGATCGCCACCACAGCGGCACCGTGCCGATTGGCTATCTGGAGGGCCGAGGTGCCGACGCCGCTGGAGGCGGCATGTATGACTACGCGCTCGTTGTCGGAGAGGCGGCCGTTATAGAAAAGGGCGATCCAGGCTGTGGTGAAGGCAAGGCCGATGGCAGCTGCGGCCACGGCGTCAAGCCCGTCTGGGATGCGATAGAGCTGGTCGGCGGGGAGGGTGGTGTATTCGGCGTAAGCTCCGTCGCGCTCGCGGCCGAGGGCCTCGAAGATGGATACGACGCGGTCGCCGACGGCCCAATCGGTGACTCCCTCGCCAAGTTCGGCGATTTCACCGGCCACATCCATGCCGAGGATATGGGGCATGGGCTTGCGAATGAATGCCTGGCCGCTACGGTGGAAGATGTCGGTGTGGTTCACGGTGGCGGCGCGGACGCGGACAAGCACCTCTGCGGGCGCGGGCTTCGGGGTCGGCACGGTTTCGTATTGCAGGACTTCGGGTCCGCCCTGCTCATACATCACGACAGCCTTCACCGAGATCTCCTTTCGCCGGGGGATTATTCAGCCGACGGCAGGTAGGGAGGCACAGCCTCCGGCGCATATTTGTAGCTGAGTCCGGCCACTGTGCTGCCGTCGGCCTCACTGCCGGCCGATGGGGGGTGCGGGGTCTGCGGGTGCTTCGCGGTCCATTCAAGCGACCAGGCTACGGCGCGGCGGAGGCCCTCGTCGAGCGGCACCTGTGGGGCGTAGCCCAGCAATTCTTGTGCCTTGCTGATATTGGCGACGTAATGCGTGACTTCGCCGAGCAGAGGCGGTGCAAGAGTGATGCGCGGCGGCCTGCCGAGAGCATCGGCGACAAGCTCGGCCATGTGGACGAGGGTGTTGCCCTCTCCATAAGCAAGGTTGAGCGTGCGGTTGCGGACTCGACCGGCGGTGAGCGCGTCGATCCCGCGCAGGATGCCCTCGATGCAATCGTCTACATACGTAAAGTCGAGGACTTTTTCGGGGCCGTAGATCGTAATCGGCTCGTCGCGGGCGATGCGGCGGATGAAGAGGGGAATGACGCGCTCCATGCGCTCGATGTCGTTGTCGTAGCGCCCGTAGACGTTGCTGAAGCGGAAGACCAGATACGGCAGGCCGTAGCATCGGGCGTAGGAATAGATCAGGGCCTCTCCGGCGATTTTACTCGCCGAGTAGGTGCTCTCGGTGAAGGCAAAGTCGGCGCTCTCCTCGCCGGTGCTGAACCGGTGTATGTCGCCGTAGACTTCGCGGCTGCTCGAAAAGATGATCGGGGTGCGGGTCTGGCGGCAATATTCGAGGACGTTAAAGGTCATAATCATGTTTTCGAGGGCGCGGTGGGGGTAGCGAACAAGCTGGTGAACCTTTGCGTGGGCCGCGAGATGGACTACGACATCAGACGCGGGGTAGTCTACGCCGCCGATGCCGGTGGGATAGGCGGGATAGTGGCCACTGAGATCCTGCAAGATGTAGCGGAAGTCGTCGGTCCAGGTGTTGAGGCGCTTGTCTACGCCGAAGACCTGGTGGCCCTCGGCGAGGAGCCGGAGGGCGAGATTGGTGCCGATCTGTCCGCTTGAGCCGGTGATGAGGATACGCATGGGTTTGCCTCGGGGTGTTTCTGCCTATGTTTCTAGGCGGCGCAATATGGCCGTGAGGTCGGGGGGCAAGGGGCTGGTGAAGCTGACGTGCCGACCGGAGGCGGGCAGGTCGAAGGCCAGCGTTGTGGCGTGAAGAAACTGGCGACGGAGGCCGAGGGCATGGGATTGGCGGAGTGTGCGTTGGCCGTAGAAGCCGTCGCCCATGATCGGGTGGCCGATGTAGGCGAGGTGGACACGTATCTGGTGGGTGCGGCCTGTTTCCAGCCCCAGCCTAAGCAGAGCGCAGCCGGGGTCGCCGTGGGCGGCAGGATAGGTCGCTTCTGTGGTGTAGCGGGTGCGGGCGGGGCGTCCGGTCGGCGTGACGGCTTGGCGCTTGCGGTCGCGCGGGTCGCGGCCAATCGGGGCGTCTATGAGGCCGGTAGGCGGCTGGGGATCGCCGAGGACAAGGCCGAGGTACTGCTTTGTCATCGTGCGGGCCTGGTGTTGGCGCACGAGGTCGGCATGGGCACCGTCGGTGCGCGCGACGACGAGTAGGCCGGAGGTGTCCTTGTCGAGGCGGTGGACGATGCCGGGGCGAACCTCTCCGTGTAACGAGAGGCGGTCGGTATGGGCGAGGAGGGCGTTGACGAGCGTGCCGACTGGGTGCCCCGGCGACGGGTGAACAACGAGACCGGCGGGCTTGTCCACGACTATTACCTCGTCGTCTTCGTAGACGATCCGCAGGGCGATTGCTTCGGGGCGGATGGCGGTCGGCTCGGGGTCAGGAACGGTGATGTGCAGAGTGTCTCCGGCCTTGAGTCGCTGGGAGGGGCGGGCGGAATGGCCGTTGAGGAGCACGCGCCCGTCGCCGATGAGTTGCTGCGCGTATGAACGGGTTAGGTCGGTTACGACGCCGGGCAAGGCGCGGTCGAGGCGGTCGCCTGCTTGTTCGGGGGTAATGACGGCGGTGAAGTCGGGCACGGGAGCCTCACCTCTCCTCCAGGAAAAGCCGGACTACCAGGAGGACCATGCCGATTGTGATGGCGCTGTCGGCGATGTTGAAGTTGGGCCACTGGTAGCCGGTGTTGCCGAGGGTGAGGTGAGCGGCGGGCACCAGGATGAAGTCCACGACGAAGCCATGCGCTACGCGGTCGAGGAGGTTGCCGAGCGCGCCTCCGAGGACGAGGCCCAGGGTGAGCACGAGTTGGGCGCGTCCTGAGCCGGTGCCCTGCTGCAAGCGGGGCAGCATGACGACTATGCCGACGACGACCGCCAGGGCGAACACACCGAGCAGCCATCCGGCATTGTGGAACATGCCGAATGCGGTGCCGGTGTTCTCCGAGTACTGGAAGACGAGCAAACCCGGCAGCACAACGGAGCTGTGCGTGGGCGCGGCGCGGCCGATTGCTGCTATGATCATCGCCTTGCTCACCTGGTCGGCGAGCAGCACGAGAGCGGCTACGGCGAGCAGGGGGGCTAGGGAGCGGAGGCGCGCCGCCGAGGTCACGGGTGTGCCGTCCAGATCCAACGGCGGGGTCTGGACCTCCACGCTAGCGCCGGGTTTCCTGTAGCTGCTGGCACGTAATGCAGAACGTGGCGTAGGGGCGGGCGTCGAGGCGTTCGGGGCTGATCGGTTTGCCGCAGTTTTCGCAGATGCCGTACTTGCCCTCAGCCATCCGATGAATGGCGCGGTCCACCTGGGCAAGCATCTGCTCGGCGTTATGGCGCAGGGAGAGCATCTTCTCTTCCTCTTCTGTCACGTTCGCATCGTCGGCCATATGGTTGCCGACGCCCCCTCGGCTTGGGTCGAGCGGGTCGGCGCTCTCGGCCACTTCAACATCGAGGCGGTGGAGGTCGTCGAGAAGACGTGCGCGCTCGGTTTCGAGGCGCTTTGTGTAGGTCGCGATATCAGTCATAGCTGTCTCCTCCTCGAGACGTGGTCAGGTCAAGAGAGTGCCGGGTCAATGCGCGATTATAACACAAAAAGGCGCGGGGCGGCAACCGACGTCAGAAGCTCTAGAACTCCTGTTCTAAAAACGAGCCGCACTGGGAGGCCCTCCACCCCCGGAGCCGCCCCAAACGGCTCTACAACGCGCCACAGGACGAGTGCGGATTGGGGAGTGCGGAGTGCGGAGTGCGGAGTGCTGATCACTGACGGCTGACGGCTGATCGCTGACGGCAGACTGCTAAATACTCGCTCCCCACTCCGCACTCCGCACTCCCCAATCCACCCGTCTAGGTCTTTCGACCGATCTTTTGCCCAAAAGCTCCGAAAAGTACCAAAATCTGTCAGTAAATAGCCCCTGAAATGGATATTAAGGATGAGAGGGCAAAAATAACGGGCCGTGCAGTGCCTAGAATCGTGCGGCTCAGCCCGCGTGAGGCCGTCGGCCCGCCCGTTTCCAGCCCGATTTCCCAAAATACTCCGAAAGACCTAGATGGAGGCAGACCATGAGTTCAGCAGCGATTGATGGGGTGCTCGCTCGGCTGGCAGGCGTGCGGCGGGGGGGGCACGGTTGGCAGGCGCGGTGCCCCGCCCATGACGACCAGCAGCCGAGCTTGTCGCTCAGAGAGGGTTCGGACGGGCGCGTGCTCGTCCACTGTCATGCGGGCTGCTCGGTGGAGCAGATAGTGAAGGGAATGGGGTTGACTATGGCGGACCTGTATGAGAGACATGAGACACATGAGACACATGAGAGACCGACGTTGGCGAACGCGACGGAAATAAAGCACGAGTACCGCGATGCCGACGGGCACCTGCTCGCGGTCAAGTGGCGGATCGAGGCCGACGGG
>JBPCPV010000014.1:0-27006 GCA_050998805.1 Chloroflexia bacterium | reverse complement strand
TCCGCGAGCGGGGCGCTGTACCCTCGTTCAAGGGCTACAACGGGTTTCCGGCGAGCCTGTGCATTTCGGTCAACGAGGAGATCGTCCACGGGATACCGGGAGAGCGTGTGCTGGAAGAAGGCGACCTCTTGAGCGTGGACTGCGGGGCGTTCTACCGTGGCTTCCACGGAGATGCCGCAACGACCGTGCCTGTCGGCGAAATCAGCCCCGCCGCCCAGAGGATGATAGACGTCGGCTGGGAATCGCTCTATGCGGGGATCAGGAAGGCATACGCCGGAAACCACGTCGAAGACATCTCGGCGACGATACAGGAAGTGCTGGAGCGCAACGGCTACGGCGTCGTCCGCGACCTGGTGGGCCACGGCGTCGGAAGGCAGCTCCACGAAGCCCCGAACGTGCCGAACTTCGGGCGGCGTGGCAAGGGCGTCCGCCTGCTGCCGGGCATGGTCTTAGCCATCGAGCCGATGCTGACGCAGGGCAATTACGAGGGCCGTACCCTCGACGACGAATGGACAATCGTTACCGTGGACGGCGGCCTTGCTGCCCATGTCGAACACACCGTGGCGATCACCGAGGGCGAGCCGGAGATACTGACATTATTGGACAAGTGATGCCCTCTTGTGGTATAATTAACGCTTGGTGCCGGTTACGGCGCAGGATATATCTTGTCTAAGTTGTCTCAGAACGAAATCGTGGGCCGAGTGCTCGCAGCCGAGGCGAACGGGCTTTATACGGTCGAGTTAGAGAACGGCAACCGGGTGCTTGCCCATGTTGCCACCGAGACCCGGCTGACCGTCGGGCGTATCATACCGGGTGTCGGCGTCGTGCTCGAACTGTCGCCCTATGACCTGTCGCGTGGGCGGATCATTCGCCGCCGAGAAGGATAAACAATGAAAGTCAAGGCATCAGTCAAGGCTCGCTGCGAGCGTTGCCGGGTGATCAAACGCAAAGGCGTGATCATGGTGATCTGCACCAACCCGAGGCATAAGCAGCGTCAAGGATAATAAGCAAGGGGGGAACGCATATTGGCACGTATTGCCGGAGTGGACATCCCGCGTGATAAGCAAGTTGCGACCGCACTGACCTATATCTACGGTATTGGACCGACCACCGCCCGCAAGATCATAGCGAGGACGGGGATCGCCCCTGATACCCGCGTCCGGCTGTTGTCGGATGAAGATGTGAACCACATCCGCGAGATCATTGACCGCGAGTACCGGGTCGAGGGTGACCTGCGGCGCGAAGTCAACCTGAACATCAAGCGGCTGATCGAAATCAAGTGCTATCGCGGCATCCGCCACCAGCGGGGAATGCCGGTCCACGGACAGCGGACGAAGACGAACGCTCGCACGCGCAAAGGCCCGAAACGGGTCGTGGCCGCGAAGAAGAAGGCACGCAAGTGATAGGAGAGACAATTGGCTGAGAAGAAGCAGGCGGCCGCGCCACGCACAGCCCGCGCCGCCCGTGGCCGCCGCCGTGAGCGCAAAATGGTGCCCCGAGGCCAGGCCCATATCCAGTCGAGCTTCAACAACACCATCGTCACGCTCACCGACCCGGTGGGCAACGTGCTGAGTTGGGGCAGCGCCGGTGCGTCCGGCTTCAAGGGAAGCCGCAAGAGCACGCCATACGCCGCCCAGATCACAGCAGACGGTGCCGCGAAGCGCGCGATGGAGCATGGCCTCCGCCAGGTCGAGGTCTTCGTCAGAGGCCCAGGCTCGGGCCGCGAAGCCGCGATCCGCGCCCTACAGGGCGCGGGCCTACAGGTGACGAGCATCACTGACGTGACCCCGATCCCACACAACGGCTGCCGCGCGCCGAAGCGCCGCCGCGTCTGATACGGTAAATATAACACAACGACACAGGAGGAAGAACGATGGCCCGTTATACCGGACCTGTTTGTAAACTGTGCCGCCGCGAGGGAGTCAAACTGTTCCTCAAAGGGGAACGCTGCTTTACGCCGAAGTGTGCAATCGATCGGCGCAACCAGCCCCCAGGACAGCACGGCCAGCGACGGCGCGGAAAAGTCTCAGATTATGGCTTGCAGTTGCGCGAAAAGCAGAAGGCGCGGCGGACCTACGGCATCCTCGAACGCCAGTTCCGCCTCCACTTCGCCGTCGCCGAGGGCCGCCCAGGCGCAACCGGCGAGAACCTCTTGCAGGTGCTCGAGAGCCGCCTCGATAACATCGTCTACCGGCTCGGCATCGCCGATTCGCGGCCCCAGGCCCGCCAGATCGTCAACCACGGCCACTTCACGGTCAACGGCAAGAAGACCGACATCCCGTCGTATCTGTGCAAGCCCGGCGACGTGATCGCGGTGCGCGCGGACCGGATCAACGACGAATACTTCAAGACGGTCCTGGTCGGCATCGGGCGCAAAGACATCCCTTCGTGGCTGTCGCTCGACGCCCGCTCCCTCACCGGGAGGCTGGTGACTCTGCCGGACCGCGCAGACCTGGATGTGAACCTCAACGAGCAGCTCATCGTCGAGTACTACAGCCGCTAATCTCTCTAATCTCTAAGGTACTCTACTATGACATTGCTTATGACAACTCAACGGGAGGTTCGCGTGGCTGATCTGTTAATGCCTCGGGTGGAAGTAGTCGCCACCGCTCCTAACTACCGGCGCTTTGCCGTCGGGCCGCTCGAAAAGGGCTACGGCCTGATCCTCGGCAACGCGCTGCGCCGCATCCTGCTATCGTCGCTGCCAGGCGCGGCCATCACGAGCGTCCGTATCGAAGGGGTATATCACGAGTTCTCGACACTCTCGCATGTGAAAGAGGACGTGACCGAAATTATCTTGAACATCAAGAAGCTGCGCCTGCGGTCGTTCAGCGACCGCCCGGTGCGGCTGCAACTCTCGGCGGTGGGGCCGGGCAGTGTGCGCGCGAGCGACATCGAGCTTCCCAGCAGCGTCGAGCTGATCAACGGCGATCAGGTTCTGGCCAACCTCGACAGCAGCGAGGGGCGGCTCGAAATGGAACTCACCGTCGAGCAGGGGCGAGGCTACCTCTCGTCCGAACTCCGCGAGGGTATGCCGATAGGCACGATCCCGGTGGACGCGATTTTCTCGCCCATCCCGCGCGCCAACTACGTCTCTGAGCCGATGCACGACGAGGCGCATCCCGACGCCGAGCGGCTGCTGCTCGAAATCTGGAGCGACGGCACGATGGACGTCGGTGAGGCGTTGAGCCTGGCGGCATCTGCGCTCGCCCAGCACAGCAGCCTGCTGGCAAACTACAACGCCGTCGGGGCCGCGGCCGGCGTCGGCGCAGGCGCATCGGAGATACCCCCGTACATCGCCGAAATGCCGGTGGATGAACTGGGGCTGAGTGTGCGGACGCTCAACTGCCTGCGGCGCAGCGGTATCCTGCGCGTCGGCCAGATTTTGGAGATGGACCGCAAAGAACTCCTGGGCGTCCGCAACTTCGGCCAAAAGTCGTATGACGAACTGCAAGAGGTACTGGCTTCTCGCGGTCTCTCACAGCCCGGCGACCTCGACAGCACCGCCTTCGCCGCGAACGAGGAAGATGAAGATATGGACGAGCTTCTGGACGAAGCCGGCTCAGAGCCGCAGGCAGATGGGGAGGAACCTTAAATGGCAGGACACCACAATATTGCGGGACGGCAGTTCAGCCGCAACAGCGGCCAGCGCCGCGCCCTCTACCGCAGCCTCTTGGTCGGGCTCATCACCCACGACCGCATTCGGACGACCGAGGCGAAAGCCAAAGAGATCCAGCCGATGGTCGAAAAACTGATCACCATCGGGCGCGAAGACACGCCGCACGCCCGCAGCGAGGCGCACAAGATCCTGGCGAACGACGACGCGGTCATACGCCTTTTCGAGGAAGTCGGGCCGAAGTTCGTGGACCGCTCCGGCGGCTACACGCGCATCTTCAAGATCAACACCCGCCGCGGCGACGGCGCGACTGTCTGCCAGATCGAGACGGTCGAGTAGTGCGTATTGCGTAGTACGTAGTGCGTACGCATCACATGTTGTACAAGTTAACACTCGAATATGACGGCACTCACTTCCACGGGTCGCAGGCGCAAGCCGCAGATCGTGGGCGGACGGTGCAGGGGGAAGTCGAGGCGGCGCTCGCGCGGCTGACCGGCTTGGCGGTGCGGATCGCGCTCGCGGGGCGCACCGATGCCGGGGTTCACGCGCTGGGGCAGGTGGCCTCGTTCGCGTTGGAGCCGCTCTGGCCCTGTGAAAAGCTGCATCGCTCGCTGAACGGCGTGCTTCCGCCTGACGTGGCGGCGCGCGCCGTGGAGGAGGCACCCGACGGCTTCCACGCCCGCTACAGCGCGAAGGGCAGGGCCTACAGGTACATGATCAGGCAGGCCGTCTGCCCCTCGCCGCTGCTCCGCGACCGGACATGGCACCTGCGGTTGCCGCTTGATGTAGACGCGATGCATCAGGCGGCGCAGGCGCTGCTCGGTCGCCATGATTTCGCGTCTTTTTGCGGCGGGGGCCTCGGAGTAGACGGTGACGACGCCGATGACGACCGGCCGAGCACGGAACGCGAAATGCTCGAGGCCGCCTGTTATGCCTGGCCGGTCGCCGGACTCTATGGGGCAGGCCCGCCGGCAGAAGACCGGCTGATCGCAATTGACCTGGCGGCGAACGCCTTCTTGCCCCAGATGGTGAGAACGATCGTCGCAACGCTGGCAGAAGTGGGGCGCGGCAAACGGACCCCGGCGGAGTTCGCCGAGATCCTGGCGCACGCCGACCGCCGAGCCGCCGCACCGACCGCCCCCCCGCAGGGGCTGTGCCTGATGCGGGTATGGTACGAGTAGGCGGACGAGTTTCGAGTTTCGAGTTATGAATTGCGAAGGCCGGTAGTAGGCAGTAACGGGTAGACAGCAAGCGGCACGCAGTGCTGAAAGCTGAAAGCTGAAAGCTAGGAGCTAAAATGAACCAGCAGAAAACATGGACACCCAAAGGGGCAGAGGCCCTGGCGAGCCGCCAGTGGCATCTGATCGACGCCGAGGGGCAGACGCTCGGCCGGATCGCGGTGCTGATCGCCCGCTTGCTCAGGGGCAAGCACAAGCCGAACTTCACCCCGCATCTTGATGTCGGCGACTATGTAGTTGTGATCAACGCCGCCAAAGTCACCGTCACCGGCAACAAGCTCCGCAAGAAGATGTACTATCGTCACTCGAACTATCCGGGCGGTTTCCGCGCCGTGGCTCTCCAAGACTACGCACGCAAGCACCCGACCAGGCCCTTGGAAGAGGCGGTGCGAGGCATGTTGCCCCGCAACAACATGGGCGACAACCTCTTCCGCAAGCTGCATGTCTACGCCGGCCCCGCCCACAAGCACGAGGCCCAGAACCCGACGCCGTATGACATGGGCCTCGCCGCCGACGAAACCGGTCAACACAGATAGCAGGAGAATCTATGACAACCAGCAAGAGCTACTACTACGGCACCGGGCGGCGCAAGAGCGCGGTGGCCCGCGTGCGGATTTATCCCGGCACAGGCCAGATCGTGGTCAACGGGCGCACTCCCGAACAGCACTTCGGCGCGCGCGTCGTCCACGAGAACACCGTCACAGCCCCCCTCCACGTCACGAACACGCTCGGCAACTGGAACGTGATGGTGAAGGTCGAGGGCGGGGGCACCAGCGGTCAGGCGGGGGCGATCTCCCACGGCATTGCCCGCGCCCTCTGCGACGCCGACTCCGAGACCTACCGCCCGGCACTCAAGAAGGCCGGATTGCTCACACGCGATGCCCGCGTCAAGGAGCGCAAGAAGGTCGGCCTCAAGCGCGCCCGCAAGGCACAACAGTACACCAAGCGGTAGACGACCCTATTTCCACCAGCGCATCGCCGGAGCCGTGACCCCCAATTTACGCACCGCCCAGTCTGCGCCCGCCCGCGCTTCGCGGTTCCCGGGTTCGGCCCGCAGCACCCGCTCCATGCAGGAGAGCGTCGTATAAGGATCGTCGGCCACGCCCCCGAAATAGAGCCACGCCCGCGTGTTCCCAGCATCCGCCGCGATAGCCTTCAAGAAATAGTATCGCGCTCGCGCCCTGTCGTCATCCGCCGCAGCTCCAATGCCTCGCTTCATCAGCCTGGTACTGTTGTCATCTTCTTCGCCCGGTGCCGCCTCGTCCGTGTGCGTGCCGCGCAACTCAGGGATATGCGTCGGTGCTGGTGCGACAGCGGGCGTGGGCCACAGCTCCATAGGGGCCTGTGGGGCCTCCAGGGCGGGCATCGGTTGGATCAGCCCCAGCTTATTGCGCGCCCAGAGCAGCCCGGCCCGAGCCTGGGCTTCTTCCGGGTCGAGTTGCAGCACCTTTTGCATACAGGAGAGCGTCAGCGCCGGGTCTTCGGCCACCCCTCCCAAATAGAGCCAGCCTCGCGCATAGTTCAGGTCGTTGCGAACCGCCTGCACGAAGTAATAGCGCGCGTCTTCTCGGTTGTCTTCGAGCGCCGCCTGCACACCCAGGCGCAGCCACTCATAGGCCATGGGATCAACACCCGCGTCTATGGTACCCTGCGTTAGTCTCCGGCTATCTAAGACCGGCATTTGCAAGAAAAGAATAGCGTCAATTGCGTTCGTGGCGTACCCTCCGTCGCTTAGATCAACGAAGCCGGCCAATAACGGTCGCAGCCGGCTATGTTTCGTCGATCAATCGCAAATGCACAAGTCGGTTCCTCTCCGCATCCAGACGTGTTATGACCTCCTCAGAGAGCAGCAAGCTGTTCGACAGATCTGGTCGGCCCTCGATATGGACGACAGCCGAACGGTCATCTGCGGTCAGCACCTCGGCCTGCGGCGGCCCCGTCCGTCCGTTCAGCAGCATGTTGAGAGCCGACTCGTCCATTAGCGCGGTCATCGGGTCGTCGGGCGGGTGTGGGTCCATGCTCGCCGGCAGCGCGACCAGCCGGAGCATACTCAGGCGCGGGTCCACCAGTTCGATGAGCCTCTCTTTGATCAGCCGGGCGGCGAGCAACCGTATGCCGAACTCGTCGCGCCCCAGCTCTGCCGCCAGCGCCCGCAGGTCGCGCCGCCCGTCCACCAGCGTCAAGAACCTCCAATTCTCGAAGTTGAGCTTAATCTGGCCGCCTGTGCTCTCCACCTGGGACGCCAGTCTCACAACCGATGCTATGCTCCTTACGAGCGCGCGGGCCTCGTGGGCCTCGGCGGCGCGGAGCCGGCCCGCGACTACAATCGCCGCGTTCGGCTTCGTGATAGTCGGCTCGACGTCCAACTCATAGCCCTCGAAATAGAACTTGCCGTTGTCCCACTGGAAGGGCACGAGCGCGGCATCGTAGCCGCCCGCGCCCTCGCCGGCCGCGTGGATGATGGCCCCGTCTTGGAAATAGAGCGTGATGCGTTGGTCGTCATGTTCGAGTGCGAGCGCGCCGGTCTGTTTTTCCACCTGGAGCAGGCCGATTATATGTGCGAGATGGAACTCTTCGAGTTGGCCGAGCAGCGCCATAATTATACCTCGCCGGCCGACCCGGTGTCGAGTCGCAGCAGTCGGGCCGCGTTGCCGCCGAGCACCAGGCCCAGGTCGGCCTCAGATAGACCGGCCCCGCGCGTCCGCTCCAGAAACCGCTCCTGGCTGAGCAGCGGGTAATCGGTGGCCCAGAGGATGCGGTCCGCGCCCGCGACCGCCGCGACCTGACGGAACACGTCGAAGCGGTAGAGATACGTAGACGCCGCGCTGTCGTAATAGACATTGTGCATGGCGGCGGCGACCTCCGGCATCAGTTCATAAAACGGCAGGCCGCCGCCCCAGTGCGCCCCAACAAGCAATAGGTCGGGAAAGTTGCACGCTGCCTTATACAGAAATTGCGGCCAAACCGTTCCCTTGCCCGCGTAATCATGGCCCAGCGGTTCGCTGCAATGCGTGAGCAGCGGGCGGCGGGCCGCGATCAGCGCCTCGGCGACTGGGCCGAGGTCGTGCGCGCTCTCGAGCCTGAAGCCCTGGCCGTCCGGACCCAGTTCCCCGCAGCCGA
This sequence comes from Chloroflexia bacterium, assembly GCA_050998805.1. Lineage (GTDB taxonomy): Bacteria > Chloroflexota > Chloroflexia > QHBQ01 > JAICKM01 > JAICKM01. The sequence continues at coordinate 19,032 of JBPCPV010000014.1, read as the reverse complement.
GCAACCCTGCGTCGAGGCAGCGGGCCAGCTCGCGCGCCGCAGCCTCTCCCTCAGCCGGCTGCACGATCGCGAAGCCGAGCAGCCGATCCGGGTATCGTCCCACCGCCTCGATGATGTAGTCGTTGTGCAGCGCGCAGATCGCGGGGTCGCGCCACGGGAAGCCGAGCAGCATCGTGCGGTCCACACCCGAAGCGTCCATCGCGGCGATCACATCCTCGGCGCGCGCCGTCTTCCTCGCAATAGCACCGTACAGACGGGCAAACCAAGCATCACGGCGCAAAAAACGGTCCCGCTCCACGCGCACCTCATCAGGAAAGACATGCGCGTGGAAATCAATGATCACCCCACAAGTTTAGTATAAACGTTTCGCCTTGTCAAGAACGGCCATCAGAGATCGTAAGCCCCGTCCCCGCCCGTTCGTATGATGAGGGGAGGCGGCAGTTTGTCTACGGTCCCAGCAGGCTGCTGACGCTGCTGCCTACCGCCTACCGTCTACCGCCCCAGTAGTGTGCTGACGTTCACGACCTGGAGGCCGCGGGCCTCAAGGGTCGCCAGCACGCGGGGCAGCGCGTTCACCGTGCCGTCGGCGTTGACGTGCAGCAGCAGGATCGCCCCGTCGAGGTTCACCCATGACTGCGTGAGCTGGCGGAAGACGAACGAAGAGCTTTTCGGCGGGCCGACTGTGTCGAGCGCGTCGAGCGTCCAGTAGATCGTGCGGTAGCCTGCGGACGCGGCAGCCGACCGGACGCGGTTGTCGCTGTAGCCGTAGGGCGCGCGCCAGATCGCCGGCCCGTAGCGCCCCGTGAGGGAATGATACCTGGCCTCCCAGTTTTCGAGGCGGCTGACGATCCCGGCGTCGCTGAGGCCACGGTAATCTCGGTGATCGTAGCCGTGCGAGGCTATCTCCTCTCCCGCCTGGGCGATGCCGAGCGTGTGTATCGGGAAGGTATCGAGGTAGTGCCCGGTCAGGAAGAAGGTCGCGTGGGCATGGTATGCGTGCAGGGTGTCGAGTATATCCCAGGTGCGCCCCGCAAACCAGTCTGCGTCGAAGGTGAGCGCGACGCGCCCATTGCCCGGCTGCACCCGCGCCACCTCGGACTGGTACTGGGCGACCGAGACGGGCGCGGCCTGGATCGGTTGTTGGGGCATTAGACAGAGCAGCGCGCCGCCGATCAGCAGCGCGACCGCAAGAGAGCGAAAACGAAACAGCTTAGAACCCAACCACTTGGAAGGAGCGATCATGTCGGCAAACCTCGAAACGATTAGCCCGGGGGTGATGTATCTCCCCGGAGCGCAAAATATCGGCGTCATCCCGACCGAGCGGGACGGCGGTGCCCTGATTATTGATACCGGGCTGACGAAGGACAGCGGACGCGCCATCCTCAGGGCGCTCGCCGCCGCCGGCCTACACCCGGTCGCTGTGTTGAATACCCACGCCCACGCCGACCACTTCGGCGGCAACGACTTCATTGTCAAGCGCACCGGCGTCCCGGTCTACGCGCCTGTCTACGAAGAAGCCTTTATCCGTTACCCGCGCCTCGAGGCCGTCGGCCTCTTCGCCGGAGCTGCCCCGATCCCCGCCTTGCAGGGCCATTTCTTGCTCGCGCCTGCCTCGCCGGTAGACCACATCGTTTTGCCCGGCGCGATGCTGATAGATGGCGTGGAACTCGAAGCCGTGCCGCTCGACGGTCACTCCGCTGGACAGCTTGGCTACCGGGTGCGCGATGTGCTTTTCAGCGCCGACCTCGTGATGCCGCAGGCGGTGCTCGAGAAGTACGGCATCGTCTACTGCCACAACGTGGCCGCGCATCTCGATTCCCTGGCCCGCGCCTCCGCCATCCCGGTCGCCTGGCACCTGCCTGCCCACCACCCGCCTATACAGGATCTTGCCCCGCTGCTGGCCGTGAACGATGCCCGCTTCCGAGACACCCTTGCCGAGATCCTGCGCCTGCTGGCGGACGGCCCTCTGGAAGCAAGCACGATCCAGACCGCGCTTTGCGCTCATTATAGCATAAATCTTGCCGGCGCGGAGGGCTACTTCCTGCTCCAGCCGACGGTCTACGCTCACCTGAGTTGCCTGGTGGGGCAGGGGGCCATCACGTTCTCTGTGGAGGGCAATCGGGGCCTGTGGCGGCGGGTCTGATCCGGAGTGTTACGAAGTCTGCGCGACCGGGCTGGGAGCGGGGATTCGTGTGGTCTGCAAGTAGCCGACGAACATGATAATCACGCCGAGGGCCATCGGCGGGTAGAGCCAGGCGTGGTCGCCCGTCAATTTGTAGACAGTCCCGCCCAAGGCTACGGCGAGCGCACCCACCGCCAGCAGAATACAACCGATCATGCGCTGGCGCATGATGCCCTTGCGCCAAAAGACCCAGGCCGAGTAGAGCGCCCCTCCGACGAGCAGCAGCGTGCCGATGATATTGCTTACAGCTGCCAGGTAGGAAGGTAACGCGCCCTTGCCCTGTGGTGCGACCGCGTACCAGGGGCTTTCCCCATGCAAGAGGGCGGGATTAAGTGGAGCGGTAAACACTACCAGCAAGGTAAGCACAGTAAATCCAATACCTAGCCAGACAGCGATCTTCGCAGTCCGGCCATGCCATAGCAACATCGCCTCGCCTATGCCGAGGTAGGCCACGGCCAGGATCGGGCCGGTGACGTAGTAGACACGCGCCATCGGATCGGTCCAGCCGATTGTGTCGCCGAGCAGCTCGATCAGCGCGCCCAGGCCGAACATCAGGAAAGAGATTCCCCAGACGAGTTCGTGTTGCCGCCGGGCCGGAGCCGCAGCGTAGTGGTTCAGGATGACAATCGCCAGCGCGAAGCCGACGATCATAGCTGTAGAGACGAGAAACACTGTCACGGCACAATCCTTTCGATGAGCGCGGGCACGGCCCGCCCGCCAGATCCCGATTAGCTTGCCCCAGTGTACCACGTTGCCCTTGGTTGCGGCAAGGCGGGGCGGCTTAATATTGCGTGAATACTCCGCCTCTCCTACCCAATGAACCGCCCTATCGCCGGCTCCGCGTCCAGGTTGGCGCCGCAGACGACGGCGACGGCGTGGTGTGCGCTCTGCGCCTGCGGTACCTGGTCCGCGTACAGAGCCGCGAGTGTGGCTGCCCCGCTCGGCTCGACCAGCAGGTTAGCATCGGCCCAGAGCACGCGCATGGCGTCCAGCAGGTCCGCATCCTCTACGAGGGCTATCTCGTCCACATAGCGGCGGCAGAGGTCCAACGTGAGGCGGCTGACGCGCCGTGGGGCGAGCGTGTGGGCGATGGTCCGCACTTGGGGTAGGGACACCGGCTCCCCGGCGGCGAGCGCCGCGCTCATGCTCGCCGCGCCGGTCGGCTCCACGCCGACTATGCGGAGATCGGGCCGCTTCTGCTTGACGTAGGCGGCGACCCCGGCGATCAGCCCGCCGCCGCCGACGGCCACCAGCAGTAGGTCGAGATCCGGCACCTGCTCGAGTATCTCGACGCCGACGGTGGCCTGGCCTGCCACGACCCGTGGGTCGTCGAAGGGGTGGACCAACGGCAGGTCGCGCTCTGTGGCCCAGGCTGCTGCGGCGACCCAGGCATCGTCCCACGCCTCCCCGGCACGCACAACCTCGGCCCCGAAGGCCCGGATCTTCGCCTCCTGGGCGGGCGGGGTCGTCAGGGGGAGGAAGACAGTGGCGCTTACTCCGGCGCGGGCCGCAGCCCAAGCCACCGCCAGCCCGTGATTGCCCCCGGAGGCCGTCACAAGCCCGCGTGCCCGCTCCTCCGGCGGCATCCCTGCGATCAGGTTCCACGCGCCCCGCACCTTAAACGACCCGGTGAGCTGTAGATGTTCCAGCTTCAGCGTCAGCCGCAGCCCGCCCGCCGGCGTCCAACCCCCGGTCTCCCCCCAGTCGAGCACGGGAGTGCAGCGCACGATGGGCCGCAGCCGCTCATAAGCCGCGTCAACCTCAGCAAGATCCAGGTCAAAACCCATCCCCTCACCCTCCCCCACCCCATTATAGCACATCCCCCGGACCCCCACTCTGCACCACGTACTACGCACTACGCACTACGTACTACGTACTACGCACCACGATTTTTGACAAAGCGCGCGCCGTGTTGTATGATGAGATGTTGTGGGCCTGTCTGCTCTTGCTGTAAGATGCCGTTGGAACGTAGCGCCGATTGTACTGGAGATATGGTGAAAAACCTGCTTGGCCGCTTGATGGGCCGCTCGCCCGACGAACTCAGGGCGGTCGCCGTCGACTGGCATATCCCGATTGCGGGGCTAAACCACAACGAGGCGGCTATCGTCGTCTACCGCGAGATGATGGACAAAACCAACGTCCGCGCCCTCTGGGAGACGCTCGACAGCGAGGAACACGCTTTCTTACACTGGCTGCTCGAACAGCGCAACCAACTGGCGATGGTGGAAGAACTCCCCGCCATGCTGAACCGTCCGGCTGAGGAGGTGGCGGGGCTGCTGGACCGTCTGAGCGCGCTTGGCTTGGCCGATGTCGAAGATGCGCTGGTGCGCGGCAGCAGGGTCGTGTCGGCGGGCGACAACCTCTCCGCCTGGGGGATACGCAACCAGACGCCCGCGATTAAGCGGCGGGTGATTTCGATGTCGAACGAAATCCACCGCGTGCTGACGGCGGTTTATGCCGAGATGACAGCGGGCGAGCCGTTCGATGAGGCGCTTGCGGTGCTGCTCGACAGGCTCGACCCGCCTGTGCTCGAGCGGATCGCGGCCCGTTGGGAGGTGCCCGACCTGCGCTACATGGCGAAGCCGTCGCTGATCGAGCTGCTCGACGCAGTGCTGGACGGCGCGGACACCCGCGAGCAGATGCTCGGCGAGTTGGACCCCGACAGCCGGAGGCTTTTCGACTACCTCTGCGAACACGATGGGCACGCCCCGGCCGCGGCCATCTTGGCGGCCTTTGATTGGACCGCCGCCGACCTGCGCCGTGCCTTCGCCTCGCTTGAGGTGCGCGCGCTCACCTTCGAGACGCTTTGGCACGACCGGCGCGTGCTGTTCGTGCCGCGCCAGGTTCGCTACCCGCAGCCGACGGTACACACGCCTCCCCAGACGGCTAGTGAGCCGCCCGTCGTAGACGCTCGCTCGCCGATCGAACTACCCTGGAACCTGTTGACCGTGCTCGCCTACTTCACCCAAACCGAGGTAACGATCAACCGGCACAACAACGAGCTACCGAAGCGCGCCCTAAAGCACCTGCTGGACAGCTTCCTGCACCCCGCCTCCGGCGAGGCCGGAGATGCCTACCTGAGCCTGGTGCTGCATTTCGCGGGCGCGCTCGGCTTGTTGGCGGAGGACGAGGGCACCCACCGCGAGGCGGTCGGCCCCCGCCTCGAAGATTGGGTGCATCTGCCGTTCGACGCGCAGTCGCGGAGGCTCTACGCTCTCTGGCTCGAGGACAGAAGGCTGCGCGAAGACCCTGCCTCGCCGTTCTTCCTCTGGCGCGCCCCCGACCCGACCGCCGCGCGCAAGCGACTTGTGGCTCACCTGGCCGAGTGCCCGTTAGATACGTGGCTGAGTATCGAGAGCTTTTTGCAGCATGTCTATGCGGTCGATCCCTACCTGCTGGTGAGCCGCGACGACTTGGTGCGGCAGGGCGGGGTGAAGGGGCTGCGCGACTTCAGCGCGCGCTGGATGAGCAACGAAGGCGGGCTGCTGGCGAACATGATCAGCCACGCTCTGCTCTGGCTCGGCGTCGTGGACCTCGGCAGCGACGCGGCCGGCAAGCCAGTCGCCTTCCGCATCACGGCGGCGGGCGCGCGGCTGATCGGCCATGCTGAGGCGCTGCCTGAGAGCGAGCGGCAGGGCAAGCCGTTCGTGGTGCAGCCGAACTTCGAGGTGATGGTGATGGCGCCCGAAGCCCGCGCGATCTGGAGGCTGCTGCTCTGTACCGACCTGGCCCGCCACGACTTGGTGAGCGTCTATAGGCTGACCAAAGAGAGCGTGCTGCGTGCGCGGGCCGGCGGCCTCAACCCCGAAGACTTGCAGGAATTCCTCAGCTCGAACAGCCGAAAGGCGTTGCCCCAGAACGTCCGACAATGCATCAACGATTGGGCGCGGGGCTACAAGCGCACGCTTTTGGAGAAGGTGACCCTGCTGGAGGTGGAGGACGCCGAGGTGTTGGACGAGCTGCTCGCCTCGCGGCGGCTCAAAGGCTTTCTCGCCCGCAGGCTGACGCCGACCGTCGCACTGATCAAGCTGCCGCGCACAACCGCCTGGACGCGCGACGACCCGTGGCAGAAGCTGGCGAAGGAACTGCGCGCAGCCGGATACTTCCCGGAGATCGTCGAAGAGGCTGAGGCTTCCTGATGATAGCCGGGCTGCGCGGCGTACTCGCCGGCAAAGACGCCGATAGCGTAGTCATTGATTGCGGCGGGGTGCTCTACCGGGTCTTTGTGCCTGGCCCCGCGCTCGGCGAGGTCGGCTCCGAGGGCGACTTCGTGCGACTCTATACCCACTTGGCGGTGCGCGAAGACTCGATGACCCTCTATGGCTGCACAACGCAGCGCCAGCTCGACCTCTTCGAGACGCTGCTCACCGTGACCGGCGTGGGGCCGCGCGTCGCGCTCGCCATCATCGGCACGATGCCGGTGGATACTCTCGAGGGGGCGATTTCGCAGGGCGACCTCGCGCTGTTGACCCGTGTGCCAGGCGTCGGCAGGAAGCTCGCGCAGCGCATGGTGCTCGAACTCAAGGGCAAGCTGGACTTGGCCGCCCTCGGCGGAGGCGTCGGAGCGACCCGGCCCACCGGCCCCCTCGCCGAAGTAGCCGATGCCCTCACCAGCCTCGGCTACAGCGCCGGCGAAATCAACGCGCTGCTGCCGAAGCTGCCCCAGGACGGCTCGGTACCGGTCGAAGACCTGGTGATGCAGGCGCTCCAGCAGATCGGCAGGTAGACGAAAAAGAGCCGCCGGCATGGTGCCGGCGGCTCTTCATTGCTCCGTAGAGGCGGGTCTCAGACCCGCATCCATATGATAGGTCTACTCCTGCACGCCCACCGAGTTCTTCTGGTCGATCAGGATAGCTTCGCTGTCGGTCGGGTCGTCGCTGCCGGCGTCGCCGCCGACTACGACCGACTCGCCGAGGAGTTCGGCGATGGCGAGTTCGGGGTCGGCGGCGGCGGTTTCGAGGGAGATCGCGCTCTCCTCGCTCTCGCCGCCTGAGCCGGTCGCGGACTCGATCTCCATCTCCGTCTCGTCGCTGCTGCCGCGCAGGTATTCATCTATGTTGGTGCCCTCGCCCAGCATCGTGAGGTCGCCGAGGGTCGGGCGGTGGCGGGCACCGCTGCCCGCCGGGATCAGCTTGCCGATGATCACGTTCTCTTTGAGGCCCCGCAGCCGGTCCACCTGGCCGTTGATTGCGGCCTCCGTCAGCACCCGCGTCGTCTCTTGGAAGGAGGCGGCGGAGAGGAAGCTGTCGGTGTTGAGGCTCGCCTTCGTGATGCCAAGCAGCACCGGCGTGGCCGTTGCCGGCTCGCCCCCCTCGGCCAACACGCGCGAGTTGGTGTCATCGAACTTGTAGCGGTCGATCAGTTCACCGGGCAGCAGGTCGGTATCGCCTGGGAGGTCGATCCGCACCTTGAGAAGCATCTGGCGGACGATTGTCTCGATGTGCTTGTCGTTGATGTTGACGCCCTGTAGGCGGTAGACAGTCTGGACCTGGTCCACGAGGTAGCGTTGGACGGCCTCGCGGCCCAAAATCGCCAGAACCTCTTGCGGGTTCTGGGAGCCTTCGCTCATCGGCGTGCCCGCCGTGACGAACTGGCCTTGCTCCACCGTCAGCCGAGAGGCGGCCGGCACGGCGTACTCGCGGGAGTCGATCTCCTCGTTGCGGATGATCAACTCCTTATTCTTGTCGTCGAGGAGTACCTTGCCCGACATATGGGCCGTCGTAACCCGGTCCTCTTCGCCAGCCAGGGTCGAGCGGAAGAGGGGCGCGCCCTCGGCGATTTCTTGCTCCGGCTTGACGAGCAGCTCGTAGTGGCCGCCGGCCGGCAGGGTGTAGGGGTCGTTGAAGATCTCACTCGACACGACCTTGATGTGGCGTATTTGGTCCTGTTGTAGGAGTTCGACGCGGCCGTCTATCTCAGAGAGGATCGCCTGGCCTTTCGGCACGCGGGCCTCGAAGAGTTCCTCGACACGGGGGAGACCCGCCGTGATGTCCTCCGAGGAGGCGACGCCGCCTGTGTGGAAGGTGCGGAGGGTGAGTTGGGTGCCCGGCTCGCCGATCGACTGGGCGGCGATGATGCCGACCGCCTCGCCGATGTTGATGACCTGGCCGGTCGCCAGTGAGCGCCCGTAGCACCGCTGGCAGATGCCGTGAACCGCCTCGCAGGTGAGCGGTGCCCGCGCGGGCACTGCCTTGATGCCTGCGGCCACTATCCGCGCCATGATGCTTTCATTGATCTCCTCGTTGGCGTCAACGAAGACCTCCCCCGTCTGGGGGTCGGCAATCGGCAGGGCGGCGAAGCGTCCGACTACGCGGGCCGCGAAGTTCTCGGCCACGTCGGAGTTCGTCGGCTCCTGGATCCAGCTGATTGCTGTGGTGCCGCAGTCTTCCATGGCGATCACCACGTCCTGGGCAACGTCTACCAGGCGGCGGGTCAGATACCCGGCGTCTGCGGTGCGGAGCGCGGTGTCGGCCAGCCCCTTGCGACCGCCGTGGGTGGAGACGAAGTACTCCAGCACGGTCAGCCCCTCGCGGAAGTTGGAGCGGATCGGCAGCTCGATGATCCGGCCCGACGGGTCGGCCATCAGCCCGCGCATCGCGGCGAGCTGGCGGATCTGCTTGTAGCGGGCCTTCGTCGCCCCCGAGCTGGCGAGAGTGTTGACGAGGCCGTAGGGGTCGAGGATCTTCTTGAGCTCGTCGGTCATCTCGTCGGTCGTCCGATTCCAGACCTCGATCACCTGCTGGTAGCGCTCGGAGTCGGTGAGCAGACCGCGACGATATTCTTGTTCGATCAGGTCAACTTCTGCATCGGCGTCGGCGAGCATCTGCTCTTTGGCCGCCGGGATCTCCACATCGGCCACGGCGACCGACATGCCGGACTTGGTGGCGTAGGTGAAGCCGAGGCGCTTCATGCTGTCGGCGATTTCGGCGGTGCGCGGGGCGCCGAGCTTGTGGTGACATTCGCCGATCACTGTGCGGAGCGCGCCCTTGTCGAGAGCGGCGTTGCGGAAGGCGATCTGCTGCTCGGGGGGCATCGTGTCGTTGTACTTCTGGATGACCTCGTTGAACAGGAGGCGTCCAGGCGTGGTCTCCACAAGCTGCTGGGGGCCCCCGTCGAGCGACATACGCACACGGATCGGGGCCTGTAGGTCCACGATGTCGCTGAAGTAGGCCAGCGTCGCCTCTTGGGGGCTTGAGAAGACCTTGCCGTGGCCCTTCGTCTTGCCGTCGGTACGCATCACGGTCATGTAGTAGCATCCCAGAACGATGTCCTGCGAGGGGCTGACCATCGGCTCGCCGTGGGCCGGGGAGAGGATATTGTGAACCGAGAGCATGAGCTCACGAGCTTCCTTCTGCGCGGCGGCAGAGAGCGGAACATGCACCGCCATCTGGTCGCCGTCGAAGTCGGCGTTGAACGCCGAGCAGACCATCGGGTGGAGCTGGATCGCCGAGCCTTCGATCAGCACGGCCTCGAACGCCTGGATCGAGAGCCTGTGCAGCGAAGGGGCGCGGTTGAGCAGCACGAGGTAATCTTTGATGACCTCCTCGAGTACGTCCCAGACTTCTGGGCGGACGCGCTCGACTATGCGCTTGGCGCTCTTGATGTTGTGCGCGTTGCCCTGCTGGACAAGGCGGCGCATCACGAACGGCTTGAAAAGTTCGAGCGCCATCTTCTTAGGCAGGCCGCACTGATGCAGCTTGAGGTCGGGGCCGACGACGATGACCGAGCGGCCCGAGTAGTCCACGCGCTTGCCGAGCAGGTTCTGGCGGAAGCGGCCCTGCTTGCCCTTGAGCATATCGCTGAGGCTCTTGAGGCGGTGCTTGCCGGAGCCGGAGACGACGCGCCCGCGCCGCCCGTTGTCGATCAGGGCGTCCACGGCCTCCTGGAGCATCCGCTTTTCGTTGCGGATGATGATCTCGGGCGCGGCAAGCTCGAGCAGCTTCCGCAGGCGGTTGTTGCGGTTGATCACCCGGCGGTAGAGGTCGTTCAGGTCGGACGTGGCGAAGCGCCCGCCATCGAGCTGCACCATCGGGCGAAGGTCGGGCGGGATGACCGGCAGCGAGGTGAAGAACATCCACTCGGGGCGGTTGTGGCTCTTGCGGAAGGCTTCGACAACCCGCAGGCGCTTAGTCGCCTTTTTACGGCGTTGGCCCGACGCGCTCTGGATCTCGATCCGCATGTCGGACGCGAGGTTGTCGAGATCGATCTTGGCGATGATCTCGCGGACCGCCTCAGCACCCATGCCGGCGCGGAACACGCCGGGCATGAGATCCTGTATTTCACGGACTTTCTGCTCGGTGAGCAGCTGTAGTGGGGCGACATCCTCGAGTTCCCTGATCTGCTCTTCGTTGCTCTTGCGGAGCGCATCGGCCTCGGTGTTCGAGCGCGCGTCCATGTCGGCGGCTTCCTGCTCTGCGGCATACCGCTTCTGGTCTAGCTCGGCCCCTGTGAGTAGGGCTGAGTTCTCCTGGCGGCGGCGCAGCTCGGTTTCCTGCTCTTCGATGTAGGCGTGTACCAGCTCCTTGACGCGCGCCCGATGTTCGGTGGTTACGACTTCTCCTGCCGAAACCAAGATCTCGCTGCTGCCGGGGGCGAGGATGTCTTCCTCCGACGGCTTATCGAGCCTCCTCTTGAGCTTGGCATCGAGCGACTTGAGTTCGCTACGGAGCTGCTTCTGCGCGGCTCCGAGTTCGGTATCGGACTCTGCGCGCAGCGTGCGGTCGGCCTCTTCGAGGCGCTGCTGTTCAACGCCAAAGGTCTCGGTCAGCAGGCTGTGGCGGGTTTGGACGCGGGCCTGTAGCTCCTTGATCTTGGCGTCGGCGTCGGAGCGCAGCTGCTCGATGGCGAGCTTCCGCCGCTCCTCGTCCACCTCGGTGACGATGTAGGTAGCGAAGTAGAGCACACGCTCCAGGTTGCGCGGCGAGATGTCGAGCAGCAAGCCGAGGCGGCTTGGCGTGCCCTTGACGTACCAGATGTGGCTGACTGGGGCGGCCAGCTTGATGTGCCCCATGCGCTCACGGCGGACCTTCGACCGCGTGACCTCGACGCCGCACTTGTCGCAGATGATGCCCTTGTAGCGGACCCTCTTATACTTGCCGCAGTAGCACTCCCAGTCTTTCTGCGGGCCGAAGATCCGTTCGCAGAACAGCCCATCGCGCTCAGGGCGCAGCGTGCGGTAGTTGATGGTTTCGGGCTTGGTCACCTCACCATACGACCACTCTTCGATGATCTCCGGCGAAGTCAGGCTGATGCGAATCGCGTTGAAATTATTTACTTCGAGCATGAAAGCCTCCAGCTTTGCTAACGATTGAATCTTCCAATCCTCACTACTAGTCGCCTAACTTACAAGCCAAGAAGGCTTCTGCCCTCCTGTGGTATCGTGTGTCCTCGGGCAGCCGCATCAGCCCCGTCGATCCGCTCAAGAAAGGCGTCCAGATCACGCTGCGACCGGGACGCGGATCTTCCCGGCGTCCGTCGTCGGCTCAGGAATCGGCTCCCCGCTTTCCTGCATAAGCGCCAGATGCCCGGCTAGTGCTTCTTGCATATTCCGCTCGGTCTCGGCTCGCGTTTTCCCTGTGGTGACACAGCCGGGCACGTCAGGTACATAAGCGGACCAGTTGTGCGGGCCTGACTCGTAGATGACCGTGTATTCCTTCGTGTTCATGAGCTGTCTCCTTGCTTGCCGAGTCCCGCTTGCTTCCAAATGCTCGCCAATGTTTTCGGGTGCATGTCGTCATTTGGATGACCCGGGACGGTGACGACACCAGGCTTCGTCGGGTGCTGATAGTGCCGGTGGCTGCCCGTCGTGCGGATGTGCCGCCATCCATCCTGCTCAAGTCGCTTGATTACGTCGCGGACTTTCACTTTGGATTCCGCTCGATGCTCAGACGATCGCTTCGCGCTCATCCTGTTCAAAGCCTGACAGGTTGATGTCTAGTTCCGAGAGGCTATCCACAGCTACATCTTCGATCAGGGTCAGCGCCTGCTCGTTTTCGTTCAGCACTTCGATGTTAAGGCCGAGGCTCTGGAGTTCCTTGACGAGCACCTTGAACGACTCGGGCACGCCGGCCTCCATGATGTTCTCGCCCTTGACAATGGCCTCGTAGGTCTTGACGCGGCCCACGATGTCGTCGGACTTGACGGTGAGCATCTCCTGGAGGGTGTGGGCTGCGCCGTAGGCTTCCAGCGCCCAGACTTCCATTTCGCCGAACCTCTGGCCGCCGAACTGCGCCTTGCCGCCGAGAGGCTGCTGGGTGACCAGGCTGTACGGGCCGGTGGAGCGCGCGTGGATCTTGTCCTCCACGAGGTGCGCCAGTTTGAGCATATATATTTGGCCGACAGTAACGGCGTTGTCGAAGGAGTCACCGGTACGCCCGTCGTAGAGGATCACCTTGCCGTCTACCGGCAGGTTGGCGCGCTCGAGTTCGTGGCGTATCGCGGTTTCGCTTGCGCCGTCGAACACCGGGGTCGCCACACGGTAGCCGAGGCGATCTGCGGCCCAGCCGAGGTGGGTTTCGAGGATCTGGCCGATGTTCATGCGGTGGGGCACACCGAGCGGGTTGAGGATGATGTCCACCGGTGTGCCGTCGGGTAGGAAGGGCATGTCTTCGATTGGCAGCACGCGGCTGATCACGCCTTTGTTGCCGTGACGGCCGGCCATTTTGTCGCCGATACTGATCTTGCGCTTCTGGGCGATAGCTACTCGCACCATCTCGTTGACGCCGGCCGGAAGTTCGTCGCCCTTTTCTCGGCTGAAGACCGTGACTTCTATCACCTTGCCGCGCACGCCGTGGGGCACGCGCAACGAGGTGTCCTTCACTTCGCGGGCCTTCTCGCCGAAGATCGCGCGGAGCAGCCGCTCCTCGGCGCTGAGTTCGGTCTCGCCTTTCGGCGTGATCTTGCCGACGAGTATATCGTTCGCGCCGACTTCCGCGCCGACGAAGACGATGCCGCGCTCGTCGAGGTCTTTGAGGCTGTCCTCGCCGACGTTCGGGATGTCGCGGGTGATCTCCTCGGGGCCGAGCTTGGTGTCGCGGGCCTCGGTTTCGTGCTTTTCGATGTGTATGCTGGTGAAGACATCCTCGCGCACCAGGCGCTCGGAGACGAGGATCGCGTCCTCGAAGTTGCCGCCTTCCCAGCTCATGAAGGCGACCAAGATGTTGCGGCCCAACGCTAGTTCGCCGCGTTCGGTCGAGGAGCTGTCGGCGATCACGTCGCCGGCTTTTACATGCTGACCGAGATCGCAGCTTGGGCGCTGGTTGATGCAGGTGTCCTGGTTCGAGCGGACGAACTTGTGCAACGGGTACTCGATCAGTTCGCCTTCGCCGTCGCTCTTAACAACGATCTTGTTGGCTTCGACGGCGACCACCTCACCGTCCTTGCGGGCGATGACGACCTGGCCGGAGTCGCGGGCAGCCTGGCCTTCGACGCCGGTGCCGACGATCGGGGCCTCGGTCACGAGCAACGGCACGGCCTGCCGCTGCATGTTCGCACCCATGAGGGCGCGGTTCGCGTCGTCGTGTTCCAGGAAGGGTATCAGCGCGGTTGCGATGGAGACCACCTGCTTCGGCGACACGTCCATGTAGTCCACGCGGTCTATAGGCTCCTGGAGGAACGCTTGGTTGTAGCGCACGGACACGCGCTCGTCCACGAACTCGCTGTTTTCGTTGAGCCGCGCGTTCGCCTGCACGATCACGTAGTTGTCCTCGACGTCCGCTGAGAGATAGGAGATGTTATCCGAGACATACGGTTTGATCTTGATGCGGGTGACGCCGAGGCCGGAGATCCGCTTGGCGAGCGCCTTGTCCACGCGAGTGCCTGCCTCGCCGATGATTTCGCCGGAGGCGGGGTCCGCCACGTTTTCGCGCAGCACGCGCCCTGTTAGGGCTTCGGGCGTGTTGTCGAGTGTATTCAGCACCTGCCTGTAGGGTGTTTCGATGAAGCCGAACTCGTTGATCTTGCCGTAGATCGCCAGCGCGCTCATCAGCCCGATGTTCGGGCCTTCGGGCGTCTCGATCGGGCAGATGCGCCCGTAGTGCGAGTTATGCACGTCGCGCACGTCGAAGCCTGCGCGGTCGCGGCTGAGGCCGCCGGGGCCGAGCGCCGATATGCGCCGCTTGTGGGTCAGCTCGGAGAGCGGGTTGGTCTGGTCCATGAACTGCGATAGCTGGGAGCCGCCGAAGAACTCTCGCATCGCCGCGACGACCGGCCGGATGTTGATCAGGCCGTTCGGGGCGACCGATTCGGGATCTTGGATCGACATGCGCTCCTTGATCACGCGCTCCATGCGGAGGAGACCGATGCGAAATTGGCCCTGGATCAGCTCGCCGACCGCACGGATGCGGCGGTTGCCGAGGTGGTCAATGTCGTCGGGGCGGCCCTGGGAGTTGTTCAGCTCGATCATCGTCCGCACGATCTGCACGAGGTCTTCCTTCGTGAGGATGCGCGTGGAGAGGGGCACATCGATCTTGAGCCGCTTGTTCAGCTTGTGCCGTCCGACTTTAGCAAGGTCGTATCGGCGGGGGTTGAAGAGCAGCGAGTTGAGCAGGTTCTTCGCGTTGTCGAGCGTCGGCGGGTCGCCGGGGCGCAACCTCTTGTAGAGGTCAATGACCGCCTCATCCTGGGTGTGCGTGGTGTCTTTGTCGAGCGTCGTGCGGACATAGTCATGGTCAGGGTTGGTGTTCACGTCGGCGAACAGCGCCTCGATCTGCTCGTCCTCAGCGTAGCCGATTGCGCGCAGCAGAATCGTGACAGGGATCTTCCGCTTTCGGTCCACCTTGACCGATAGGAGGTCTTTGTTGGACGTCTCGAACTCGAGCCACGCCCCACGGTTCGGGATCAGCTTGGCGGCGAACATCTTGCGGGCAGTTGCGGGGTCTTCGGTGGCGGTGAAGTACACGCCGGGCGAGCGCACCAGCTGGGAGACCACGACGCGCTCCGCCCCGTTGATCACGAAGGTGCCTGTCTCGGTCATCAGCGGGAAATCGCCCATGAATATCTCGGACTCTTTAATCTCGCCGGTTTCTTTGATCAATAGCTGGACGCGCACGCGCAGCGGCGCGCCATACGTCATGTCGCGTTGGCGACACTGGAAGACATCGTAGCGCGGCTTGCCGAACTGGTAGTCGAGGAACCTCAGTTCCAGGTTCTTGCCGGTGAAGTCACTGATCGGCGAAATCTCGTCGAGGAGTTCCTTTAACCCCTCGTTGACGAACCAATTGAAGGAATCCAACTGGATCTGGGTGAGGTTCGGTATCGGCATCACGCCGGGTATGTGCCCGAAGTTCTGCCTATCGGGTGCAGTGTATTCGGCCAAGAGCGTGTGGCCGAACGGGAGCTCGCCGGGCGGTATCACGCCGCGCTCGCGTGTTGTTTGGGGGGCTGCCTGCGGGTTGGTCAAGACCATCTGTTCCCTCCTCGGTGGACATATAGACACAACAGCCCAACCCGTGATCCGCGAAGGCCACAGCCGTTGGGTCTATTGTGCCTGCCTAATCTCATAGACATATAGCGGGACTGGATTATATCAGATAATCCAGTCCGTGTCAATAGGTTTACGGAAAATCGGCCGAAATGGATCTCTTTCCCGTTGAGGCGGCAACCTGGTACAAATGGGCTATTGCGCTCAGGGGGCATAAGCGATATACTATGAGTGGGTGGAGTACCGGCCCCGGCCGCCCTTTGGATTCAGGAGGGAGATAAGATGCTGTGCGATAGACGCAAATTGGGCCTGTTGTTGGGCTTGGTGGTGATGACGGCGCTGCTTGTCGGCGGCGCGCCTACCGAGGCGAAGCCGACGAAACCGGGACAACTCCCGCCGGTCACGCGGGGCCCGCTTGGGGAGCCTACGCCGATACTCGACATGACCCCGGTCGTCGTCAAGCCCGGGTCATCCACACAAGCGCCGAAGACGCCCGCCGCTCCGGTAGGCACGATCCCTGCGGGGCTGCCATCCACCTTCTGGCTCGGCGTCGCCAGCCAGCCTACCGAGATCGGCTGGATGACCGGATCGGGCGTTGCCTGGGACGCGCGCTACCAGTATCTGGCGGGCGGCGCGAACACTGGGCAGGGCTGGGCTACCTGGGACTCGCCGCCCGGCGACTTCGCGGCCAGTTACATGGACGCCAGCGCAGCCTCGCACTACCTGCCGGTCTTCACCTACTACCAGCTATTGCAGTCGTCGCCTGCCGCCGGGAATAGCGAGGCCGAGAAGGACTACAATAACCTGAACAACCCGGCGACGATGGCCGCCTACTACGCCGACTTCCAGCTGCTGATGACTAAAGCCGCCGCGTTCGGCAGGCCAGTGGTGGTGCATGTCGAGCCGGACCTCTGGGGCTACATGCAGGCGCGGGTCGTCGGCACCGGCAACTCGGCGGCGTCAGTCTCAGCCTCGGTCGCCTCGTCGGGCTACGCTCCAGTCGCCGGATACCCCGACACCGTGCAGGGCTTCGCCTGGGCGCTGCTCCACCTGCGCGACGCGACCGCGCCGAACGTGATCCTGGCGATCCACGCCTCTCATTGGTCATGGGGCGGAGAAGACATCGGCACCAGCCACGATCCGCAGATCGACCCGACCGCCGTCGGCCAGAGCGTCGGCCAGTTCTTGCTCACGGCGGGGATACTCGGCAACCCGCCCGGCACCACATCCTGGAACCTGGTTTTCACCGACCCCTCGGATCGGGACGCGGCATGGTATCAGAACGTCGGCGGGGACGGAGGCGCGCACTGGTGGGATCTGACGAACACGGCCTTCCCGAACTACGACCGTTACCGGAGTTACGTGGCCGCGCTGAACGCGACCACAGGGCGGCGGATCGTCCTCTGGCAGATACCGATGGGCAATACCCTCATGCACAGCGAGGATAATACGCCCGGCCACTACCAGGACAACCGGGTGCAGGGACTGCTCGGCAACGGCGCGACCTCGCTGCCTGCGTGGGTCAATGCCGGGCTGATCGGCCTTCTGTGGGGGGCAGGTGCCGGCGATCAGACCCACCCGACCGACCTCCAGGGCGACGGAGTTACGAACCCGCCGCCGGTAAACGGCAACAACGCCGTCGCGACCGTCTCCGACGACGATGGGGGCTACCTCCGCGCCCAGGCCGCCGCATACTATGGCCGGGGCGCGCTTCCACTTCCGGGCGCGTCCTGCGGCACTTTCCTCGACGTGCCGAGCAGCTATTGGGCATACCAATACATCAACGCGCTCGCCTGTCGGGGAGTGCTCGGCGGCTACTCGGACGGCACGTTCAGGCCCGACGCGACCACAACACGCGCCCAGTTCGCCAAGATGCTCGTGCTCGGCTTCGGCTGGGCGATCACCACTCCGGCGACGCCGAGTTTCAGCGATGTGCCCAACGGCTTCTGGGCTTATGGCTATGTGGAAACTGCCAAGGCCCACGGGGTGGTCACCGGCTACAGCGACGGCACGTTCAGGCCGGTGAGCAACATCACCCGCGCTCAGCTGTCGAAGATGATCGTCAGCGCCTCCGCCTGGCAGGTCGTGACGCCCCAGACTCCGAGTTTCAGCGACGTGACGCCGTCAGACTGGGCTTACGGCTATATCGAAACGGCGAAGGCCCACAATGTAGTCACCGGCTATAGCGACGGCACTTTCCGGCCGCTCTACCAGGCGACACGGGCGCAGCTCTCGAAGATGCTCTGGACGGCGACCGGCCGGTAGCCCTCAGCGGATGCCGGAGTCGTAGCCGATAGCCAGGTGCGTCACCCGCCCCGCCGTCACGGTGACGGTCTGCTCGCTCGCGTGAGGGTATCGCGCAGGCGATACCGGCACGACGATGTAGGTGCCGGGTGCGAGTGTGAGTTCGTAGTGTCCCAGGGCGTCGGTCTGGAAGTGCGCCACAGAGACACGGGCCGTGGTGAGCACCGAGATCATGGCCTGGTATGGCTTATCGGCGCAGGCGGGGTCGCCGGTGTCGGGGCCGGGGCAGACCGGGCCGATGGTGACGTCCACCACGAGGCCGGTGGCGATGCCCGGCGTGGTCTCGGCACCGAGGCTGCCCAGCAGCACCTTAAACGCCTGCGGCTTCTCGGGGTGATACTCGAAGCGCGCCCTCTCGAACCACTGCGTCAGGATCATACCGCCGCCGCTGCTCGGCTCCATCTGCGCCGCCGTGAGCGGCAGGCCGAAGAGCGCGAGACTCCGCTGGTAGGGGTTCAGTGCCGGGTCCAGTAGGCCGTGGGAGCGCCAGTACGTGGCGAAGCCCGTGCCGCTCTCTCGGTCGCAGACGTTGTGGCCGGTTTGGGCGAACCAGGTGCAGCCGGATAGCGGCCCAGCTTCGCGCGGGCCGGCCGCGCGCCCCTCTTGTGAGAGCCGGTCCGCGCCGAGGCGGCCGAGCAGCACGTCGTAGGGCGGGCGGTTCTCGGGGTGCATCTCGAAGCGGTTGCGCTCGAAAAGCTGTGAGGTCAGCGCGCTGGCGGTCGGGCGGGGTTGCGCGGTGTTCAGAGGGTAGCCGAAGACGGGCAGGCCCCCGTTCTCCTGCCAGTATGCAAGAAACCTTCCCTCGATGCAGCTGGTAATCTTCGGAACATCGGGGAAGCAGAGCGGCGTCGGCGCGGCTGCACTCGTTGAGAGGATCGGCAGCCAGAGGCCGGCCATGAGGAGCGCGAGTAAGAGTCGTTTCATGTCAGGTGTCCTTTCCTAATAAGCGCCCGCTCTATTATAACTCCCCGCACGTCGCGGAGCAAACTCACCCGATGATCGTACATGTTTAGCGCCCAAGTGCCACGAGGCTAGGGAGGCACCAGCGACGGAGGCGAGGAGCCGAATTGTTGAAGCGCGATAAAGTAGTCCAAGATGCTCACCGCTTGCTGACGGCATGTCGCAA
>JBPCPV010000013.1:0-14109 GCA_050998805.1 Chloroflexia bacterium | reverse complement strand
TGACCGAAATGCACAGGCTCGCCGGAAACCCGTTGTAGCCCTTGAACGAGGGTACAGCGCCCCGCTCGCGGATGTGCTCGTATGCGATGCGGTCTAGCTGCGCCGTCGTCACGCCGGGCTTCGCCTGTTCGGTCAGCAGCGCCAACGTCTCGGCCACGATCCGCCCCGCCTCGCGCATTATGCCGATCTCACGCGGAGACTTGAGTGTTGGCCGTTCCTGTGCCACTATCTCTCCTTAGCTCCATCCCATTCAGAGAAAGGGTGCCTTTCCTCTCCGCCGCCCCGTCTACCGCAGGGCGATTCCGGTTGATCGCCGACATCAGGTCTTCAGTGACCCGATCTATCTCCTGCTCGCCATTGATCTCGGCCAGCGAGTCGTGTACCCGGTAGTACTCGATCACCGGCATCGTCTGCTCGAAGTAGACATCGAGCCGGTGCTCGACCACATCGCGGCGGTCGTCTTCGCGCTGATATAGCTCACCCCCGCAGTTGCCGCAGACGCCCGCGACCGGCGGCGGGTTGAACTTTTCGTGGTACGTCGAGTTGCATTTGCGGCACATCCATCGTCCCGCCAGCCGGTCGATCAGGGCATCGTGGCTGACTTTGATATAGAGCGCCTTGTCAACCCGCTCGCCCCGCAGGGCAAGCGACTTATCGAGCGCATTGGCCTGAGCAACCGTGCGCGGAAAGCCGTCGAGTATGACGCCGCCCGCGCAGTCGTCGGCCTCCAGCCGCGCAACCAGTATATCGATCACGAGGTCATCGGGCACCAGCTCGCCGCGCTGGATATAGCCATCGGCCAACTTGCCGAGGTCGGTGCCGTTGCGCCGGTGTTCGCGCAACAGGTCACCACTGGCGACATGCGCCATGTGAAGCCTCTCGCTGAGTATATCGGCCTGCGTTCCTTTGCCCGCGCCGGGGGCGCCCAGCAACAGTATGATCATCATCGATCTCCCTCTCCGACTCCGTTGTCGGGGCTGAAAATTGGGGCTTGTAGTCTGCTCTAACGGTTGATGAAGCCCTCATACCGGCGCATCAGGAGTTGGGCTTCGAGTTGCTTCATCGTGTCAATCGCCACGCCGACGACGATCAGCAGTGCGGTGCTGGTGAGACCCTGGATCTGGACACCGGTGAGCTGCTGCGCGAAGTAGGGCAGCACCGCCACGACGCCGAGGAAGAGCGCGCCTACGAAGGTGATCCGGTTAAGCACATCGGTCAGATACCTCTGGGTGCGCTGGCCGGGCCGGATGCCGGGGATCGCGCCTCCCTGCTTTTGGAGGTTCTCGGCGATGTTCTGCTGGCCGAAGACGACCGTTGTGTAGAAGAAGGTGAACGCGATCACCAGCAGGAAGTAGAAGATCTGGTATTGGAGGCTCTGCGGGCTGAAAAAGCCGGTCAGCCCGTTGGCGAGGTCGCGCACCCAGGGTGTCTTCGCGGCGGTCAGGAAGGAGGCGATGGTGCCGGGGAAGATCATGATGCTGATCGCGAAGATTAGCGGGATCATGCCCGCGCTGTTGACCCGTAGGGGGATGAAGCTGCTGCCGCTCTGGCGCTGCACCGTGCCCCGGCGGAAGACGTTCTTCGAGTAATGCACCGGGATGCGGCGCTGCCCCTCCTGCACCAGCACGATGCCGACGACCGTTATCAGGCCGAGTATCAGGAAGAACGCGATGCCGGCCACGTTGATGTCGCCCGTGCCGCCCTGGCTGAACGCAAGCTGGCCGCCGAGACTCGGCAACCGCGAAACGATGCCGCCGAAGATGATGATCGAGATACCGTTGCCGACTCCGTGTTCGGTGATCAGCTCGCCGATCCAGAGCACGAAGATCGTTCCGGCGACCAGCGATCCGAGCACCGAGAGCGAGTAGAGAGTGTAGGTGCCGCTGAACAGGTCGAAACTCGGCAGCACGCCCGCGCTCTTCATCAGCACGCACTGCCCGTAGCCCTGGAGCGTGGCGAGCGGCACCGTCAGCCAGTGCTGGTACTGGGTGATCTTGTTGCGGCCGGCCTCGCCCTCCTTCGAGAGTTCGTTCAGCCGGGGCACGATGCCGGTGATCAGCTGCATGATGATCGAGGCGGTGATGTACGGGTAGATGCCCATCGCGGCGACGTTGAAGTTCGCCAGCGCGCCGCCCGAGAAGATGTTGAGCACACCGAGGATCTGGCCGACATCCTGACGCTTGAACAGGTCGGCCAACGCCGCGAGGTTCACGCCGGGCACCGGAACATGGGCAATGAACCTATAGACCAGCAGCATCGCAAGTGTGAACAGGATTTTACGCCGAAGATCCGGGATCCTGAAGGCGTTGAAGGTTGCCTGTAGCATCAGTCGCTCTCTTCCTCAGCCGCTGCGTCGGCCTCCGGCGCAGCGCCGATAACGGTTGTCGAGCCGCCAGCCTGCTCAATCGCGGCCTTCGCGCTCGCGCTGAACTTGTGCGCGCTCACCCGCATCGCTCGCTCCACTTCGCCGCCGCCGAGGATCTTCACCGGCTTCGTCGTGTCGCGTATCAGCCCCGCAGTCACAAGCAACTCGGGGGTTACATCGGCATCGTCCTCGAGAAGCCCCAGGCTGTCGAGCGCGACAATCGTGTATTCGGTGCGGAAGCGGTTCTTGAAGCCGCGTTTATACGGCAGCTGTTGCTGGATCGGCGTCTGGCCGCCGACGAACTGGCGCGCCATGTAGTGATGCCCGGCGCGCGACTTCTGGCCCTTTTGCCCGCGCCCCGATGTCTTCACACTCCCCGACCCGTGGCCTCGCCCAACACGCTTCCTCTTAGTAAACGCTCCTTCCGGTGAGCGCAGATCACTTAGTTCCATTGGTTTTTCCTCGCTACACTTCCTCAAACGATACAAGGTGCTTGACTTTGAATATCATGCCGCGCACGCTCGCGGTGTCCGGCAGGTCGATCGTCTGGTTGAGACGGCGCAGGCCGAGCGACTTGATCGTGTCTTTCTGGTCCTGGTTGTAGCCGATGGCGCTCTTCACCCAGGTGATGCGTAGGCTGCCACCCTCGCGCACGCCCGCGGTTCGGGCGTTCTGCTTCCGTTCGGTCATTCGCTGGTTACCTCCATGGCGGCCGGGGCCGCAGGGCGAGGGGCATCCGGGCGAGGGGCATCCGGGCGCGCGCCGCGATCTCCGCCGCGCCCACCACCACCGCCGCGTCCACCGCGATCTCCACCACGTCCACCGCCGCCGCCGCCGCGCCCGCCGCCAGGTCCGCCGCGCCCGCCGCCGGGTCCACCGCGTCCGCCGCCGCCGCGATCAGAGCGGGCTTCGGGGGCGCGGGCGGGGGCCTCCGGCTGTGGCCCTGCCAGCATCGCCAGCCTCACCGCGCGCGAAATCTGGCGCTTGTTCATCTCGGCGGGGGTGAAGCCCCGGCGAGCAGCCTCCTCGTCGGAGGACCGCAGGAGGCTGAGCGCGAGCAGGGTGGCCCGCGAGGCATTCACCGGGTTGTTGTTGCCGAGCGACTTAGTCAGCACATCCTTGATGCCTGCGGCTTCGAGCACGGCGCGCACCCCACCGCCTGCGATCACGCCGGTGCCGGGGGTGGCGGGCTTGAGCAGCACGCGGGACGCGCCGAAGTCCACCGTGATCTCGTGCGGGATCGTCGTGCCGATCAGGGGCACGCGCACCAGGTGCTTCTTGGCGTCTTCCGCGCCTTTGCGGATCGCTTCCGGCACCTCGCCTGCCTTGCCTGTGCCGGCACCGACCAGGCCGTGTCCGTCGCCGACCACGACGACCGAGCTAAAGCTGAAGCGGCGACCACCCTTGACCACCTTCGAGACGCGGTTCACCTGAACGACGCGCTCCTCTAACTCCAGCCGAGATCCATCAATTCGAGCGGGCATAATCTCTCCTTTTAGAAGTCCAGACCGGCTTCGCGCGCGGCCTCTGCGAGGGCCTTGACGCGCCCGTGGTACTGATAGCCGCCACGGTCGAAGACGACCTGCTTGACGCCCGCCGCGATGGCCCGCTCTGCGATCAGCGCGCCCACGGCCTTAGCATCGGCTGTCTTGTTGCCGTCCTGCCCGCGCAGCCCCTTGTCGAGGGTGCCCGCTGCAGCCAGCGTGTGGCCGGTCGAGTCGTCAATCACCTGGGCGTACATATGGTTGAGGCTTCGGAAGACGTTCAGCCGGGGCCGCTCGCCGGTGCCGATCACCGTCGCGCGCACCCGCCGGTGACGCCTGTCTCGGGGGGAAAGCCTGTGGGGTACGATTTTCATGGTTGCTCCTACTTCTTACTCTTGCCGGTCTTGCCTGCCTTGCGGCGGATGCGCTCGCCGGCGTAGGCGATACCCTTGCCCTTATACGGCTCGGGCTTGCGGATGCGGCGGATCTTCGCCGCCTCCTCGCCGACAAGCTGTTTGTCGATCCCGGTGATATGGATTTTGGTCGTGCCTTCGGTGGCGAAGGCGATGCCGTCAGGCGGACTGACGCGCACCGGGTGGGAGAAACCGAGCGCCAGCACGATGTCCTGGCCGTCCTTCGTCACACGGTAGCCGACGCCGCTGATCTCCAGCGTCTTAGTATATCCCGCCGTAACGCCCTGCACCATGTTGTTCAGCAGGCTGCGTGTCAGCCCGTGCAGCGAACGGTGCAGGCCGTCGTCGCTGGTCCGCTGCACCGTGATGGTGCCGTCCTGCTGCTCGATGTTCAGGTCGGGGTGGAAGCTACTGGTTAGCGTGCCCTTTGGCCCCTTCACCGTCACCTGGTTGTTGTTTTCGAGCCGAACATCCACTCCCGTCGGGACGGTGATCGGCATTCGCCCAATACGCGACATCGCTGCTTTCTCCTTCCCCGGCTACCAGATGTAGCAGAGGACTTCGCCGCCCAGGCGCTTGCGCCAGGCTTCGTGCCCCGACAGAATGCCCTGGGAGGTCGAGAGAATACAGACCCCCAAGCCGCCGAGGACCACCGGAATATCCTGGCGGTTCTTGTAGACGCGCAGGCCGGGCTTGCTCACCCGTTTCAGCCCGGTCATGACCGGCTTCTTGTCCGACCCATATTTCAGCCAGACGCGGAAGTTGCGGTTGTTTTCCTCGGTCGGAAAATCAAAGTCCTTGATATAGCCTTCTTGCTTCAGGATGGCGGCGATCGCCAGCTTCATCTTAGAAGTCGGGATCAGCACACTCTGGTGCCGGGCCATGCCGCCGTTGCGGATGCGAGTCAGCATATCGGCGATAGGGTCAGTCATATCTTGCTCCTCTTACCAACTCGATTTCGTGACGCCGGGCAGCTTGCCCTGCAAGGCCATCTCGCGGAAGCAGATCCGGCAGAGGCCGAACTTCCGCATATAGGCGCGCGGCCTGCCGCAGACTTTGCAGCGGTTGTAGGCGCGCACCTTGTATTTGGCAGGCCGCGACGCCTTTACGATCAGCGATGTTTTCGCCATGCTCCGAGGTCCTTTCCTTACGCCCGCCGCAGCGGCATACCCATCAGTTCGAGCAGCCGCCGGGCTTCCTGGTCGGTCTTTGCCGTGGTCACGAAGACGATCTCCATGCCACGGATCTTGTCGATCTGGTCGTATTCCATCTCAGGGAAGATCAGTTGTTCGCGCAGGCCGAGCGTGTAGTTGCCGTGCCCGTCGAACGACTTCGCGCTCACCCCGCTGAAGTCGCGCATACGCGGCAACGCGATGTTGAACAGCCGGTCGATCAGGTCGTACATCCGCTCGCTGCGGAGCGTGACCATCACGCCGATAGGCATCCCAGTACGGACCTTGAAGGCCGCGATTGACTTCTTGGCCTTCGTGACCATCGGCTTTTGGCCAACGATAGCCGTCAGGTCGCTCACCGCGTTGTCGAGCGCCTTCGCGTTGGCAATCGCCTCGCCCATCCCGATGTTGACCACGATCTTGCTGATGCGCGGCACCTGCATCGGGTTCTTGTATCCAAACTCTTTCATCAGCGCAGGCGCTACCTCTTTTTCATATTTCTCGCGCTGACGGGCTTTATATTCCGCCACTCTGTTGCCTCCAGACAGTGCTATTTCCAGTGCTTGTCGGGGTCGGTGAAGTCATCAAGCTGGTGCTTTTGCGGGCAGACACGGATCTTCGTGCCGTCGGGCATGTAGCTGTGGCCGACGCGCACCGGCTTGCGGCAGTCGGGGCACCAGACCATGACCTTCGATGCGTTCATCGGCGCTTCGATCTCGATGATGCCGGCCTGGCGCGCGCCGCTGCGCCCCCGCGTGTGCTTACGCATCACGTTGATGTGCTCAACGGTCACTTTGTTCTTTGCCGGGTTCACCTGGCGGACCACGCCGCGCTTGCCTTTGTCTTCCCCGGTGATGACTACTACTGTGTCGCCTTTGTGTACATTCATCGTAAGTTTTCCTCGCTAAAGAACTTCGGGCGCCAGCGAAACGATCTTCATAAACTGGCGCTCTCGTAGCTCGCGTGCCACCGGGCCGAAGATCCGCGTGCCGCGCGGGTCGTTGGCCCCCGCCCTGAGTATCACGGCGGCATTGTCGTCGAAGCGGATATGCGAGCCGTCGGGCCTGCCGTATTCCTTCGAGGTGCGGACGACCACGGCACGCACTACTTCGCCCTTCTTGACCGCCCCGCCCGGCGTCGCCTGCTTGACCGCGCCGACGATGATGTCACCGACCCGCGCGTACCTGCGGCTCGAGCCGCCGAGCACGCGGATGCACATTAGTTCCTTGGCCCCGGTATTATCCGCAACGCGGAGCCGTGTTTGCGGCTGGATCACAGCAGTTTCTCCCTCTTAGATTTGCGGCACCCGCGTCAGGATCTCGACGACCCGCCATCGTTTTGTCTTGCTGATCGGCCGTGTCTCGAGTATACGAACCACATCGCCGATGTTGCACTTGAGTTCATCGTGCGCGACGAACTTGTTCGTGCGCCGCACGATCTTCTTGTAGAGCCGGTGCCGCACCAGGCGGTCCACGGCGATCACGACCGTCTTCTCCATCTTGTTGGAGACCACACGGCCCGTCCGCATCCGCGACTTGCCGTGTTCGGGCACCCAGACTTGGTGATCTACTTCGACTGGGGCCTGGCCGCTGCCGCCGTGGGTCGGCGCGGAGGGTATGGTCGCTGCGGCTTCGGGGGCAGCCGTCGCCTCCGTCAGATCAGTGTCGCCCTCCAGGTTAGTGTCATCCATTATCTCGATTTACTCCTATCCTTCAAGTCCTTCATGTCCGGCCAGTTCGGCCGCGTAGAGGGCGTCGATCTCGCGTTCGCGCAGCGCCGTTTCGAGGCGGGCGATGTTGCGCCGCTTGACTTTCATAATTTGGTGGTTTTTCAGGCTCCGCTTCACGAGATCGAGCCGGTTGCGGAACAGGTCTTCCCGATACTTGTCGATCCGCGCGAGTATCTCGGCGTCGTTCAACTCGCGGATCGCCTCCGGGTAGAGGATCTGATCTCTCAAATCACCTTTAGGCATTCTCGGCCCCCTCGTCTGCCTCGTCTCCGGCATCTTCGTGCGTCACCGCGCCTTCGTTGATCCGGGTCACGAAGCGGGTCTTGATCGGCAGCTTGTGGCCAGCCAGCCGCATCGCTTCTGCGGCGACATCTTCTTTCACGCCGCCCAACTCGAAGAGCACGCGGCCCGGCCTGACGACCGCCACCCAGTGGTCGGGCGCGCCCTTGCCGGAACCCATGCGGGTCTCGGCGGGGCGGTGGGTCATGGACTTGTCGGGGAAGATCCTGATCCAGACCTTGCCGCCGCGCTTGATGTAGTGGGTGATCGTGCGGCGTGCTGACTCGATCTGGCGGCTGTCGATCCAGGCGGCTTCGAGCGCCTGGAGGCCGAACTCGCCGAACGCGACTGTATTGCCGCGCTGGGCCTTGCCGCTGCCGGTGGTGCCGCGATGCACCTTGCGGTGCTTCATCCGCTTAGGCATCAACATCGGTGAGCTTCTCCTCTCTGGTCTGCTCGGACTGGGCGACCTGAGCGGCCTGAGCGGCGCTCGGCGTGCCGGCCTCGGCGGGCGGTGGCTGCTCGGCTTCCGGCATCTCCTCGGCAGGCTGGGCCTCAGCCGGTGTTGTGGCAGCCGCCTGCTCGGTCTGGTCCGGCTCGGGCGCTGTGGCCGCTGCCGGCATACTCGTCTCCATAGCGTCGGTTGCGGTCTCGGCCTGCGGCGCGGGCAGGGCCTCCGGCCTCACCTGGATCGCCGTCGTCTCGCCCTCGGCCTGCGGTGCGGGCAGGGCCTCCGGCCTCGCCTGGATCGCCGTTGTCTCGGCACCAGCCTGCGGCGCAGCCTCCTGTGCAGGGCGGGGCGCGCGCGGCGCGCGCTGCTGTGCGGGGGCCGGAGCTGCCTGGGCTGCGGGGCGCGGCGGGCGGGCAGGGCCTCCCTCGAAGGCCGGGCGGTCGGGGCGCGGAGGTCGCGCCTCGCGGTTACGGCCCATATCGCCGTCGCCTGCAAATCCGCCGGTCGTCGGCATGCCGATCACGTCGCCCTTGTAGATCCAGACCTTGACGCCGACGCGCCCGTAGGTCGTGTGAGCGTGGACCTGGCCGTAATCAATGTCGGCGCGGATCGTGTGCAGGGGCACGCGGCCCTCGCGCTCGCCGACCACGCGGGCCATTTCAGCGCCGCCGAGCCGCCCGCTCAGGCGGATACGCACGCCCTTCGCGCCGAGGCGGGTCGCCCGCAGGATCGCCTGCTTCATCGCGCGCTTATAGGATACGCGGCGGGTGATCTGGTCGGCTATGCTCTCGGCAACAAGATAAGCGTCGAGTTCCGGCTGCTTGATCTCGTTGATGTTGAGCTTGACCTTCTTGCCGGTCGAGGTCTCGAACTCCTTGCGGAGCACCTCGACCGCCTGGCCGCCCTTGCCGATCACGATGCCCGGCTTCGCCGTCGAAAGCGTGATCTCGATCTGGTTCGCCGCAGACCGCTCGAGCTCGACTCTCGATATGCCGGCGTTCGGCAACCGCTTGCCGATCAGCGCCCGCAGCTTGATGTCTTCATGCAACTGTTCGGTGTAGTTCTTGTCGGCGTACCAGCGAGACTGCCAGTCCTTGATAATGCCGAGGCGGAAACCGACAGGGTGTACTTTGCGTCCCAACCTAAATCTCCTCCATTTCTTCTACCACAACGGTGATGTGGCTGGTCCGCTTCAGGATGCGGGTTCCCTGGCCGCGCGCCTTCTCCCGATACCGCTTGAAGATCGGGCCTTTGTCGGCGTAGATCCTCTTGATCACCAAGTCGGCGGGTGCCATCTGGAAGTTGTTCTCGGCGTTGGCGACGGCAGACGCCACCACCGCGGTCACGTCGCGCGCAGCCGCCTGCGGCATGAACTTCAGCATGGCGAGCGCCTCAGTGGCCTGCTTACCGCGCACCACGTCCAACACGAGGCGGACTTTGCGCGGCGAACTGCGGATGAACTTCGCGGTTGCACGTACTTCCATTGCTTCTCTCCCCTACTTCGCGCGATGTGTGCGCTCGGCACCTTTGATGTGGCCCTTAAAGAAACGTGTCAGCGCGAACTCGCCCAGTTTATGGCCGACCATGTTCTCGGTGATATATATCGGCACATGCCGCCGACCGTCGTGGACGCCTATCGTGTGGCCTACCATCTCCGGGAAGACGGTCGAGGCGCGCGACCAGGTACGGATCACCCGCTTGCTGCCGGTGGCGTTCATCTGCTTGATTCGGTTGATCAGCCGTTCTTCGACGAACGGCCCTTTTTTCGTAGAGCGGCTCATTCTTCCTCCGACAGATTATTTCACGTAACGCTTTCGCACGATCATCTTATCGGTGCGCGGGTTATTGCGCGTGCGACCGTGCGCGGGCTTGCCCCACTTTGTCTGGGGCTGGCCGCCGCGCGGCGTCCGGCCCTCGCCGCCGCCGTGGGGGTGGTCGCGCGGGTTCATAACCGACCCGCGAACCGTGGGCCGGATGCCGAGCCAGCGGCTGCGTCCGGCCTTGCCCAGGCGGATATTCTCGTGGTCGATGTTGCCGACCTGCCCGATAGTCGCCATGCAGTCAACATGGATCCGGCGGACCTCGCCCGACGGCATACGGATCTGCGCGTAAGTTTCGTCGCGCGCCATCAACTGTGCCGACTCGCCCGCGCTCCGCACAAGCTGCCCGCCCCGGCCCGACTGTAGCTCGATGTTGTGGATCTGGGTGCCGAGCGGTATGCTGCGTATCGGCAGGCTGTTTCCGACGCGAACTTCCGCGCCGCTCCCCGCCATGATAGCGTCTCCGACTTTGATGCCGAGGGGGGCCAAGATATACCGCTTCTCGCCGTCGGCATAATGTATCAGCGCGATCCGCGACGACCTGTTCGGATCATATTCAATCGTGGCGACCTTGCCGGGCACGCCGAGCTTGTCGCGCTTGAAGTCAATGAGCCGGTAGAACCGTTTGTGGCCGCCGCCGCGGTGGCGCACCGTGATCTTGCCCTGGTTGTTGCGCCCGGCGTGGTTCTTACGGATCACCGTCAGCGACTTTTCGGGCTTCGTGGCCGTGATCTCGTCGAAGGCGGCGACGCTCATCAGCCGTCGGCCCGGCGAAGTTGGGTTGTATTTCTTGATCGCCATGACTAGACTCCCTCAAAGATTTCGATGCGCTGGCCGGGGCCTACCGTGACTATCGCCTTCTTCCAGCGCGGTCCCCAGCCGGTGAGCCGCTTGCGCCCGTGGCTAAAATTACGGCGCTTGGCGTGGACGTTGATCACGTTCACGGCGCGCACCGTGATGTTTTCCTTCTCGAAAGCCATCTCGACGGCGCGCTTGATCTGCGCCTTCGTCGCGGTGCGCGAAACCTCGAAGGCGTACTTGCCCTGCTCTTGCAGCAGGGTGCTCTTCTCGGTGATCAGCGGCCGCCGGATCACTTCGTAGAGCGTCGTGTCTATCGCTTTAGGCATTGGACTCGTCCTCCTCGCCTGCATCTGCCGCAGCCGTTTCCGGCTCAACCGTCACGGCCTCTTCGTCGGCGAGCGGTGCCGCCATGCTGTGCGATGTCGCTTCGGTGGGTGCCGATTCGCCGGCGTCGGATACCGGCTCGACCGTCACGGCCGCTTCGGTGTCGAGCGGCGTCGCCATGCTCATTGTGGCCTCCTCGGTCGGTGCCGATTCTCGGTCGAGCGGCGACGCCATGCGCCGCGTGCTCGCGTCGGCGTCGTCGGTGGCCGCCATCGGCCGGGAGTTGCGCCCGCCGGTCTGGCCGAGTATGCTCTCGATCACATCAAGGCTGGCGCGGTCAAGCACCAGGATCTCGGCTTTGAGCATCTGAACCAGGTTCAGGAAATGGGTCCGCATCATCGTGACCTGCGGCAGGTTGCCCGCCGCGAGTTCGAGGTTCTGCACCGGCTCCGGCGTCAAGATCAGCACCTTGCGGTCCGCCAGCCTCAGCGTTTCGAGCAGGGAGACCATCGCCTTCGTGCGAGGTTCGACGGCATCGAAGCTGTCGATCAGCAGGATCTGGCCGTCTGCGGCTTTCCCCGACAGCACCGAGCGCATCGCCAGTCGGCGCATCTTGCGCGGCAGGTCTTGGTTGTACGAGCGCGGGTGCGGCCCGAAGACCACGCCGCCGTGCCGCCACTGGGGCGAGCGGGTGGAACCCTGGCGGGCGCGGCCCGTGCCCTTCTGCTTCCACGGCTTCCTGCCGCCGCCCCTCACCTCGCCCCTCGTGAGCGTGTCGTGGGTGCCGAGGCGCGCGTTCGCCTGCTGGCGCAACACCGCCTGGTGGACGACCGCGATGTTCGGCTCGATGCCGTATATCGCGTCGTTCAGTTCAACGGTGTCGAGGGCAGCTCCCTCAAGATCGAAAATAGTTGCCTGCAATCTGTCTCTCCTAGCTTTCAGCTTTCAGCTTTCAGCTTTAGGTTTAATGCACCGATCTATTTCTGCCGCGTAGTCGGCCCAGTTTGTCGACTCCATCTAAGCCTATTATAGGCTGATAGCTGATAGCTATTTCGCTCCCTTTACGGCCTTGCGAACAGTCACCAGGCCGTTGATCGGGCCGGGCACCGCGCCTTGCAGCACCAGCAGGTTGCGTTCTGTGTCCACTTGCAGCACACGCAGGTTCTGCACGGTTACCCGCTCGTTGCCCATGCGCCCCGCCATCCGCAGTCCCTTGTAGACGCGGCCCGGCGTGGTGCCTGAGCCGATGGACCCGGCCCGCCGGTGGCGGTCGGACTGGCCGTGCGTCTTCGGTCCACCGGCGAAGTGGTATCGCTTGACCACGCCCGCGAAGCCCTTGCCCTTCGACCTGCCGATCACGTCAACAAGCTCACCGGCCTCGAATATCCCGACATCCACCGTGTCGCCGATCTTGTGGCTGCCGGAGTCATCGCCGCTCATCTCCACTTCACGCAAGTGGCGCAGCAGCGGCAGCTTGTTCTTCGTCAGGTGGCCCTTCTCCGGCTGGTTCAGCTTGCGCTCCTGCCGCCCGGTCAACTCCTCGAAGCCGAGCTGCACCGCCTGGTAGCCGTCCCGCTCCGGCGTGCGGATGTCGGTGACCGTGCAAGGCCCCGCCTGCACGACAGTCACCCCGGCCGCGAGGCCGCTCTCCTCGAAGATCTGGGTCATGCCGAGCTTACGACCTAGAATAGCCTTAATCATTAGAGAACCCTCATCTACGGCTTACAGCTTGATCTCGATGTCAACGCCCGCCGGCAGATTAAGCCGCATCAGTGCGCTGATCGTCTTCTGGTTCGGGTCCAGCACATCAATCAACCG
The DNA here is from genome assembly GCA_050998805.1 of Chloroflexia bacterium. Taxonomy (GTDB): domain Bacteria; phylum Chloroflexota; class Chloroflexia; order QHBQ01; family JAICKM01; genus JAICKM01. Next base: position 1,453 of record JBPCPV010000013.1, on the reverse strand, counting down.
CTTGTGTGTGCGGATCTCGAACTGCTCCTGCGAATCTTTGTCAACGAACGGACCCCGGATAACGCAGTGCTTCTCGATCTTCGTCGGCAACGGCACCGGACCGGCCACCAAAGCGCCGGTTCGCTCGGCAGTCTCAACGATCTGCTGCGCGGACTGGTCCAGGATCTTATGGTCGTATGCCTTCAGACGTATGCGGATTTTTTGCTTCGCCACTAGCCCAACTCTCCTCCTGCTTATTGCGTTTCCCGCTTTACTGTATGATCTTGGTGCAGACGCCGGCACCCACCGTTCGCCCGCCTTCGCGGATCGCAAACCGCAACCCTTCCTCGATTGCCACCGGTACGATCAACTCCACCGTCATCTGCGTGTTGTCCCCCGGCATCACCATCTCCACGCCCTCTTCCAGCGTGATGTCCCCTGTCACATCAGTTGTCCTGACGTAGAACTGGGGACGGTATCCTGTGAAGAACGGCGTGTGCCGCCCTCCCTCTTCCTTGCTCAACACGTAGACTTCCGCGAAGAACTTGGTGTGCGGCTTGATGCTCCCAGGCTTGGCGAGCACCTGCCCACGCTCCACATCTATCCGCTCTATGCCTCGCAGCAGCGTCCCCACGTTGTCTCCCGCGATCCCCTCGTCGAGCGTCTTCATGAACATCTCAACTCCCGTGACCACCGTGTTGCGGGTGTCTCTCATTCCCACTATCTCCACCGTCTCGCCGATCTTCACCTTGCCGCGCTCTATGCGACCGGTCGTAACCGTGCCGCGACCCTTGATGCCGAACACGTCTTCTATCGGCATCAGGAACGGCTTGTCGGTGGCACGCGCAGGCTCTGGGATGTAGTCGTCCACCGCCTGCATCAGGTCTTTGATCGGCTGATACTCCTCGGAGTCCGCGTCTTTACTCGCGCTCTCCAGAGCCTTGAGCGCGCTGCCCCGCACAAACGGTATATCGTCGCCGGGGAAGCCGTACTTGCCGAGTAGCTCACGGACTTCGAGTTCGACGAGTTCGAGGAGTTCTTCGTCATCCATCACGTCAACCTTGTTGAGGAAGACGACGACGGCAGGCACCTGGACCTGGCGGGCGAGCAGGATATGCTCGCGGGTCTGGGGCATCGGACCGTCGGGTGCCGAGACGACGAGGATAGCCCCGTCCATCTGGGCAGCGCCGGTGATCATGTTCTTGATGTAGTCGGCATGGCCTGGGCAGTCCACATGAGCATAGTGGCGCTTGTCGGTCTCGTACTCGACGTGGCGGATGGCGATAGTGATGCCGCGCTCGCGTTCTTCGGGAGCGTTGTCAATGTCGGCATAGCCTACGAACTCGGCGCGACCCTGGAGGGACATGACCTTCGTGATGGCGGCGGTGAGGGTGGTCTTGCCGTGGTCCACATGGCCGATGGTGCCGACGTTGAGGTGTGGCTTCGTGCGCTCAAATCGTTTCTTTCCCACTGC
>JBPCPV010000039.1:0-31789 GCA_050998805.1 Chloroflexia bacterium | reverse complement strand
AGATGAGGCCGTGAAACGCAAGAAGCCAAGCTAGACCGTGCCAGGGTAGGGCCGAGTATAGCACAGAAGCCGAGGGTGGGCAAGAACAACTTCCCAAAAACCGGACATGTCATGTGGACAGATCCACCCATTCCATCCCTATACACTGTCATTCTGAGCACACCACCGTCATTCTGAGCATACCACTGTCATTCTGAGCGCAGCGAAGAATCTCCGTTGACGGTGGCGGCACGCTGGGATGGGGAACGGGATAGGGGCTGTGAGACGTTGTAGAGCCGTCTGGGGGCGTTGATGTGGAGAGTAGCACCCCACAGCGGCCCGCCGTAGAACGGGCGTTCTAAGAGCACCTAGTGCGCTCTGGGCGAGTGCAGATTGAGAAGTGCGGAGTGGGGCAGGGCCGTTCACGAATTCGTGCATGGCCTCTTGCCGCACTCCGTACCCGCCCTGAGCGCGTTGGCAGCCTCTAGAACTCCTGTTCTAAAGTTGGCCGCTGGGGGGGAAGAGGACCCTTCCACCCTCGGCACCGCCCCAAATGGTTCTACAACCCATCACAGGGCCTGTCCCCCGCCGTCAGCACACCACAGTAACAACTAACCACTAACCACTAACCACTCGTCTAGGTCTTTCGGAGTATCTTTGCCCCGGTGCCCGCCAAAACCCCCAAAATATGGCAGTAAATCTCCCCTCAAATGGATATATAAAGTGAGAGAGTAAAATTAGCGAGCCGAAAACGCCCTGCGCCGTGCCTAAAAGGGGAGTGGCACAGCCCCGCGCCATAACGCGTGTCCGCGGATTTCGCCCGATTTCCAAAATATACCCCGATCGGAGTATCTTTCGTCGTTTTTCTTCCTTTATCAGATCTCAGACACGGCTTATCAGATACCTCGGCTATCATGTGAGACACCGAGCTGAGATCCGGGCAGTCACGAGAGAAGCCTCATCTCTAACACCGCTCTAACACTGCCCTAGCGCCCTTCTAACAACCTGTCTGATATAATTAAGCAAGGCCACAGGCCCCGATTTTGCTACAGGAGCTATCCATGAACCTACAAAAATACACCGAAAAGGCCGGGGAAGCGGTGCAAGCCGCCCTATCCCTGGCGACCGAACACCACAACCCGCAGATCGAGCCGGAACATCTTCTGCTCGCCCTGCTTGAGCAGCAAGGCGGCGTCGTGCCCGCTGTCTTGCAGAAGCTGAATGTACCGCTCGCACCGCTGGTCACACAGGCGCGCGCCGAGGTAGAGCGCCTTCCCCATCTGAGCGGAGAGCCGACGGAGCCTCGCCTATCGGCCCGCCTCAACAGCCTCGGCACTAAGGCCGAGTCCGAGGCGAAAGCGATCAAAGACGACTTCGTGAGCACTGAACATCTGCTGCTCGCCATGCTCGACGAGGGTGACAGCTCTCCCGCCGCCCGGCTACTCAAAGCCGCAGGCGTCACCCGCGACCGCGTCTTGCAGGTACTCAGCCAGATAAGGGGGAACCAGCGCGTGACCAACCAGAACCCCGAAGGGACTTACCAGGCGCTCGAAAAATACGGGCGCGACCTCACCGCCCTCGCCGAGAAAGGCAAACTCGACCCGGTCATCGGGCGCGACGAAGAGATACGCCGTGTGATCCAGGTTCTATCACGGCGCACGAAGAACAACCCAGTACTTATCGGCGAGCCGGGCGTCGGCAAGACCGCGATTGTCGAGGGCCTCGCACTCCGCATCGTTCGCGGCGACGTGCCCGAGGGCCTCAAGAACCGCCGCCTGATCGCCCTCGACCTGAGCGCGATGGTGGCGGGCGCGAAGTTCCGAGGCGAGTTCGAGGAGCGCCTGAAGGCCGTGCTCAAAGAGATCACCGAGTCCGAAGGCGAGATCATCGTCTTCATTGACGAACTGCACACTGTCGTCGGCGCGGGCGCAGCCGAGGGGGCGATGGACGCCTCGAATATGCTCAAGCCGATGCTCGCGCGCGGCGAACTCCACTTGGTCGGGGCGACGACCCTCGACGAATACCGCAAGCACATCGAAAAGGACGCGGCCCTCGAACGCCGCTTCCAGCCGGTCTTTGTCGGCGAACCGACCGTCGAGGACACGATCTCGATCTTGCGCGGCCTCCGCGAACGATACGAGGTTCACCACGGCGTCCGCATCACCGACGGCGCGCTAGTGGCGGCTGCGGTGCTGTCGAACCGCTACATCACCGACCGCTTTCTGCCCGACAAGGCGATTGACCTCGTGGACGAAGCGGCTTCGCGCCTGCGGATGGAGAACGAGAGTATGCCGGTCGAACTCGACCAGGTGAAGCGCCGTGTGATGCAACTCGAGATCGAGCGCCAAGCCCTCTCCAAAGAGAAGGACGCGGCCAGCAAGGACCGCCTCGGCAAGATCGAGGCGACGCTGGCGAATCTAAGGGAGGAGGAGCGACGCCTCACCGCGCAGCTCCAGAGCGAGCGGCAGAGCCGCCAGGCGGAGCGCGGCCTCAAGGAGCAGATCGAACAGGCGAACGCCGAACTCGAAGCCGCCCAGCGCAACTACGACCTGAGCAAGGCCGCCGAGATCCAGTACGGTCGGCTGCCCGAACTCCAGCGCACGCTAGCCGAGGCCCAGCAGCGCGAGTCCGGTGAGCGCCCGCAGGGCGCTCTCCTCCGCGAGGAAGTGACCGACGACGACATCGCGGCGGTGGTCAGCAAATGGACCGGCGTGCCAGTGTCCCGGATGCTCGAAGGCGAACTGGCGAAGCTCCTACGCATGGAGGAGCGGCTGCACCTGCGGGTGGTCGGCCAGGACGAGGCTATCTCGGTGGTCGCCAACACGGTGCGCCGCGCCCGCGCTGGCCTGCAAGACCCAAACCGGCCGCTCGGCTCGTTCCTCTTCCTCGGCCCCACCGGAGTTGGCAAGACCGAACTCGCCCGCGCGCTCGCCGAGTTCCTCTTCGACGATGAGAACGCGATCATACGGATCGACATGAGCGAGTACACCGAGAAGTTCGCCGTCTCCCGGCTGATGGGCGCGCCTCCCGGCTACGTCGGCTACGAAGAAGGCGGCCAGCTCACCGAAGCCGTGCGCCGCCGTCCGTATTCGGTCGTGCTCTTCGACGAGATCGAGAAGGCCCACCCCGAGGTCTTCAACGTCTTCTTGCAGATACTCGATGACGGGCGGCTGACCAACAGCCAGGGCCGGAGGGTGGACTTCAAGAACACGGTGATCATAATGACCTCGAACGTCGGCAGCCACCTGATCAGCGACCTCGGCGTCAGCGACAACGCGACCCTGCGGAACCGGGTGCAGGACGCACTGCGCGAGAAGTTCCGCCCCGAGTTCCTGAACCGCATAGACGAGACCGTGATCTTCGCCCAGCTCACCCGCGACCAGCTGACGCGCATCGTGGATATACAGCTAGACCGCGTGCGCCGCCGCCTCGCCGACCGCAAGATCACGCTCGAACTCACCGAAGCTGCCAAAGAGTTCCTCGGCAACGAGGGTTTCGACCCGGTGTATGGTGCCCGCCCACTGAAGCGGACGATCCAGCGCCGCATCCTCGACCCCCTCTCCCTCCAACTCCTCGAGGGCAACTTCCGCGACGGCGACACGATCTTGGCCGACGCGCAGCGCGGGCAGATCGTCTTCGAGAAAGCGGAAGCGAGCATCTAGCTATCAGCCGTCAGCCGTCAGCGGGCCGCGGGCCGAAGCACTCCGCGAACGGCTGACAGCTGACCGCTAACTTAGAACACCGGTTCCAAAAAAACTGGCATACAAGCCCGAAATCGGGTATAATTAGGGGGTCTACATTACACATATGCTGAGTTGCTGACGGCTGAAAGCTGACAGCTGATAGCTGGATGCGGCAGGAGGGGCGATGGAAATTGGTCTGATCAAGCCGGTCAATCTCGATACTGAGATGCGGAGCGCGTACCTGGATTACGCGATGAGCGTTATCGTTGCGCGCGCGCTGCCCGATGTGCGCGACGGCCTGAAGCCGGTGCAGCGCCGGATCCTCTACGCGATGAGCGAGATGGGTATACACCCGACGACGCCCTACAAGAAGAGCGCGCGTATCGTGGGCGAGGTGCTCGGCAAGTACCACCCACATGGTGACGCTGCGCTCTACGAAACAATGGTCCGCATGGCCCAGGACTTCAGCCTCCGCTACCCTCTGGTGGACGGCCAGGGCAACTTCGGCAGCGTGGACGGGGACTCCGCAGCGGCAATGCGCTACACCGAGGCACGCCTAACCCACATAGCCGAGGAGCTCCTCGACGACCTGGAGAAAGACACAGTCGCCTGGTACGACAACTTCGACGGGACGCTCAAGCAGCCCGAATCACTGCCCGCGCGCCTGCCGAACCTGCTGCTCAACGGCAGCTCAGGCATCGCTGTCGGCATGGCGACCAATATCCCGCCTCACAACCTGAACGAGATCTGCGACGCGTCGGCGCTGCTGATCGACAACCCCGAGGCGACGGTCGAGGAACTGATGGAGATCGTGCCAGGCCCCGACTTCCCGACCGCAGGGCTGATCATCGGGCGCGAGGGCATACAGTCGGCATACAGCACCGGCAGGGGCCGGATCATCATGCGCGCGAAGGCCTACGTCGAGGAAGGCCGCGCCAACCGCTTCAACATCATCGTCACCGAGCTGCCCTACCAGGTGAACAAGGCGACCCTCGCCGAGAAGATAGCCGAGCTGATCAACTCCGACAAACTCGACGGGGCCTCGCTGGTGCGCGACGAGTCGGATAGGTCAGGGATGCGGCTCGTGGTCGAGCTAAAGCGCGAGGCCCAGCCGAAGAAGGTGTTGAACCAGCTCTTCAAGTATACAAGTATGCAAAGCACGTTCGGGGCGAACATGCTGGCGCTGGTCGAAGGCAAAGAGCCGCGCGTGCTCACCCTCAAGCGGATACTCCAGCACCACATCGAGTGGCGGCACGAGGTGATCACCCGGCGGACGCAGTACGAGTTAAAGAAGGCGCGCGACCGCGCGCATATCCTCGAAGGCTTGAAGATCGCGCTCGACAACCTCGACGCGGTTATCGCCACGATCCGCGCCAGCCGCACGGTGGACACTGCGCGGGGCAACCTTCGCGAGAAGTTCAAGTTGAGCGAACCCCAGGCCACCGCCATCCTCGATATGCGACTGGCGCGCCTGGCGGCAATGGAGCGCATGAAGATCGAGGACGAACTGGCCGAGGTGCTCAAACAGATCAATTACCTCGAAGACCTACTGGCCCACCCGGCAAAGATCTACACGCTTATAAAGCAAGACCTGACGACGCTCAAGCAGAAATACGGCGACGCCCGCCGCACGCGCATCATGGGCGAGGCAAGCGGCGACTTCAACGAGGACGACCTGATCCCCGAGATGCGCGTGCTGGTGACGATGACCGACAAGGGCTACATCAAGCGCCTGCCCCACGACACGTATAAGCGCCAGCACCGGGGCGGACGGGGCATCACCGGCATCGTGACGCGCGAGATGGACGCGGTGCAGCACATGATCACCTGCAACACGCTCGACAACCTACTCTTCCTGACGAACAAGGGTCGGATCTTCACGCTGCGGGCGCACGAGGTGCCTGACGCGAGCCGTCAGGCTAAGGGGTTGCCGTTGGTCAACCTGATCAACCTGCAACCCGGCGAACTGGTGACCGAGATGGTGGCAGTCGCCGAGTTCACCGACGGCGACTACCTGGTCATGGCGACGAAGCAGGGCAAGATCAAGCGGACGCCCCTCGGTGCCTACAGCCGGGTTATGTCGAACGGCATCATCGCGATCAACCTCGAAGACGGCGACGAACTCGCCGGCGCGCGGGTGACGCACGGCAAAGGCAAGCTGATCATGGTCACGCGCAACGGCCAGGGCATCCAGTTCAAGGAAGAAGATGTGCGGGCGGTGGGCAGGGATGCGACCGGCGTGAACGCGATCCGGCTCGACCCAGGAGACTACGTGATCGGCTTCGACGTGGCAGTACCGGGCTGCGAACTGCTGATCGTCACCGACCGAGGTCTCGGCAAGCGGACGCCGCTCGAAGAGTTCCCGGTGCAGGGGCGGGCGGGCGGCGGGGTGCGGGCGATAATCCTCACGCCTCGCAGCGGCAAGGTGATCGTAGCGCGCGTGGTGGACGCCGCCGACGACCTGGTGATGATCAGCAATAAGGGGCTGGTCATACGTATGTTCGCGGAGACGGTGAGCGTGCTGCGCCGACCGGCGCAGGGTGTGCAAGTGATGAGCATGAGGGGGAACGACAGCGTCGCTAGCATCGCCCGCATCCCGGCCGGAGGCGACCCGGCGGACAAGCACGGCGGCGCGGCCGCTCTCGACGAGGCTCTCGGCAGCTCAACTCTCCCGTTATCAGCAGGCAACGGCAAGGCACGCGGTGGGGACGGGGCTGCAGGCTAAGCTGACAGTAAAGAAAATGGCGGAGGTCATGGTTATGGGGAAAACACTCAGCGTTTCTCAGATGGAAGACAACTTCGGCAACATTCTGCACGGAGTAGTAGCCAACGGGGATCGCGTTTTGGTGGAGCAGGGCGGCGAGACGGTCGCTGTAGTCCTGCCTATGGGGGAATATCAACAGTGGCCGCGGGATCGGAAGTAGTTTTTCGACGGCATGAGAGAGGCAGCGGAGCGGGCCAACATGCTGCCGGAGGAAGCCCTTGAGTTGGCCACTGAGGAGGTGCAAGCCGTTCGCACAAATGGCCGATGATAAAGGTGGTGCTTGATACGAACGTTGTGGTCAGTCGCTTCTTGTCGCCCACCGGTATACCTGCCCGCATCATCGCATTATGGGAATCAGACAATACCAGGGTATCCACATTCTCTCTCCAACATCTTTTCTTGCCATCTTAGAACAGGCAAGGAACGAGTGACCTCGCTTACGAACCGTTGTGTGTTCAGATCCGCCTATTTACACCATCGGGCACTCTACCATGGGGCTGGAGGCGTTCATAGCGGTGCTGCGTGAGTACGGGATATTGCTCCTCGCCGACATACGCACCGTGCCGCGCTCGCGCACCAACCCCCAGTATAACCTCGACAGCCTGCCGGCGGCGCTTGCTGCCGAAGGCATTTCTTACCGGCACTTTCCGCGCCTCGGCGGGCTAAAAGGGCGGCGCAAGGACCAGCCGGGCGGCGCGGCGCCGAACACGGCCCGGCGCAACACCAGCTTCCGCAACTACGCCGATTATGCCCTGACGCCGCCGTTCACCGAGGGGTTGGACGAACTGATGGCAGTGGTGCCGGCTCCAAAGGCCAGCATGTGCGCCGAGGCCGTCTGGTGGCGCTGCCACCGCCGCATCGTCAGCGACTACCTGCTGCTGCGCGGCGTGCCTGTCCTAGACACTATCCCGCCGAACCCACCCACTCCGCATGAAATGACTCCCTTCGCACACTCCCAGTCCGACGGTGCCATCCACTACGCCGAGTAGACGGACACCTTCGGCGGGCCTTCGTTATTTGGGCGGGGCGCTGCCGTTACAGGCCGCGCCGCTGGTGATCGACAGGTAGACGATCTTGGCGATCTGGCCGCGGGTTGCCTCGTTGGCTGGCCGGAATGTGCCGTCGTTGTAGCCGCCGAGCGCCCCGTGGCAGTAGGCTGTCTCGATCACCGTGTAGAAGACGTAGCCACGGGGCACATCGGTGAAGTGTGGTGTCGGCGGGTTGATCTGCGTCCAGCCTGCTGCGATCACGTCTATCTTAGCGAGCTGCCCGCGCGTGACGTCGGCATATGGCAGGAACCAGAGGCGATGCTGCGCGTCGCACGGGCCGGCCGGCGCGATCCCGCAGGTGTAGCCGCTCACGATGTTCAGCGCCGCCGCAGTCTCTATAACGTCGAAGAAGTTGTTCGACCGGGGCACATCTGTGAAGGTGTAGGCCCCACCAGCCGGTGTGGTGATCGCTTTGTTGAAGCCGAAGACTACGATCTTGACCATCTGCGCGCGGGTGGTCGGGCTATACGGCCGGAATGTGCCGTCGTTGTAGCCGGAAATCACCCCATGGCAGGCCAGGTAGAGTACCGGCGTGTAGAAGTAGTCGGCCGGATGCACGTCGCTGAAGCTGCTCGTGCAGGGGGTATTGGTCGGCGACGGAGGCACCGTGTTCGTAGGCAGTGGAGGTGGAGTAACCGTGCTGCTCGGCGTGGCGGTGGCCGTGCCACCGGCTGGTGCGGTGGAGGTCGCGGTGGCCGTGACCGTGCTAACCGGGGGCGGAGTGGCGATCGCGGTGGAGGTCGGAGATCCTGTAGGCAGTGGAGGTGGAGTAACCGTGCTGCTCGGCGTGGCGGTGGCCGTGCCGCCGGCTGGTGCGGTGGAGGTCGGTGATACCGTCGGTGTCGTGCTCGGCGGCGGGCCAGGCACACCCCACGTCCAGGCATCCGCGCCGCCCGGGCCGATATTGGCCCCCCCGCCCATCAGGACGGGCGGGTTAGTGACCGAGCCGTCGGAGAGGGCGGTGAACACTCGCGGCGAGGGGGACTGACTTGGACTCAATGCCTGCCAGTTGCTGCCGTCAAAGGCCCAGGTATCGCCGTAGACCTGGTTGTTATCCTGGCCCCCAAAGAAGATGATACTCTGGCTGGCGGCGTCATAGCCCATGCCCGCTCCGAAGCGGCCGGGTGGTATGGAGCCGCCAGGTGTCACCTGCTCCCAATTGTGGCTAGTGCCGTTCCAGCGCCAGGTGTCGTTCGGGTAGGTACAAGGGCCACCGGTGCAGATCTCGCCGCCGAAGACGACTGGCCGCCCTTGTGCGTCCGGGGACATGTTGAGATACGAGCGGCCTGGGGGGCTGGTACTCGGATGCTCCTGCGTCCATGTGCTGCCATCCCAGGTCCAGGTCTCGTTTAGCGGGGAGCCGCCTATCTGGACGCCGCCGAAGAGCACGATCTTATGGCTGACGCGGTCGAAGGCCATCCCGGTCCCCTCGCGCTGCCCGGGACTTTGCGCCGGGGCTTGTCTGGTCCATGTGACTCCGTCGAAGACCCAGGTGTCGTTGCCTTGTGTGCTGGGGGTGATCCGGCCGCCGAAGAGGACGGTAACCCCCTGGTCCGGGTCGTAGGCCATGCTCGAATAGACACGCGGGGGCGGGCTTGTGGCGGGGTGAATCTGGTTCCACACGGTGCCGTTCCACGTCCAGGTATCGTACAGGAGACTACAGCCCTCCCGCGACCCGCTGAACAGAACCGCCTGGTTGCGCGCCGTGTCGAACGCGATCTGCCCCGAGAAGAGGCTGCGCTGCGGCGGAAATCGTTCGCCCAGGTCCACCGGGGTCCAGGCGGCACCATCCCAGAGCCATTCGTCCTCGAAGCCGGGTAGGCAGTTCACGCCCGCGAACATCAGCACCTTGTTCGCGGGGGGGTCATAGACGAAGACCGGCCCAAACCGTGATTGCGGGGAGATGGAGGTAGACCGGGTCCAGGTTACCCCATTCCACGTCCAAGTCTGCGACTCGAAGAGGTAAAGCACGGCCGTCGCGGTGGTCGAATCGTAGGTGATCGCCGGATCTTCGCTGGGGCCAGGCGAGGTCGCCGGCGCGAGGGCGTTCCAATTGCTGCCGTCCCACAGCCAGGTGTCGTTTCGTGGGTTGCCGTCATAGCCTCCGAACATCAGAAGCCCGTTGTTGGCCGGCACGTAGGTAAGGCGGTTGCTATCCCCGGAGCGTGGGCTAGGACTTGTGAGCGGCGTGGCCTGTGTCCAATTGGTGCCGTCGAACAGCCATGTGTCGCTCAGGAAGTGACGCACCCCGCCGCTATCGACATAGTTTCCGCCGAAGAGAACGAACTGCTGGGAGGTTGCATCATACGCGAGCGATGCACCGATGCGCGCCGGAGGCGAGACAGGCGTGGTGATTTGAGTCCAGTTCGTGCCATCCCAGGCCCAGGTGTCGTTCAGGTAGGTACACTGCTGAGGGCAGGTTATCCCGCCGAAGAGGATGGCCTTGTTCAGGGCGGGGTCGTAGGCCATGATCGTAAAAAAGCGCGCGGAAGGATGGGTGGCCGGATGCTGCTCGGTCCAGTTCGTGCCGTCCCAGGTCCAGGTGTCGTCGAACTGGGAAAACTGGAAGTTTGCATCGTAGTGCCGCCCACCGAACATGACCACGACCCCCCGCGCCGCATCGTAGGTGCTGCCCTCTCCATCGCGGGACTGCGGAGTGACTGCGGTGCGGGGTACGTAGGGGATCTGCTGCCAACTAGTCGTCGCGGGACCGGTCCCGCCCCGTGACGCGGCCTTCGCCTGCGGCGGAACCGCAGGCGGTTGCTCGCGCCCGGATCCACCGATCGCGCCGACGAAAGGGCTGTCCGCGCCGCCGGTCGCGGGTGCTGCTACGGGCAGAAACTCCCCACCACCGACCGGGGATTGCGCCTGAGCGTCCAGGACAGCATTGCCCCCGGAGCAGCGACCGGGGCCACCTAGCGTACCGGCCGGACTCTGATTAGGCGCACCGGTATAGATATTGGAGCTATGCGGAGTGCCCCCGGTAGCCGGTCGTGCGGCTGAGGTCTCGCCCCTGCCTTGCACCAGTACCGCGATCAGGGCGATCAAGAGCAGGAGCGGGATTCGGAGTCGCCAATGGGCTGGAGTGCCGGGCAGCAGTCGCCGATTGTGGAACATCGATTGTCACCTTTCTGTAACATAGCGCCCATGAGTTATCGGCTTGCGGCTCATGCTATCGGCAAGTTGGCTGTTGAATGCTGTGAGTTGGCGGGCAAAGCGTTCCCGTTCCTCGGGGTTAACAACCGCTTGGGAAGCCATAGAGAACCCCATACCAAGTAACGGGGCACCCAACTATTATAACACATCTCTGCGACGAGTCAAGCCCCTACAGCTAAAGCTAGGGACTTGTTGTGCATTGGTCAGCCCGGCTCCGGGTGGACCGTGACGCGGTAGGCGTCAGGGATGGCTTCTCGGATGGCGTGCTCGACTCCAGCGGTGTGGGCGTGAGCCTGTATGATGGAGAGGCTGCCCGGCAGGGTGCAGTGGATCCTGAGTACGTAGCCGAATCGGCTGCGCCCTATCTCGATCCGGCGCAGCGATCCCGGCCCCAGGATCTCTTCTGCGGCGGTGAGCACCCGCCTCCGCAACGCAGCGTCTTCGACCGGCTCGACGCTGAACGTCTCGTCGTGGCGCGGTTCGATATGGACCTCGACCGACTTAATATCGGGCATCTCGGCACGAAGCCCCGTCTCCAGTTCGTCCGCCGTAGAGTGGGCCTCGGCCAGCGTGAGGTGGGAGTGGACCTCCATATGCATGTCGAGGCTGAGGCCGGCCGGCGTCTCGAAGGAGCGCACATGGTGGACGCCGACGCCGAGTCGTGTGGCTATCAGGCGTGCCAGGTCGGTCGCCTTCTCCCCGGCCGAGGCCACCGGGTGGGTATGAACCACCACATCAGCCCCGGGCACGACGCCGCGCACCTGGGCGATCACCCCTTCTGAGATAGCCTCAGACTCTTCGAGCGAGAGGTCGCGGGGGACGTTGACGACGAGGTCGGCGTAGGCTTTGTCGCCGACGTAGCGGAGGCGCGCGCTATCTGTCGCCATAACTCCTGGCGTATCGGCGGCGGCGCGTTCAAGCGCAGGCACGAGGTGGCGCGGCACAGCATCCATCAGCGAATCCACGGTGCGGCCCACTAGGGTGCCGGCAACGCCGAAGATCAGCAGGGCTATCGCCACGCCGGCCACGCCGTCGAGCAGGGAGAGCCAGTGGGGCGGCCAGCCCTGGGTTCCGCCGAACCAGATGAGCACTAAAGCGAGCAGCACGACGCCCGAACTCCAGAGGTCGGTGGTGAAGTTCGCGGCGTCGGCAGCGAGGGCTTGGCTGCCGGTTTCGCGGGCCACGCGCCCCAAGTAGCGCGATCGCGCCCAGTCTGCCGCCATCGCGATCATCGGCACCGCAATGCTGTAAGGGGTGATGTCGGGCACGGCAGGCTGCCCGAAGATCTTGCTGTATGCCTCATAGAGAATACCGAAGGCGGTGATGCCGAGCAGGAAGACAGCTGACAGCGCTGCAAGGCTCTCAGCCTTCGCGTGGCCGTAGGGGTGGTTCTGGTCGGGCGGTCGCGCGGAGAGGCGGACGGCGGCGAAGGAAAGCACCGTGCCGACAAGATCGATCCCCGAATGCAGCGCCTCGGAGAGCAGAGCCAGACTGCCGGTAAGCAGGCCGACGATCAGCTTGGCCGCCACCAGCAACAGAGTAGTGCCGATGGAGAGCAGAGCGGCGGTCTGCTTGCGGCGCGCGCGGTCACCGGTCTCGGTCGTGTTAGTCACCATCGCCCCCGAATTGTACGTCATATCTGTCGGGTCGTCAATCCTGCGGCCTTCACGGCTCTGAGTTCCTTGTGTTATAATACCTACAAGCACTGACTACCGATCACCGACTGCTGACTACTGACTACTGGCGAGGATACCGATGACGAACTTCATGGACTCCCTACGCAGGGGGCTGGACCGGGCAGGCTTCGAGGCCGATAAGCTGATGCGCTACAACCGCGTGCGGGCGGAGGCGAGCCGGATGCACTCCCAGGTAGGTGAGCAGACACGCCTACTCGGCGAGATGGCCGTCGCGCTCTACAAGGCGGGCACCCTGACCCCACCCGAACTTGTCGAGCGGGCGCGGGAGATAATTGAGTTGCAGACCCGCGCGCAACAAAAAGAGGACGAGTCGAACACTATCCAGGCCGAATCCTGGGTCGAGCCACCGGACGCAGGCCCGCAGCAGGGCGGCCAACATTCCATATCGAGCATGCCGCCGCCGGCGTATAATCCGCCCGCCTATAATCCACCGCCATACAACTCGCCTGCACCGCCGCCCGCCGCTCCGACAGTGCAGCCGCCGTTGCACCTAGAAGACCAGGGCACACATCGCGTGCCTGATCCCACCCGCACCGAGTACTGCCCGAACTGTGGTGCCCCCCTGCGCCCGAATGCAGCATTCTGCGCCCAGTGTGGGATAGGGGTCTGATGGCTATGCTTACACTGGAAGAAGTCGCGCATGTGGCGCGGTTGGCGCGGCTCGAATTGGGGCCGGAGGAGATGGAGACGATGCGCCGCCAGCTTTCGGTGGTGCTGGAGCATATTGACCGGCTCAACGAGCTCGACACCTCGGATATACCGCCGACGGCGCAGGTCTTCGCCCTCCGCGATGTGATGCGCGAGGATCTGCCGCGCTCGCCGTTCCCGCGGGACGCGATGCTGGCGAACGCGCCTTCGGTTAGCGACGGGCTGTTCAAGGTGCCCGCCATCCTGGAAAACGAGTAGCAGGATGAACGAGAGGGACCTCTGTTACATGGCCTTGCACGAAGTCCGCGCCCTGCTCGACCAGCGCGCGGTGAGCAGCATCGAACTGACCGACGCCTGCCTCGACCGGATCTCCGCCCTTGACGGCGAAATCCGCGCTTTCCTGACGCTCAATGCCGAGCAGGCGCATGAGCAGGCGCGCGCTTCGGACAAGCGCCGCGCGCACGGGGAGACTATCGGGCCGCTCGACGGCATCCCGATGAGCCTCAAAGACATGCTGATCACCGGCGGCATCAGGACGACCGCCGGATCGCGTATCCTCGAAAACTACGTGCCCCCTGCGGACGGCACGGTGGCCGCACGCCTCAAGGAGGCCGGGGCCGTGCTACTCGGCAAGCTCAACCAGGACGAGTTCGCCATGGGGTCAAGCACCGAAAACTCGGCTTTCGGGCCGACACACAACCCGTGGGACACCGCCCGCGTGCCCGGCGGCAGTAGCGGCGGCTCGGCTGCCGCGGTCGCCGCAGGCATGAGCTACTTCAGCCTCGGCACGGACACCGGTGGCAGCATCCGCCAGCCTGCATCGCTCTGCGGCGTGGCCGGCCTCAAACCGACTTATGGCCGCGTCTCCCGCTCAGGGGTGATCGCCTTCGCGTCGTCGCTCGACCAGATCGGCCCCCTGGCCCGCAGCAGCCGCGACCTCGCATTCGTGATGGGCGTGATCGCCGGCCACGACCCGCTCGACTCGACCTCCCAGCAGGTGCCTGTGGACGACTACGCAGCAGGGCTGGGGCCGGACCTGCGCGGCCTGCGTGTCGGCGTGCCGCGCGAACACGCGCTCGACAAGCTGCCCCCCGGCGTCGGCAGCGCGATGAGCGCGGCGCTTGCCCAGCTTGAGGCGCTCGGCGCGACGATGCACGAGGTCTCCCTGCCCCATGCCGAATACGCCCTCGCGGCCTATTATATCATCGCCCCCGCAGAGGCGAGCGCGAACCTCGCGCGCTACGATGGCGTGAAGTACGGCCTACGGGTCGGCGGCGAAGGTGGCGCGGACAGCGCGGGTGCCGACCTGATGGCGCGCACACGGGGCGTAGGCTTCGGGGCCGAAGTCAAGCGCCGTATCATGCTGGGCACCTACGGCCTCAGCTCCGGCTACTACGACGCCTACTACAAGAAGGCCCAGCAGGTCCGCACGCTGGTCGCGCAGGACTTTGCGGCGGCGTTCGAGGAAGTAGACCTGATCGCCGGCCCGACCTCGCCCGACGTCGCCTTCCGCATCGGCGAAGTGGACGACCCGTTGCAGATGTATCTGATGGACTTCTACACCATCCCGGCGAACCTGGCCGGCATCTGCGGCGTCTCGGTTCCCTGTGGCTTCGTGGGCGGCCTGCCGGTCGGACTACAGATACTCGCGCGGCCCTTCGCGGAGGCCATCCTGCTACGCGCAGCCTACGCCTACGAGCAGTCCACTCCCTGGCATCTGCGCCACCCGGACCTCTGAGCGTATTTACATAATCCAACACCTGTGCTATAATATAGCAACAGAGGGCAGCCATGAAGCGAAAGCATCGTATCTGGGGAACACAACTGCTGATGATCCTGGTCGTCGTCACCGGGCTTTACTTCGGCTATAGCTTCGCGCGCGAGGTCGTGCAGGCGCAGCAGCTGGCGAACCAGGCCGAGGCGGCCCGCCAGGAAAACGACCGGCTAGGTGCCGAAAACCGCAAGATCGCCCGCGACCTCCAGTACTACCAGTCGGACGCCTACGCCGAGTTGCGCGCCCGCACCGACCTGAACATGCGCCGCCCGAATGAGCAGATTGTCCTCCCCGTCTTGCCTCCCGACGAGGCGAACAGCGGCACCTCAGTCGCGCAGGGTGCTCCGTCCAACGGTGCCTCCACGCCGAAGCCGGCCCCTTCCCATCCCACCAACCCAGACGCCCGCAACTGGGACCGCTGGCTCGCCCTGTTCAGCAGCCCGTCTCGGTGATAGGAGACGGGGGTTCGGTGCTTTTGGCTTCCGGGTTCCTCAACAGCTCTGGGCGGGGCGGCGGCGGATCCGCATCAGGCACACGCAAGAAGAGCGGGATTTAGACCAGCGCCGCAACCACAGCACCGATGAACGGGCCGACTAGGTAGATCACCTGCTCCGGCGGGAAGTAGCCGATAGTGAGCGCGGGGCCGAAGCTCCGCGCAGGGTTCATGCTCGCCCCGGTGAACGGCCCTCCCACTAGTGTGTCCGCCAGCACGGTGAGGCCGGTGCCGAAGCCGATGATCTTCGCCGAGCGATGTTCTACATCGGTCATATAGATCGCCCACATCAGGAAGAAGGTCAGCAGGGCATCGATTGCGATCCCTTGCGCGATGCCGATCTGGGCCATGCCGGCCGCGTCCCGGTGAACATCGGGCGTGGCGAGGTGGATCGGTCCCCACGCGCTCTCCGGGAAGACCATCTGCAACGCCAACCCCACCAGCGCCCCGGCCGCAAGCGGGGTCAGGATGTAGCCGACCGCCTCCCGCCTCCCCAACTGCCGCCCAATCAGCAGGCCGATAGTCACCGCCGGGTTGAAGTGCGCCCCCGAAATATGGCGCATCCCGGCGATCAGCAGCGACACCGTCAGCGCGTTCGCCAGTGCGACGCCCACCTTCCCAACCGCGCCACCAGTATAGCTGTCTGTGATCGCCGCCCCCGCGCCAATGAAGAAGAAGATGAAGGTGCCGAAGAACTCGGCCAAGCGTTTGCGGCTCGTCGCGCTGTCCTTGCTTGCTCCTCCTTACTAACCGATCAGAATAGCCCGCACGGGGGCACCGTCGCTGCCCCGCAGCTTGAGCGGTAGGCAGACCAGCTGGTATATCCCTCCGGCTATACCGTCGAGGTTCAAGCCCTCCAGCGGGATCACCCCTGCCTGCAAGAGGGTTCGGTGCGTCGGTGCGCCGTCGTCGAAGGGTGCGACCGAGAGATAATCAACACCAACTAACCGCAGCCCGTGCTCGACCAGCCATTTCGCCCCATCGTCGCGCACGGCCACAAAGTCATCGTGGAACGTGTCGGCGTCCCGCGCCCAGTACTTCGAGTTGCGCGTGCGGAAGAGCACCCGCTCGGTTCCGGCCGGTATGCCCGCCCGGTCCAGCACACTCGCCGTGATGTCGCCCACTTCGTCGCCGAGATGGACCACGAGGGCCGGACCGACCAACACGCCGAGGTCGAGGCTCTCCGTGTCCGCGCCGCCGGGGATAAAGTGGACGGGCGCATCCACATGCGTACCGGTATGCACCCCCGCGCTCAACTTCGAGACGTTCGCGGCATCGCCCTTGTCTATGCTCAGGGCGCGCTCCAGCACCACAGGCGGGTTGTCCGGCCAGTGGACCATGCCGGTGTAGACCGGAAGCGATATGTCGTATATCTTCACGGTGACCCCTCAGCCGAAGAGCGGCATCACCTCTTGGGCGAAGACCCGGTAGCTTTGCAGATCCGCCAAGTGGCTGCGGAAGTAGATGATGAAGTACTCGCACCCGGCCTCGACCAGGCCCTGGATCCGCTCGGCCACCTGCTGCGGCGTGCCGATGATGTTGCCTTTCAGGGACTGCTCGATGTCGAGACCTTCGTAGCCCTTCACCTTGCTCGCCTCCTCGAGGGCCTGCCGCGGCGTCTGGCCGGGTTCGAGCAGGTAGATGAAGATGTGATCCGACTTCAGCACGGTCGCGTAATCCCGGCCCAGTCGGTCGCAGTGTTCGTGCAGCGCGCCGAGCTTCTGCCGGAAGACGGCGGGATCGGGCGTGGAGATGTTGCAGGCGTCGGCATATTTGGCGACCAGTTTTAGCGTGACCTTCTCGCCGCTCCCGCCGAGCCAGATGGGCGGGTGGGGCTGCTGCGCGCCCTTCGGCTCGTTGATCGCACCGGCCAGCCTGTAGTACTTGCCCTCGAACGTCGCGCGCGGGTCGCGCCACATCGCGTGTATCACTTGCATCGCCTCATCGAGCATCCGCAGCCTCTCGGGGCCTTCTGGGTAGTCGAAGCCGTAGGCGCGGAACTCTTCCTCGTACCAGCCTGCGCCGATCCCGAAGTCGAGCCGCCCGTGGCTCATCACATCCACCGTGGAGGCCATCTTCGCAATCAACGCAGGCGGCCTGTATCCGTTGCACGTCACCATCTGGCCGACGCGGATCGTCTTCGTGTCGCGCGCGAGGCCCGCCGTGCTGGTCCAGGACTCGAAGGTGGTCTCCACTTGCTCCGTGGGGACTGTGTGGAAGTGATCGTAGAGCCAGACCGAGTGGTAGCCGAGACGCTCGGCCTCCTGTGCGGCGCGGGTCATGGTCTCGTACTTCTCCACCGGGTCGGGGATCTGCACGAGGTCCATACGCCAGCCCTGGGGTACGATGACGCCGAATTGCGTAGGCATTTGTGGTCTCCTTTCGTCAGTAGGCAGTAGGCGGTAGGCAGTGGGCTATGGGCTATTTCTTCTCCCCGACGCGCACGGCTTTGCCTTCGCTGCGCGGGACGCCGCCGGGCGGTTGTAGCGCGACGGCGGCGTGGAGGGAGAGGGCGGTTTGGAGCGCGGCCTCGATCTTCTGCTGTAACTGCCTAACGGCCTGGGCGTTATCGCCGGAGGACGCGAAGAAGGGCTGCGACATCTCGGCGAGGATCTCGAGCCGGGGCATGGAGGCGGTTCGGTCCACGATGATCTGGTAATGCGGCGCGAGTTCGGGGTGCGACAACAGCACGCGCTCGATCTCCGAGGGGAAGATGTTGACGCCCCGTATCACCAGCATGTCGTCGGTGCGGCCCTTGATCCGGCTCATACGCCCGTGCGTGCGCCCGCACAGGCATGGGGCCGTCGTCCAGCTACAGAGGTCGCCTGTGCGATAGCGGATCAGCGGGAAGGCTTTCTTCGTCAGGCTCGTGAAGGTCAGGTCGCCTTCTTGGCCTTCCGGCAGAGGCTCACCGGTCGCGGGGTCAATGATCTCGACAAGGAAATGGTCTTCCCAGACGTGCAGCCCGCTCTTGCCCTCCGCGCATTCGACGGACACTCCCGGCCCGATGATCTCGCTGAGGCCGTAGATGTCGAGCGCGGCTATCCCGAGGCGGCTCTCGATCTCGGCGCGCATCCCCTCGGTCCAGGGTTCGGCCCCAAAGACCCCTATCTCCAGCCGCAGCGACCCGCGATCCACGCCGGCGGCCTGCATCTGGTCGGCGATATTCAGCGCGTAGGAGGGGGTACATGTCAGAACCCGCGCGCCGAAGTCCTGCATGAGCATGATCTGGCGGGCGGTGTTGCCGCCGGAGATCGGCACGACGGTGCAGCCGAGCATCTCAGCTCCATAGTGGAGGCCCAACCCGCCGGTGAACAGGCCGTAGCCGTAGGCGTTTTGCAGCACATCGCCTGGCATCACCCCCGCCGCCGCCAGCGCGCGCGCGCATACCTCGGCCCAAACGACTATGTCGCCGCGCGTATAGCCGACGACGGTCGGCTTCCCCCGCGTGCCCGACGAGGCGTGTATGCGGACGACCTCCGGCAGCGGGACCGCGAACAGGCCGAACGGGTAGGTCTCGCGGAGGTCGGCCTTTTGGATGAACGGGAAGCGTTGCAGATCGTCCAAGCCCCGCAGATCCGACGGTGCCACGCTGGCCGCCTCGCACCGCTCCCGGAACAGCAGCACCCGCTCATAAGTGTAGGCGACGCTGTCCCGGAGCCGCTGGAGCTGTAGCGCGCGAAGCCGCTCGCGGGGCATTGTCTCAGCCTCTTCGTTCCAGAACATGGCTGCCTCCTGAAACCAGGTGATCACCCGCGTTCGCGCAGATCCTCTTCGACCGTCTCCCTGTCGCCCTCAGCCTCACCGGGCGTGGGCAGTGACGGCGTATCGGGTGCGGACTCGTCGGCGGCACCGCGAGTGCCTTCGGCCTCGCCGGGTGTGGGCAGCGAGGGCTTGGCCGGTTTAGATCGGTCATCGGGCCGACTCTGATCGTGGAGCATTGGTATGTCCTTTCCGCCAGGGTTGCTTGACGGCCCGTTGCGCGCAAGTAGCGTGCCAGAGATCGTCTGTCTGCCAGCAGCCTCTGGCATAGTAATTGCTAACTGAACAATAGCGGATGCCGCAAGGCACAAATTAGATAGCGAAAGGATACTTACAATGTCGAGCAGACCAGGAAATGGAAATCGCGGCTTTGCAGCCATGGACGATGAGAAGCAGCGCGAGATCGCCAGCAGAGGCGGGCGGGCTGCCCATGAGCGCGGGACCGCGCACGAGTTCAGCTCAGAAGAGGCTCGTGAGGCCGGGCGCAGAGGCGGCAAAACCGTCAGCCAGGATCGTGAACATATGGCCGAGATCGGGCGCAAGGGCGGCAGGGCGGGCAGCCGCGACGGGGATCAGAGAACCGATATGGCGCGCTCCGGTGACGCTATAACGGACCCCGAGAGGTAGTATCGTTGGACGGCGGAGGAGACAATGCACGGACACGACATTATCGTCATAGGTGCGTCTGCCGGCGGCGTGGAAGCTCTGCAAACCCTGGCGCGTAGGCTGCCGGCAGACTTGCCGGCAGCCGTCTTCGTTGTCCAGCACATACCGGCGCAAAGCCCCAGCCTGCTGCCGACTATTCTGAACCGGGCCGGTAAGCTGCCGGCCGTTCACCCGCAGGACAAAGAGCCAATCCATTCTGGGAGGATCTATGTCGCGCCGCCGGATCGCCACCTGTTGCTCGATCCGGGCTGCATCTGTATGGTGAGAGGCCCGAAAGAGAACCGCAGCCGCCCTGCTATCGATCCCTTATTTCGGACAGCTGCTCGCGTCTACGGCCCACGAGTGATCGGCGTGGTTCTCACTGGCGCGCTCGACGACGGCACAGCCGGTCTCCAGGCCATCAAGCAGCGCGGCGGCATCGCCGTCGTCCAAGACCCGGATGAGGCGATGTACCCGAGTATGCCGCGCAGCGCCCAGGCGCATGTGGATGTGGACTACTGCCTCCCGATGGCCGAGATTGGGGGTCTGCTGGCGAAGTTGGCGAAAGAGCCTGCACCCGACGAAGCCGATTATCCGGTGCCCTACAATATGGACATCGAGTCCCAGATCGCGAGGGCAGATATGGACTTGTTCAATGACAGCGAGGTTCCCGGCACGCCCTCACCCTTCAGCTGCCCCGAGTGCCACGGCACTCTCTGGGAGCTTAAGGACGGCGAGATGGTCAGATACAGGTGTCGCGTCGGCCACACCTTCTCCGCAGAGAGCATGATGGCCCAACATAACGAGTCCCTGGAAGACACGCTCTGGGCTGCACTTCGCGCGCTGGAGGAGAGCGCCGCCCTGGCGCGGCGGATGGCGCGGTCTTCTGCCGAGCGCGGCCACGACCGGCTGAGGGTGCAATATGAGAAGAAAGCCGCAGAGCGCGAGCGACAGGCGAATACTCTCGGCCCGCTATTGGTCAACCGCGACGCCTCGTTGTCCGAGGCGTCCTAAGGGATAGGCATGGCGAATGACAAGGAAGCCGACGGGGCAAGTACAAAGGGCAAACTGGTGGTCATCGGGTCATCGGCCGGCGGCATAGATGCGCTTTCTGTGCTGGTCAGCACCCTGCGTCCCGATTTCCCAGCGCCTATAGTCCTCGCCCAACATCTCGATCCCCGCAAGATAAGCCATCTTGAATCGATCCTCAGCCGCCGGAGCGCGCTGCCGGTCGTGCTCGTGGAAGACAAAACTCCGATTGAGTCGGGCAAGATATATGTAGTGCCCTCCAATCGCCACGTATTAATCGCCGATGGGCATGTCGAACTCGATGGCGATCATGAAACGCGGCCTCGCCCCTCCGTAGACCTTCTTTTGAGCAGCGCCGCCCTGGCCTATGGAGAAGACCTGATCGCCGTGATCCTCACCGGCTCAGGCTCGGACGGCGCAGCCGGTGCCGTTGAGGTGCATAAGGCCGGCGGCACGGTGATCATCCAGAACCCGCAGACAGCTTTATATTCCTCGATGCCGCTCGCACTGCCGCCAACCGTCGTGGATCACGTTGCCGACCTTGCCGACATCGGCCCGCTCCTCTACGCGATAACGCAGGGCACGGGCCTGTCGCAGGCCGTGAAGCCGACGGAAGACCCGCTGCGCGAGATCCTGAGCTATGTGAGTAGCCGGTCGAACGTTGACTTCAGCCACTACAAGCCGACGACTATACTCCGGCGGCTCACTCGCCGTATGACCGCAACCCATAACCGCAGCCTAAGCCGGTATCAGCAACACCTCGAGCAGAATCCCGAAGAAGTGGGCACGCTGGTGAAGGCCTTCCTGATCAAAGTAACGGAGTTCTTCCGCGACCCGGAGGCGTTCGAGTATCTCAAGTCCACAATCCTGCCAGAGATTATCGAGAGGGGCAGGCATGAGGACAGGACGCTGCGGTTCTGGTCTGCGGGCTGCGCCACCGGCGAAGAACCGTACTCGCTGGCTATCCTGCTGGCAGATCTGCTCGGCGAGGAGACTCCCCAGTGGAATATCAAAATCTTCGCGACCGACCTCGACGAGAATGCGATCTCCTTTGCGCGGCGTGGCCTCTACCCCGAAAATGTCTTGCGGAACCTGCCCGATGACTATCGGGCACGGTTTTTCGAGCGCGCAGACAAGGGCTTCTGCGTCGCCAAAGTACCGCGCCAGATGGTGATCTTCGGCCAGCAAGACTTGAGCCGGGTCGTGCCCTTCCCCAGGATCGATATGGTGGTCTGCCGCAACCTGTTGATCTATTTCAAGCCCGAGCTCCAACAAGGCGTACTCGACATGTTCGCCTATTCTCTGCACCGGACGAACGGCTTCCTCTTCCTCGGCCCAGCCGAGACCGTCACCCCAGCACGCGACAGCTTCCAGATGGTTGGTAAACCCTGGCGGATCTATCGCTGCGTCAGCGGTCCCTCCCTTTTCAATCCGCTCCTGAGCTCCGCCGAACGGGCGGAGGGGCCGCATCGCAACCGGCGGAGTGCCGGTCGCCTCGCGGCACCTGCCGCGCCCGACGCGATGGGCGAGGATACTGACCTTGCCCGGCTCCGCCGGCTCAACGAAGGCATCCTCCGATTTTTGCCGGCGGGCGTCCTCGTGATCGACCGCGCCTATCATATCCTGACGCTTAACGCCGCCGCTCGCCAATTGCTCAATATCCGTGAGTTTGTCAATGCACCCGACTTCCTCCACACTGTGCGCGGCCTGCCTTACGCCGAGGTGCGGGCGGCGATCGACACCGTGTTCCGCGAGCGGACTACAGTCACCCTGCCCGAAATCGAAATCGAGACAAACACCGGAGAACATCACTATGTCACCCTTACCATCCTGCCGTTGAATTCGGACGTGGACACGCCCGACCGCGCCGTGGTCAGTGCTGTTGACGCTACAGAGTCGGTGCAGATCCGGCGACGCCTCGAAACGGCTCAGAGCGAGCAAAAGCAACTCCTGGATGAATTGAGCGCCGCGAACCGTCGGCTGAACGAGCTAAATAATGAAGCCCAGACCGCCAACGAAGAACTCCGGGACACAAACGAGGAAATGATGCTCATGCAGGAGGAGCTACAGGCCACCAATGAGGAGTTCGAGGCCACTAACGAGGAGCTACAGGCCACCAACGAGGAGTTGGAGACCAACAACGAGGAGTTACAGGCCACTAATGAAGAACTTGAGACTACCAATGAGGAGCTGACGGCACGGAGCAACGAGCTACAAGATCTGGCCCGCTCGCTCACGAGGGAGCGGATGCGCCTCGCCGAGATGGTCGAGCTCGCACCGCTCTACAGCCTGCTGTTGAGTGGGCCGTCCCTATTGATAAGAGACTTCAGCCCCGGCTATGAGCGGATCTTCCCCGTCGGGCATGATGTACTCAATCTCCCACTCGCACAGGTCCTCGACGATCCCCAGATGGCCGATCTTGTTCATACTGCCGAGGAGGCTTATGGACAAAACAGCCGGCGTGTCTGCGAGCGCCAGGCGACTATCCTCAAGAACAACGGGGGTCCGGCCACCGAGACTAATTTCACCTACACTATCTTGCCGACCCACGACAGCGATGGTCAGGTAGACGGCGTAATTATCTACGCGGAAGACGTGTCCCGGCAAATGGCGCAGGAGGCCGAGGTTTGGCGTGAACAACTCAAACTCATGGTCGAACATGCGGACCAGGTTGCGATCGCCCTTTACGACTCGACCACAGCCCAACTCTTACAGGCCAGCACGCGCTACCTCGAGAGCCTCGAGCGGGCCTACGACTGCCCGCGCTCCGAGCTTGTCGGCCGGCGCTGGCACGAATTCCCCTTCTTCGCCCCACGCGAAGAAGCGAACGGGTGCTGGAAGCAAGCCGTCGAACGCCGCACCACCTGCCGGACGCACGATGTACGTCTCCATCCTGAGAGCGGCGAGGCTGGGTCTACAGGGATCTGGAATTGCACGCTCACGGCGATCTCCGCAGACACAGACGGCGGCAAGCAGCCGGTCCGATTTGTCGTAGTTTCGGCCATCGAGGTCACCGACCAGGTGAAGATCCGCGAAGAACTACAGCGCATAGACCGGCTCAAAGACGATTTCCTGGCATACGCCAGCCACGAGCTACGCAGCCCCCTCGTGCCCTTGCGGGGCTACGCCGACCTGCTGATGCGCCGTATTGCTCACAAACAGGGCGAGCCGGGCTGGGATCAGCATATCAGCGACTATGCAGCTAAGTTTGACGCGCAGATTCGCTACTTGAGCCGGCTGGTAGATGATCTGTTCGACATCACGCGAATGCAAAACGATAAGCTCACGCTGGAACAGAAGCCTGTAGATCTGCTTCCGCTCTTGGAGCGGGCGGTCGAACAAGCCCAGATGATAAGCCCCGAACAGAGCTTTGAGATCCACGTCCCGCGAACCCGCCGGCCGCTGCGTGTTGTAGGCGACGCCAGCCGGCTGATGCAGGTGGTGATTAACCTGCTCGAAAACTCCGCCAAGCACGCCGGGGGGAGTCGGCGCGTTGACCTCTACCTCCGGCGCATACCCGCCCGCAAAACAGCGGCAGGCGTGGCCGCAGAGGCCGAAATCGCGGTGCAGGACTACGGCCCCGGAATAGCAAAGCACGACCTCAACCAGCTCTTCACGCGGTTCTATCAAGCCAAACAAGAGAACCGCTCGGCGCGCGGCGGCCTCGGCCTCGGCCTCTATATCGCCAAACAGATCATCGAGCAGCACGGAGGCACCATCGGCGTTGCGTCCGAGGTCGGCAAAGGCAGCACCTTCACGATCCGCGTCCCGCTTGAAGCGGAGCCATAGGCTCGACTGCCCTTGCCAGCAGCCCCACATACACCCAGCTGAACGCCAGCCACGTCCCCTCCGTCGCCTGGAAGGCCGTCAGCAAAGCCACGAGCGCGCCCACTAGCGCGATTACCTCCACACGCAGATCCTCTTCGGGCGAAACCGACGGCCGGCGCAACATTCGCCACGCCCCGCGGCCCAGCATACCCAGGCCGACGAGCAGCGCCCCTGCGCCGATCACGCCGCTGTCGTAGAGTAGATGGAGTTCAAGATTCGAGATCCAGCCTTCCAGGTTGCCGGTAGCCGGGTGTGCATCTCCGTAGCTGCCCGCGCCGTTGCCGATAAGCGGGTGGGCCAGGATCCCATCGAGAGCCAGGCGGGCCGTGTCGGCACGATGGTTCAGCGACGGGTCGCCAGCCAGACTGAAGAACCTCGGATCGACCCGCGCGAAGACGCTGCCGACCGTGCGCGGGAAGAGAGCCGACCCCGGCCCCAGCAGGAACAGCAGCGCCGCCAGCCCCGCCAACCCGATCAGAAACAGGCCACGGACCTTCCCGGCTCCCGACCTCCGCCTCCCGACACCCGACACCCAACAGCCGACACCCACTCCGGCCCCGACCACGAACCCGACCCATGCGGTGCGCGCCAGGCTGAGAGCGAGCGCCGCCAACAGCAACGCCAGGCCAGTGGCAGCCAGGTATTGTTGCCGGCGTTTCCACCGGCCCACGAGCATGACTGTGAGCAGCATGCCCGCCGCCGCGAGGTAGCTCCCCAGTATGTTCGCCTCCCAAAGCGTACCAAACGGCACAGGCAGCCCGCCCAGTCCAGGCTGGATGCCGAAACTCGCGCCGAGGAGATCCGCGCCCAGCACCAGAAATATCAACCCTGCCTCGAGTACCCCCAACCCGATCATCAGCCGCACAGCAAAACGCAGCCGTGACGGCGTATCGGCCAGCCAGTAGACGAGCGGCCCCGCCGACGCCACCAGCGCCACGAGCGCGGTGTGCCGCAGCGCCGCCGTCTTGTCGGGCGCATTCAGCAACGACGCCGTGAGCAGCGCGACCAGATAGACCAACATTGAGAGGAAAAGCGCCCTCGCGCCGGTTAATCTCCTCTCTCCCCGCAGGCGAGAGGTCCACGGCGAGGAGAATGCCGCCACGATGAGCAGCCCCAGGCAGACTACATGCTCAGGCTTCACATGCAGCCCGGCCACGGTCAGCGTCCAATGGTCTACGGTCGCCGAAGCCAGCAGCCCTAGAAGCCCCACCCGCCGCCAATCCAGCATCGCCGTCATTTAGGATCCAAAAATCTGCCCAACAACCACGCGAATCCGGTCCTTACCGGGTTGTGCCACGATGCTCTCCGCCGTCGGGCGGGGACCGGGCAGAAGCTCGAACGTCACCCGCCGCGCGAGGATCGCCAGAGCGAGCGTGGCTGTGAGCGTGGCGAAGTAGCTGCCGATGCAGACCCGCGGGCCGAGGCCGAACGGCAGGTAGTCGAGCCGATGCCGCCCGGCCTCATCCTCCGGTGAAAATCGGCCGGCGTCGAAAGCCTCGGGGTCGGGGAAGACGGCAGGCCGCCGGTGCAGCGCGTAGGGGCTGATCATCAGGTCGGTGCCTGCCGGCAACTCATAGCCGCCCACCTCCAGCGGCTGCCGCAGCCGCCGCCCAAAGGCGAAAATCGGCGGGCAGAGCCTCAGCACCTCCTTGAACACCTGCCCGGTGTAGGCCAGAGCTGGCATGTCGGAGGCGGTCGGCGCGCGCTCCCCAAGCACCCGCCCGGCCTCCTCCCGCACCCGCGCGTATGCTGTTGCGTGCTGCGCCAGGTAGTAGAGCGCGGCGGTCAGTGCGATCGCCGTCGGCTCGTGCCCCGCCCAAAATAGGTTCACCGCCTCGTCGCGCACCTGCTTCGGCGTCATGCCAGCACCGAACTCCTCGGCCTGTGCTGCCAGCAGCAGCGAGAGCAGGTCGGGACGCCCGCTCGGCGAAGACCGCCGCTCCTCGATCAGCCGGTAGATCGTCGCATCGAGCCGGGTCACCGCCGCCCGAAAACGCAGGTTGCGTGGTGCCGGCCAGCCCAGCGGCACCCGCAGCCGCGCCGCCGCCTGGTCCTGCACAAACTGCCGCGCGGCCAGCAACGCCCCGCGCAGGTCTTCGGCCTCCGAGAGCAGATCCGCTCCGAAGAGCGCCCGCCCGGCGATGTCGAGGGTCAGCCTGCTTACCTCCCCGCCAAGATCCAGTTCCGCACCCTGGGACCAGCCGGCAGCAGCCCGCTCCACAGCCTCTGCGATCAGCCCATCGTATGCGGCGATGCGGCGCGGCGCGAAGGCCGGAGCGCATAGCCTCCGTTGCCTCTGGTGGAACGCCCCGTCGCTCGTGATCAGCCCGTTGCCGATCACCATCGTGCGCGCCGCGCCCCCCGCCGACGGCTTCTCGACCACTTCGGGCCCCTCCGCCAGCACCCGCCCGATATACTCCGGCGCGTTCAGGAAAAGTATCCGCCGCGAGCCGACCGGCAGCCAGCAGATGTCGCCGCCCTCGCGCCCGGCCCTTGTGAGGAAACCCAGTAGGTTGGTACGGAACTCCCGCCGCCCCTGGGCAGCCGACACGCCAGGCAGAGTCGGGATCTCACGAGTAGCCGCAGCGGTCGTCATAGAGCCAAGTCCGTTACTAACATCGTCTCGGCATAACTCTCTGTGCCCACCAAGCAAGAACCGTCGGGGCCAAAGACAAAGCTCCCACCCGGAAAGTCCTCGTCGGAGGTCGCGCCTGTTTGCGTGGCTACCGCGATAAACAGGCCGTAGTCCCGAGCATAGGCCGGCAACCTCTCGGCCAGGCAGCCCTTGTACCAAAGGAAACCTTCACGCCAGGAGGCCGCGTCTGTGCGTCGCGTGTAGAGGCCAGGCGCAGACGAATGCAGCACCAGCCGCGCCCCTTGCCGCGCGAACTCCTCGAACAGGTCCGGCCTGTCGGCGTCTGCACAGACTGCGAGCGCGCAACGCACCAACCTATCCCCCACATGCAGGTCGAACACCGGCATCTCAGTACCCGATGCGAACCACTCGGCCTCTTCGTCAACCACCTGCACCTTGCGATAGACCCCGACGACCCGCCCATCCTGCGCGAGCACCTGCGTGATGAACGGCTTGCCACCCGGATTTGCCTCAATGTATCCGCCCGAAGCCGCGATGCCGTGCGCCGCAGTCATCTCAACGAACCGCCGCACCCAGGGCGAGTCGAGCGGCTGAACGCTCTCCGGAAAGCGCGCAGGGTCGCAATACCCCGACAGCCCCATTTCCGGCAGTACGACCACGTCGCACCCCGCCTCTCGCGCCGACGCGATATACGCCTCCGCCCGCGTCAGGTTGCCGTCCCAGTCGCCCTTCTCGCAGCGCATCTGCGCCAGCGCGATCCTCATTCGAGTGACTGACAAACCCCTGCTCCTGTTGCTATCATACCCAAGACCGCTCCACAGTATACCGTATTTCCAAACCGGAGCCAAACCGGTGCCGTCCAATGCCCCGTTATCTAGGTATAACCGAGGTTGCCCCTCACGGGCAGCAGAGGAATTGACATTCGATTCGCTATAGTTAGGAGGAGATAAGCATGGTTGAAAACAGAGTAACGGTCACAGCAACCCCCGCCTTTAACCCCTCACGGGCTGCGGGCCTGGGCGTGGTGGCAGGCATCTTGGGCGGTATCGTGTTCGGGCTGTGGATGACGATACTGATCCCCCCCGCGCTGCCCAAGATCGGCACGGTTATCGGCATGGGGACTCTGGGCGGAGGCTGGCTCTACCACCTGTTCAACAGCGCGGTGATCGGGGCTATCTTCGGCCTGGTGTTAGGTCGTGTCAGCACAACATACTCGTTGGGTGCCCTCTGGGGTGCCATCTACGGCTTTGTCTGGTGGATCCTGGGGCCGTTGGTGTTGCTGCCCATACTCTTGGGTATGCCAAGCAAGATGTTCATGCTCGACGACACCAGCCTCACGAACCTCGTGGGGCATGTGGTGTTCGGCGTCATCACCGGACTGGTCTACGTTCTCCTCAAGGACCGCATGACCGCCCGCGCCTAGCATCACCCCACAGTCGCACATGGAGTGCAAAAGTGCGCCGTGCCGCCATAAGCGCGGCGCACCACCTATCCAAACCCGAGCCAAACCCATGCCCCCCAACCCCGAACACCCAGCACCCGACGCCCAATCCGCACTCCGCAATCAGCAATCAGCAATCAGCAATCCGCTCTACCTGAGCCAGCCCGAACATACCTCCACCCGCGCGTTCAGCCGCGCAGCCGAGCTTTTCGACGCCGACGAGGCCGTGAACCCGCTCGCACGCTGGACACGCCGCCGCAGCCTCGCCACCCTCGACGCCGCCTTCGGCCCCGGAGACCGTGTGATCGAGATCGGCTGCGGCACCGGCATCGAAGCAACGCACCTCGCCAAACGCGGCGTGAGCATCGTCGCCACCGACGCTTCCCCCGGCATGATCGCCGCCCTCCAGGCCAAACTCGCGCCCGACGGTCCCGCCACCCATCTAGCCGACCGCATCACCCCGATCCTCCTCCCCGCCCGCCGCATCTCCGAGCTATCTGTGGTTAGTGGTCAGCATTCGACATTCGATGGCGCTTATTCGAGCCTGGGTCCGCTGAACTGCGAGCCGGATCTTGTTCCGGTGGCCGAGGGGCTGGCGGAGCTGATACGGCCTGGCGGCAGGCTCGTCTTCTCCATACTCAACCGGTATTGCCTCTGGGAGACGGGCTGGTACCTGCGAGCGCGGCAACCGACCAAAGCCTTTCGGCGTTGGGGAGGGCGGGCCGAGGCCACCGCGCGCGGGGACTGGCAGGACGAGCGGTTCACCTGCTACTACTGGATGACGGGTGCCGTCGAGCGCTCCTTCCGGCCGCACTTCCGCGCGGTGCGGCGGCAGGGGCTACCCTGGCTGCTGCCGCCGCTCTACCTCGACGGCCTGATCCCCCGCGCTCCGCGCTTTTTCCGCCGCCTCGCCCGACTCGACCGGCGCTTCGCCGCCGCCTGGCCCGCCTGGGCCATCGGCGACCACCTGCTGATCGAGCTGGTTCGCGTATAGCGCACGCAACGTGTAAACTCCGCCCGCCGCCCGCGACAGTAGCCGCGCCGCAGCCGCGCCGTAGCCGCCGAAGCCGGGTATGAGCAGCGCGCCCGCCCCGCCGAGCACTGCCACCCGCAGCCAGTCGGCGGCCGCCAACACGCGGGGTCGGTTCAGCGCGAATGCAGGCAGGAAGAGCGCGCTTGTCGCCAGGTCGAACAGCACTGACGGGGTCAGCGCCAGGAAGATACCCGCAGAAGCCCCGTAGCGCGCCCCGTAGAGCAGGCTGATCGACAGGTAGATCGCCACAGCCGCCGCGCCCACGAGCAGCGCCAACCCGATCGACCCCGCCAGCACCCGCCGCGCATACCGACGTATAGATGCCCGACCCACCAGCCGGTTCGCGCGAGGCAACATCACCACAATCAGGCTCTGGTCGAGCGTGTCGAGCCGCATCGCCAGCGTGAGCGCGACCGAGTAGACGCCGGCAGCCGACGGCCCGGCAAGCCGCCCAAGCAGCAGTAGCTCCAACCTGCTCGAGACGACGGAGCCGAGGTTCGAGACGATCATCCACCTGCTGAAGCCGAGGATTTCGCGCACCACCCCGGGTTGCGGCGCGTCCCCCGCCGGGCGCAGGCGCCAGGGCCGCCACTCACCCGGAAGCAATCGCCACGCAGGCAGCGTGCTGACCATCGGCAACACTACATTCCAGGCGATCAGCGTCGTCAGCGTCAGCCGCCCGGCGAGGGCCAGCGCCGCTATACCCGCCAGCGTGATCAGCGCGTTAAGCACGCCCGCCGCGCCCAGCCGCCCGAACAGCCCCAGCCCCACCAGCACGGCGTCCGGATAGCTGCTCACCCCCAGGCTGAACAGCGTGCAGAAGGCGAGTTGCAGATACGGCGTCAGCTCCGAGTAGCCGAGCAGCCCCGCTAGAGGTGCCGAGAACAGCAGCCCCAGCAGCCCGCCCGCAGCGCCCCCGCCGAGCCGCAGCCACAGGAAGGCGCGGGCCACAGCGCGTGCCCTCTCCGGCTGCTCGCTGCTGTACTGCGCGATGAACTTCACGGCGGTATACGCCAGCCCCGCGTCGGCAAGCGTGCCGCAGATAGTCACCGTGGCGATCACCAGGCCGAAGCGCCCGAAGTCGCCGGGGCCGAGCGCCCGCGCCGAGAGCACGCTTCCCGCCAACCCCAATAGCATCGCCGTCCACCGCCCGCCGGCCGTGACCGCTAGGTCCGTCGCCGCCCGGCCCCGCGCCAGCTTCCAAAGATCGGCAGGCCGTGTCACCCTCCGTCGTCCCGCCGCACCCATGACCGCAAGTATGCACCCGGCATCCGCCTGTCCCACGGCCTCAGCCGGAAGAGCGCGCGCAGGTGCCGCCGTGCCCTCGCCACGTCATCCGCCGCCAAGTAGTGACGCGCGAGCTTGTAGTGTAGGTTAGCGAGTCCGGCTCGCCCCGCCGCCCGCTCCTCATGGGTCAGAGCCGGATGCCCCTCCAGGAAGCCTTCGAGTATCGCAACATGGTCGAGAAGCGGCAACTCCCCGTGCGAGAACGAGGTCCGCCCCGCGTGCTGCCGCATCTCCACCAGCACCTCCGGCACGTAGCAGGCCGGATACGCCGTCGCCAGCCTCAGCGTTAGCTCATAGTCCTCGTTCATCCGCAGGTCAGCGAAGCCGCCGACGGCATCGAACGTCTCCCGCCGCACCACTAGAGTGCTCGACACGATCAACGGCTCCAGCAACAGCCCGCTGAGTATCCCCGCGCCGTAGTCTGCGCCGTCCGGCAGGAACGGCCTCTCCATCGGCCCACTCTCGTCGAAGCGCTGGAAGTTGCAGAACCCGAATCCCGCTGCAGAGCCGGCCATCGCCACAACCTGCTTCTCCAACCGCTCCGGCAGCCATCTGTCGTCCGAATCAAGGAACGCGACGAGCTCCTCCGTTGTCGCCGCGACACCCCGGTTGCGCGCCGGCCCCCGCCTGTTCTCATGCTCCCCCGAGAGATAGACGATACGCGCCCCGCCCGCCGCGAACGCCTCCACCGCCTCCGCCGTTTCGTCCGTAGAGCCATCGTCCACGATCACGATCTCCCGCGCCGCCAAGGTCTGCTCCAGCACACTCCCCACCGCCTCGCGCAGCATCACCGCCCGATTATACGTCGGTATCACCACGCTGACCGAGTGCGGAGTACGGAGTGCGGAGTGCGGAGTGCGGAGTGCGGAGTGCGTATTCAAATCAGATTTCCATATCGTCGTACCATGCACCACGCACTCCGCAC
>JBPCPV010000024.1:0-4108 GCA_050998805.1 Chloroflexia bacterium | reverse complement strand
GTTCCGGGAATTGGTTTGGGCTATCTTTGAACTAGACTGGTTGTCTTTGTTGAGCATGTTTCTTGCTCACCACTCTGCTGTTGTTAATGTGCCTGTCAAGAAAAAACCGCCGTCCGTAGACGCCGGGGGGCAAACGTACATCATCACAAACTGCGTGTGGGTGATGGTCTGGTCGCTGCCCTCCTCTGTCCGCTTCTTAACACTCGCGCGCCCGGTATATTGCCCGACGCCCCACTATTATATCCTATCTCTGCTCGTATGTCAAGGGTTTTTGGGGACGAGTTTTCGAGCAATTTTTAGCTGAAAAACAAGGCGAAGCTGTCGCGCTCTATCTCGCGCACACAGTCTTCGAGAGTGGTTTCGGGGAAGGGGAGCGGCTGCCACTTGCCGGTGTAGCGCATGTATTCGAGGCGGAAGGCGCTGCGTTGGGGGTCGGTGGGGACGATACGCGCCCAGAGAGCGTAGTACTGGTCCCAATCGGGACGCTCGGACGGCTGCACCAGCTTGTAGAAGACCAGGCCGCTCTTGCGTTCCTCAACCAGCACCTCCGCGAAGCGCGGGTTGTCGCGCACGACGGCCACCGCGCGCGCCGCCATCTCGCCCCCGGCGCCGATGCGTTTCAGAATATCTTCCGCGCGAGCCGCGCCAGGCTCGCATCCAACATCGGCCCCATCGTCATTCCGAGCAAAAAACCGGCCACGCTTGGCGCTTCGAGTCGGACGGTCACGCGGGTGGCGGGGCGATCTTGTAAGGCGGCGAGGGAGATGGTAAGGGTAGCAGCGGGGTCGCCTTCGAGGGCGATTTCGACTCGGCGATCCGGATCGAGGGCGAGCAGGCAGAGAGTCAGCGTCTCGGGGCGGCCCATAAAGGTCGCGGCGGCACCGAACCTCTGGCCGACGGCCGGGGATTCTGTGGGGCCGGAGGTGATCCGGCTGATGGCCGTGATGAACTCTGGTGCATTGTGGAGGTCGGCCACGTAGCG
This sequence comes from Chloroflexia bacterium, assembly GCA_050998805.1. GTDB lineage: Bacteria > Chloroflexota > Chloroflexia > QHBQ01 > JAICKM01 > JAICKM01. Next base: position 3,126 of record JBPCPV010000024.1, on the reverse strand, counting down.
GTAGACCGTGGCGGGAGGTGCGGGGACTACTGCAGTCTTAGTTATCTGTCCCACGGGCGGCGGCTACTCTCCTTCGGTGGGCGGGCGGGTTTTGGAGGCGCGCTTGCCGCTCTCGCCTTTGTGGCCTTGCATCTTGTAGAGTTCGAGTATCTCGGCGACGCTGGTGGCGTCTTCGGGCAGCTTCTCGCGCTCGCGGACGATGCGGGGGAAGCGGAGCGCGTAGCCGGTATCGCCTTCGGCACCTGCGGGGTGCATCTGACTGCGTGTCACTTCGTCGGCCTGTAGCTCGAAGACATAGCGGGGTGTGATCCAGACATCGGCGGTGAGGCGGCTGACCACGCGGGGGTCGGGATGCTCGATGCGGTCCTTTTTCAGCCGCTCGCCGAGTTCGAGCCAGAACTGGTTAGTCAGCCCGCTGGCGCACTTCGTGACGGTCGGGAAGGTGTCATGCTCCTTGTCGTAGACGGCGCAGAGCAGCGAGCCGATCCCCCATGACGCCCGCGCCCCCTGCCCATAGTTGTAGCCGACGACGACCACATCAACCGTGTCGCGGAGTTCGACGGAGTAGGACCGCTTCAGCTTGATCCAGTTGAAGTCGCGCTTGCCGGCCTGGTATGGGCCGGTAAGCTTTTTGGCGACGATGCCCTCCAGGCCCTCGGTAGTGCTGTCGTCGTAGAAGAGTGCCATCTCTTCGGGGTCTTCGGTGAAGAGGGCGTCGGTCACGCGGAGGCTCGGCCCCGGAGTCAGTATCCGCTCCATGCGGGCGCGGCGCTCCTCGTAGGGGCGTGGGGTGAGGTCTTCGCCGTCGGCCAGCAGGAGGTCGAACGCGACGAGGCGCAGGGGGAGCTTTTCGCTCATCGCATCTATGCCGTGTATGCGGCGGCGCTTCGTCGTCTCCTGGAAGGGGTAGTACTTTCCGGTTTCGGTGTTGTAGGCCATTGCCTCGCCCTCGATGATCGCCTGCTGTGTGGCGAGGCTGGTGCGCGCGGCCTCGGCGATTTCGGGGAACATGCCGGTCATGTTTTCGAGGCCGCGCGAGAAGATGGTGACCTCGGAGCCGTCTTTGTGGACCTGGCAGCGGAAGCCGTCGTACTTCGGCTCGACTGAGCATCGGCCAAGCCGCCTGAGTATGTCGTCCACGCTGTCGGCGCGCTCGGCGAGGGCCATCCGCACCGGGTTACCGATCTTCACCTTGATCTGCTCAAGGCCCTCGGCACCGCTACGGTATAGGGTTTCGGCGACGAGGCCGAGGTCGCTGGAGAGGTTGTAGACGCGCTCCAGGGCGGGGCGCAGCGACTTGTCGCCGGCCTTCGCGCGAGAGAGGGCCTCGAGCATAGTCTGGTCGCCCCAACCGCCGCGGAGCTTGCCGACGACGATCTTGACGACATACTTCGCGCCGAGGGGGCTGACCTGCTGTAGGAGTGCGGCGAGGAGGGCGACTTTGCGCTCGGTGCTGCCATGTCCGGCGGCCTCGGCGATTTCGCTGAGGGCGGCGTGAACCGCCGTCAGGCTGGTCTCTGCGTCCTCACAGTCGCCGCCGGAGTCGGTCCGGCAGGCAAGCGCAACCAGGCCGGCGTCGCCCTTTTCGGTGAAAAGGCGGGCCGCGTCGGCGGGGGCGCAGCCGGTCGCCTCGGAGATGGCGCGCAGGGCCAGCTTCTCGCTCATGCCGAACTCTTTTTGGCGGAACTCAGGCGCGAGGCGGCCCTGCATGAGGTAGACAAGGGGCGCGATCTCGTCGGGAGCGGCGCGCGCGAGGAGGTCGGCGAGCAGGGCGATCATCTGGAGGCGGCTGCTGAGCGGCTCGAGTTGTTCGAGGGCCTCTGCGATGGTCTGGAAGAATAGGGGCATCAGGCTCTCAGGGCGGCTAGCGGGTGAGATGGTAGCATGACCACTCGTGCTGCTTGCCGATGCTCCAGGCTCGCGCAGTGCCGAAAATCTGGGCTTTCGCATCGTAGAGGTCGTTATAGCGGTAGGGGTTCCAGCTGCCGTGCCAGGTGGACGGCACGTATTGGAACAGCCCGTACCAGCGTCCGCTGCCGATGGCGCGGGGGTTGCCGCCGGACTCGCACATCATCACACGGTACATCTTGTCCACAGACTCCCGATACGGGTAGATGACGCGGGCCTGTGCAATCCAGGTGCGATACTGATCAATGGTGGATGCGGCGTTGGGTCGGGCCTCCGCCGGGTGGGCGGAGAGCGCGAGCAGGGCGAGCAGGCAAACGGGCATGAGGCGGGCGGCAAGGCGCATGGGTAGGGTTCCTTCCTGGTCAACTCAAGAGTGGGCGCGCTGCGACGGGCCACAGCACACTCGCATGGTACCAGAGTGCCGGAGGCACCGCAAGCGATTATCCCTTTGCGGGAGGTCACATTTGAGTCACAAAGGCGGGCCAGCCAAGCCGAGAGATACTGGAGGTTAGGGATAAAGTGGGAGGCCGCAGAGAATGCTCTGCGGCCTCCTGTTTGCCCTGGCTCCCCCTTCCCTACATAGAAAGGAGGTCGGGGTAGGTTACTGGTTAGATGTTGACGATGGCCCGCATGTCACCGGGGGGTTGGTGATGGACAGGTAGACGATCTTGGCGATCTGACCGCGTGTCGCGTTGTTGTACGGTCGGAACGTGCCGTCTGCGTATCCATCCACCACTCCGTGGCAGTGCGCCGTCTCGATCACTGTGTAGAAGGTCGAGCCGCGGGGTACGTCGCTGAAGGTCGGCGTCGGCGGGTTGTAGAGCGCCCAGCCTGCCGCGATCACGTCGATCTTGGAGAGCTGGCCGCGTGTCACGTAGTTGTACGGCAGGAAGTACGGGCGGTTCTGGCTGTCACAAGGACCGGCCGGGGCGATGCCGCATTGGTAGCCGCTCACGATGCCGTCTGCCGCGGCTGTCTCGATCACGTTGTAGAAGTTGTTGGAAGGCGTGACATCGGTGAAGGTGTATGCTCCGCCGGTCGGGGTCACGATCGGCTTTTGGAAGCCGAGTACGACGATCTTGACCATCTGAGAGCGGGTCGTGTAGTTGTACGGCCTGAATGTGCCGTCTGAGTAGCCGCTTACTACGCCGTGGCAGTACAGATACACCACTGGTACATAGAAGTAGTCGCTCTGATGCACGTCAGAGAAGGGGTTCG
>JBPCPV010000050.1:0-92062 GCA_050998805.1 Chloroflexia bacterium | reverse complement strand
CCGACCAAGCGTGAAGAGGAAAAACCACCCATGAAAGATCCCAGACCCCGCCCCAGCCCCCCCCCCCCCTCCCCGACCCCCACTGCTCGTTCGGCAGCCCGATCACCGCGACGACTCCGGCCGTAGCCCATGCCTCGTAGACGGCAGCGCCGAGCCTGCTCAGGATGCCCCGCCGCCGGAAGTCGGGCGAGGTCATCGTGTCCACTGAGACCATCGCCGGGCAGACCGCGCCGCCTGCCCGCACCCGCACCGGGATGCCTGCGTACTGGCCGACGACCCGCTCGCCTGCGGTCGCCACCCAGACATTTTCGACCGGCGACGGCTGCCCCTTCAGCTTCCAGCGCCACCATTCGAGGCTGCACGGCTTGCCGAAGACCTCGGCGAAGAGCGCGACGAGGGCCGCTTCGTCGCCGGGACGGTAGGGGCGGATCTCTACTTCGTCGTGGTCCGGCTGCATGGGCACAGTATACCTGTTGGGCGTGGGCCGGGCAACCCTGCTGGACAAAAGCCGCCGCTTCGCCTATGATGTAGGTGTATGGCAGTCAAGACAGCCCAGGTGGGCATAATCCAGTTGGGCATGGGCCGCGTTGGGCGCGCCCTGATCCGCCGCTATCTCGACCACGCGGATGCCTATCCGCAGATCAGCTACATCGGCATCGGCGACCGGAGCGGCCTCTGGCTGGCACCGGGCGGCATAGGCAGGGCGTCGCTCGCAGGCGCGGTCGAGTTCAAGCAGGAGGGGATGCCGCTCTCCCGCTGGATGCCTGCGCTCGCCCGCACCGAGTTCGTGCCCGCGCCCGACTCGTCCTCGCCCGACCTGCTCTGGAGGCTCGACGAACTCGGCATCCGCAAGGCGATCCTGGTGGACGCGACCACGCCCGACAGCGAGACGGCCCCGCTGCTGATCGCGCTGCACCGCGCGGGCTACGACGTAGTTCCCGTGAACAAAGCCCCGCTCGCTGGCTCGCTTGCCGACTACGACGCCCTCACCGGGGCGGGGCGAGGGCGGACACGGATAGAGAGCGCGTTGGGGGCGGCACTGCCGTTGGCCGCGGCTCTACGGCGCTCGGCTCGCGGCGGCGACCGCGTGCGCGTCCTGCTGGCGATGGGCAGCCCCGCCCTGAACGCGATCCTTGATGCCGTCTCGGACGGCAAGCGCCTCAGCACGGCGGCTGCCGACACGAGGGCACGAGGTCTGCTCCACTCGGACCCACAGGAGGACCTGAGCGGGCACGATCTCGCGCGCACCACACTTATACTCGCGCGGCTGCTCGGACGTCGTGCGGAGCCGACCGACCTGGGCTGCCGGCCGCTCTTGCCGCACGGCTTCGACACACTGCCGCCGGGCGTGCTCTGGGAGCGCCTACCGGAACTCGACGCTTTCTTCGCGGAGCGCGCGCAGAAGGCAGCCCGGCGGAATAACGTGCTGCGCTACCTGGCGCGGATCGAGCCGGACGGCCTCAGCGTGGGCATGGACGAAATACCTGTGGACACCGTGGCGGGGCGGCTAGAGGGCAGCGACACGCTCTACGCGCTCTACACCGAGATGAGCGAGGGCCGCCCGTTCGTCTACCAGGCTCCGGGCCAGACACACGCCATGGCGGCCGCGGCCGCTCTAGCGGAAATAGCTTTCAGCTAGGCTCAGAAGCTGAAGGCTGAAAGCTGAAAGCTATATAGGAGGATACGGAAATGGCTAACGATGAGAAGTTTAAGGATTACGCAGACTCGAATATACTCGTCTCTACCGACTGGCTGGCCGATCACCTGCACGACAAGGGGTTGAGGGTCATCGAGTCCGACGAGGATGTGCTGCTCTATGAGCAGGGCCACATCCCCGGCGCGATCAAGGTAGACTGGTTCACGGAGCTGAACGACCAGACGAAGCGCGATTACCTTGACCGCACCCACTTTGAGGCGCTTCTTTCGGAGAAAGGAGTCGGCAACGACGACCTGCTGATCTTCTACGGCGACAAGAACAACTGGTGGGCGACCTACTCGTTCTGGATCTTCCAACTGTTCGGCCACAAGAAGGCGAAGATCCTCGACGGCGGGCGCGCCAAGTGGATCGCCGAGAGCAGGCCCCTCGAAATGGAGACGCCGACCTACCCGCCGTCGCGCTACAAAGCGCCGGACCGCGACGACAGCAAGATCCGTGCTTTCCGCGACGAGGTGCGGGATCTGCTCGACAAAGAGGGCCGGACGGTCAAGAGCGGCCACGCCCTCGTTGATGTCCGCTCGAACGACGAGTACACCGGCAAGCTGCTCCACATGGCGAACTACCCGCAGGAGGGCGCGCTGCGCGGCGGCCATATCCCCGGCGCGGCGAACATCCCGTGGGCGCAGGCCGCGCAGGAGGACGGCACCTTCAAGCCGGCCGCCGAACTCCGCGCCCTCTACGAAGGCAAGGGCATCACGAAGGACAAGGACGTGGTGACCTACTGCCGGATCGGCGAGCGCAGCAGCCACACCTGGTTCGTGCTCACCTACTTGCTCGGCTACAAGAACGTCCGCAACTACGACGGCTCCTGGACCGAGTGGGGCAACCTCGTGAACGCGCCCATCGAGAAGTAGAGAGCGGCCAGCAGTCAGCCATCAGCTATCAGCCGTCAGCCGTCAGCCACGCACCACGCACTACGTACTGACCACGGACCACGGACCACTCGTCCGCCTCACTTGGTAACGATGATCGTGACCTTGTAAAGCTGGATCGACAGGCAGCGCGGCCCGCCGTTTGTGCTTGGCAGGCAGGAGCCTTCGGTCGTCAAGCTCGTCCGGCCGGGCGCTATAGCTTTGTACTTCCAGGCTGTCGCCCCGACCGGCACCATGATGTTCAGCGGGGCCACCGCCAGGATGCTCGTGTCCACCACCGGCGTTGACCACTTGCGGTCGCGCAGCTCCACGAGCAGCGTCTCCCCGACCTTCATGGTGATCGTTTGCCCGTCGTTCGCGTTCGTGATCAGCTGGTTGCCGGCCGCCGCAATAGTCGGCACGGCTGTCGCCTCGCCCACGGTCGGCCTGGCGGTCGGGGGCACGGGCACCCGCGTGTGGGTGGGTGCCGGCCGTTGCTCCGGCGTCACCGTGGGCGGCGGCAGAGAGGCAGTATCCGTCGCGGGCGGCGGAGCCTGCGTGGCGGGCGGGGCTGATGTGTCGGTCGGTGCCGGCGGCGGGGCGGTCGGCACGGCGGTATCGGTCGGCGCGGCCAGGGTCGGCGGCCCGGCGGCTATCGTATCGGTGGGCGGCACGTTTGTCGCCGGCAGAACGGCCTCAGTAGGGGTCGGCCCCGGCGTATCGGTCGCCGCCGCCCCGCCGCACCCGTTCAGCAAAACTCCCGCGCCCAAAAGCGCGGCACAGATAGTCATATTCATTCGGCGCATAGTTCTACCTCCAATCTCAGGACGCTCACCCCGCACGAATTGTTCCACGTCAGCCGTCAGCCGTCAGCCCATCCACTGTCATTCTGAGCGCAGCGAAGAATCTCGGCTGAAAGCTGAAAGCTGAAAGCTGACGGCTCGTCAAAACTCGACCCGTTCGACAAGATCCTCCGCCTCTCCGTAGACACGACGGAGGCTCTCGCTGACTTCGGGGCCGGGCGACCAGAAGCCGCGCCCCTCGGCCTCGACGAGGCGACCGACCAGCGCCTGGTATGCGTTCGGGTTGAGAGCCGACATCTGCTTACGGCGCGCGTCGTCCAGCACGTAGGCATCGGCGAGGCCGTCGTAGACCCAGCCGGGCACCGAGGCGGTCGTCGCGCTCCAGCCCAGAGTGTTGGCGACGCGCACGCCGATCTCGCGCACGCCCTCATAGCCGAAGCGGAGCATCCCGTCGCTCCAGCGGGGGTTGAGCAGCTTGGTGCGGCTCTCGACCTCGACCATCTCGCCGAGGCTCCGTAGCCGCCCGCCGACGCCCTGCACATCGAGCACGTAGCCTGCGGGCCGCTCCCCCGCGAGCTTCTCCACCACCTTCGACACGCCGCCGAGGTACTCGAAGTAGTGGTCTATGTCGCTGACGCCGGTCTCGATGCTGTCAATGTTCTGGAAGGCCAGCTCGACCGGGCGGAGCGCGCTCTCCAAGAGGTGGGGCGCGGCGATGCCCTCGCCGAGTCCGTAGGCGAAGCTCTTGCGCGCCATGAACGTCGCCGCCAGAGTCGCATCGTCCTCCCAGGCCCCGGTCTCAACCTGGAGGTTGATGTTCGCCCCGTAAGCACCGGGCGCGTTGCTGAAGACGCGGGTCGCGGCCTCGTCGGGCGTGAGGCCGGAGGCTGCTGCGGCAAGGGCGTTGCGGCGCACGAAGTTCTGCTCGGGCGCTTCGTCGGCTGCTGCGGCGAGGCGGGCCGCGCTGTCGAGCAAGACGAGCTGGTTCGGCAGCAGGTCGCGGAAGATGCCGGAGCAGGTAGCCACGACATCCATCCGTGGGCGGCCCAGTTCGGCAAGCGGTGCCAGGCGGACGCCGGCCACCCGCCCCAGCGCGTCCCGGGTCGGCGCGGCCCCGATCAGCCAGAGCGCCTGGGCGATACCCTCGCCGCCGGTTTTGAGGTTGTCGGTGCCCCAAAGCACCAGCGCAACGGCCCTCGGCCAGCCGCCGTGCTCCCGACGGTAGCGGTCGAGCAGCGCTTCGGCTGTGCGCCGCCCGGCCTCCCAAGCGACGGCAGTCGGCACGCTGTAGGGGTCGAGGGCGTGTATGTTCCGGCCCGTCGGCACCACGCCGGGGTTGCGGACGACATCGGCCCCCGGCGACGGCGGGACATAGCCCGCGCCGAGCGCGGCGACGACCGCCCCCGGCTCCCTGTCGGCGCTCAGGTCAGCCGCCAGCCGCTCGAGCCGCCGGAGCAGGTGCAGGCTCTCCGCCTCCGGCACGCCGAGCAACGCCGCCGCCCCCGCCGCCGCCTCCGGCCCCGCCTCCAGCAGCCGCCCCAGCACGCCCCGCGCCAACCCCTGCACTTCCTCGAACGCCCGCAGATTGCGGAGTGCGGAGTGCGGAGTGCGGAGTGCGTCTGAGGGCTGCTCACTGACGGCTGAAAGCTGAGGGCTGCTCACTGACGGCTGAAAGCTGACGGCTGAAAGCTGACGGCTGATCACTTCCGTCAGCGCAGGCAAACCGTCTGCCGGCATCGGATGCTGGGCGACGGCGAGCAGCAGGTCCACCAGCTCGGCTCCGGCGGGCGGGCGGCCGATCTCGTGGAGGCCGACCGGGATGAGGCGGCTTTCGAGGTCGAGCAGGGCGGCGTAGAGCGCGGCGATGGCCGCCGCAATCTCCGATCCCCCCGCAGGGGAGAGGTCGGGCCAGGGGAGGTGGAGGGCGGCGGCCTGCCCAGCGATCGCGTCGAGCGCGGCGGGGTCGGGGTCGCGGCCCTCGAGGCTGCGGAGGCTCGCCTTGAGGTCGAGCAGGCCGCGGTAGAGGCCAGCCTGCTCCATCGGCGGCGAGAGGTAGCTGACGAGTGTGGCGTTCCCCCGGCGGCGGGCGATGCTGCCCTCGGAGGGGTTGTTCGCGCTGTAGACGTAGACGTGGGGCGTCTCCCCGATCAGGCGGGCCGGCCAGCAGTCGGCGCTGAGACCGGCCTGCTTGCCGGGCATGAACTCGAGCGCGCCGTGGGTGCCGAAATGGAGGATCGCGTCCGCCCCCCAGAGGCCGCGCAGCCATGCGTAGAAGCCCGCGAAACCGTGGTGCGGAGTTATACCCTTAGCCATGAGGAGCTTCATCGGGTCGCCCTCGTAGCCGAACGGGGGCTGCACCCCGACGAAGACCGACCCGAACTCGCGGCCCAGGATCAGGATGCGCTCGCCGTCGCTGTTCAGCGCGCCCGGCGGCGGACCCCAACCCCCGGCGCTGATCTCAGCGTGCCAGGGGCAGAGGCGGCGGTAGTCCGCCGTCGTGAGCGCGGCGGCGACGTTGGCGGGGGTGCCGAACTCGGCGGCGTTGCCCTCGACGATCAGCCGGCGGAGCGTCTCGGCGTCGGGCGGGATGTCCACCGCGTATCCGGCGTCGCGCAGCTCGCGGAGGATGCGGAGCAGGCTGGGGAAGACCGCGAGGTATGCGGCGCTGCCGACCGCGCCCCCGTTCGGCGGGAAGTTGAACAGCACCACGGCGACCTTGCGCTCACCCGGCGGCTTGCGCGCGAGCCTCGCCCACCGCCCGGCCCGCACCGCCAGCCGTGCCATGTTGCCAGGCTCGGCCACGAAGTCGCGCGACCCACTCTCGCTCACCCCGCCGTAGACTATCGGCTCGACCGCGCCCTCCAGCTCCGGCACGGCAAGCTGCATGGCGATCTGCACCGGGGTGATCCCGGTATGGCTCTCCCGCCAATCGGCGAGGCTCTGGAAGTTGAGCGGCACCCCCGTCAGCAGCGGCCTGCCGAGCCGCGCGAGTTCGGCCTCCGCGAGCGCCGCATCGTTGTGCGCCATCCCCCCGACGAGCGCGAACCCCGACAGGTTCACCAAAACGTCCACGACCGAGTGCGGAGTGCGGAGTGCGGAGTCGCCGCCTGACTGCCGATCGCTGACTGCTGATCGCTGACTGCTGATCGCTGACGGCTCGAAGAACCGACGCATGGCGGTCCGCATGTCGAGGCCGGCGGCGTAGGTCGGGATCGGCTCTAGGCCGTCGGCTTCGAGGGAGTGTATCAGGGCGGCGATGTGGGCGGTGTTGTCGGTGAGGATGGAGGAGCGGAGCGAGAGGAGGCCGACGGTGCCCGCCGCGTCCTGCCCGACGGCGCGGCCCGAGGCGCGCCGCCAGTTGCGGTAGGCCGCTACGCTGGTGAACGGGCCGGGCGCGTCGGGGTGGAAGATCGCGGCCTGGGGCATCGTCTGCGGAGGCGCAACGGGGACGCCACGCATCTGACGGCGGGTCTCGGGCGGGCCGTAGCGGGCGGCGAGGGTGAGCATCAGCCCCGCGAGGTTCTCCGGGGTGCCGTGGATCCAGTACTGCATCAACTGGAGGTAGCGGGCCATGTCGCCGGACGCGCCCGGCATACTCCGCAGCAGCCGCGGCAGCGCGCGGCTCACGCTGAGCAGCCGCCGCCCCAGGTCGGTTCGGCCTGCGGCATCGGGCGGGTCTGCCGGGTGGGCCGGTGCCGGGCGCTTGTGCCTCTCTCCGGCGCGCTCCGTCAGACGCGCGGCCCAGCCGGTGTCGAGCCGCAGGCCGCCGAGCCGGGTGAGGCCCATGAGGTCGGGCGCGCTGGTGACGACCACGACCGGCAGGCTCGGCCTAGCCGCCTGGGCCTGGCGCAGCAGCTCGGCGACCGGGCCGGTGTGCTCCTCGAAGAAGAGCATACTGGCGAAGACGGCATCGGCCCGCGCCAGGTCTGCCGCCGCAGCCTGCCGGACCTCGGCCCTCGCCAGCCGGGTGACGGCATAACCGGCGACGGTAAACGGCAGCCCAGCGCGCTCCGTCGCCAGGGCGGCGGCCCGGTCGAGCGCCTGCAAGTAGGTTTCTTCGAGTGTGAAAAAGACGATATGCATACGAGTGGTCAGTGGTCAGTGGTCAGTGGTTAGCGGTCCGTGGTTGGTCCATTATACCGCAGGGGAGGGGGTTGTGGGTAGGGGCTGGTGGCGTGTGCGTCCATCGTTTGTAGTAGGCACTTTAGCGCCAGGCACGACGAAGCACTAAAGTGCTCACTACGAGCCGCCAGCCATGCACTACGCACTACGTAATACGCACCGCCTACTGCCTACTGCCTACTGCCGCCGGCCCACAAACGCGATGCGCCAGAAGGCGTGTCGGCAGATCCGCCCACCGGTAATGCCGGCATCGGCGGCCATGCGGCGGATCTCGGCGCGGGTATAGGCACGCTTGACGGAGGCGGGGCCGTCGTGGCGGGTGAGGCGGTTGCGGGTGATGCCGTAGACCAGCGCGACCGACGCGAGGTACGCCGGCCATGACCGCTCTACGTCGTTGACGATGAAACCGCAGCGGGCCAGCCGCGCCATGTTGCCGAGGGTCTCGGTCGCGCCTTCGGCGTCGAGGTGGTGGAGGGCGAGCGAGCATGTGACTACATCGAAGCTGCCGGGCGCGAAGGGCGGGCGGCGCGCGTCTACGGCCATTACGCGGATCTCAGGGTAGGCGCGGGTCTGGCGACGGGCCTCCTCCAGGACTTCGGGGCTGATGTCGGTGGCGAGTATGCTGCACGGGATTGCGCGGCGGCGGCACCAGCGCACGACGGCGCGGGGGATGTCGCCGGAGCCGGTGGCGAGGTCGAGCAAAGAGAGCGGGCGGCCGGCGGGCCAGTCGCCCAACACGTCGGGCAGGTGGCGGAGGATGACTGCGGTGCCCTGGCCGACGAGGTTCGCCATGCGTATGTCGCGGAGGCTCTGGCGTAGCTCACGCTCGCTCGCCTCGCCGGGGTCGTCGAGGAGTTCACGGATGTTCTCGTAGGGAAGCTCGGGCAGGCGCAACGGGGTGGACTTCCCCTATGTCCGGTCTTTGCTCGTCGGGTCTTGCGACTCGGTGGGCACATGTGTCTCAGTCTCGGTCACCATCGCGGGATTGGCGGCGTCAATACCGGGCGCGCCTGCCGTGCCCATGCCCACATCGTGGGTGCGGTCGCCGGTGCCCACGTCATGCACCATGCCGGCCTGCGGCATCCCCGTGGTCGGGTTGCGATCCTGGGCTGCGTCCTGTAGCATGTCGCCTTCCCCCGACGCCTCGCGGACCGCCGGCTCGGTCGCCTCTGCGGGGTTGCGCGCCATGTCGGGCTTGAGCATCTCGACCAGGGTGCCTTTCTCGACGCAGAGGTGGATCTTGCCGCCCTCCATTCGGTCAATGGACGCCGCCGGGATGCCGACATCGGTCTTGAAGATAAGCCCTTTCTGCACGGTCAACATCTGAAGCTGGTCGGAGGCGTTGAGTAGAACCTCATGCACGCTGCCGACCTTGTGCCCGTTAATGTCCACGATTTCGGTGCCCGGCTCGATTCCCTTGTAGATCGTCTCCATCTGAGCCACCTCCTGAGTGACGACGGTGCAAATGGCGTGCCAGGGGTTGAAGGCGGTGCCGGTTTGTGCTAATCTACAGGCAGTGGTCAGTGGTCGGTGGTCAGTGGTCAGTGGTCAGTGCGTATTACGTATTGCGTATTGCGTGACTGACGGCTGACGGCTGTAAGACCCGGCTCCGCCCGTGGACCACCGCTCGCGTACCGCCGCCCGCGTATCGCCGCCGTCCCGGCGGCCCGCCGACTGACCACTGACCACTGACCACTAACGGGGGCAACAGCTATGACTACCATGACCACGGACACCGCGCGATGGCCCGCGCACGACGAACTGCTGCGCTATCGGGCCGACTTCCCGATATTCGAGAAGGTGAACTACCTCAACTCATGCTCGCTGGGGGCGCTTTCGTTGCGGGCGATTGCGGGGGTCAACGAATACCTCGCGCTCTGGGGGAGCATGGGGGCGTCGGCGTGGTATGAGCTGTGGATGGGGCGGATAGCCGAGCTGCGGGCGAACATCGCGGGGCTGATCAACGCCGGGCCGGACGAGATCGCCATCGGGCCTTCGATTTCGTCGGCGATCTCGGTGATCAGCTCCTGCCTCGATTACAGTGAGCGGAACAAGGTCGTGATGGCCGAACTCGACTTCCCGACGCTCGGTCACCAGTGGCTCGCAAAGCGGCGGCTCGGCGTCGAGACCGTCTTCGTGCCCTCGCGCGACCGGGTGAGCGTGGACCTGGAGGCGTTCGAGGACGCGATTGACGAGCGGACCGCGCTGGTCGCCACCTCGCACGTCTACTTCACGAGCGGCTATGTGCAGGAGATCAAGGCGCTCGCCGAGATCGCCCACCGCAAGGGGGCGCTGCTGCTGGTGGACGCATACCAGGCGACGGGCCAGATCCCGACCGACGTGAAGCAGGCCGGCGTGGACTTCCTGCTCTCCGGCGGCCTGAAGTGGCTGCTCGGAGGCACCGGGATCGTCTTCACTTATGCCCGCCGCGACCTGCTGCCGCAGCTCGAGCCGACTATACCCGGCTGGTTCGGCGTCAAGAACCAGTTCGATTTCAACATCAAGCAGCTGGAGTTCCCGGAGACCGCGCAGCGGCTGGAGCAGGGCACGCACTCGGTGGCCTCGGTCTACAGCTTCCTCGGCGGCCTGTCCTACGTGCGCGAGATCGGCCCCCAGGCCCTGCGCGAGCGCACCCAGCACCTCACCGAAGACCTGATCGCCCGCGCCCTCGCGGCAGGCTTCACGCCCCGCGTCGCCGCCGACCCCGCCCGCCGGTCGGGGATCGTGCTGCTGAACATGGAGAACCCCCGCCCCGTCGTCACCGCCCTCGCCCAGGCAGGCACGATAGTGGACATGCGCCCCGGCGCGGTGCGCGTCTCCCCGTACTTCTACAACACAATCCAAGAGAACGAGATCGTGGTCGAGGCTATGGTCAAGATCAGGGACCGTAGTGCGTAGTGCGTAATTATCGCGCTGCTTATAGTGCTTTGTGGCACCAGATGCAGTGTCTGGCCGCCGGTGGGTTTCCGCCCTGGCAGTATGGGCAAAAGACTTGCGCCGGGCGTCGCACGGCGCGGGGCGCTCGCCCTTGCTTGACGTAGGATAAGCCGGTGCCGGGGATGCTGAGCGCCGTGCGGCGTCCGTTCGGCCCGACGCTGAACCGAAAGCCCCTGCGCCCGATGCTGTAGCCGAGGCCGCGCTTGCTGAAGTTCAGCCGCAACCCTGGCAGCAAGCGCACGCTGCGACGAAAGCGCCAGCCCATAGTATGATCCCTCCTGTCAGTCTAACCGCGGCAAGGCGGCGATGACGGACTGCGTGTCGAGTGATACCCGCACGACCTGGCCGACGAGCCGGACGATGGCCTGCTCGTCGTCGGGGTTGTTCGGATCGTGGCGTAGGCCGCTACGTGCGTCGGTGGTCACGCGGTACTGATCGATCACCCACTCTAGCGCGCTGCGGTTGCCGAGGCGGTAGTCGAAGGCCGCGGGCGGGATGCCGGACAGCGTGAGCGTGGGGTTGTAGCGCAAGGCCGAGCGGTCGGCGGAGAGGCGCATCCCGCGCTCATCTACCCGCCAGGACACGCGCCCGGTTTCTTGTACTTCGAGCGGGTAAGGTTGCAGCGTGGCATAGTCGCGGTGCAGATGCGCCAGCGTCGTGCCCGCGTCAACATAAGCCCGGAACGATTGAGCAGGCACGAAGGGAATGCGCGGCAGGTCACGCTTGAGGTTTTCGGCGTAGGCGGTGCGATAACCCGGCGCGTGCAGCACGGCGTAAACGTAGTGGAAAATGTCGCGCTTGGTGACGCTTGCGCCGGCGTAGTGGGTGCGGAACTGCGCCAGCGCCCAATCCGTGATGTTCTCCCGCCGCTCGGTGCCGGCTTCATTGTAGGTGTAGAAGGGGAAGCACTGGAAACCATCTGTGGAATTGAGTGAATAATTCGGAATGAGGTTCGTTATCAACGCGGTAAAACCCGCACGGTGGCCCAAGGCGCTAACGCAGATAAGGCCATTCTCCTCTTCGCTGGCGGGAGTTGGAAAAAAAGCCCCTATCGGACCCCGCTCGTCCACCAGGTAGTCAGCATAGTAGAGGAACTTCTGCGTGAACGGGCGGTATAATGAACGCCGGATGGCTTCACTGGAGAAGCCCGCGAATTGGCCTCTTCGCAGATCCCTCTTAAGATTGCGGCTCCACTTCATGCGCTTCTCGTCGTAGGTGACGAAATCATCGACGCTGGCCTGTCGGTCGTCGAGCCGACGCCACTTTGATACCTGCTCATTGTAGGCTTCAATGAATACCTCGATACGCTCACCAAGCGTACCAGCGTGGAAGTCATAGACCCAAGGATCCCTACCAGTAAGAACGCCTGGGCCATAGGACTTGAAAACGCTCTCGACGTCAAGCGACTTGGTGTTCCGAGTTTCTCTTGTTCCAAGAGGGATAAAGGTAGCAAAGTCGGCTAGGAACCCTTCCGTCAACCAAGCTCCACGGTCGTCGGGTGTGAGGCGCTGCCAGGGAACACAGGTGTAATCACCTAATTCAGTCAACTGATTTAGCTTTTGCCCCTTTTTCCAAAACTCATCCACGCGGGCGTAATACAATTCGTGCGTGCTCTGCTGGCTGCTACGGATCAGCAGAGTGATCGTTACGCCAACCTGGATGCCGAAGACGTTATGTGTGGTGCCCGACAGCTTAGGATTCTTGCGAACGTTGCCGCCCAAATCGAAAGTGTAGATACTTGTGAAGTCTTGCATCAGTTGCTTACGCATTCCATCAAAGGCAACCTGTTCAAGAAAGGAGTTGTTGGACACGAAGCAGACGATGCCATCCCCATTGCGAAGGCGGTCAGTAGCCCAGCGGAAGAACCTAACGTACATATCGTAGAGCTTGTTTTGGAGCGTAGCACGTGAACTCTTGCCGTAAGTCGCACGAATGCGCGCGTCAACGGTCGGGTACTTACGGTTCTTGTTGTTGTCGTTCTCGTTCAATTGCCCAATATTATAGGGTGGATTGCCAATGACAACGAAGATAGGCGCGGCTTTCTGGCGCTCTACTCGCTCCGTGTTCTCTTCCGCGAACATCTCTGTCTGGCCCGTCTCGGCCAGGCCGAGTGTGTCCGTAAAGCAGAGGCCCTCGAAGGGCGCATAGCCGCCGGTGCGCTCGTAGTAAGCGTGCTCGATGTTCTGGGCGGCGATGTAATAGGGCAGCAACAACACCTCGTTTGCGTGCAGTTCCTCGCCGTACTTGGCGTTAAGGGTGGTGGCGGGGATGCGCCGCAAAATCTCCATGATGAAGGTGCCGGTGCCTACGCAGGGATCGATGATGTGAACGTCGGGCGCGCCGAGCGACAGCCCAAACTCCTGGCGCAGCGCCTGCTCCACCGATTGCACCATCCAGGCGACGATCTCATGCGGCGTGTAGACGATGCCGTGGGTGTCGGCGGCGCGGACCGAATACGCCTGAAAGAACTGCTCGTATAGTGCCTTGAGCAGATCCTGCTTCTCCTGATAGTCCTCGATGGTGCGCGCGGTCTCCTCGATGGGGCTGTAAAAGTAGTCAAGGCTCCGTAAGAAAGCGTCCCGGCTGAAATCGCGGCTGGTGAGCGCGTCCACCATCTTTTCGAGTTCGGCAGCCACGGCGTTGCGGCGCACGAAGTCGGCGTTCTGGAAAATGCTACGGAAGATGCGCTCGGTCAGGATGTGCTGTTTGAGCATATCTTCAACTTCGGCCTGGGTCGTGGTCGGGTTGAGCGCCGCGCGGCACATGCTCAGGAAGCTATCAAGCGCCGTGCTGAACCGAGCGTTCTTCGTCTTGGCCTCTTCAATGAGCGTGGTCAAGCTGGCGGCCAGGGCGGGAATGGCCTCTTTGAAGCGGGCGACGGCGCGGTGGAACTCCTCGATTTGGGCTGGACTGTACTCCACAAACGTATCAAGCAGGGTACGCAGCGTGATGGGGTTACTTAGGTCGCCGTCATAGACCACGCGGCCTTCCTGATACAGCACGGCCCTGCGGGTGTTCTCAAACAGGGTGTTAGTCAGCGGATAGCCCGCCGCGATCTTGCGGGTGATCTCTGCCGTCAAGTCGTCGCCGGCGTCTTTAGCTTCCCAAATACCCCGATGCAGCCGCAACTGGTCAACCAGCACGCCGTCCAGCCGGATCGGGCGCTTGCGGGTGCCGGTGATGGTCTGCTCAGCCAACATGGTCAGGCCGTGCGGCCGGCCCCATTCAGCCAGCAGGGTTTGGAACGCATCGCGGGTCGCGCCTTCGTTGCTCGCCCCATGCTGGGCGATCTCTTCAAGGCGTCGGTAATAGGCAGTGATAGCAGGCGGTTGCTTGGTTTGGATCGGCATGACAATCTGTCCAGTGCGAACTGTGCTGTAAAGATAGCACATTCGAGGCGCGCTGTCTACCGAGGCTGGTCCAAATCTGCTGGCTGGGCGCTCGCCGTTCGGGCACGCTCAAGGAGCAACTCACGCTCGCGGGTGTTGCCGGTGAGCGCCGCCGCGCGCTCGAACTCCGCGCGGGCCTCGGAGTAGCGCCCCAGTTTGGCGAGGAGATCGCCGCGCACGCTTGGCAGGAGGTGGTAGGACTTTAGCGAAGGCTCCGAAGCCAGCGCATCCACGAGCGCCAGCCCCGTCGCCGGGCCATACGCCATCGAGAGCGCGACAGCCCGGTTCAGTTCAACGACGGGCGACGGGGCAAGCTGGGCAAGCGCATCATAGAGCGCCGCGATCCGCGCCCAGTCCGTCTCCTCCGGAGTGCGCGCTCTCGCGTGACAGGCAGCGATCGCGGCCTGCAACGCATATGGACCGGGTTCACCGCCGAGACTCTGCGCGCGCTCGAGCGCCGCTCGCCCGCGACGGATCAGGAGCTGATCCCAGCGAGCGCGGTTTTGCTCCATGAGCAGGATGGGCTCCCCAGACGGCCCGACCCGCGCCCGTATGCGCGACGCCTGGAGTTCCATTAGCGCCACGAGGCCGTGGACTTCGGCCTCGTCCGGGACAAGCCCAGCCAGGATACGGCCAAGACGGAGCGCGTCCTCGCAGAGCGCCGGCCTCGTCCAGTCGGCACCGGCGGTCGCCGAGTAGCCCTCGTTGAAGATGAGATAGATCACCTCGAGCACCGACGACAGACGCGCCGCGCGCTCGGCTCCGCGCGGTACCTCGAAGGGAACGCGGGCCTCGGCGAGCGTCCGCTTGGCACGCACGATCCGTTGAGCGACGGTTGCTTCCGGCACAAGAAAGGCGCGCGCTATCTCCTGGGTGGTCAGCCCTCCGAGCAGTCGAAGCGAGAGCGCGACGCACGCCTCTGTCGAGAGCACAGGATGGCAGGCCGTGAAGATGAGGCGTAGGAGGTCGTCGCCGAGGTCGTCGTCTTCCTCGAGCACGGCCTCGAAATCGGCCTCGGTCAGGTCTTGCCGAAGCTCTAGCTCGCGGCCTAGCTCTTCATGCTTGCGCTCCGACATCTTGATCCGGCGCAGCCGGTCAATCGCGCGGTGTTTCGCGGTGGCCATGAGCCAGGCGCCTGGGTTGTCCGGGATGCCCGTCTCAGGCCACCGCTCCAGCGCGATAACAAGCGCGTCCTGTGCCAGGTCCTCGGCCAGGCCGACATCGCGCACGATCCGCGCCAGTCCGGCGATGAGCTTCGCCGAGTCGATCCGCCAGATTGCCTCTATGGCGCGATGAGTGTCGGAGGGGGCCATTGCGATCACACCCGCCCTGGGTCACTCCTGCTCATAGGCTCGCCTTAAGGCTTCGATGTCGATTTTTGACATCTGCATCATCGCCTGCAAGACGTTGGCTGACTTTCGGGGGTCTTCGTCACCCAACAGCTGAGGCAGGGCGCTCGGAACGATCTGCCATGACACCCCGAACTTATCTTTCAGCCAGCCGCATCGCCCTTTCTCGCCGCCTTCCGAGAGCTTCTCCCACAGGTCGTCTACTTCTTCCTGCGTCTCGCAGTTCACGTAGAGCGAAATGCCCTCGGCGAAGCTGAAATGCGGCCCTCCGTTGAACGCTATGAACTCCTGCCCCTCGAGCACGAATGACCCGCCGATTACTGTTCCGGCAGGAAGCGGCCCTCCTTCCCCGTAGCGGTTGAGATCCGTGATCTTTGAGTTTCCAAAGATGGAGACATAGAGGTTCACAGCCTCTTCTGCTTGGTCGTTGAACATTAAGAAGGTGGTGATCTTTTGCATGGAGCCTCCTACTATCGCGTCTTGTTCGCTTCTGCCTGGGCGCGCAGGGCTTCTTCCTTCTCTCTGAGTTCGGGGGTGAGCGCGGGGCCGAAGTCTTCCGTCTCGAACACCTGCCGGATCTCGAGCACCGTGCCGCCCCCGAAGGGTGCGCGCTTCATCCACTCGATCGCTTCTTCCTTCGACTTCGCCTGGATGAGCCAGAAGCCGGCGATCAACTCCTTCGACTCGGTGAAAGGCCCATCAATCACCCTGGTCTTGCCGCCCGAGAACTCGATGCGCGCGCCCTTCGAGCTGTCGTGCAGCCCCTCGCCCACGAGCATCACGCCGGCCTTCATCAGCTCCTCGTTGAACTTGTCCATCTCGGCGAGGAGCTTCTCGTCCGGGAGAATCCCGGCTTCGGACTCCTTGTTGGCGGGCACTATAACCATGAACCGCATCGCTGTACCTCCTTATGATTCTGTGTTGGGGTTGGAACCGGACCCACGGCGGATCCGATCCTGTAAAAACCCTCTACTAATACGTCGAACGAGGTACGGCGAATTCGACAGGTTCGGTGCCCTGAGCGGCCCGCCAACGGATTTAAGAAGGGGAAATCCGTTTAACCCGCTTCCTAAATCCGTTGGCGGGCTGCACCCACCGGTCTGGGTAGCGGCCTAGCCGTAGTGTACAACACCCGTCAAGAGTACGGCCGTCCGTATTACCTCACCCCAAATCCTCCGACTCGACACGGCCCGACTGATAGGTTAAAATGCGGGCGCAACACGCCAACACGCCAAACACCCTTCAGGAGGACCATCTCGTTGACCGAATTCGCTTGCCCGTCGCACATAACCCCGATCCCGCCGCGTATTGGCCGTCTGCTTGAACTCGCGTACAACCTCTGGTGGACATGGCACGGCGAGGCCCGCCACCTGTTCAGCGACATAGACCACTCGCTCTGGAACGAGGTCTATCACAACCCCGTGAAGTTCCTGCGCGAGGTGCGGCAGGACCGGCTCGAGGCGGCGGCGAACGAACCGGCCTACCTCGAACGCTACGATGCCATCCTGGCTGAGTTCGACGCCTATATGAACCCCGCTGAGACCTGGTTCAGTACGCATCATGGCGAAGACCCGCAGACCGTCGCCTACTTCTCGTTCGAGTTCGGGCTGCACGAGTCGCTGCCGATCTATTCTGGCGGCCTCGGCGTGCTGTCGGGCGACCACACGAAGGAGGCGAGCGACATGGGCCTGCCGCTCGTCGGCATCGGGTTCCTTTACCCGCAGGGCTATTTCAGGCAGCTGCTCGACACGAACGGCTGGCAGGAAGCCGTCTACGAAAAGATGAACTTCGCGGATGTGCCCGCCATGCCCGCGATGACGCCGGGGGGCCGCGAGGTGGTTGTCTCGGTGGACCTGCCGGGGCGGGCGATCTACGCGAAGGTCTACCGCATCCAGGTCGGGCGCGTGCCGGTCTATATGATGGACACCGACATACACCCGAACGCGCCGAGCGACCGCACGCTCTCGGCGCGGCTCTATGGGGGCGACCAGGAGATGCGCGTCGCCCAGGAGATCGTGCTCGGCATCGGGGGGATCAGGGCGCTGCGGACGCTTGGCATCGAGCCGTCGGTCTTCCACATGAACGAGGGGCACTCGGCCTTCCTGGTGCTCGAGCTGATCCGCGAGAAGATGGAGAGAGGGCTGTCGTTCGAGGAGGCGCGGCGGGAGGTCTCGGCCGGCGGAGTCTTCACCACGCATACTCCGGTCAGCGCCGGCAACGACGCCTTCCCGCCCGACCTGATGGACAAGTATTTCAGCGCATACTGGCCGCAGCTCGGCCTGACGCGCGAGGAGTTCATGCGCTTCGCCAAGCAGGACAACGAGTGGGGGCCGACGTTCAGCATGACCGTGCTCGGTATGGCCGGCTCGGACCGGCACAACGGGGTGAGCAAGATCCACGGCGGGGTCTCGCGCAACATGTGGCACTGGCTCTGGCCCGACAGGCCGACCGACGAGGTGCCGATCACGGCGATCACGAACGGCGTGCATACCGCGACGTGGCTCGCGTCGAAGCTGGGCGCGTTCTACGCCAAGCACCTCGGCCCTGACTGGTACAGCCGCCTCGACGACCCGGCGACCTGGAAACCACTCCGCTCGGCCCCCGCCGAGGAACTCTGGGCGATCCACACCTACCTGCGCCACGGCCTGATCGCCTTCGCGCGGCGGCGCGCCGAGGCCCGCTACGCCCGCTTGAACGAGACCCCCTCGCTCTGGCCTGTGCTCGACCCCGAGGTGCTGACGCTCGGCTTCGCGCGGCGCTTCGCCACATACAAGCGGGCGACGATGATCTTCAACGACCGCGCGCGGCTGAAGGCGCTGCTCAACAACCCCGCCCGCCCGGTGCAGATCATATTCGCCGGCAAGTCCCACCCCGCCGACGTGCCAGGCAAGCAGTTTATCCAGCAGGTCTACCTGCTCTCGCAGGAGCCGGGCTTCAACGGCAAGATCCTGTTCATCGAGGATTACGACATGAACGTGGCCCGCTACATGGTCCACGGGGCCGATGTCTGGATGAACACTCCCCGCAGGCCCTACGAGGCGAGCGGCACGAGCGGCGAGAAGGCCGCGCTCAACGGCATGCTGAACCTCAGCATACTCGACGGCTGGTGGGCCGAGGGCTACAACGGCAAGAACGGCTGGGCCGTCGGCGAGGGGCCGGAGTACGCGAACCAGGACGAGCAGGATTGGCACGACGCGCAATCCCTCTACACGCTGCTCGAAGGGTCGGTGGTGCCGCTGTTCTACGACCGGGACGGCGCGGGCGTGCCCCTCGGCTGGATCGAGATGATGAAGGAGGCGATCATCAGCCTCGCGCCGGTCTTCAGCACGCGACGGATGCTCAAGGACTACACCGAGGAGTTCTACCTGCCTGCGATGCGGGAGGCGGGCGCAGCTGCGGCTTCGTGGCCCCTCGCGCCGGCGGGCCATGTGGTATAATGCGGTTGTAAGCGCAACTCCGCACTCCGCAATCAAAGGAAGGGTCTAATGCCGCCGACATCTGAGAGCGCCGCGCCCCACCCCACCGGCCACGATACCGTGGTCGTGCTCGATTATGGCTCCCAGACGAGCCAGCTGATCGTGCGGCGGGTGCGCGAGGCCGGGGTCTACTGCGAGCTGCTGCCCTACGACGCCCCAGCCGAGAGGGCTGCGGCGCTCCACCCGCGCGCCTACATCCTCTCCGGCAGCCCCGCGAGCGTCTACGAGGAGGGCGCGCCCTGGCTGCCCGATTACGTGCTGGGGGACGGGGTGCCCGTGCTCGGCATCTGCTACGGCCTGCAACTCCTCGCGCACCACCTCGGCGGGCGGGTCGCGCCCTTCGTCAGGCGGGAGTACGGACCTGCCGAGGTCGAGCAGACCGACGCCGGCCGCGAGTCGCCCCTGCTGGCGGGGCTGCCCGATGCGTTCCCCGCCTGGATGAGCCACGGCGACAGCATCGAGGCCCCGCCGGAGGGCTTCCGCGTCCTGGCCGTGAGCGGCAACGCCCCCTTCGCCGCGCTTGGGCGCGATGCGGCGGACGGCGTGCCGATCTACGGCATACAGTTCCACCCCGAGGTGGTCCACACCCCGCAGGGGGCGCGGCTGCTCTCCAACTTCCTGTTCGGCGTCGCCGGCCTCCGCGCCGACTGGTCGCCGGCGTCCTTCATCGAGGAGGCCGTCGAGAGCATCCGCGCCACTGTCGGCACAGGGCGGGTGATCTGCGGCCTCAGCGGCGGCGTCGACTCGGCGGTTGTCGCCGCGCTGCTCCATAAGGCCATCGGCGATCAGCTCACCTGCATCTTCGTGGATACCGGCCTGCTGCGCGAGGGCGAGGCCGACCAGGTGATGGAGACCTTTGGCCGCCACATGCAGGTTGACCTCCGCATCGTAGACGCATCCGCCCGCTTCCTCGACCGGCTCGCAGGCATCAGCGACCCCGAGGAGAAGCGGGTGCGGATCGGGGCCGAGTTTATCCGGGTGTTCGAGGAGGCGGCGGCCGGGATCGGCCCGGTCAGCTTCCTAGCGCAGGGCACGCTCTACCCCGATGTGATCGAAAGCTCCGCGCCGGAGCGCAAGGCCGCGGTGAAGATTAAGACCCACCACAACGTCGGCGGGCTGCCTGCCGACATGCGCTTCAAGCTGATCGAGCCGCTGCGCTACCTCTTCAAGGACGAGGCGCGGGCGGTCGGCGCGCAACTCGGCCTGCCCGATGAGATCGTCTGGCGGCAGCCCTTCCCTGGGCCGGGCCTTGCGGTGCGGATACTCGGCCCGGTCACGGCAGAGGGGCTGGCGACGCTCCGCCGGGCGGACGCGATCATGCGCGAGGAACTGCGCGTCGCCAGCCTGGAGCGCGAAATCTGGCAGTCGTTCGCCGTGCTCACCAACGTGCAGAGCGTCGGCGTCATGGGCGACTTCCGCACCTACGGCCACGCGATAGCGATCCGCGCCGTCACCAGCGTGGACGGCATGACTGCAGACTGGGCGCGGGTGCCCTACGACGTGCTGGCGCGCATCAGCAACCGCATCGTCAACGAGGTGCCCGGCGTGAACCGTGTCGTCTATGACATCACCAGCAAGCCCCCCGCCACTATCGAGTGGGAGTAAGGTCCGCGCTCTTCACCTTCATCGTCTCGCGGGTGATCGCGCTGGCGGGGGCGTGGGTCGGGATCGGTCAGCTTGTCGCGTCGGAGCCGGTACGCAACAAGGGGCTGCTGGTCGAAGGCGCGATGATGTGGGACGGCAGCTGGTACTGGCAGGTGGTCTCACACGGCTACTACGCCTGGACGCCCCAGACCGGCTCCGACCTCGCCTTCTGCCCCGCCTATCCCCTATTGCTTCGCGGCCTCACCGGGCTGCTCGACCTGCTCCGCCTGTATATCGGCGTCCCAGGCTTCGGCAACTTCGCGCTGGTCGGCCTGCTGGTGAGCAACCTCGCGTTTTTCGCCGCGCTGCTCCTGCTCTGGCGGCTGGTGCGGCTCGACCACCCCGCCCCCATCGCCGACCGCACTTTGCTGCTGATCGCCATCTTCCCCACCGGCCTCTTCTGGTCGGCGATCTACACCGAGTCGCTCTTCCTGCTGATGGTCGTCGGCGTCTTCTGGCTGGCGCGCCAGGAGCGGTGGGCCTTAGCCGCCGTGCTGGCGGGGCTGGCCGGCGTCACCCGCTGGGTCGGCGTCCTCCTCGGCTTGGTGCTGCTGGTGGAGTACTTCACCACGCAACCGCGCGGGCATGTGCTGAGATACTGGTGGCTGCTGCTGGTGCCGTTGCCGCTCCTGGCCTACATGGCGTACTTGCAGGCCGCGTTCGGCAACCCCCTGGCCTTTTTGCAGGCCGAGCAGCAGGGTTGGCTGCACACTTCGAGCTTCCCACCCCAGGTCTGGCTCGACTCGCTGGGCCGGCTGCTTGCGTCGTGGGGGACGACCACGCCCGCGACCGACCCTGTGTTCATGCTCGGCGGCGGCCAACGCCTCTATATGTACCAGGATCTCGCCTTCACCGTGCTCTTCGCGGGGATCGCCGTCTTCGCGGGCGTCAAGCGGCTGCTGAGGCCCTCCGAGCTGACCTGGCTCGTGCTCGGCCTGCTCTTCCCGTTGAGCCTCGGTACGACGATCGGCGCGGCGCGCTACCTGCTCCCGCTCTGGCCGGCGTTCCTCGTAGGCGCTCGCCTGCTCACCCCTCGCCGCCCGCTAGAGGCTGGCTGGCTCCTCGCGTCGTCCGCCCTGCTCGCAGCCACCGCCTACTTCTGGGCCTCCGGCCACTGGATGGACTAGCGCGTAGTGCGTAGTGCGTTGGGCAAAACTGATAAGAGTTGGTGGAAGCCGATCAAAAAAGGGCCTCTTTTGCTCGTGAGGAGCCGGTTCCAGGCACGGCCTTACGTGGGCTACCCCTCCCGAAAGTCGATAATTCCGATAATTCGTGCCTAGACGTCGATTCGATAGACGAAAAACGGCGATCCAGGCACGAAGCGGGCAAAGTGTTATCGGTGCGGAGTGCGGAGTGCGGTACGGGTTGAGGTGTACATGTTGATCCTCCCTGTGCGGCTGGGTACGATGCTGACGGATACTCCGATCGGAGTATTTTTGGGAAACCGGCGAAAAGCGACCGGGAACCTTGTGGATGCGGGGCCGGGTGACTGCTCTTTTAGGCACGCAGTAGGGCGTTTTGGCCGCGCTAATTTTACCCTCTCACTTTTAATATCCATTTCAGGGGTCGTTTACTGCCAGATTTGGGGGGTTCCGGCGGGCTTGGGGGCAAAGATACTCCGAATGGAGTAGGCGCGGGTGTTAGATTCGGCTTGAGCGCATGGCCTTGAGCACCCTTACGGTGCCGCCGAAGAGGAGTTGCTTGTATTCCTTCGACTCCATCGGGCAGAGTGCAACCCTGCCTGCTTCGTCGAAGAGCAGGCCCCAGCCGTACTTCTTCGGCAGCGGCGAGGCCCGTAAGCACGCTTGCGACTTAGCAAAGAACTCGGCGCGCATCTCTGCGCCCTCGGCGTCGGACTTCTCCGGTATCTCCTGCCGCGCGAGCCAGGTGTTGAACAGCACGTCTTCCTGCGTGTGGACATACGGACTATCCGCGAGCATCTCGTACTGGAGCGCCGCGACCGTCTTCTTCGCGCCACGTTCCACCGGCACCACACTCTCGGCAACCGGGCAATCCTCGGCCACCGCGATGAGGGTCTGGAAGTAGTTCAATTCCATGAGGTAATCTCCTACAGGAACTTCACGCCATGTACTCTTGGAAATCTTCGAGCGGAGCGTCGAAATCCTCCGCCATCCTGATCAAACCCCGCGCGCTGCCGAACTGGAGATAGTTGTCTGCCCCGCTGACCGGCACCAGTTGAACCAAATCCTGCTCGTCACCCACGATGTACACAGTCTCACCTCGGCGGACCGCCGCGATCAGGTCGGCCAGGTGCGTTTGTGCTTCTTCCAGCGTTACTTCGGTCATGGTGGACTCCATTCTCTTCGCCCCATTCTACCACGAAACAGTGCGGCCGTCCATCCTATCCCCCGGATCTTGACATCAGGTGTATAATTCTAAGCGGAGAGCCGGAAGCGTAGGAATGCTCTCTTTTGGACCACTACCGGAAAGGGAACATCACATGGTTACGCGCACATCCCAGTGTCTTTTTGGGTGTCTTGTCGTGCTGAGCCTGTTGCTGAGCGCCTGCGGCGATGCGCCGCCGACGGTTACGCCGATCCCCACCCCGACCGTGCCGCCGACTAGCACGGTGCCGGCGGTCACGCCGACCACGGCGGCCAAGTCGCCCGAGCAGATCGCGCGCGACTTGCGCCCGGCCACGGTCTGGGTGAAATCAACCTTCGGCGAGACGGCGATCCAGCCCGAGGGCATCGGCGCGGGCACCGGCATTGTCTACGATTTGGACAAGGGCTATATTCTCACCAACGCCCATGTGGTCGAGGGCGCCTCGGCCATCCAGATCTACCAGGCGAATAGTACCCGCGGCCGGGCGGCGCGGGTGCTGGGACGCGCCGAATGTGATGACCTCGCCGTGCTGAAGGTGGACGACACGAGCGGGCTGGCGGCGGCCCCGCTGGGGGACAGCACGGCCCTGGATCCGGGCGCGCCCGTGGTCGCCCTCGGCTATCCGCAGGCGTTTGAGCTCGGCAACGACTTGACCGTGAGCGCGGGCGTCGTCTCGAAGCTCCACGCCCAGATGGACCAATACGACGACCTGATCCAGACCGACGCGAAGATCACGCACGGTAACTCCGGTGGCCCGCTGGTGAACAATCGGGGCGAGGTCGTCGGCGTCAACACGCTGGGCTTCATCGACTCAAGCGGGAACCGCGAACAAGGCATCAACTTCGCCATCGCTATGTCCTATGCCAAGGGGATCATCAAGGATCTGCAGGCGGGCAAAAACCGCAATTACATCGGCATGAACCTAAGTCCGAACCTGGCGGATTACAAGAAGTACTTCGGCACGGACGACGGCATGGTGGTCGCCGGTGTCGCCAGCGGCAGCCCCGCCGATCAGGCGGGCATCGGCCCGTCCGATCTCATTCTGAAGATCGAGGGCAAGAGTATTTCCTACCAGGACCAGTCGGCCTCGCGCGAGAAGCAGGTCTGCGACATCCTGCGCTCGCATACCGATGGCGATCCCCTCAAGATCGTGGTGCAGCGCCTAGAGCCGGCGCAGTATATGCAAGGCGAAGTGGCCGTCGGCACCGGCGGCGCGGCCACCAGCAAGCTCATCGCCATCGGCCCCGTGAGCGGGAGTGCCCAGGGGAACCCCACCGCCACGACGGGAGACCAGGGCAACGGCGGTGGCGGCCAGGCAAACCCGACCGCGACGACCGACCCGAACCAGAACTTTACATTCCTCTCCCAGACCGACTTTACCAAAGGGGAGACGGGCACCTGGGATACCACTCCCGGTGCCCACTCGACACGGACCATCGCCAACGGCCGCTTCACGCTCGCCCTTAACCAAGCCAACCTCTGGGCCGTCGCGTCCCCCACCGAGGGCAGCGATCTGGCCGATGGCTTCATCGTCGCCACAGTGCAGCCCCACGGTGCCGGGGGACGCGCGGGCGTAGCCGCCCGCAGCAGCACCACCAACAGTCAGGACAATACGTACTACTGCTACATCACGCAGGACAGCAAGTTCGGCTGCGACAAAGAAGTCGCGAGCAACTGGTCGAATATCATCAAGGTGGCGGCGAGTTCCGCGATCACGCCTAATGCCTACAATAAGATCGCCCTCGTGATGGTCGGCACCCAGTTGACTTTCCAGATCAGCGACCAAAACGTGGCGAAGATCACGGACACCTCGTTGACAAGCGGCAGTTGGGGCCTGGCCGCCGATACGGATGATAACACCGCCAAGTTCGAGGCATACTACGGCCTGGCTGTCATCGGCCAGTACAAGTAGCCGGCATGCCGCAGCGCCACATCACTCAAAACACCCTCTTCTACGGCGACAACCTGCCGATCCTTCGCGAGTACTTCGCCGACGAGAGCGTGGACCTCGTGTATTTGGACCCGCCGTTCAACTCGAACCGCAGCTATAATGTGCTGTTCAAGCACGAGCAGGGCGGAGAGAACACCGCGCAGGCCACCGCCTTCGAGGACAGCTGGCACTGGGGCGCGGACGCCGAGGCCACCTACCACGACCTCGCCACCTCCGGCCCGCCCCATGTCGGCAAGATGATCGGCGCGCTCCGCGACTTCATCGGCCCCAGCCAGATGATGGCCTACCTCGTGATGATGGCCGCGCGCCTCGTCGAGCTACACCGCGTCCTCAAGCCGACCGGTAGCCTCTACCTGCATTGTGACCCGACGGCGAGTCACTATCTCAAGATGATCTTGGACGCCATCTTTGATCCGCGCAACTTCCATAGCGAAATCACCTGGAAGCGGTCAAGTGCCCATAGCGACACCAAACAGGGGCGGAAGGATTACGGCCACACTCACGACATTTTGTTGTTCTATACAAAGACCCAGACGTATACCTGGAACCCTGTGTACACACCTTACGATACGGACTATACCGATAGCATGTACCGCCATGTTGATCCCGATACAGGGCGCCGTTATCGTTTAGGTGACCTATCTGCCGCAAAGCCGGGAGGCGATACTAGCTACGAATGGCATGGGGTGCGGCCCTATCAGGGCCGGTATTGGGCCTACTCGCGCGCCAAGATGGAGCAATTCGAGCGGGACGGCCGGCTCGTGTATAGTAAATCTGGGATGCCCAACTACAAGCGCTACCTGGACGAGATGCCGGGGGTAGCATTACAAGACATCTGGGATGACGTCTTGCCGACGGCCGGAAACGAGCGCCTCGGTTACGCGACGCAGAAGCCCCTGGCGTTGCTCGAGCGCATTATCCAGGTGAGCAGCAACCCCGGCGACGTGGTACTCGACCCCTTCGCGGGCTGCGGCACGGCGGTGATCGCCGCTCAGAAGCTCGGGCGGACCTGGATCGGCATTGACCTCACGCACCTCGCCATTGCCCTGCTGAAGTACCGCCTCAAAGACCAGTTCGGCGACGCGGTGCAGTACAGCATCGTGGGTGAGCCGGAGGACCTCGCCGGGGCGCGTGAGCTTGCCGCCGCCGACCGCTACCAGTTCCAGTGGTGGGCGCTCTCGCTGATCAACGCCCAGCCGCTCGGCGGGCAGGCCGGCAGCAAGACCGGCAAGAAAGGCAGCGACCGCGGTATAGACGGCGTGATCACCTTCATTGACGACAACTCCGGCACGCCCAAGCGGGTGCTCGTGCAGGTCAAGTCCGGCCACGTCAAAGCCGGCGACATACGCGACCTCGTGGGTACCATCGGCCGCGAGGGCGCGACCATCGGCGTCTTCCTCACCCTCGAGGAGCCGACCCGCGACATGCTCACCGAGGCCGTGAGCGCAGGCTACTACAGCTCCGCAAGCTGGGGCGACTTCCCCCGCATCCAGATCCTCTCGATAGCCGCCCTCTTGCGCGGCACGACGGTCCAGATGCCCCGGCCCTTCGGCACCTTCCGCCAGGCACCGGCCCTCCCCACGCCCCCGCCCGCCCATCAGAAGCCTCTCGGCTTGGGCTGAGGCTGCTCATAATGCACAGCCTCTAATCCGGCGTCGCGTCATGGTGACCCGAACCAGGTAGTCAGCGCGTCGCGCAATCCGGTATCTGTGCCGTCCCCCACCCAGGCGACGTATCCATCGGGTCTGATCAGCACGGCAGTGGGGGCTGCTACTTGGCCCAGGACCGGAAGCTCCCAATTGCCGGCATATTTGGCGTCGATCGCCACCACTCGATATGCCCAGGGACTGATGGCGAAGCCGCTAGGCTCACCGAGGTTGAGTAGCACCGGCCGGGCCTCGTGCAGCAGGGTGAATACCCGCAGTGGGCCGTTGGCGGTGACCAGGTCGAGATCGGGCATGCGGCGGCCGAGCAGCGGGTGTCCTTCGCCGAGGTCGTAATGGATGTCCAGACCCGACATCATTCCGGCGAATCGTTTGCGCGGCTCGTCCATGCTGAGCAGCTCGGACACGGTGTCGCGCAACGCCTCGATGCGATCGTCGGCGCGCATGAGCGCGACTTGCGCCATCGTGTTGTGCAGCACGCGGGCAGCGACCGGGTGGCGCTCGGCATGGTAGGTAGCCAGCAGGCTTTCCGGCGCTGTCTGGTGGACCACCTGGGCCAGCTTCCATCCCAGATTCACCGCATCTTGCACACCGGTGTTGAGGCCCTGTCCACCGACCGGGGAATGCACGTGCGCCGCGTCGCCGGCCAGCAGGACCCGTCTGTCGCGGTAGGCCGCGGCCTGCCGAGTCATGTCGGTGAACCTGGAGATCCAGGTGGGACTGTGGATCCCGTAATCGGTCCCGTATACGGCGATGAGCGCTTCGCTGAGATCGCGCAGGGTGGGTTCGGTCGTGGCTCCGACGTGCTCTTCGGTCACCATGACCCCTACCGGCCCCCCATCCTTGTAGACCACCTCGCCGTCGCGGACCTCGTACTCCACCTTGCCGAAGGCATGGACGCCAAAGGCATTGCGGTGGATGCCCAATTTCGGCTCCTCGGTCATCTCGACCTCGGCGATCAGGCTGCTGATCGTCGGGTCCCACCCGGGGAACTCGATGCCGGCCGCTTTACGGACCAGGCTGCGTCCTCCGTCGCACCCGACGAGATATTCCGCTCGTAGCGACTGGCCATCGGACAGCCCGACGTCGACGCCGGTGTCGTCCTGCGCGAAACCGGTCACCTCAATGCCGTAGTGGATCGGCACCGCCAGCTCGCCGACCCAGCCGGCCAGGATGCGCTCGATGTGGTTCTGCCATAGCCCGAGCCCGTAGTTGTGCCGGGTGGGAAAGTCGCTGATGTCCAAACGGACGCTGGCGAACCCCGCGACCTGAGCCACCTGTCCGTCGGAGAGGAACCGATCGGCGATTCCACGCTGATCGAGAACCTCGATGGTGCGTGAATGCAGACCGCCGGCGCGCGAACCAATGAGGTTCTGGCTGGCGCGCCGCTCGACAACGGCAACGTTGACCCCCGCCAACGCCAACTCGCCCGCCAACATCAGCCCGGTCGGACCTCCTCCGACGATCACCACCGCATACTCGGTCATAGCCACCTCCCTCCGCTCATCGTTATTCGGGGGCATCACGTACCCCCGGGTTTGTCAAGTAGACCACAGCTTTGCGGGTCGGCCAGCAGGCGAACGTCGCTGCCGGTGAACTGGAACACGCTGTCGGGCGGCGACGGGCGGGTGCGGCGGACCTCCGCGCAGGTCGTGATGCCCGCGCGGAGCGTCAGGTCGTTGCCGTACTCCAGCTGGACGGCCTGCACGATGCCGTTGCGGAAGGTCGGCACGCCCTCGAAATCGGTTGGGAGGCCGACGAACAGGAACGCTTGGTGGCGCACCGGGTTGGGCAGCGCCGCTTTCATGCTCGACAGCACCCGGCCCGACAGCGCGCCTGCCGCGTTCCAGTGGGCCTCTTTCGCTGAGAGCGCGGGCACCTGCGGCAGCAGCAGCACGAGCACCGCCCCCGCCAGTGCCGAGGGCACCACGACCGACGGCGGGCGTCGCAGCAGCCGCGCCAGGCCGGAGGCGACCTCGGCCAGCAGGCCCGCGAGCAGCAGGCTGTAGCCTATCGTCGGCATGTAGAAGTAGCGGTCGGTCGGCGCGTTGAAGAACACGAACGGTAGCGGGCTGACCAGCATCCATGCGAGGCCGAGCAGCATCAGCTTGAGGTGTGTGAGGGCCAGCACGCCGCCGAGCGCGAGCAGCAGCCCCAGCTCTGCCCAGGCGACCGGGCGGAGCTGGTCCAGCGCCAGTGAGGCCGCCGCCCCGCCGCCGGGCAGCAGGCCGTTAGCGTAGTCCATGACGCCGAGCACGACCGACTCGGCATTAAGCGGCTTGAAGCTGAGGCCGCCGCGCGATAGTACGCCGCCGGCCTCTCCGCCCCGGTTGACCACCTGTAGCTGTAGGAGGGCGTAGGCGGCGAGCAGCGCGGCATAGCCGGTGCCGAGGGCGGCAAGTGCCCGTCGTCCGAGCGGTTTAGGTGCGAAGAGCGCCAAGCTGAGCGCGGCCAGTACCGGCAGCAGCACGGCGCTCTCCCGACTGAGCAGCGCGACGGCGAAGAGGCCGAGGGAGGCGGCGAGCGCGGGCGGCCTGCGGCTCTCCACGAAGCGGTGGGCCAGCAACAGGCTGCCGAAGAGCGCGGGCACCGCGATCAGCTCGCCCATCGCCGAGATCGAGGCGACAGGCTCGGCGTGGCGGTGGTTCACGAAGAAAAGCAGGCTCACGGCGAGGGCGGTCGCCGGGCGTGCGGCGGCGACACGCTTCGCGTAGAAGTAGAGAAGCCATGCCGCCAGTGTGTGCATCACGATGTTGAACAAGTGGAACGGCAGAGGGTTCAGGCCGAAGATGGACTGTAGCGCCCAGTAGACCATCTTGAGCATCGGCCTATAGAACCAGGGCGCGCGCGGGTCGAACAGCCCCAACACCTCACCGGGCGCCGAAACCCGCGTCCACGAGAGGATCACGAAGTCGTCGGACAGGAAGTAGCCGCCGAGCAGGCTGCCGTAGAGGACGGCGGCGAGCACGGCCAACACCCCGGCGACGAGCAGTCCAGCGGGCAGCGTTCGCAGACCCGCTATGCGATTTCGGCTGACGGTCCACATAAGGCCACATTATACAGCGATCAGCCGTCAGACGTCAGCCGTCGCTGGCACCCGGCGCGCCTATGTCATATAATTGCCTCAGCCCGCCCGGCCCACTAACCACTAACCACTAACAACTACCGGAGACTGCCTTGCTCGAACTAGCGCGGATAACGCGGCGCGAAATCGCCTGGGCCTGCCTGGGTATTAGCGTGGCGGTCAGCCTGTTCCTCGGCGGGGCGTTGTTTACGGGGCGCGTGCTCTCGCCGGCAGACATGCTCTACGACTACTACCCCTGGCACGCGCAGCAGCCTGCCGCGTGGCCCGGCCCCTCCAACGGTCTGCTGTCCGACAGCGTGTTCCAGTTCGAACCCTGGATGATGTTCAGCGCGGAGAGGCTGCACGCGGGGGCGTTGCCGCTCTGGAACCCCGACAACATGCTCGGCGCGCCGTTCGTCGGCAACATGCAATCGGCGGTCTTCTACCCGCTCAACTGGCCGTACTTTATCTGGCCGGGCGGCTTCACGTTGTTGCTGCGGGCATGGCTTAAGCTGTTCACGGCGGCGCTCGGCATGTACCTGCTGGCGCGGACTGTGTTGCGCGTCGGGCCGGTGCCCGCGAGCCTCGCCGCGCTGACGTTCACCTTCGGCGCGTTCCTGACCGTCTGGCTGCTCCACCCGCACACCAGCGCGGCGGTGCTGCTGCCCTGGCTCTGGTGGGCGACGGCGAGGCTCGTGGCGAGGCCGGGAGCGAGCTCCCTCGCACTCCTCGCCGGTGCCGCCGCGCTCACACTCTTATCCGGCCACCCCGAGCTGGCGTATCACGAGGCGCTGGCGACGGGGCTGTTCCTGCTCTTCCTGCTGTGGCAGGGGAGGGGCGTGGGCGGGTGGGCGGTTCTACGGGCGCTTGGGCTATGGGGAGGGGCCTATGCGCTTGGTGTGCTGTTGGCCGCCGTGCAGCTGCTGCCGTTCGCCGAGTATCTCTTCTCAGGCAGCATGACGCTCCTGCGGCGGGTGCAGCGCCAGGACACACCGTTCTGGATGCCGCTGCCGTATGCGTGGACGGCGTTCAGCCCCGACCTGCTCGGCAACCCCGCCCGCCACAACTGGTGGGGGATGCCGATCAACTACAACGAGTCGAACAACTACGCGGGGCTGCTGCCGCTCGTGCTCGCGCCGCTCGCGCTCCTCACGCGCGACAGGGCGAAGCGGCGGCTTGCGCTCTTCCTCGCGGTGCTGCTTGCGCTGACGCTCGCGGTGGTCTACGGGGTGCCCGGCATCTACCAGGCGGCGGTCGCAGTGCCGGGGCTGCGGTTCGCGCTCAACCACCGGCTGGTCGTGGTCGCCGAGTTCGCACTCGGCCTGCTCGCGGCGCTCGGCGCTGCCGCCCTGATCTCGCCCCTTTCCCTACAAGGGAAGTGGGTTCGGGGGTTAGGGTGGCCGCTCGCGGCGACGGCCGTCATCCTGGTGCTGCTCGGCATCGCCGTGCCGTGGGCCTTCGGGGGCGCGTTTTTCGGGCTGCCTTCCGGCTCTGCCCCGGCCCAACAGGTTTGGGGAGATAGCCTTTGGCGAACGGCGGCGCTGCTCGCGGCGAGCGCAGTGGTGGTTGGTGCCGTGATCTGGCTGGGGCGGGTGAGGCCGAGGTGGACATGGGCTGGTATGCTGCTGCCGGTGGTGCTCGCAGCTGACTTGTGGCAGGCACACGCCGGGTACGTGCCGACGGTCGCACCGCGAGACTACTTTCCGGCCACGGCGGCGACACGCTTCTTGCAGGCGCAGGCCGGGCTGTTTCGGGCGGTGGCCGGCGGGGATGTCTGGGCGGCGAACGCGAACCTGGCATACGGGCTGGCCGATCTGCGCGGCAACGACGCGATTGAGCCGGTGACCTACCACGAGCTGGCGGTGCTGCCCGACCCGACGATAGCCGGGGAGACCACGGCGGCTGCCGGTGCTGGCCGGCTCCTGCCCTCGCACGCCTGGAACCTGCTCAACGTCCGCTACGTGATGACCGCACCCGGCGATGACCCGAACTACCTGCCGGACGCCCGCCAGGAGACGAACGGCGGCAAGACGGTCGGCGAGATCCTCGGCGGGGAAATGCCGGGGCAGACTTTCACTGCAGGGGCCGACAACCTGGCGGGGGTCGAGGTGCTCGGCGCGACATATGGGCGGCACCCGGCGGGAACGCTCGTCTTCCACCTCAAGACGGACCCGGCGGCGACCGACCTGGTGACCAAGCGGCTCGACACGGCCCTGCTGCCCGACAACAGCTACTGGCGGGTCACCTTCCCGCCGATCCGGTCGGCGAAGGGTCGTCGGTTCTATTTCTACTTCGAGTCGCCCGACGCGCGCCCAGGCGGGGCGGTGACGCTCTGGTACAACGGCGGTGCCGCCTACGCGGGCGGGACGCGGCTGGAGGCCGGTGCGGCGGCGAGCGGGGATCTTGTCTTCCGCAGCCTGTCGCTGCTCAACCCCGATGCGCCCTGGTTCGAGAGAGTGCTGGATGGCGGGACGGACGCAGCGAGCATCTTCGCCAACCGGCGCGCGCTCGACCGGGCGTGGCTGACACACCGGGTTGAGGTCGAGCCGGACGCGCAGGCGCAGCTGGGCCGCCTCCTCAGTCCCGAGTTTGACGCTGCGGGCACGGCGCTGCTCGGCGCGCCCCTGCCGCCCACCGACACCCTGCCGCCGGCGCCGCCGCCGACGGGCAGCGACGCAGTGACGATCACTGAGTACAGCCCAGAGGAGGTGCGCGTCGCCACGCGGAGCCTCGCACCCGGCGTGCTGATCCTGAGCGACCAGTTCTACCCCGGTTGGGCTGCCTCGGTGGACGGCGTGCCCGCGCCGATCGTCCAGTCCGACCATGCACTGAGGGGAGTGTACTTGTCGGCGGGCGCGCACACGGTGGACTTCGCCTACAGGCCGGTCTCCTTCCAACTCGGCGCGTGGATCACGGCGGCGGCGCTGCTGGTCTTGGCGGCGCTGGTCTGGGAGCCGTGGCGGCGACGGGGTGGCAGAGGGACTATGTTGGGCGTATAATGACGGCGGGAGGTGCAAACATGACAAAACGATTGTATCGGACGCAAATCCTACTGGAGCTGGAGCAGCATCGAGCCTTAGTCGACATTGCCGCCCAAGAAGGACGTAGTGTCTCCGAGTTGGTGCGCGAGATGCTTAATGCTCAATTGGAGCAGCGAGAGCGGCCCGCCGAGGCAGATAAGCAGCGCCAATTGGCTGCACTAGAACGGATACGCCTTCATCGGGAGGGAATCCAACGGCGCAACGACAATGAACCTTTGAGGATCGATGTTGTAGAGATGATCAACCAGATGCGTGAAGAGCAAGATGCCCGTAACCTCGGTTGATTCATCCGTGTTGGTGATCGACGCAAGTGCTGCGATATGGGCTTTGCTTCCCGCTTGGGCCGCGCAGGGGGTCGATATCACGAGGCGTTTTTCTGCCTGGAGACAGTTGGGCTTACAGCTGGTTGCGCCTATGTTATGGCTAGCCGAGTGTACCTCGGCGATTCGCGGTGGGGTCTACGCGCGTGCCATTTCGGCAGATGAGGGCCAAACGGCTCTCGACGACTTGTTTTCTTTGGAGGTAGAAGCCATTGCATTGACTCCTGAACTCTGCCGTGAAGCGCTTGGCTGGGCCGGACGGCTTGGGCAGTCGAAGGCCTATGATGGCTTCTATCTGGCACTTGCCGAGAACCTCGGCGCTGAGTTTTGGACAGCCGACAGGCGTCTAGCGAACGGGGCTCGGCAGCTTGGTATGCTATGGGCGCATTGGATCGGCGAGGAAACAACGTGAGAGTGCTTGTGATCGGGGGAGGGGCGCGGGAACATGCGCTTGTGGAGGCACTCGCGCGCAGCCCGCAGGTTACGCGGATATTTTGCGCGCCCGGCAACCCCGGCACGGCGCTTCTCACCCAAAACATGCCGGTGGGGGCCGATAGCGTGGCGGCGATACAGGAACTCGGCAGGTGGGCGCTCGAGCAGGTGATTGACCTGACCGTGGTGGGGCCGGAACTGCCGTTGGCGCTCGGCATCGTGGACGAGTTCCGCGCGCTCGGCCTGCCGATAGTCGGGCCGACAAAGGCAGCCGCGCGGATCGAGTCGAGCAAGTCGTGGGCGCGGGACTTTATGCGAAGGCACGGCATCCCGTCGCCCGTCTACCAGGTGACGCAGACCGCCGAAGAGCTGCGGGCGTATCTCGCGGAGGCCGAGTTCCCGCTGGTGCTGAAGGCGGACGGGTTGGCCGGTGGCAAGGGCGCTGTCGTCGCCCGCACCCTCGCGGATGCGCGTGAGGCCCTCCACGGCATGGCGCAGGCCGGGATTTTGGGAGAGGGAGAGGGGCGGGGGACGGTTGTTTGCGAGGAGTTCTTGGTGGGGCGCGAGGTGAGCGCCCATGCTTTCACGGACGGCAGGGCTGTCGTGCAGATGCCGCCGGCGTGCGATTACAAGCTGCTGCTGGACGGCGATCAGGGGCCGATGACCGGCGGTATGGGCGGTTACAGCCCCGCGTCCTGGGTCAACGAGGAGATGTGGGCAGAAGTCGCCGCGACGGTGCTGCGGCCGGCTGTGGCGGGCATGGCCTCGGAGGGCTGCCCGTTCACCGGCTTCCTCTACGCGGGGCTGATGATGACGGCTGACGGCCCTCGTGTGCTCGAGTTCAACGCCCGCCTCGGCGACCCCGAAGCCCAACTCCTGCTGCCGCGCCTGGAGAGCGATCTCGCCGAGATCTTGCTAGCCATATTCCAGGAGCGGCTGCATGAGATAGCCTCGGACATACGGTGGAGCGCAGATGCCACATGCGGTGTGGTGCTTGCCTCGGAGGGCTACCCGGCGCAGGCCCTCACCGGCAGGCCGATCACCGGCCTCGACGACCTGCCGGACGGCGTGACCGCCTTCCACGCCGGTACGCGCATCGAGCCGAACGGCTCCCGCATCGTCAGCTCAGGCGGGCGGGTGCTGACGCTGGTCGGGCGCGCGCCGACGCTCGAAGATGCCCGCCGCCTGGTCTACACTGCGGTGCCGCGCGTCTCGTTCGATGGGGCGCACCACCGAACAGATATAGGCTTGCTCTGATTGCGTAGTACGTGCTGCGTAGTACGTAGTGCGTAAAGCTACATATGCAATCCGCGCTCCGCACTACGCTCATTTGACCAGCATGAGGACTGTCGCCTGCACCGTGGCCCATTGGGGGGTGCGGGGGTCGATCAGCTCGAAGTGGCCGGTGGCGTCGAGCGGGATGAATTCGGCATCGTCGCCGGCGGCGCGAGCGGCTGCGGAGTAGTCGCGGCTGATCGCGATCGGCACAATGTCGTCGGCGGTGCCGTGGAGCAGGCGCTGCGGCACGCCGAGCGGCAGCAGCGCGCGCGGCGAGGCGTCCTCGTAACGGGTGGGCACTTCGCCGGGGTTGCCGCCCAGCAGCTGGTAGACCACGTCGTTGCTCAGGTGGAGATCGTATCCCTGCCGGAGGTCTGCGACGCCTGCCAGGGAGACGACACCGTGCAACGGCAGGGGGTTGGGGCTGTAGAGCGTGTCACCGGCGGGGATGCGGTGCCGGCCAGCGAGCCACAGCGCGAGCTGCCCGCCCGCCGAGTGGCCGACCGCGACGACGTGCGTGAGGTCGAGGTGATATTTCGGGGCGATTGTCCGCAGGTAGTCGGCACCCGCCGCCACATCCTGGAGAGTGCCCGGCCAGCCGCCGCCGGGGTTGCCGAGCCGCCGGTATTCGAGGCTCCATGTGGCGACGCCTGCGTGGGTGAGGGCGGCGCAGAGGGTACCGATGTGGTCGAGGCTGTAGGCCGACCGCCAGTAGCCGCCGTGGATCACGATGACGACCGGGTGCGGGCCGGTGCCCGGCGGCAGGCGTAGATCGCCGAACTGCGACGGGTCGTCGCCGTAGGCCAGCCGCGCATCGGCTGGCGGCGGGATCAGGTCGAGTATGCTCTGGCTCATCGGCACCTCCGTGTCTGTGGGAGTGGCTAGCGGCGCGGAAGTCGGCGTGGCTATCGCCGTCGCGGTCGGCAAGGGCGTGTTTGCCGCGCCTGCATCACAGCCCGCGAGCAGCAGGCAGCCGAGCAGCGCCGCCAGGGTCGTGCGTCTCCCAGTCTTCAATCCGTATCCTCCGATCCCCTGCTCCGGGTGCCCAGGCCGAGCAGCCGTAGCTCGTCGCGGAAGGACGTTTCGAGGCGGGCTCGCCCCTCTGCCGGCAGGAGCGCGGAGCGGGCAGCGGTGAGACTGGCCTCGGCGAGTTCCTCCGCTGTGAAGCCGAAGTCGGATGCGGCGAGGCGGTACTCGTCGAGGAGTGTCGTGTTGAACATCGGTGGGTCGTCGGAGTTGATCGTGACCGGCACGCCTGCGTCCCAGAACAGGCGCAGGGGGTGCGCGGCGAGGATCGGCACGTTGTTCAGGCAGACGTTGCTTGTCGGGCAGATCTCGAGCACGATCCCCCGGTCGCGCAGCCGGGCGACGAGCGCGGGGTCGCCGATGGAGTGGATGCCGTGGCCGATGCGGGGCGGGTCGAACTCCAGCACCTCCCAGACCGACTCGGGGCCGGCGACCTCTCCGGCGTGGGGCACGAAGGCGATGCCGTTGGCCTGCGCCCAGCGTATCGCATCGGCGAAGCGCGTGACCGGCTGGGCCAGCTCGAAGCCGCTGAGGCCGAGGGCGACGACGCCACGATCGCGCCCCTGCACGCACCATTCGGCTATCCGGCGGCAGAGTTCGGGAGGGTGTTCGCGCACATGGTCGAAGATGAAGCGCATCTCTACGCCGGTCGCCAGCCGGGACGCGTCCGCGCCGGATGAGAGCGCATCAAGGAGTTCGTCGGCGGGGATGCCCTTCGAGCGGACGTGGGCACCGAGGGTGAAGGTGGCTTCAAGGTAGCGTGTGTTCTGCGCGGCGGCGCTGCGGCCAAGCTCCTCGGTGATCAGCGCGAAGTCTTCGGGCGTGCGGAGCGTGCTCAGGATCACGCTGTAGAGTTCGACAAAGTGGCGGAAGTCGCGGAAGCGGTAAAGCTCGCGCAGCCCCGCCTCGTCGTCGCAGCCGAGGTCCACCTCGTTGCGGCGGGCGAGCATCAGCAGCGTGGCGGGGCGGATCGAGCCTTCGAGATGTACATGCAGCTCGGCCTTCGGCATCGCTGCGATCAGCGCGTCGAGTTCGGGGTCAAGACCGGGCATCAGCTCGCCTCCACAGGGGGCGCGCCGATATACTTCATGCTCGCCACCCGCTGCCGGAAGATCCTGGACAGCAGCTTCGACACGCCGAACTTCAGCTTGAGCAGCCCCGGCGGTGTGCGCCATGACACTTCGCGGAAGCCGAAGCCGGCGTAGAACGGCACGAGCGCGCCCTGACATTCGAGGTAGAGCGGTCCGCTCGCCTCGGCGATCAGCTGCTCGACGAGGCGAGCGCCGAGGTTCTGCCCGCGCCGGCTCGGCAAGACGACCAAGCTGCCGAGTTCCTGCGCTCCGGCGAAACGGCGCAACTGCCCGCAGGCGACGACCCGCCCGCCGCACTCCACGACCCGGAACTGCGGCCAACGCATCTGTGTCGGATCGAGCTGGGCGGCGCGCACGAGCTTGCGGATCGCGGCCTCGTCTGCGGCACGGGCGGGGCGCAGTGTGCAGCCGTCCGGTAACGGCTTGTCCATCTGTCTCATCCCACCATTATAGCAGACATGCGCTGCCGTTGACACAGAGCATGGGTTGGACGTATGATGGGTGTAGAGGCGAAAGGGATAGACTGAAAGGAAACGGCGATGAACAAGACGGTGACTGCTGTATTCGATGGGCAAGTGCTTCGACTGGAGGTGCCGCTCGACCTGGAACTGAATGTCCGCTACCTGGTCACGATCCAGGACGAGAACGGCGCACCGAAATCGCGGCCCCCGCTCAAAGGAACCCCCGGCAAAGACCTGCTACGCTTCGCCGGAACCATATCGGCGGAAGAGGCTGACGAGATGATGCGGGTTATTGAGGAGGGTTGTGAGCGGGTAGATACGGATGAGTGGTAGATTTCTGCTGGATACCAGTATCATAGTGGCTCTTCTCCGTGGAGACACTGAAATACGGACACGTTTGGATCAAGCGGGTGAGATCTTCATACCGAGCATTGTTTTGGGGGAGCTGTACTACGGAGCGCATGTATCTCAGCGCGTTGCCGAGAATCTGTCCCAGATAGCTGCCTATATCTCCGACACCACCGTTCTGGATTGCAATATAGACACTGCCAGCGCGTATGCAGTGATTAAGAGCCGGCTACGTGCAAAAGGCCGCCTACTTCCAGAGAACGACATCTGGATTGCGGCTACATCTTCGCAACACGATCTCCATTTGGTGACTAGAGACGCGCACTTTAGCCAAATCGCCGACCTGGAATATAGTATATGGTAGCAGGAGTGAGTCACGGCTGACCGTGTTCCGCCATCCATTCCATCGCCAGCTCCGTAGCCCTCTCTACGTCGCCCTGCGCGAGTTGACCGTCGAGCACCAGGTCGAGTAGGTAGTCTTTCAGCGGGCGTATCCAGGGGCCGGGCGGGTGGTCGAAGAGGGTCATCAGGTCGTTGCCGTCGAGCGGGCTTTTGATCTTGGCGACCTCTTCCTGGGCCTCTATCTCAGCGCAGCGCGCGATCAGCGCCTCCACGCGGGCGGCTGCGGCGGCCACGCGGCGGGGGTTCGCGCTGGTCACGTCGGCGCGGGCGAGCGCGAAGAGCCGCTCGGTCACCGGCTCGGTCTCGCGGATGAAGCGGCGAACCGCCCCATCTGTCCAGGTTTCGTCGTAGAGGCCGATCCGAAGGTGCTGGGCGATCAGCTGCTCGACCTGGGAGATCATCTCCTGGGGCTGGCGCAGCCGGGTCAGCGCCTCGCGCGCCATGCGCGAGCCGACTACCTCGTGGCCGAAGAAGTGGACTTCCCCGTCCTGCACCCCGAATGTGCGCGGCTTGGCTACGTCGTGGAGCAGCGCCGCCCAGCGCAGTGTCAGGCCGGGCGGAGTGCGGTCCACGACGAGCAGGGTGTGTTCATAGACATCTTTGTAGCGGTACTCGCCCTGCGACATGCCGTGCATCTCCATTATTTCGGGCAGCACCTGCCCCAGCAGCCCGATCTCGTCGAGCAGGCGCAGGCCCACGGACGGCCTATCGCCGAGCAAGATGTAGTTCATCTCGGCGGCCACCCGCTCCCAGGCGACCGAGGCTAGCATCGGCGCTCCTGTCGCGATCGCCGCCCGTGTCGGGGGGTCGAGCCGGAAATCGAACCGCCGGGCCAGCCGCACGGCCCGCAGCAGCCGCAACGGGTCTTCCTCGAAGCGTGCAGCCGGGTCGCCCACCGCGCGTATCAGCCCCGCAACCAGGTCGGTCCGCCCGCCGAACGGGTCGTGCAGCGCCCGGCTCGCCAGGTCCACGGCGATCGCGTTGATCGTGAAGTCGCGGTGGGCTAGGTCGGTGTAGAGGTCGGGCGGGATGCCGGAGGCGAGAGGGGGATGCCGGGGGCTGCCGTCGGGCGCGGTGCGGAACGTGGTGATCTCGTAACGCCGCTCGCGGGCGAGCATGGAGATCGTCCCGAACTTTTCCCCGATAGGGTAGAGGCTGGTGGGGCGCGCCTGCGCCGAGAGCCGCTTGATCTCCTCCACCGGCGCGTCCGTAGCCATGTCTATTTCTCCGGCTGGGAGGCCGGAGAGAGCATCGCGGACGACGCCGCCGACCAGGTAGAGCCGATAGCCCGCCGCGTGGAACTTGGCGGCGAGGCGGTCGAGGAATGGGTTGTGGATTTGAGTTGGGTCCATTGTGCCGGCAGGCGATGCCTACAAATCCTTATAATACCGGACTAAAGGTAGAGGAGTATATCCGGCCTTCTCGTATGATCTTCTGGCGGGCGCGTGAGATGGATCTCCACCTGTGCCTACTACGGCCATTTTCATACCACTTTCTTTCATCTTTGTAAGCACGAAATTGTTCAACTCTGTGCCTATACCGCGATTTTGATACTCAGGATGCACCGCAAGCAATTGAACCTCTCCGGTCTTATCTTTGGTGTCTAATTCGTATGCTATAAATCCAACAGCTATCCCATCTACTTCTGCAACCAAGACGATGGTTTTCTCACTATCTTTACAGATCGTTTCGACTGTCTCTCTTTGGCTCGTTCTCCAGTCTGGATAAATCACCGTATAGATCTTGGAACCTAAGACTTGCTTGAATGAGGTAAAAACCGGCTCCCACGCCAATAATGACAATCGAACCAAGTCTTCAAGCTCGTTTTCGTTCTCAGAAAAAGGTCGGATGCGTAAATGCATAGAAGTCCTCCAAGATCGCGGTCAGGCGTTCGGCCAGAGTGTCGGGCGCGCTCATCCGCTGTTCGGCAGGCCGAGGAAGCCGACGAAGCGGCCCGCCGCGCCCTGTTCTGCCCGGTGCGAATAGAACAGGTCGGTCATCTCTGCGGTGCAGATGCCCTCGATCCACACGTTCTCCGGCGGCAGTCCGGCGTCTATCAGCGCC
This sequence comes from Chloroflexia bacterium, assembly GCA_050998805.1. Lineage (GTDB taxonomy): Bacteria > Chloroflexota > Chloroflexia > QHBQ01 > JAICKM01 > JAICKM01. The sequence continues at coordinate 52,286 of JBPCPV010000050.1, read as the reverse complement.
CGGCGGCTGGCGTTCCAGAGGTCGAGGAACGGCTTTTCGTCGGTCTCAGGCTCGGTGCGCGGCAGGCCGAGTTGGTCCTTCCAGGCGGCGCGGCGGCGGCTCCATACCAGCAGCGGTGGCTCGCCGTACCATTCGCCGTCGGCGTCGGGATAGGCGTCGCGGATCGCCTCGACCACCTCGCCGCCGACATCGTAGCAGCACGGCCCGATGCTCGGCCCAATCACCGCGACGCACGCCGCCGGGTCGGTGCCGAAGGCCCGCGCCATCTCCGCCACGGTCGCCTCGGCGATGCGTCCGGCGGTGCCCTTCCAGCCGGCGTGGGCGAGGCCGACGGCCGGCGTCTGTGGGTCGTAGATGAAGACGGGCACGCAGTCGGCGCAGCCGGTGAGCAGCAGCAAACCCGGCGTCCGCGTGATCAGCGCGTCGGCCCCGACGACGCCGCGGTTGCCGGCCATGCTGCCCCGCCCGGCGTCCGGATCGCCCACCTCGGCGACGATGGTGCCGTGTATCTGCTGGGGCGCGACCATCCGCTCCGCAGGGATGCCGAGGGTGGCCGTGAACGCCTGCCACCCGGCCTCAGCGGCCTCGGGGTCGGTGCCGAGCCGCTTGAGGTTCCAGTCGGCGCGCCCGCCCCAGGCCCCTGCGGGCCGGGTGCGCGTGCTGCACCCCTGGACGAGCGCCGGGTAGTCGGCGAAGCCGGAGAGCAGGTAGATAGGCGGGCTAATGGACACGCCCGTTGTGGTCGGGGCTGTCGCCGTCTTCGTCAACGAACTCCTCCAGCAGGTCATCATCGTCCTCGAACTCGTCGAAGTTGGAGACGAACTCGTGCTGGTCGAGGCGGGGATAGTAGACCTCGATGCCGTACTCGGCGGGCACGCCGAGCGTCTCGCTGATCTCGTCGAGGATCTCGTCGATCAGGTCGGTCATCGAAAGCTGCGCGCCTTTGGCTGCGGCGAAACCTGCGGCATACTCCGCCCAGATCAGCATCGTGCCGATGAACTGCTCGTCGGTGAAATGCACATCGAGTTTGCCGATGCTGGCGGGTTCGCTGTTCTCGTCGCGCACATCCATGTCGTATATCTCGATCTCTTCCGAGTGAGGCGTCCTTGCGGAGCGGCGTAGTTTCAGGTTCATCTGGTCTCCTTTCCTACTTGCCCTACTTGCCCTACTTGCCTGTGACATAGCTCAAAATAAGCTGGTCGATCACTTCCTCCACCGGCGCACGGTCGTCGGTGAAGACCGGGTCGCCGGTGACGGAGGCAGGCTGGACCTCGCGCATATTGCCGTGGTCGAGCGAGGCGGCAAAGACCTGGCGGAGCAGGGGGTCCGTCGCGGCAGCGGCGTTCGCCCCGAAGTTGGAGATGCCGCCAGCCTGCTCGGTGCCGATCACCATGCTGTTGCCGCCGGCGGCCACGTCAATGATGTAGACGTGGGGGAAGACCGAGCGCATCGTGGCGGCGATCGCGTTCACAAGTCGGTAGTCCTTTCCGGCGCGGCCGGCGTTGATCATCGCCACGCCGCCGGGTTCGAGCCGGTCGCGCGCCTCCTGGAAAAACTCGCGTGTGGTCAGGTGGAAGGGGATGTACGGCTGGCGATAGGCGTCGATCCCGACAATCGAGTACTTCTTGTCGGTGGTCCGCAGGTAGACGCGGGCATCGCGTACGATGTTGTTGATATTCGGCGAGTCGAGGTGGAAGTACTGGCGGCCCAGCTTGACGATCTCGGGGTCGATCTCCACGTCGTCCACAGGCTTGGGGCCGTAGACGCGGGTGAAAAGCTCGGCAGCGGTGCCGGCAGCGGAGCCGAGCATCAGCATGTTGTGGACATCGGCGGGCCGCTTGCCTGCGTTCACGTAGGGGGCGACGAGCCAGTAGTCCCAGGGGCCTCCGGTCAGAGGGTGGGCCTGGTCGGCGCGGTAGATGCTGTGGACGGCGTGGCCCTCGTTGAGCACGAGGTGGACATCGCCGTTGTCCCTCTGGACCACCTGGATATAGTTGTAGACCGACTCGCGCTCGGCGAGCAGGCTACCGTAGGGCGGGGGCTTGATCAGGCTCGGCGGCGGCAAGAGGCCGAGCGCGGCGACCGCGAGCAGACCAGCCGCCGCAAGCCGCGCGCCCGGCTTCCCGGAGGCATAGAGGCCGAGCGTGACCGTGAGCATCAGCGCGCCTGCCGCGAGGAGCAGCGTCCGCCCGCTGCCGATGTTCGGCAGCAGCAGGAAGACCGGGATGAAGGTGCCGAAGATGCTCCCGAATGTCGAGAGCGCGTAGATCGAGCCGGCGGTCCGCCCGGCCGCATCGGGGTCGCGCATACGCAGGCGTATGGCGAACGGCGAGACGCATCCGAGGAGTATCATCGGCACCGCGAAGAGGCCGATCACCCCCGCGAGCGCGCCGTAGAAAATGCTGACCGAGATTTGGGAGAAGCCCTCCAGCGACCAGGTGAGCAGAGGCTGCGCGAGCGTGGGTATGATCGCCGTAGCGATCCCCGCCGCGACGAGCAGCCCGTAGAAGACCCGTACCGACGGATAGCGGTCCGCCAGCCGCCCGCCGAGGAAGTAGCCGACCGTGAGGTAGATCATCACAAGGCCGATCAGCGTCGCCCAAATGAAGAGCGAGTTGCCGAAATAGGGCCGCAGGAGCTGCGAGGCGGTCATTTCGAGTATCATCAGGCAGAGGCCGGCGACGCCGACGGCGACTACCTCAGCACCGACCCCTCTGCGCGCGGCTGTCATGCGGGCGGAGGGGAGACGATCTTCCACTACCCGTGTAGGGAAGGTGGCTGGCGGGTTAGATCGCCCCGCCAGCAGACCTATCCCGGCTACGGCGAGCAGGGAAATGCCCGACAGGTAGAGGGTGACCGCGATGCCGAGGTAGGGCATCAGCAGAAAGACCGGCACAAAGGTGCCGAGGATGCTGCCGAGGGTCGAGAGCGCGTAAAGCGAGCCTGCCGTCCGCCCCGCCGCGCCGACTTCGCTTATCCGCAGGCGGACGGCGAAGGGAGAGACGCAGCCGAGCAGCGTCACTGGCAGCATGAAGAGCGCGATGACCGCGATGCCGGCACCGGGGTCGAGCGCCAGAGTACCGTCCGACAACTGCTCGGAGGCGGAGAGGACGGGGCCTGAGATCAGCGGGATCAGCGCGATCAGCAAGCCGACGGCGGCGATGATCCCGTAGAGGAGCGCGGGGCGGGGCGCGCGGTCGGCCAGCCGGCCGCCGATGCTATAGCCGGAGGCGAGGAAGATCATCACGAGGCCGATCAGTATGGCCCAGATGTAGAGCGAGCTACCGAAGTGGGGGGCCAGCAGCCGCGAGGCGGACATTTCGAGCGTCATGCTGCCCGCGCCGCAGACAAGCACTGCCAGCAGCAGGGGCCATGTTCGCGTTGCCGCCCCTACGCTTACGCCCACCCCGGTCGGCGCGGCCGGCACTGCCTCCGGCCCCGCCGGCTTGGTTACAACTTCGACCATGTCTCCGATCCTCTCTTCTGTATGCGGCGTGCGCGATGCCCGCCCGATGCGGTTCCATTATACGCAAATCGCCGGGCTGGGGCAACACGAGGTAAGCGTTCTTGATGTAGGGGACTTGGGGTACGCTTCTTGCTGCGGTCGAGGTCGGCACTTGGTGCTTAGTCTTAGTTTACTGTTTGGCTGACTCGGAAAGGAGTATATCATGGCAGGCAAGAAGAAAGCCCCCAATAAACATACCAGCGAGGAAGCTGCCGAGGCCGGCTCGAAAGTCCTACGCGACAAGCAGACCGGTGCGGACAGCAAGACCGCAGCCGGCAGCGCCCTCTCCCAGGCGCGTTCCGGCAAGCATACCAGCGAGGAGGCTGCCGAAGCTGCCTCGAAAGTCCTACGCGACGGTCGGACCGCTGAGGACAGCAAAACCGCAGCCGGCAGCGCCCTCTCCCAGAAGGCTCCTGAGAAGAAGGCATAGAGCAACAACTTAACGGCTGAGGTCGAGTGTGTCGAAGACCTTGCCGTCGGCGTCGATCGCCTCTAGTTTGAGGCTCGGGCCGTCGAGCTTAACGCTGACGTAGTTGTAGCGCATGTCGGCGAAGGCGCTCCAGGGCTGCTTGCCGACGTTGTAGAGCTGCTTGCCGCCCCCGCCGGTGACGATGTATATGACGGAGTGGGTGCCGCCAACTGCGGTGTAGTCGCGGCGTGGCAGGCTGCGCTCGTAGTTGTGTTCGTGGCCGTTGAAGACGATGTCTACGCCGAACCGCTCGAACAGCGGTCCCCAGGCTTCGCGGATGTCGAAGCTGCTGCCGTGGCCGAGGCCGCTGCTGTAGGGCGGGCGGTGGAAGAATGCGAAGCGCCAGGTTGCCGACTGCGCGTCGGTGCCTGCGAGGTCGGTCAGCAGCCAGTTGTATTGGCGGCTCGTGGGGGAGAAGTCTTCTTCGCTGTCGAGCGCGATGAAATGGGCGTTGCCGTAGTCGAACGAGTAGTAGCGCGTGTTGTGTGCGCCCTGGTCGCCGGGGAGGAAGAAGGCGCGGAGCCAGGGGTCGCCGTCGCCGCTGATCACGTCGTGGTTGCCGAGCACGGGGTAGACCGGGGTGCGGGCGAGCAGCGGGGCGTAGGGGGCGAAAAACCGTGGGTCGAAGCCCGACTCCTGACCGTCTTCGTAGATCATGTCGCCGGTGTGCAGCAGCAGATCGGCGGGGGCGGCGTTCATGCGGGCGGCAATGCCGTCCTGGGGCAGACAACCGCAACCGCTGTCGCCCCAGACCAAAAACGTGAAGGGAGTGGGAGAGCCAGTCCTCGGCGCGGTGTGGAAGACGGCTTCGGGGCCGAGCGGGGCGTCATCGTCAAGCACTCTATAGCTGTAGGCGGTGCCTGACTCCAGCTTAATCGCGCGCAAGACATGCTCGGTGCCGGCTGCCGCCTCGCGGCTCACTGTGACCGCGCCTCCGCTCTGCGGCCTTATGGCGAGGCCGCCGACCGCCTTATCTGCGGTGTGCCAGACGATTGTGGCGGCGGTGTCGGTCACGTCTTGGAGGTAGGGGCCGCGGGTGAGCGTGGTGTGTGCAGTGGGCGGGGTCGAGATCACGCTCGGCGTGGGTACGGGCGCTGGGCCGGTTGTGGTGCAGGCGGCGAGGGAGGCGGTCACGAGCAATATGAGGCCGGCGCGGCGGCTCAGGCTTCGGGTGTGCATAGTTCCATTATACACGATCCGATATACACGAACCGACTTGACAACAGCCCCGTCAGGGTGCTAAACTTACATCGAGGGAACGCGGATTGCTAGACGGATTATAGTTCTGCGGCAGATTGTCACGCTTAGTAAACGGAGAAGACAGATGAGCCAACGCCCGATCATCGGCATCAGCACAATGAGCGACCACGACGCTGCGGGGCTGCACGCGCCGCGGTTCAGCAACAACCAGTCGTACTCGAAGGCCGTCATGGCGGCGGGGGGCATCCCGCTGCTGATCCCGCAGGTGGAGGATGAAGAGAGCCTGCGCGCGCTCTACGAATGCCTGGATGGGCTGCTGATCCCGGGCGGGGTGGATATCAATCCTCGCTATTTCGGCGAAGAGGCGAACGTCGAGACCGACCTCCCGGATAACGGCCTCGATTTCGTCGAGACGACGATGCTGCCGTGGGCGCTGGCCGACGAGATGCCGATCTTTGGGATCTGCCGTGGGCAGCAGGTGCTCAACGTGGTGCTGGGCGGCACGCTCTGGCAGGATATACCGAGCGAGTACGCGACGGTGTTCGATCACCGCGAGTCATACAAGCGCAAGATCCGCGACTACCTGGCGCACGATGTGCGTATCGACCCCGAGAGCCGCCTCTACACGCTCGTCGGCGCGGAGCGCATCTGGGTGAATACCTCGCACCACCAGGCGGTGAAGACGGTCGCGCCGAGCCTGCGGGCGACGGCCTGGGCAGCCGATAACCTCTGCGAGGCCCTGGAGGCTCCCGACCATCCGTTCCTTCTCGCGGTTCAGTGGCACCCGGAGGAGATGGTTCGCAAGCACGAGTGGGCGCGCAGGCTGTTCGGCGCGCTCGTCGAGGCGGCGCGCGAGCGCAAGGCGGGACGCACCGCGACCGAGGCGGCGATACGCTCGCTGGAGGGCGTGGCCGCCTGAACCCCCGATTTTCTTCAAGGAGAGTGTAATGAGAAGGCTTTTCAGCGTGCTTGCGGCGATCTTGACGGCAGTCGTCCTGCTGGCTGCCTGCGGCACTCCCCCGGAGGAGCCTCCGGATAGTGGGGCGACCGGGCCTGTCACCGCGAAGCTCGGCGAGGCGGTGGCGGTCGAGGATTGGACAATCTCGCTCGACAAGACTGCGGTGGAAGACGGCCTGCTCAAGGCGTACTTCACCATAGACGCAACGAACAGCATCAACGGTGCGACGATGCGTCTACGGAGCTTCACGGCAACGGCGGGGGACAAGACGACGGGGCTGGACCGCTCGATTACGTGCAGCACGATGCCGACAAACATAGATGCCAAGACGAAGCTCACCGGCACGGACGCCGCGCAGTGCTGGAGCCTCAACGGCCCCGCCGACGCCAAGGGCGCGGTTATCAAATACACTCTGGCGAATCGAACGATCACATGGAACTTGCCGTAACTGCGCTTGACACAGCTACGGCTTTAAGCTATAATAGCTCTGCAAATGCCGAAGTGGCGGAATTGGCAGACGCGCTACGTTCAGGGCGTAGTGACCAATAGGTCGTGTGGGTTCGAGTCCCACCTCCGGCACCAGCGAGACCAGGCGAAAAGCCTGGTCTTCTTCTTGCTTTCATATGAGCGGAAATGGTGGTATAATTGGAGGGACCGAAAGGGGAAACGCTATGTCACTTGGAGCACCTGAACTGATCTTGATCCTGGTAATCGTGCTGGTTGTGTTTGGGGCCGGCAAGCTGCCGCAGGTCGGCAGCGCGCTCGGTCGGGGGATCCGCGAGTTCCGCGATGCGAGCGAGGACCATACCGACACAAAAGCGCCGGGCACAACGACCACGACTACGACAATCGTCGAGCCGACCGGCGTCCCGACTGCGACAATCGTCGAGCCGACCGTCATCTTGCCGCCGGACGACACGAAGAAGGTCGTCTAGGGTTCGGCGCGGGCGGCGTCGAGCAATGGCAGCGCGGCGGCGATAACCTGCGCCGGCGTTACTGAGGCGAGGGCGTCACATCGGACGCACCCGAACCAGCCTAGCAGGGTGATTCCGCCGATGAGTGGGAAGCAGCCCGCGCAGGGCGCGGTGCTTTGCACTACCGCATAGTCGCGGCCGGCTTGGCCCCCGGGCAGCCAGGGGCGGTATGATCGTGGGTCGGTCAGCCCGTAGATGCCGACAACCCGGGTGCCTGCCGCGACCGCGATGTGCAGGGGGCTGCTGTCGTTGCCGACGAAGAGGGCGCATCGTGCGGCGAGGGCCGCTGTCTCCCCAAGCGTGGTCTGCCCAGCGAGGTTGAGCACGGGAGCCGAGCTTCGGCGGGCGACCTCCGCCGCCAGGAAGGCGTCTTCGGTGCCGCCCAGCACCACTATCTTCATCCCACAGCGCGCATAGAGTTCATCTGCGACCTGAGCGAAGTCGCGCGGGGGCCATTTTTTGCGTCCCCACAGCCCCTCGCCACCGGGATGGACCCCTATCAAAGGCTCGGCAGGCTGCACGCCGTAGTCATGGAGCAATCGTTCGCACGCGGTGGTCTCTGCCGGGGTCGCGTATACCCGCAAGCGCCAATCGGAGATGGGGATGGCGGCGCGGCGGACGACATCAGCGTAATGCTCCACGGCGTGCAGCCGCCGCCATGCGCGACCGGCACCTGGGCGTATCCACCAGAGGGCGGGCAGGCGCATGGTCAGGTCGCGGCGGACACCGCCCCAGAGGGCGAGGCCGTAGTTGTAGTTCGAGAACTCGATGCAGAGGTCGAACTGCGCGCGGCGGATGGCGGTGAGGAGTGTGAGCAGGCCGCGTGCGCCCTGGGGGGCGGCGCGGGTGGGCGCAAACCATATCCGGTCCACATCGGGGTTGTTGAGCAAGATGCGGCCGTTGGTGGGGTAGGTGAGCGCGACGACCTCGGCGTGGGGATAGCGAGCGCGAACGGCGTGGATAGCGGGGGTGGCGAAGAGAGTGTCGCCGATGGGGAGCAGGGCGCAGAGCAGGATTTTGCGGACTTCGCGCCCCTTCACCGACATTGGGCTTTCCCTTATATTGTCCCTAGAGGGGGAAGCCGCAGAGCGCGCTCTGCGGCTTCCTTGCGACGGGCGATCAGGCCGTTATGCGGCGGGCTACGGGCCGCAGTTCAGCGCGGGGTTAGTGATGGACAGGTAGACGATCTTGGAGATCTGGCCCCTTGTCGCGTCGTTGTATGGTCGGAACGTGCCGTCGGAGTAGCCGTCAACCACACCGTGGCAGTGGGCCGTCTCGATCACCGTGTAGAAGGTCGAGCCGCGCGGCACGTCGGTGAAGCTCGGCGTCGCGGGGTTGATGATCGCCCAACCTGCGGCGATCACGTCGATCTTGGCGAGCTGGCCGCGCGTGACGTTGTTGTAGGGCAGGAAGTACGGGCGGTGTTGGCCGTCGCAAGGACCGGCCGGCGCTGTACCGCAGTTGTAGCCGCTCACGATGCCGTCTGCCGCTGCCGTCTCTATCACTGCGTAGAAGTTGTTGGAAGGCGGCACGTCGGTGAAGGTGTAAGCTCCGCCGGCGGGGGTTCTGATCGGCTTTTGGAAGCCGAGGACGACTATTTTGACCATCTGGGAACGGGTCGTCGGATTGTAGGGCCTGAATGTGCCGTCAGAGTAGCCGGAGATGACGCCGTGGCAGTAGAGGTACTGCACCGGCACGTAGAAGTAGTCGCTCATATGCACGTCGGAGAAGTTGATCGCGCAGGCCGTTGGGGTGGCCGTGGCGACCGGTGGTGCTGTCGCGGTAGCCGTGCTTATGGGCGGTGTTGTCGGGCTGGCCGTGCTTACCGGCAGGATAGTTGGGGTGGCGGTGTCGGCCGGAGGCGCAGTGGGTGTGTCGGTGTCGGCTGGGGGCACGGTGGGCGTGTCGGTGTTAGCCGGAGGTACGGTGGCCGTCGCCGTGTTGGCCGGAGGCGAGGTCGCGGTGGCTGTGTTAGCTGGCGGTGTCGTCGGGGTGGCGGTGTTGGCCGGAGGCGAGGTGGCCGTGGCGGTGTTAGCCGGGGGTGAGGTGGCCGTGCTCGGGGGTGCGGTCGGCGTCGCAGTGCCGGGAGGCGGGGGCACTTGCGGGTCGGTGAATGCGTCGCCGCCGGATGAGATGCGGGAGTCGAACCACATGCCGAGAACGTTGCCGTTCACGGCACCGAGGCCGTGGTAGTCGCCGATGAATGACGAGGGCTGGGTCTGAACGTCGGCCACAGGGTCGTTGCCGGGGGTGCCGTCAACCTTGCGGAATGTCGCGCCCTCGTCGTTCGAGTAGGACTGGTACCAGCGGCTCAGGAAGTCGTTGGTGTCTTCGCGGCGGTCGTTCCAGCCGATCCAGATCTGGCCGCTCGCGGTCACGCTCATCCAGGGGTAGTACTGGTCCTTGCCGGATGGGTCGGTGTTGACTTTGGTGGGGGGGCTGAACGTCGCGCCTCCGTCAGTGGATATTCGGAAGAGGGTGTCGCTGTGGAAGCCGGTGGCCCCCGCGCAGGTGTAGGGAGTCTCCAGGTCGCCGCCCGAATAGACCATGTAGACATGGTTCGGGTTCGTGGGGCTGACGCCGATGATCGGGTGGCTACGGGAGCGGAAGCTCTGAGAGCCGTTGATGCAGAAGATGCCGCGCCCTGCCTGGGCTGAGGAGCACGCGCCGCCCTGCACGATCGGCAGCACGGTGTAGGTGAAGCTGACGCCGCCGTTGGTGGACTTGGCGAGGACGTTCTGCACGCCTGCGGAGCAGCCGACGCTTGAGTTGGTGTACTGCTGGTAGCCGACGTAGAGCGTGCCGTCGGACGCCACGCGGGGCTGGCTCGACTGCTCGTAACCTTGCGCGGGAGCGACATCGCCGACGAAGAACGTCGGACCCCAGGTAACGCCGCCGTCGGTGGACTTGTAACCCTTGATCCGGTTGGAGCCGGGCAGTTCGCTGTAGGTGATGTAGACGTTGTTCGAGTTGTTCGGGTCAACCGCGATGTTCTCGCGGTCGGGTGTCGCTACCTGGCTGGGGCCTTGCCATGTCGCGCCGCCGTCGGTGGAGCGGATGATGTAGCTGACGGACGGGCTGGTGTCGAGGATGATGGCGTAGACCTTGCCGTCGGTGCCGAACGCCACGCCGGGGTCGCAGCAGGCGGCCGGAACTCCGTAGACCGATGCGTCCCTAGATGACCATGTTAGGCCGCCGTCGGTGGTGCGGAAGATGCCGACGCCTGCTGCGCCGCCGTCGTTCGAGGTGCCGATGGCGTTCAGGCTGTTGGCGGGGTTGATGTCGATCTGGAACTCGTTCTGGCCGCTGCCGAGGAGGCTGCCGTTGGACATGCGAACGTCGGGGCCGTAGAGCGGGGAGAGCAGGCCCTTGAAGGCGTCGGCTGCCACGCCGCCGGGGCCTGCCTGTAGGCGGCTCTCATACTCGGCGGTCCAGATGTTGTCGAACTTGCCGTGGTTGGCCGCCAGCCAGGCATCGCTGTACGGGTTCTGATGGGGCGGGGGCGCGCCCGCGGTGTTCGGCGCGGTCATGGCGGCCTGGGCGTCGGGCAGGCCGTTGCTGAGGGGTACGAGGGCGGCAGCCGCCAGCAGCAAGCCGACACCTATCATCGAGATGCGTTTCCACATGGTCGTTCCTTCCTTTCCTGTCCTCCGTCGGGCGCTAGAACTGCGCCGGATCGTGTGTCGTTATTGTAGCAAAGTTGGGGCGGTTTGTCTATAGGCGGACGAGCTATCAGCTATCAGCCGTCAGCCGTCAGCTAGCTGAAAGCTGAAAGCTGATAGCTCGTCCGCTTGACGCTGCCCTCCGATTCGTGTATAATAGACTTGCGCGTGTGGGGTGAGGGCGCGACGGCGCGGGCAGGACGGTCGCTGTTCCCTTCGCGGGGGCAGAGGAAAGTCCGAGCTGCACAAAGCGGGGTGCCCCGTGAAAGCGGGGGCAGGTTCGGCGGCACGCCCTGAGCCTGACAGTCCAGATAGGCGTCGGCGTCGGGCAACCGGCTCCGGCGAGAGCAACAGAAACCAATGCCGCGATCCTTGCGAAAGGGCTGCGGAATGAAAAGGGTAATCCTCCCTGTAGCAATCTCCGGCCCGCCCGCAAAAGTCGGCTGCTTGTCTGAGTCGGGCGAAAGTCGAGAGCAGGTGCGAAGGCGACGACGCACCCGTGGCCCCTAGGGGCCGCGAGATAGATGACCGTCTAGAACAGAACTCGGCTTACTCGTCGGCGTCGGCGCGACCGATCCCCATGGTGGCCTTAGCTCAATGGCAGAGCACTTGATTGTGGATCAAGGGGTTGTGGGTTCGAGCCCCATAGGCCACCCCAAGAAAACAGGCACAAATTAAGCAACAAAGAGGGCCGATCTTGACTGATCGGCCCTCTTTTCGAGCGATATATAGCCAATCATATAGCCAATCGCCGAACGGCCGCAGGCAGCCAGGCCCCGTGCCACGCGCCATGCACGAGCAGAAGGGAGCCGCGGACGCCGGGCCGGTGTCGACCTCGCGCCGGGAGCCAGGTGCATGTCAGATCACTAGATTCAAGCGATATGCTATTGTATTTCCCAAAGTTACGTGCTACAATAGGCTAAGGAAAAGTTGTTTACCATAATCTATCGACAAGGCTGCGCTTCCGCCGTCCGTCAGTGACGCGCGGCGGACCTTCCAGGCGACCTGCAGAGATGCCCGGAGTACGAATGAGCACAGAGATCATCCCCGCCGCGCCGCCCGCCTCCAGTGTCGATCCCGAGCTGCTGGCGGGCCAGCTCGCCGAGAGCAGTATCCGCAAATACCGGCAGGACTGGCGCGCCTATCAGGAATGGTGCGAAGGCAAGGGCCTGGGGCCAGTCGACGCGACCAGCCTGTCGGCCTACCGAGCGGCCCTGGCCAATGATACCGCCCTGTCGCCAAACACGATCAACCGCCAGATAGCCGCCGTCAAGCGCATTGTACGCGAAGCTGCCGCCCAGGGGCTGATCAGCGCCGAAGCCGCGCTCGCCGTGGCCGTGGTCCGGGGCGTCAACCCGTCGGCGTTGCGGGACCGCCTGAAACCAAGCGCGCGCCAGACCATCCTCCCGGCCGACCTACGCCGGCTATGCGATTCCCCCGACGTGCGCACGCTGCTGGGCTTACGGGATCGCGCACTGCTGCACACCCTGGCCTCATCAGCTGTCCGCATTGCCGAATTATGCGCCTTGCAGCTCGGCCACATCACGCTGCGCGACGGTGGATACAGCTTGCGGGTGCTCAGCAAGAGCCAGACCGCGCCGCGCGATGCCCACTTGACGCACGAGGCGTACGAGGCGATCATAGCCTGGATCAGCGCCCGCCCCTTCGTGAAAGGATGCCGCCGATGCACAGCGCCCTACCTATCCTGATCCGGGCAGCCGTGGGCCTGCTCTTGCTGGTTTCCATCCTCGCCGCCTGCGCCGCGCCGCCGGCAGCGACGCCCTCACCCGTCCCCCCATCCAGCCCGACCGCCTTAGCTCTCCAACTGCCCGCCGCAGTCCCGACGGGCGGACCCGCCGCGCTCGCCACCGAACAGGCGGCCGTCACCGCGATGGCCGCCGTCGGTACCGTCTTCCCTCCGGCAACGGACATCCCGGGGTTGCCGGCCACCGAAGTCGCGCGGGCCACCGCATCACCCTTCCCGACCGCGGGCGCGCCCGCCCTCCGCGCGGGTGCTCCGGCCGGTTCCACCGCCCGTCGTGGCGACCTGTTCCTCGAGCTCAGCCTGGCCGGCGACAGCTACCTGGCCGGCGAGAACGGGCGGGCCGTGGTTACCCTGCATAACGGCACCGGCGAGCGACTGTTCGTGGTCGGCATGAGCATCAGGGCAGTGGACGAGCGGGGGCAGCCGCTCGGTCTCGCGCCTGCCCTGTTCAAGCCGCTAGCAGGCCGGGACGGCCCCGGCCCCTTTGAGATGATGCGCCTGCTCGCGCCCGGGGCAAGCATCAGCCAGACCCTGATGTTCCAACTGCCGCCGGCCGATCAAGCATCCGGGCACCATTACACGGTGCAGGCCGCCGCCCGCTTCAGCCGGCCCGACCTCCAACACCCCGACTGGGCGGACGCTGTGCCCGCCGACATCGCCACGGCCCCCGTCCCGTTGCACGTCGTCCTGCCCCGCCCCGACCAGTACCTGCACGCGCAGGTAACGGCCGACCGCCAGGGCTACAGGATCGCGCTCACCGGGACCGACGGCAGGCCGCCGACGCTACAGGCTCCGGCCTGGGGCGAGATCGAAGCCCTCTTCACCAACGGCTCGATGGTCGGGCCGCTGCCAGACTCTGCCGACGGGACCTGGTCGGGCCAATGGGGAGATCTGGGCAAAGGCGGCGCACGGATTGAAGTGCACGCCTGGGTGGCCGCGCGCGGCTACGTGCCGGCGATCATCAGCACTACTGTGCCATAGTTGGCAGCTCTGTACTTGTTCGAGGGCTGGAAGGCATGGGGACCAAACCGCGACCTGGATCGGGAACCCGGTCACGAGGCCATCGCTCACGTAGGCTGATTGCAACATCTCTGGGATAAGGATTGGAGTAGGCGTGTATCACGAACTCTGGAACTCACCCAGCGACACAAGTGGGATCAATTCACGAACTCTGGGACAAATGTAGCCTTGTATCAATATCTTCGGTATGACCTATCACTATCTCTGGTACTCTCCGCTCAGAAAGGCCGATTCTGTCTCACTATCTTTGGGATACTACATTTCGCTGCGAACGTCGGTGCCTGCCGGCTAGCGGAGTCCACAGGTCCTCTCCGGTAGTCCGTCGGCGAGGATACGCAGGCCCTCGGCTACGAAGTTACACGCTCAGCGCGGCTACCTCCGCCCACTGACCTGCTCAGCAACTCCTATGGCTGTACCCACTTCGCAATGCCTAAGACACATCTTAAAAACGCCACACTTCACTCAATAAAACAGACCACTTCCACATTCTCGCCCACGTCTGGAAAAAGAGATAGTCGCTGGATAAATGCTCGCTCTTTTGACACACGGCAGGCACAGATCTTCCCCCGCCGGCGGCGGAACATGCCGTCCGGCACCGGCTGGCAACATATAGGGGTAGCCTGCACTGTCTGTGCAACGCTGTGAAACGCGGTCAATGCGCTGTGACCCGAACGGTGACCAAGCCGGTAACCTCAACGGTCGCTGTCTTCAAGCCCGTGCCCCAGCTCTCGCCAACTCACAACCTCTAAGCCCGGCGCCCCCTTCTCCTACACTACCAACGCACATGACATTAGGTAGCCTGGTGAACACCTGGCTAGCACGGGGGCAGAACCCGTTTACCGAGCTACACAAGCTGCTCGAGAAAGGGGCAACTCCACAATCCCCTCAGCTATCTCCAGCCGGGGTGTGAACTCTTACTCCGACGCTTGTCTGGGCGAAACCTTCCTACGGTGTGATATAATGTCGGATCGGAGAAGGAGGTGAAACAGATGACGGCCAACCTTGAGCGGTGCAGGCGCGTTGCCCCGTGGGAAAGCCAGAGAGTGAGCATGACAAATGAACGATGACGCCCGTCCGCAGCTCCAGACAGCGCCCGCCCGCGCGACGTGGGTCGCTTGGGTCGCCGCTCTGGTAGCGATCACACTCCTTCTGCTGGTCGCCATCCCAATGATGTTGAGTGGTCGCTTCCGGAGTGGCATCGTCAAGATTGCGGTAGACCTGCCGGGCGGCGGCGCTGAGACGGAGTACAGTATCCCCGCCCGCCAGGGCATCCAACTCGCGATTGACCAGGCGAACGCTGCGGGCGGAGTCACCCTCGACGGCAAGCACTACACGATCCAGATGTACTTCCTCGACGATGTGCCACCCGGCGGGCAGGTTCACGAGCCGGTACAAGGCTCCAAGAACGCCGACACCTTCATCGCCGACCCTGACGTGATGGCGATGGTCGGCCCCCTCAACAGCAACGTTGCGCGCCTGATGATGCCGAAGCTGAACACCGCCGGCTTAGCCGGCATCTCCCCAGGCACCACAGCCGCCGACCTGACTCTCGCTCGGTACAACTCCGTGCTTTCAGCCTACCGCCCAACGGGTGAAGTGACCTACTTCCGCGTCTGCCCCACCGATAACATCGAAGGCTCCGCCGGCGCTGACTACGCCTACGACAAGCTCGGCAAGCGCAAAGCCTACATCCTCGACGACACCGGAGCATACGGCAAGATCGTCGCGAGCGAGTTCGAGCAGGAGTTTAAGGCCACCGGAGGCACCGTCCTCGGCCACGACTCGGTGCCGATGGGCACGGCCGACTTCAGCCCGATCATGAACAAGGTCGCATCGACCGGCCCCGACATCCTCTACTACGGCGGCACCGAGTCGCACGGCATCTCGGCGGCCCGCAAGGCGATGAAGCCCGCTGGCCTGACCATCCCGCTGATGGGCGGCGACGGCATATTTTCGTCCAACTACGCGCGGGCCGCAAGTCCCGACTCAGAAGGCGACTACAGCGCGGTGGCAAAGGTCAACTCGAACGTGCTGCCGGAGGCGAAGGCGTTCACCGCCGCGTATATGGCGGCGTTCGGGAACGATAGGTGGGGCGGAGTGCCCCAGGCGTACTCGGCGTATGCCTACGATGCCACCAACATCATCATCGCCGCGATGAAGACCGCCGGCAAGAGGAACCGCGAAGCGATCCGCGCCGCCATCGCCGCGACAAAGGACTTCAAGGGTGCGCTCGGCACAACTGGCTTCGACGCGAACGGCGACACGACCAACCGCTGGATCTCGATCTACAAGGTCGAGAACGGTGCCTGGATCTACATTGATCAGGTGCGAGCAGGAGCGGGGGGAACTGGCTACTGAGGCCCCCTACTGGTCGGCGCGCCTTCAAAACGGCAGATCCCGGCTCCGAGGCAAGGCGAGATACACCCGCGTATACACAGGGGTCACTCGGCGCGCGGCCCCAGCCAGCCAGACGAATCGACTAGCCCGCCCCGTTCAACAGGTCATCCATGCGGTCCGCCGCGTCGTCGAACTGCGCTTGCATGATGTGGGTGTAGATGTCGGCGGTAGTCGCTAGCCGGCTGTGCCCTGCCAGCCAAGAAACGGTCTGGAGGGGCACACCTTGCGCGACAAGCAGGGAGATACAGGAATGCCGCAAATTGTGGAACTTCGTCGGCGGAAAGCCGGCATCTTCCACGGCCTTTTGGAAGGTACGAAGGACATTTCGCGGCTCGAGAGGCGTGCCGATAGTTGATGTAAAGACGTACCCGGTGTCTTGCCACCTGTCGCCCGCCAGCAAGCGCGACTCAAGCTGGCGGACACGATGGGCTTTCAGCGCGGCCACAGTTACGGACGGCAACTTGAGCGTTCGCATACTTCTTTCGGTCTTGGGTTCTCCGCGCTGTAATTTGTGCTCGACCCGCTGCAAACTTGCCCGGACAGTCAAAGTGCGCTTATCCAAATCCACGTCTTCCCAGCGTAGTGCCAGAGCTTCGCCTCGGCGCAAACCGAGCGCAAGGGCCACCGAGTACAGGGCCTCAAGCCTATCCCCCTTGACGGCTTCCAAGAACGTCTTCGCCTGAGCAACGGTCCAGGGCCTGATCTCCGCCCGCTTGACGCGGGGCGGCTCCACGAGCGTAGCAACGTTGCGCGCCACGAGGCCCCATTTTAGAGCCTGACCCAGTGCCATGCGTAAGACGGCATGCATGTATTGCACCGACCGGCTCGACAGCCCGGACTCCCGCTTTTGTTTCAGCCATGCCGCTACTTGTTGGGGGGTTAGGGCGGCCAGTTGCACCCGACCGAGGGCAGGCACAATATGTACCCGGACCTGGATCTCGTAGCTTTCATATGTGGAAGCGCGCACCCTCTGCTTTGCCGAATCTTCCAGCCACCGGGTGAGGAATTGGTTGATCGTCTGCCGCTCCATTGCAACGGGCAGTCCCTGCTGTTGATCACGTAGGGCTACTTTCAGCTTTTCGGAAACCTCTTTGCGCGTCTCACCAGAGAATGCTTTGCGCGTGCGCTTGCCGTCCGGTCCGTAGCCAAGACTGATTGAGGAAAACCACTTACCGTCGCTTTTGCGCTTGTAGATCGCCCCTTCATTGTTTCCACGCCTGCCCCTTGTTACATTTCCGCCCGTGCCCGACGAGGATCCTTCATCGTGCTCAGTCTTGGTCATTGTTGCGCCCTCCCCTCCAACTGTTGCACCCGTCCAGCCAATTCGTGGACTTTCCGCCGAATTGCCGCGACGACCGCCCGCCATCAAGCACCACTGTCATCCGCTTGCTACAGCTCAGGCTCCTGTATTCGGGTAGGTGTTGAAGCCGATGGTTAGCCGCCTGCTTCACATTATAGCCAATTCATACGTGCAAATCAAGGGGTTCGGAAACAAGTTCCATATCCAGATTTGAATGGAAGCGGTGGCGTTAGCCGGGCATGGCCTGCTGGACAGGCGGCCTCTGCCGTGGTATACTTCGTGCGGCTCCGCAAAGAGTGCTAGAGCCTGAAGAAAGCGCAAGACTCCGGAGACCTACGATATGGCTCAACTCGAAGACCTCGTCCCGGGCACGCAGATCGCCGGGATACTGCCCGATGGCTTAGTCACGGTTGTTGACGCGAAATGGTACGGCTCGGCCGTCGTCGACCTGACTTACAAGGACGCCGGTGGGCGGCTCGGCAGTGAGCTGATCTACCGCGACCGTGAGCCAGGCTTGACCATAGCGACCGCCGGGCTGCCCTGGGCCTTCGACGCCGACGGCGGCCACTTTCGGCTGGTCTCTGAGGCTTACCGCATCCGGCTCGCCCACCTGTTCGACCCACTGCTTGCCGTACATACCGGATCGAAGCCTCGTTGAAGTCATAGACATGGACCGTCGCTTTCTGGTAGCGGAGTTCCTAGAAGAAATAGCGTAGCACAAGGCGGATAGCCTCTCCCAATCCTCCGGCTCGACCGCCCGTAGCCGAACGCGCTCCCCTTGCCAGTAGTATTTGCTCATCGCTAGCCCTCAGCACCGAGTACTATACCAGCCGATCTCCGGAAGCGATGAATCAGGGGTGGACTCCACCATAGTCCGGCCAGGATGAGCAGGGCCAGCGCGCTGATTCCAGCTCCGAGGGTGAAGGAGCTGGGCCGGTAGCGAAAGGCGATCTGGTGCGCGCCCGCGGGCACGTAGACGCTCCGCAGCCCATAGTCCGCCCGCCTGATCGGCGCGGGTTGGCCGTCAACGGTGGCCTCCCAGCCGGGAAACCACTCGTCGCTGAGCACAAGTAGCCCGGGCGTCTCGCTCTGCGTGCCGATGTCTACGGCTTCGGGGGCGTAGCTGAGCATCTCCACGCGGTCGGGGGTGCCGGGTGGCTCGGGCGCGGGCAGATCGACCGGGAGAGCGGCCTCCAGCATCGCCGTGCCGCGGAGATCGAACCCGGGGTCGGCCAGGCGTATGCGTCCCGCTTTCGGGTTCGCCCCGACCTCGACGCGGTGCGCCAACCATGCGCGCGGCAGCACCCGGCGGTTCTCCCAGACGGCTGTGCCCGCCGGCCCGCCGTCGAGCACGCGGGCGAACCAGGGAGCCGCCGGGTCGGAATAGGCCGTCGTCTGGAAGACCAGGTCCCCTCTCGCCGGCCGTCCGCCGTCCATCCGCGCGCCCGCCGCGTAGGAATCATGGGGGTTGTACCAAAGCCCAACCGCGTGCCCGGCCGGAGCATCCGGCGCGGCGAAATAGAAGTAGAAGGCGCGGCCCCGGCTGCCGGAGAGCGGCGGGAACCTCACAGTCCAATCCCCATTGTCCACCAGCGTGGCGGCCGGCAGCGCCTGGGTCACCAGGTCGGCGGTACCCGGCGCGGTCTGGAGGTGGAAGACGAGCGTGCCGGCCGGCGTGTGGCCGAAAGTCGTGCCGTGAACGGTGATCGCGGTGAGGTAGTCGAGCGTGGCGGTGAAGGTCTGCCCGGCCTGTACCGGGCCGCGGATCTCGGCCGTGGTGGTTATGGGGTCAACCCCAGGGTTCACGTCTACGATGTTGTTCGGGTCGTCGGTGCCAGATTCGAGTACGTAGCGCACGTTGAGCAGGTTTAGAAGCGGCGACTGCACCTGGTGGAAAGGCCGGACGCCCGCCCACATCCCGCGCGTCGGGTCTAGCTCGGCGGCCAGGTCGCGAAAGAGGCGCGGCTCGAGGCTGTCGTAG
Source organism: Chloroflexia bacterium (assembly GCA_050998805.1). Taxonomy (GTDB): domain Bacteria; phylum Chloroflexota; class Chloroflexia; order QHBQ01; family JAICKM01; genus JAICKM01. Next base: position 33,055 of record JBPCPV010000050.1, on the reverse strand, counting down.
CCAGCCAGCGAGGCCAGCCCGTAGAGTAGGTTCGTATGCGGCAGGAGCGCCCAGCCGACACCCACCGTGCGGAAGAGACCGGGCTGGGCCTGCAAGAAGGTCGTCGTCGGGGTCGGCGGAAAGTAATCCTGACGGGCCGTGGTCGGCAGGTAGTCGCCGTGGGCCTGCCAAAGATCGCCCGCCAGGAGGAGAATCAGCAGCGCGAAGCCGGCGGCGGCCCTCTGCCCGCCCCAGTGCCAGACCCCGGCGATGATCGCTGTGCCGGCCAGGATCAGCCCTCCCGTCCGCCACAAGTTTTGCTGCCAGAGCGCCTGTACGGCCGGAGCCGTGACGGGCACGCCGAAGAAGGTCGTCGCGGCCAGCCAGGGCACGCCGACGCCGATGACCAGCAGCCCGGCACAGCTACAGGCAAGCGCGACGCGCAGGCGTCGGCTGCCGCTCGCGCCTGCCCGTAGCAAGGTCTCCAGCCCCAGCGCCCCCAGCAAGCCAAGCACAAGTTCGGCCACGAATGTCAGGCGCTGGTTCTGGCTGACGTTCAGCACGGGCACCATCTGGATAATGCTCTGTACGATGGGTGCCTGGTAGACGATTAGGAGCGCCAGCGCGCCGAGGCCGAGCAAGAACAGGGCAAGGGCGCGCTGTGCCCGGTCGCGTCCGGCGAAGGCCAGCGGGGCCAGCAGCAGGGGGACGAGACCTGCATAATTGTTCGACTCGTTGTAGTTGATCTGCGTCGCCCAATATGTGCCACGAACCGGATCGCCGAACCAATCGGGGCTGAAGAGGGTCCAGGCGTACTGGACCGGGACGAGCGGCTCGGTAATATGCAAGCTGGAACGCACGAGGGCGAACCAGCTCAGCCCCGTGTACTCCAAGAACGGCAGAATCTGCATGGAAGCGACAGCGCCTCCGACGAGACCCGCGATCCCCCAGAGCGCGAGGTCGCGCACGGCGGCGGGCGGACGCCAGGGCCGGCGTAGCCCGACCAGGAAGAGGGCGAAAAATCCGGTGGCGAGCATCGTATGGAAAGCGGTTTCCGGATGACCCGCGAGCACGAGGAGGGCAACGAATCCGCCGAGGACGGCGACCGCGCGGGGGCCGGGGGCGATCATCAGGCGGGCCGTCGCCCACCAGATCCAGGGCAGCCAGATGACGGCAGCCGTATGGGGGTGGAGCGCCCAGACGACCATGAAAGCACCGTAGGCGAAGGTGAGCGAGGCGACTGCCGCAGGCAGCGGGCCGACGCGCGCGACTTGTCGGGCGAGCACGTACGCCCCTATCGCGCCGAGTACGAGATGCAGCCAGACCCGTACCACGAGCGTCTCGGGCGCGGGCCAGATGAAGTAGGGCCAGTTGAGGGGCGAAAAGATCGCCGACTGCATGTTGCCGAGCAGTGGGGCACCGAGCATGTTGTCGGGGTTCCAGAGCGGTAGGGATCCGGAGTGCAGACGCGCGGCGGCAAAGGCCAGCCAGGGCTCAAACTGTAGCGTGCTGTCGCTCAACAAGCTATTCTCGGGGCCGGGCCAGCCGGCAGGCCGCACGCTCTGCCAGGGAGGGTAGACGTAGAGAAAATCGGACGGGGAGAGCACGCGGCCGGTGCCGATCGCGCGACCGAGGAAGAGCGTCGCGGCGAGGCCGCAGACCAGAACCGCGCAGATGAGTTCCCGCCTGGTGAGGCGCGACATGCTACTCCTTGGAGCTTATCCACCTCGCACAGCCAGACCGCTAAGGCAAACCGCCGGCCGGCGCGCCCTCGACCACCCGGATCACGAAAGTCAAGCTGGCTGTGCCCGCTTTCCCGGTGACTTCCCAGCACCCCACTGTTGGAAATATGATCCCAGTCGCTTGGAAGCCGCCACCTTCATACCCGGAGGGGATGCGCGCGGCCAACGGAGGGGCTGGCGCGTCGATCCTGCGTCCCTGTATGGTAAGGGCATCGCTGATTCCTGGCCCGCTCCACCATGGAAACTTAGTCTCTAACGAACCCGCGCTGTTTGGTGTTGCCTGTACCTGACCGTCAGGTGGGAAGGTGGTCCATAAGGTTCCATTACCATGGCATGATGGGCATGGCACCTTGATAGGATCGGCACCCGGCACGTTCGGAGGTACGCTGCCGTTGGGGATCGTGACTGGACAGGCGGCCAGCACGTTCGTCGGGGCGGGCGGCACTGGCGAAGGTACGGGCGAGGGCACCGGCGGGCTATCGCAGCCCACCAGGATCGTGAAGACCGACAATAACGCGAGCAGCCGCATCTGTATACCCATCAGCTTATCCACCTCCGTTCCTACTCGACACCGGCCCCAGCCCGGAAGCCAGCATCGACTGCCTATGAGGTCAGCGGCAAGCGGGGCTTATGAACTTGACCGATGAACAGATAGCTGGACAATCACCGATGCAACTTTCAGTTCTTGAGTAGCACTCGCAGCACCGATAAGTACCACCAACTGCACAGTCAGAACACTGCCAGCACCATTGGCAATAACAGCCACTGCATGAACCCTGGGGAGGGTTGCATGTATCGCAACACGAGACGAAGGCAGGGACTGTGCGTTCAGCCGCAGCTGGCGTTACACCCATCAGCGCCAGCAGTGTACCTACAGCACCTGCTCCCAGCCTCTTCACGAAGCTTCTGCGGTCGATCTCTTGCGCGAGCCTCTCAGCCAGTTTCTCCGTAGACATTCCACACCTCCTACTATCTAACTACCATAGACATCTCGTACTGCTGTATCCCCCTTGTGCCCGTGGCACGACACTCAGCGTAGCATCGGCGTTCCATGAATAAGCCATAAGCAGAGTATGGCAACTGCCGAAACCAGAGCCCAGGCATGAATCCGTCGAAACAACTGATACTGTTCATTTATCGCGTCTAATAACTGCGGAGTGGAATTTGCGTCCCACATCAGCAGCGGGGCAAGCCAAACCGAAAGAACACGCCCTAGCCAATACAGAGTGAATAAGGCCGCTCCGTATGCTGGATCCTTAGAGAAAATCGCCATAGCAGCAAGGAACCAGACTCCTGAGAATGTGAGCCGGGTCGTAAAGGTCAGTCCCAAGTCAAACCCCCATAACGCTGCCGCTAGTGTCCGATGAAAGCGCATCCCCCATATGCGCTGGGTTTGCCTAGCCCATTGAGGTAGCGGCAGGGATATCCAGCCAAATTCGCGGGTGGCAGCAAGTGTAGAAACAGCGATGGCAACCACGGTCCCCATCTTGGTGCTTTGCGCGGGCACGATCCAGTGGCCTAGTAAGCCCAATCCTGCTCCAACAAGAGTGCTGGCCATCCCACCGGCAATGGTATAAACCGCCACATTGATCAACCACTTCTTCTTGCCTCCAGCCACCTTCCCGAGGGGCGTCAACGCTCCGACGAGCGAGGCCCCTCAGTGACCAACCAACTGTGTCCAACCGAGAATGAACGCCACCGGGAAAAGCCCTAATCTTGGATTCAATGTCACAGCTGCCATCCCACTCAGGAGGAAAACGGCTATAACAGCCAAGGTCATACGTCTCAGGCTTCTTGGAATATCAGCGGGACTAGAAGGTTGCCGCCTAGCTTTTGGGCGCTCTACCATGCTTTCCGTAACCATACTAACCTACTCCTTGAACCTGAGGTTGAGCATCGCCTTCTGGTGTAGTTCCAAGAGCTTTTTCCAGTTCATCCCGTTGCGGATAACCATAGGATCGGATTCGTCCATCATCATTTATGAGAACGGCCACAGGGACGGAGGAAACGCCAAAGAGTCGGCTAATTCGCTCATCTTCATCAGCCACGGTAGGTATATCAAGTTCATGCCTCTCGGCAAGGCGGATACACTCGTCACGGTTGGCGCGGCATACTACTAACACGTTTCCGGATGCTTTGTACTTAAGAGCCTGCATTTCATATAGGGTTAGTGTGCAGGATGGACAATTAGGCGAGACGAATAGAATGGCTTTCAGGCCATGAAAGTCTGCACTACTGATCGGCGCACCGGAAAGGTCAACCGCGCTGAACTCTGGTGCTTCCTGACCAGGTCGTAAGCTGAGATCACCGATACCTTCAGATGAACTCCCAACAACCCCGGTTCGTTGAAGTTGGTAGACCATTCGGACCAGACCCAACAATATCAGGCTCTGCAAGATTACAAGCACCCAGAGAGCAGCATACGATAGATAAAAAACAACCGATGTATCGTTCACCATATCATGTACCTCGTTTTATGCGCGCTCCATCCTGTCTTCATCCGCTATACGTTCAAGGTGAGTTGTGCTCACGCCAGCGTAAATGGCGGACAAGAAAGACCAACTCTGGGAGACTCAGAATCCACATACCGACTAAAATAATACAGACAGCTAGAAGTGCTGATAGTAGTAGATTGACTGCTACAGATGCATCAACGGTCACCGCCCCGAAACTGGGTAGTGCCGAACCACCGATGTTCCTCAGCACGACCGAAAGTAGAACGCCGGATAGGAGCAGCAGCAGCCGAACCAATGTGCGGTTTGAGATTCGCTCGCTCGCGTTCTCGAAGCAGCCGCATGAAATCTTTCGGCCCCGTCTCAAGTTGATTCCCACGGCTATGAGGAAGCTCATCAAAACTGCCGTAGCAACGGGGAGGGCCAGATCTGTCAACCAACCAGTGAAGAAGGCAATTGCCAGGAAGGCTTCGAGAGGAATGAGCATGAAGGCAAACACATTAGCGACCTTGGCAGGCAGGATTTCATAAGCGACTACATTTCGCGCGAATACGAGCGGGTGGCGTAGCTTGGGTAGAGCTGAGAATAGGAATACTATGCCTAAGCTGAACCGAGTCGCCAAGGCGAAGTCGTTGACTACGGAGTTTCCTATCTGGCCAAACATAAGCATTTCCGTTTCCCTTGCTCAGGCTCATTCACTCACGACGAGCAGCAACGCTCGCAGGTCAAAATCGTCCCAGTTCAGATTATTGCTCACAGAAGCTAACCGCCACTTGGTAGCCCAGATTTCAGGCAAACGGCCCTGCGTCAGAGGCACCCGCCCAAAGACTCTGCGGGCGGCTCGGACGTGATTGGGAACTCTGGTTCCGAAAACGGGGATAGCGTCGGGCCTGTCCCAGACAGAAAGGCTATAACAGGTCGTGGGATTCTCAACGAGAAACGCCGAACGAAGAAGTCCAGGCGTCTGCGTCTGGCGTGCCTGCCTTATAACGCGACGATAATCGAGGTAGGTAGGCAGCAAGTAGCGCCAGCTACGGAGGCCAAATCTAGTGATGACACAATAGATCGGCGCATCCACCGGATGATCGCCCGGCTCGGCCAGGGTTTGTGCTAATTGTGGAACCTTTGCTTCCGCCATCTGTTTGGACCTGCGATGAAAGACTCGGTTTGCCTCTTGACGCTCCTGGCTTCCGCTGCTTCAGTGCGAATCTCTGCACCGAACCTGATAGGAGCTTAACGTAATTATACGGCAGAAAGATCCAATTGTCAATGATTTCAACGGCGGATTTTGGAGAAAAAGCGCTCTCCCCAACAGACTGCTACCCCGTAGCCGAACGCGCCATGCTGCCATAGTATTTGTAGTTCTGCTCGTGGGCTGGTTGATTTGGCGACGAGTGAAGAGGGAGTAACGTAAGCTGAGGATGAGGCTGCTTCTGATCGGGAGTAACGGTTCAGTGGGAGGTCGAACAACTGGGGAGCGAGACTGTCGGTCCAATGGCAGCGCACTTCCGCGCCGAGGAACGACCAGAGACCCCGCCCTGCTGACCGGTCGCCATCACGGTTAAGAGCCGTTGCACAAATTCGTTGCCCATTGCGTTCGCCACCCCGAAACACCCTTTGCGCCGGAGCACCGCTGGGCGTAACAGCTATCCCGCCCGGTTGTCGTTCTGCTCCATGCCCACCACCCGCACAAACGTCCATAGGCTCGGCAATAACTCCCGCGATTCCTGGCTCAAGGCTACGGCTTGCGGTAGAGGTTGTTCGCTGTCCTGCTCCGGCAGCCGCCGGATAACGCTTTGTACCCGGAGCATCGCGGTTAGCAGGCACGCCCTATCCAGGTTGCCCGCCTGATAGGCGTGCTGATGGCCAAATAAATGCCGCACTTGCCCAAGCATCTCTGTCGCTCAGGCGTCGACCTGCCTGCCACGCTGGCGGCCCCACCTGTGTGCCCCCGGTCGTGCAACTCAAGTTTCGTGGCGTGGGCGAGAACGTGCCCTAGCGCTCGCCCTGCGCGTTACGCCGCCCGCTGTGTTTGCCAGAATCTCTGGCCTGTGCCATTTGGAGCCGAATTCTACCACAGGGGTGCCGCTGCCGGCGTCCTGAATGCAGCGAAGGATCAGCCTGCTCCGTTCTCCGGGGTTTGCCCCTATGCCTGCCTTGAGCCTGAGGCAGTCTGGACGTGTGGGGACGGTCGCACGGTTGCGCTGGAGATCTCTTTCCGGCCGACCCCCGATTTTAGGCACGGGCGACGATCTCGCTTTACCTGCAAACGTTCATACGGTCTGGTTATTTGTGGTGCCAAGTGGAGGAATAGCTACTCTGAATATGGTCAAAACGACTTACTTCCGTCCAACTTTCAGCTTTGAGCCTGTAGAATTTAGCGTCCACATGCGTCCAGACTGAATGCTTTTGTAGTAATTTGACTTATACCTTGTGCGCGATCAAGGCTCGCTTACAGTTCGCTCTTGCTTTTTGTGTGCTTGTCGGCTATAATTAGCGCGTGAGAACAAAGCAACCAGACTATTCCAAGTAAAAGAGTATTGGCTATCTTGCGGCCTGGCGGATGTGGAACCACGGGCAAACCCAAAGCCCACCAACCACCCGCCGGCACGATTATCTTGGAGGGCTAAACCGATGCGCCGTCGCTCCGTTCCCGCCGGGGATTCCGACTACATTCCCTCGCCGGCGGCGCTGCGCGCACTGGCGCTCACTTACGAACTACAGTTGCTGACCGATTCAGACTATGACGCCGTCTTCGGCAGCCCCGCCAACCGCAGCGAGCAATTGCGTAAGCTGGTCGCCGCTGGGCTGCTGTCCCGCCTGGTTGACCCACGGCGCTCCGCAGGCGGCAGGCGGCATTACTACGCCCTCACGCGCGCCGGAGTCGCCGCGCTGCCCCGGCGCTCACCAGCGATGGGCGTCTGGCGCGTCCCTCCGCTCCTGTCTGAGGACCGGGTGCTGCACCCACAGACCCGCCACCTCCTGGAAGTCAGCGCGTTCGCCCGTGCCGTGCTTTTCGGGCTGCTGGCACAACTTGCGCCGCAGTGGTATGGTGAGCCCTCAGTCCGCCTCTCCTTGCGCGCGGAACCCGGCGAAACACGGGCGACCTACCTGGAGCCTGACGGCGTGCTGATGGTCGCAGGCGTCTTCCCAACCTGGTTCTACGAGCACGACCGGGGCACTATGCACGCCGAGCGTTGGGCCGACAAAATCCGCTACTACGCACGGGCCGCGGCCGGAGACGCGCACGCCGAACGGTTCGGCATCCCCTGGCCGCCGCTGCTGATCACAGTGCTCGATGCCGAGCACGGCGAGGACGAGAGGCGCGCCGAGCAGCTCGCTGTCTGGCTGGCCACCTATATTCCCCGCCACCCGCCGCTCGCCAACTGGGAGGTCTGGATTGCGCTCTACCGCGATGTAGTCGTCGGCGGGGCAATCGATGCGCCCGTCTGGCGGCAAGTACGTACCCTGCCAGACCCGCGGGCGAGCACGCCCTGGTACGATGCCGCCTGGAGCCTGCTCCAGATCCTGGCCCGCGACCGGGCCGAGATACCGGGCATGGCTGCCGCGCGTGAGCAAGCCCGGCAGCGGGCCGAGCGCCTCGCGCAGGAGAAGGCCGAAGCCGAGGCGCGCGCCCTTCGCTTGGAGGCCGAGCGGCAGGCCGCCGCGGAGGCGGAGCGTATACGGAAGCAGGAGAACGCCGCGCGTCGGGCCAGGGCTCGGCGCGAGGCTCAGGCGGAACGCCGGCGCACCGCGGAGCAGGAGGCCGCGCGTGAGGAGGAGAAGGCTGCCGAGCAAGCCGCTGCCGAGGAGCGCCGGAGAGAGCAGGCGATAGCGGCCCGGGAGCGCGCCGCCCAGGAGCAGCGCTGGAAGGAAGAAGCGGAAGCCCAGCGGCTCCAGATAGCCGCGGCTGCGCGCAGGCGTCGTTGGGCATTGACGGTCGGCGGGTTCCTGGCCGCGCTGCTCGGCATCGCCGCGTGGGTCTGGTTTTGGGTGAGCCAGGATCCCGCCATCGCCAATGTGCTCGCGGATCCGAATGCGGATCATGACATCATCTACCGCACCGCGCATTTGCTCTACCATGGGCCGGCCTGGGCAGCGCTCGCTCCACTGCTGGTACCGTTCGTTCTGTTCATTGTGTGGCTGATCCACTCGGAGCCTGACTGGAAGGAGCGCTGGTCTGTTATCCGCTTCGTGCTAGTAATGGTTGCCCTGCTTGCCGGGCCGGTCTGGCTGGAATTCTGGTGGTGGATCGATCCGGTGGTGCCTGAGCTTTGGGCTCGGCCGGCAGCCTCGTGGTTCGACAGCCTGGACAGCTTCATGCAGTCCGCAGGGCACATTGCGTTCACCGTTGGCTATCTGCTGCCGGTGGGTACCGCTCTGGCGGCGCTGATTACCTGGTTGCCAGCGCTCATTGAAGCTGATGAGGAACGCAAGCGGGAAGCCCGTTGGCGCAGCAAGCAGCGTGAGCATAGGTGAAATGCGTGTGTTGTTCTAATGAGTCCCGCCCCAACGAGCACTCTATTCCTCGAATTCTGTGCCTGAACGACCGAACGATCGCCGAATGACCACACCGAGTGCCGTTCGGTCGAGCGTTCTGCCACGCGCATACCGGAATACTGCGCGCGGCTGTGGACGGTTGAGTTATCCACCGCGCTGAGATGAGGTCACGACGTTGGAGGTAGGCGCGCTGCCACAGCCTCTGCCCACTGTTTGGCTATCTCCATCGCCGCAGCCCGAAGTAACTCGGAGGTGCGCACCCCGATCAAGAAAGCCGCGGTCTCTACCTCAGGCGTCGGAACAAGACCCAGCGCCGCCGGGCATCCAGCTGCTCGCGCATGCATTAGATGCAAGGCGACCGTCTCGGAGCTAATCCTCAGCGCCTCAACATGCACAGCGATATCAAGTAAGCGCGCGCGCATCAACTCATTAAGCTCGGTGCGGGCGGCTTGCGGTACTCGGATCGTGAGTCGTTTAGACATGGAAGCCTCTCCTTCTGCTAACGTAACATCAGCGTTTCGCGGAATCCCGCAATCTCTCGGTAAGGTCGTTCAATATCAAGGCAGGCGTACGTTCCAAGAGGTTCGTTACGCTCGCCATAGCGCGTGCCTCCTCGATCGCCAGCAAAACGGATACCAGCGACGATCATAGCGTGACATGACATTTCGTCATGTCAGCGCCGCTTCCCGCCGTCCGGACGTGGCTCTCCCGCATCCTCGCCGAACACGCGGCGGGCTGCCGCAAGGCCCGAGTATGCGGACATCCCCGTCCGCGCCTCCTGCTCTGGCAGCGGTGTCTCACATTCAGGACAGATGGATTCAACTCGACTACCCGTAGGCAGCTTAGCAACTTGGCGTCCGCCTAGAGGAACCGCTAAGTTGCTAAGTTCCACATCACTAGACTTAGCAGCTTGGCAGAACTCGTCAGGTGCCGAGTTCGGCTGAGTAAGCGAGGGGCGTATGCGGTAGCACCGCTGGGGGCTGCGGTCGCTTCCCCTTGCCTCAACCTGTTCTCGCTTGATGAGGCTGCTGAGAGCGTCCGTTACAGTGCGGTGCGCGATGTGGCTCGCGTCCGCAATTTCTTTTGCAGTCGCCCATCCCACGAGCACGCCAGTTAGGGCATCTACCACGGACCTCTCTGTGCTCGTGAGCACCAGGTCTGCCGAAATTGCGGCGGCATCGGTCGGTTCACAGACTATAGAATCGGCAACCTTCACGCGAACAAAGCGCAGAGGGCTGGGTTCCTCTCCGTCGCGCATCTTCTTGCACCTAAGGGTCTGGATCTCTTTCCCGGCCAGCCCAAAGACCGCATCAGCGTTGTTCACGATGGCACTACTGCCGCGCTCGGTTGAGTCGTCGTATTTGAGTGAGTGATGGATTAGGATGACCGTTGCGCCGGTGGCTGTCTGTATCCGTGTGAGGCCAGCCATAAGTAGGTTGATGTCTTTCACGTCGTTCTCATTCTTGCCCGGCATCGCGCGAGCCAGACAGTCGACGACGATTAGTACGGGCAGCTCCTGAATTCGAGCGTTCCACGAAGCGAGGAGCGTGTCCACTGTGGACAAGTTGCTGAGGTCAATCTGGTCAGAGCAAACGAACAGCCGCGCGCCGATGTTTTCGTGATGGTGAAGTGTCCAAGCAGCTGCCCTAGACCGGATGCTTCGTGACCCTTCCAGGGCTACCCATAGGCACGGGCCTCTCTTGACCTTTAACCCAGCGAACGGCCTCCCGGTGGCGACGGCGGCACTCAGACTCAAGACGAGCAGGCTCTTGCCGACGCCCGACGGGCCGAACAGCACCGTGAGTCCCCCGGCCGGGATGAGTCCGTCTACCAGCCATTCGGGATCGGTCAACTCGGCAAGCTCAGCTACAGAGTATAAGCGAAAGGATCGGGACCGCAGAATCCTTTCTGCTGGAGATTCCTCTCCAGGCGCGGCAGCGTCAGCTTCGAGATACTGGTGCCCATTGGCATCCGGCGGGTGGTATTCGGGCGCAGCGGCAATCAACTGCTCTAATGACTCGGCTAGGTTCGCACCGTCCCCAGTGCCGTTAGTTGTCATGTTAGCCATCTCCATTCAACGGGCATCCGGCTTCTAGCCACGCCGTCAAGTCTTTGCCCGGAAGCGGCACGATCCGGACACCGCTCGCGTAGGGATGAATGAGCCGTGCGGCGCGCTGGGCGGCTTCCCACCCGCCCGGCTCCTGATCGGGAATGGCGATGGCGGGATGGTCGCTAAACACCGGCCCCCATTCCTCTTGCCAGTTCTTGCCGCCGTTTGGCCCGCAGACCGCTATCAGTCCGGCAGCGCGTGCCGTCTCTACATCCTTTTCGCCGTCTACCCAAAGGATTGGGAAACCGGGCGGCGCGAGCCATGCGGCGCGCAGATTATAGGGCACGGGGGCCGTGTTACCCCGCCCGGCCCGCCAGTGGGAAGGCGTGATCAATGGGCGCAGAATATCGGGATCGTAATCGGGCATCGGCGCACCGGGGGCCAAGTGGCAAAGATAGAAGGTTTTCGACCTGCCTCCCTCGCCGGGTTCCCGCCGTTCCTTGCGATAGGCGTGCACCCAAACGAGTGGAGGGCCATCAGGAAGGCCAGGCGGCCAGATCCAGTAGTCATAGACCGCGATCACCTGCTGCCCGGGCCGGGGTGGTTTGTAGGGTCGGGGAGGGGCCTGGATAGGCAGTTGTGGCGTGGCCGAAGGGATGGCGCCGCCCATTAGCAGGGCGACGGCCTCGCGGAAGTCACGCGCCAGTCCCAACCATTGTACCAGCGCGATTGTGTCCATCGTGTCGGGATGGCACTGGCGGCAGAAGGCCCGCGGTCCATCTGGGTGCTGGGGCCAGGTGACGAACCTGTCCTTGCCGCCACAGCTCGGGCAGGGGCCGTGATACTCGCCCCCGCTAATGCTGCTACATCGTTTCAGGCCAGGCAGTAAGTGGGTAATGTCGGTGCGCTTGGCTTCGGCAACTAATGAGGCGGGTATAGGTGTGAAGGGGGCGATCACGGCTCGTTCCATTCATCGGCCTCCTGGGTATGTTCGTCAAGCCAGCGGGCTAACGCCTGGGCTGGGATGCGAATTCCACTTTTCCCAATGCGCACATGCGGAATCTCGTGAGCGGCGATCATCGAGTAGATCTTTGAGCGTGAGATCGAGAGCATCTTCGCGGCGGCGGCGGGTCTCAGTAGCAGGGGCAGCTCTGCCGGTCCGTCGGGGTCATGCGTGCGAGGCATCTCTGATCCCTCCCTCGTGGGCAGTGGAGAACCGGCTGGCCGCTTGCGTCGCCGTGTCCGGCTGCTCCCCAACCGCCCCTTCTGGCTCGATTGCAAGCGCCTGCTCCAGGATGTAAGCCGCGTGGTCCTGCGGTCGGCGATGCGCGTTGCGGGCCCGGCGGCCGAGCTCATCCAGCAGGCTACGCGGGAGCGGAACAAACACACTGTGCATCACAAGCTCCCTTCTGTGCATAATACCGTTGGTCACAACGCTACTCTAGCAGGAGCGGGGAGCGTTTACAACGACAATAATCCCAAGAATAGGGTCAGTAATTGGGTCAGTAATTCGGCGGGCCGTGGTGGGGATGGGGCGAGAGGAACACGACGACGTGATCAGCGGAAGTCGCGGGGCCAGGTCAGGCCAAGTTCGTCCTTGCGCCGGCGCAGCGTCTTGAGGGGCAGCTTCACCTCGTCGGCGATCTCCTGTTGGGTCGGCGGGCCGCCTTTCCGCTGCTCGCACGACCTATACGCTTTCCTCAGATCTTCCGCTGTGACATTGTGCCTATCGCCGGTGCCGACAGGGCGGCCCGCTTGAGAAGAGGGTGGGTGCGTGCCGAGAGGTTGGGCTGAGCTAGACACTGTGAGGTCACGAGCAGATGCAAGAGCCGAACCGTGCACTCCGAAAACTTCTCTAATCTCTCTAAAAATCCGATTAAAGGTATCGCGAAGGGCGGGCATATAACATTGGGCCCTGACCTTCACCAGATCTTCCCTTACTGAATGGACAATAAAACTCATAAAGTAAATATCGTGACCGAGATCCACATGCTCGCGGCGCTCCTGATCATAGTAAGTGTACTTACCAATAAATGTAAAATCCCCAAAAGATGTTAAATCTCCAATAAACGTTAAATCTAGCTTCTTTGCGTTCCACATTATTTTCCGTACTGGCATCGTTAGAGTGTAGAGCCTCGAGCCCTCTCGAATCCGCTCGTCCTGTAAGGTTGCCGCTATCCGGTTGAGCTCCCCTATGAAGTCGCTGAAAGAAGCATCGACGTAGAACTGCTTGCTATCGGCGGCCTCCTTGCCGCAAAAGCGATCCAGCTCGGCTTGCCTAATGACCGCCGTCTCCCGCGTGCTTACGATCCGATCAATCTGAGTCGCTATGTGGCGAAAGGCGTCCGTGAAAAGCGGTTCAACACAAACCATTTCCACTTGGATGAGTGACTCTGACAATCCACCTATGGTGCGTCGCTCTCCCAGCGTCCGGATGTCGAATTTAATCGCCGGGTTTTGGAGCTTCCATTCCGGGCCGACCGTGACTGTGCCCAGATCATCCCGGCTCAGCCGAGTGGAGTAGTAGAACGCATCTAGGCCGAACTGCTGGAGCTTTTTGTCGGGCAGCACGCTCGTACCACCCGTTTGCAGCTTCCTGAGTTCGTGTTCAAGGACTACCTCGCCAGACTGCGGAGGTGCGGGTTTGGGGGGTCCTGTAGCATCCACAGGCGGTTCGCTGTCGGCGGGCGGCGCAGGATAGGGTATTCTATATTCCGGCAGGCGGGATACCCGCTTCTTCAACAGATCTATAAAACTGGCCGAGCTAGTCTCGATAACCCAGCACCTGGGCTCAGGAGTCTGCATCGTTTGTCCGTTATCTCTAAAGGCGAAGGCCCGCCCTCGGTCGTGGTGGCAACCGAGGGGCGAGCCTTCGCAGAAAGTATACACTTGTCGGCAATCGGTGCCGCCACCACAGCGCCGCTTGCCCCGGTTGCCCACATTATAGTACAATCCGAGTGGAGCAACAAGCGCCCCGTGAATATAGCCATTCGTATAGCCAAACGGCTGGAAACGGGCGGACAAAACGGACGATTTAGGATGGCAAGAGGGTTTGTCTAGGCACAAAACAGTACCCTTTGGATGCCCGTGGAAGCCTCTCCCGGAGATTGTGGATCAAGGGGTTGTGGGTTCGAGCCCCATAGGCCACCCCAAAATCCAAAGCAAAACCCCGCCGAGGCGGGGTTTTGCTTTGGTTGCAATTCTGCCGAAACCCTGGTAAGATGGGCATCATCTATTCGCACCGCACTCGTGTTCGCTAAGGGGCCGCCCATGTCACCACAGTCGCAGCCGCCAAACGCTTTGTACTTTGGCGATAACCTCAACGTGTTACGCAGGGATATTCCGAGCGAGAGCGTTGATCTCGTCTATCTGGACCCGCCCTTCAACAGCAATCGCACCTATAACCTGTTGTTCAAGGAAAAGAGCGGGCAGGGGTCGGCGGCCCAACTCGAGGCTTTCGGCGACACCTGGCAATGGGATCGGGCAGCCGCAGCCACGTTTGACGAACTCCGCACGAAGGGGCCGTCCGATGTCCGCAAGATGATCAACGCCCTCTACGAGTTCGTCGGCCCCAACGATATGATGGCCTACCTCGTGATGATGGCGGCGCGGCTGGTGGAGATGCACCGCGTCCTCAAGCCGACTGGCGGCCTGTATCTGCACTGCGATTCTACAGTCTGCCATTATATGAGAGTGATTCTTGATACCATCTTCGAGCCGCAGAACTTTCGTTCGCAAATTAGTTGGAAACGAACCTATGCTCACAACGATCCTAAAAACTTCGGTAATGTTACGGACATCATTCTCTACTACGTGAAATGTTCACGCTTCATTTGGAATAAGCAGTATATCCCGTATTCTCAAGCATATCTTGATAAATACTATCGTCACACTGACCAGAACGGACGCAAATACCAGCTAGTGTCACTACGAAGCCCCCAGCCTCGTCCAAATCTCACTTATGTTTACAAAGGGTACAAACCCCATCCTAACGGCTGGGCGGTATCAAAGGAGAAGATGCAAGAGCTTGACGCACAAGGTCGGCTATATTTCCCAGCTAATCCTGACGGCGCAATTCGCGAAAAGATGTTTTTGGACGAGATGCCGGGTGTGCCGCTCCAAAATCTGTGGGATGACATCGGGCCAATTAGCGCACATGCTGCCGAACGCCTAGGCTACCCCACCCAGAAGCCTCTGGCCTTGTTGGAGCGCATAATCCAAGCGAGCAGCAACCCAGGCGATGTGGTGCTGGACCCCTTTGCGGGCTGTGGAACCGCCGTAGTCGCCGCCCAAAAGCTGGATCGACGCTGGATCGGGATCGACATTACGCACCTGGCAATCGCCCTGCTGCGCTCCCGGCTCCGCAACATGTTCGGCGATGGGATCGACAAAACCTACCGTGTGATCGGGGAGCCGGAAGACCTGGAAAGCGCAAGGGCGCTTGCCCGCGAGAGCGAGCATGACGGCCGCTACCAGTTCCAGTGGTGGGCGCTGTCGCTTGTTGACGCCCAGCCGGAGGGTGGCGACGGTCGCACGGGCAAGAAGGGCGCGGACCGTGGGATCGACGGGCGTATCCCGTTCATAGAGGCCGACAGCAAGATGCGTGAGGCCATCGTGAGCGTCAAGAGCGGGCATGTTACCGTGAGCCAGGTCCGGGATTTAGCGCATGTGGTAGACCGTGAGCCAGCCGGAGAGATCGGCGTCTTCATCACGCTGGAAGCCCCGACATCCGATATGCGCCGTGAGGCCGCCGGCACCGGCATGTACCACAGCCAGTGGACCAGCAAGAGCTATCCCCGGCTGCAAATCCTGACGATTGAGGATCTGCTCGTCGGGCGGAGCGTCGAGATGCCGCCGACCGGCCAGGAGCCGGGGGCTATTGCCCGGCGGGTGCAACGCGCCGAGGGAACCCAAGGGGAGCTGGAGCTTTCCTAAGCGGTTTCAGACCGCTCCATGATCTCCGGTTGCAACAGACCGCGGGGACGGGGAACGGACAAGCCGACCTCTAACAGTGAGGCTATATAATCCTCTAGTCCACCGGCCGCGGCGAGGGTAGTTCAGGGAGGGCAACAGGTCGGACCTCTAAGGGGATGCGTCCAATACTGTTACCATTGATAAGCACATCGAACTCGTAAGTCCCAAACTTAGGGAACACAACGCCGACGAGATTGAAGATCAGACTAAGCTCTGGATTAGGAACGGGCGTGTCAGCTGGCACGGACAGGGCAACCTCGATGGGTGGGCCGAGGTAGACCCCATCCTGGTCCACGAGCACTATCTTAAGGCTATGGGCACCACCGCGCTCCCCTGGACTTGCGCGCAGATTTAGCACAACGCACATTTGGGGATGCTGCACCGGAACGGCGGATGCGCCAATAGTTCCAAACACGCCGAGAAGATTCAGTTTTCCACCTTCCGCGCGGTTTGCCGCATCAGCGAGCAAACCCAGCGACAGTTGCATCCGGAACCTCCCTCACTGAGCATTGCCCAGATGACGTGCGTGTGTGCAATATACCACGTAGAGCTGGCACTTTTCAAGCGGAGCCGAGCTTAAAGCAGCTTGGCGCGCTGGATCAGGGCGACTGCGGGGCCGGTGGCGGTGGCGAGGGCTTTTTCGGCGGCGGCCAGGGCGTCCTTCGCCTGCTGGAGGGCAGAGAGGTCGAGCAGGTGGGGGCCGTGGAGCAGGTAGAGGCGGGGGCCGAGGCCGAACGCGCCGCGCTGCTCGCCCGTGAGGATGCGGCGTAGCCCCGCGAGCACGTCGGCGGGGCTACCGGCCAGTACTTCGGCTTCGTCGGCCTCGAGGCGCACGCTGCCGTAGTGGTCTACGACGACGGACGGCACGCGGCGGGACCAGCGGTGGCCCCTGCCGGGGGGCGGGCCGAAGACATAGTAATTCGGCGTGGCACCGAGCGGGCGCAGCTTGCCTGCCGGAGAGCGGACCCTCTTCTCGGCGATACCGAGCGCCTCTTCGGGTGTGACCTCGCGCTCGCCCCCGGCTTCTAGGCCGACGTTGCCGATGGCGACGGCGCGGATGCCTCCCTTTTCGGGAAGCGCCTCGGTATAGACATGCACGCTCGCAGGGTCGGCCCCGCTCAGGACCGCACGCTCCTCGACGAGTGCGGCGAGCGCGGCAACCGCGTCGGGGTCGGAGCCATCGAGCGTCTTCTCGGCCTCCTCGCGGACCATCGCCATGGCGACGCCGATAGACGAGATCACCTCGGCATGGCGGGCGAGCGACCAGCGCGCGCCGACTAACTCGGCGACCGCCGGGCCGAGCGCAGCAGCTCCTCCGCCTCCGCCGACCAGCGCCAGGTTCTTGCGGTCGAGGTGGTACTCGGAGCAGAGGGCGCGGACGGCAGCCGCCACCCCCTCTGCGGCGCGGGCAAGCAGCCTCTCCGCCGCAGCGTCCACCGAGCAACCGAGGAGCCGGGTGAGGGGCGCGAAGGCGAGGCGCGCGGCATCCGGCGGGGCATAGGCGTAGGCCCCGGCATCCACCCGGCCGAGCGCGTTGGCCGCGCAGGTGACGGTGAGGGCGAAGCGGGTGCCTGCCGGGTTGCGGATCGCCACATAGTCTGCCGGGTCGCCGGGTCGCGGGGCGAAGAGTTCGATGGTCAGGTCGCCGGCCAGGTCGTCGGGTTGGGCGAAGCAGGAATAGGCGAGTCCGGCTATGTGGGCGCTGCGTGGGCCGACATCGGCGAGCTTCTTGCCGCGCACGCGGGCCATGCTTCCCCCGGCCACGCCCTGCACCCGCACATCGAGCGAACGCAGGCAGGTCGGGTGGTCCATCACCTGCACATATTTCATGGCGGGCTGGCCGCCACGGATCACGCCGAGGTTCGTGCTGGTGCCGCCGACTTCGAGGAAGATACCGTCGAGCACCCGCTCTGAGAGGAGTGCGCCTGCCAGAGAGGCCGCAGGGCCGGAGAGCACGGTGAGCAGGGGGCGTTCGCGGAGTTGGTCCATGCTCATCACACCGCCGTCGCCCCGCATGACCACGAGCGGGGCCTGCACTCCGGCCTCCGCGAGGCAGCTTTCGACCAGCTCGGCTGTGGCGATCATCCGGGGCATGATGCTCGCGTTGATCGCGGCGGTGATGGTGCGGACTTCGAGGCCGTAGGCACCCGACACCTCGTGGCCGCCGGTGGCAGGCAGGCCGAGTTCTCTGGCGACGCGCATCACGAGGCGCTCGTTCGCGCTGTTGTCCACGCTGAACGCCTCGCCAGCGACAATCGCGCCCGCGCCCGCCGACTTGAGCTCGCTCACGATGTTCTCGGCGTCGCGCGCCGCCAGCCCGTGCGTCGTGTCTAGGAAGCGGTAGAGAGTGTGCAAAGTGCGGCCCGGAGCGAGGTTGATGTCGCCGATGCGGGTGCGCTTTTCGATTTCGCGGCGGTCTTCAGAACGGCCCATGCCGACGATGCCGACGGTCTCGGTGTCGCCTTCGAGGAGCGCATTCACGGCCTGAGTGGTGCTGTGGGCGACGACGCGGGGCTGGTAGCGGCAAAGCGCGGACGAGGAGAGGAGCGCATCGAGCGCCTGCACCACGCCGAGCGCAACACCCTGCGGCGCGGAGTGCGTCGTCGGCACGATTGCCTGCTGGATGATGCGGAGCGGGTTGCTGTAGATCGCGACCGCTTTGGTGAAGGTGCCGCCGACATCTACGCCGATCCGCAGCCCCGCGCTGTTCGGTATGCCGAGGTCGTCGGCGGGGACGGAGCGGGCTAGGGAGAGGGCGGCGGGCGCGGGCATCAAACTGTGCTGCGGCGGGTTTCGCCGACCGGCTTGCGGGCGGGGCGCTTGACCAGGAAGACGACCCCGCCGCCGACGTAAATCGCGGTCAGCACGAGCTGGGCGGCGATTGTTTCGAGCGTCGGGTGGATGCCGGTCAGCTCGGCGAGGAGGTGGGGCAGGCGCGGCACCGTGCCTAGCAGGGAGGTCGTGCCGATGACGCCGATGTTCTGCAACTCGCGGACGGCGTTGCCTAAGAACGCGACCGAGAGCGCCATGATGATCGTGGCGGCTATCGCCAGGAAGCGTCCCACGGGCAGCTTGCGCCCAGCGCGGAACATCGCTGTCATTGCCGCGCCGAGGGCGACCAGGCCGAGCAGGAAGCCGCCGACGATGTATGCCTCGACGCCGACCCCGTTCATGCTGAGTACTTGGTAGAAAAGAGCGGTCTCCAGACCCTCGCGGGCGACGGCGGTGAAGCCGAGCAGCACGAGGGCGACCGTGCTGCCGGTCGTCATGGCGGACCACGCGCGCGCCTTGATGAACTCCATCCAGCGTTTGTTGTCCATCTTGCGGAGCAGCCAGAAGCTGACCCAGAAGAGCATGACGACCGCGAACAGCGAGATGCCGGCCTCGATCACTTCGCGCCCGACCGGGGCGAGCGGCAGCAGCGTGTTGATCAGCCCCCAGGCGATCAGGCTGACGACGACCGCCGCCGCGACGCCCCAGAGGACAGGCTTCTTGAGGCGGCGGTTGTTGCTCGACTCGAGGTATGCCAGCACGGCGGCGACGACCAGCGACGCCTCCAGGCCCTCGCGGAAGATGATCGAGAAGGATGTGCCGAGCGCGAAGAGCGGTGCGACCACGCCCGGCCCGTTGCTGAACATGGCTTCCACCTCGTTCACGCCGTCGCTGACGCTGCGCTCCAGGTTTTCGACTTCGTTGATCGGGCGGTGGGCGTCCATCGCGCCGCGCAGGGCGGCGAAGCGGTACTCGAGATCGGCGGTGAGATCGGCGTTCATCAGCCGCAGGGGGATTTCGATTGCCTCGAAGTGGTCAAGATAGGCGGAGCGGGAGAGTTTGTAGGCGTTGTCGTAGTTGCCGAGGCGGTATTCGCGCATAGATTGGGACAGCGTGTTGCGGATCAGTTCGGCTTCCGCCGGCACGTTCACGTTCGCCGGGCCGGTCTGGGCGTGCGCCGGTTGCGCGAACAGCCCTCCGGCGAGCATCAGCGCCAGCAGCAAAAGCAGAGCCAAGATCGGCCGTTTCTTCGTCAACATCTCTCCAACGTCCTCTTTGTTAGCCGTCAGCCATCAGCTTTCAGCTTCATTGGTGCGGTGCGAGCATCGTGTCGGCGCGCACCAGTTCGGCGTCTATCCGCGCGGCTATCGCGTCGAGGTCGGCTTTCGGGAGGCCGACCTTGATGCCGTCACGCAATGCCTTGAAATCGCCTTCGAGCACCGGCGCGAAGTTCTTGTCCACTTTGAGCAGAGCCGGCTCAAGGCCCTCGATCCGGTCGAGGTAGATCGCGGCGGCCTTTTCGTAGACGGCGTCTCGCTGCCCGGCGGCATAGAGGGCCATTGTATTTTTCACGTCGGCCCGTGCCGCCGCGATCACCTCCACACTCGCGCCCGGCGTCGCCGCGACCAGCGTGGGAGTTGCGCTCGGCTCTGCCGCTCCGCAGGCTGTTGAGAGCAGCAAAAGCACGAGAAGCGTAAGCGTTACTCTAGCAACCAGAACCTTGTCCCTCCGAAGTGGTATTCGCAAAGGCGAATAAAGTACATAAGCATAGGCTCATGTTCCAGCCACATATAGGCTAATGGCAGTATATCAGATCGTTTGGCGGCTGTCAACGTTTTCGCACATCGGGCTGTGTAAACGTTTGGTTAAGGTTTTGTAAAGCGGCGGCAAGCGGTCAGCCGTCAGCTATCAGCCCCACTGTCATTCTGAGCGTAGAGAAGAATCTCGGCTGATAGCTGACGGCTGACCGCTTGCCGCCGACCACTCGACCACTGATTCGTCACGTCCATCGTTTTCTGGTAGAATAGAACGCGCGTATCTTATAGTGACATGAGGAGAGACGGATGAGCTTTGACAGCGGCGGCAGCGAGAACTACTACGAGATCCTGGGGCTGGGGCCGGGCGCGAGCGAGGACGAGGTCGAGGAGGCTTACGCCGACCTGAGCGGTATGTTCGCGGCGGATCGCGTTCCGGCCTCGCGGCAGGACTACGCGCGCCGTCAGCGCCGTCGGCTCGCTGCCGCATACTCGGTGCTGGCCGACCCCGAGCGGCGGGCGGCCTACGACGGGCGCTTACGCCTCGGCATGGTGCCCCTGCCGACGGCTGAATTAGAGGCAACTTCCACGCTTGAGCCTGAACCGGAGATGTCACCCTCGCCGGTGACCCCTGAGCCGGAGATATGGCCGGTGCCGGAGGTGCCTGGGCCGGAAGCGCCGCCCGTGCCTGAGATGCCTGGGCTGGAGGTGCCACCCGCTCCGATGATCCCTGAGCCGGAGGTGCTGCCTGCTCCGATGATTCCTGAGCCGGAAGTGTGGCCGGCACCCGCAATACCTGAGATGGACGAGCCTCTTGCCGTGGCACTCGGCGAGGCGGAGATTCTTCGCTACGCTCAGAATGACAGTGTTGGCGAAACCACCGTTCTTGCTCCCATACCGGAAGTCGGCGGCTACGACGAGGCTGAGGCTGAGGACGAAGCCGACGAGTTCGACGAAGACGAGGACGAGGACGAAGCCGACGAGTTGGACGAAACTGAGGCTGATGAGCCGGGCGAGGACGAAGCCGCTCCGGTCGACGAAGAAGAGTGGGAAGGGGAGGACAGCAACGAATACTTGCCACCTCCCCCTGCCGCCGCCGCACCTGCCGGACCGACCCGACTATCCCCCGTCCGCGTAGAACCCGCGAAAGCCGCCTCCGCCCGCAACCCCCAACCCCCGCTCCGCAATCCGCAATCCGCAATCCGCAATCCGCAGGGCGGGGTGGCGCTGCCAAACCTGCGGGAGGCCACGCAGATCGCGGCGCGGAGGGCGGCCGCCGCACCGCTCGCGGCGGCTCCTGCTCCGGCACGCAGCCGGGCGGGCGCAGGGAGGGTGGCGTCTACGGGGGTTCGCTCCCAGCGCGCCAACGCCTACGACGATGAGATAGTGCGCCCGCGCACGACCCGGAAGGCCGCGCCGCGCAAGCGCAGTCGGCGCATGAAAAACGCCCTGGCCCTCCAGATCATGACGCTGGTGATCGGCCTGGTGCTGGTCCTCGGCACGGTCGGCAGCTTCCTGAGCACCACTTCGCCAAGCTCGACAGGGATTGTGACGCCCGGCCTCGCCAACCAGCCTGGGACTGCTTCGACGGGCGCATCGCAGCTTGTGAACACAGGGAACACGCAGGCCGCACTAGGACAGTATACAGTCGCCGAGGCGATGTACCAGGGTGCGCTCCAGACCGATCCGAACAACCTCGACGCGATGCTCGGACTGGCTACATCGTACATGAGACAACAGCCGCCCGACCCGGGCAAGGCCGCCGTATACGCCACGCAACTGAAGCAAATAGCGCCGAACAGCCCGCAAGCGGCGCAAGCGCAAACCGTGCTAAACGCGGTGGGACCGCCGGGCACCGCCCTCCCTATAGGCACCGGCGCTCCTGCTAGTAAGGGCGCTCCAGCCGCGCCGTCGCCGCCTGCGGTGCCGGCTACCGGCACGGCCAAAGCTCCGGCAGTCACCGGCGCTCCTCCGGTCACCGGCGCTCCCGCCAAGCCATCGCCGCCTGCGGCTCCCGTAGCCGGCACGCCCAAGAAGTAAGCGGAGAGTGGGGAGTCGGATAGCGCCCGGCATCATCGCGCGGTATCTTCCCGGCGTGGCGTTAGCGGGCGGGATCGGGCTGCTGGCCTGGGGCGGGCAGCAACTCGAAGCAGCAGTGCTCGGACAGCCGCTGCTCGAAGGGCTGGTGCTGGCGATCCTGCTCGGTATGATCCTGCGGACTCTCTGGACGCCGGGTGCCCTCTGGCAGAGTGGGGTGGCCTTCACGGCGAAGGAGGTGCTCGAGGTGGCGATCCTGCTGCTCGGTGCCTCGGTGAACCTACCGGCGCTCTTTGGAGCGGGGCCGCTGCTGGTGCCGGCGATCATGCTCGCGGTGGCGCTGGGCATCGGCGCGAGCTATAGCATCGGGCGGCTTCTCGGCCTGCACCCCCGGCTCGCCGTCCTCGTGGCTTGCGGCAACTCGATCTGCGGCAACTCGGCCATCGCAGCCGTCGCCCCGGTGATCGGTGCCCATGCCGACGAGATCGCCGCGTCAATCGGCCTGACGGCCGTCATCGGCGTAGGGGTCGTCCTCGGCTTGCCGCTTCTGATCCCTCTGCTGCATTACTCGTTCTACCAGTACGGGGTGCTGGCGGGAATGACCGTGTATGCGGTGCCCCAGGTGCTGGCCGCGACGTTTCCCGTGAGCACGCTCAGTGGGCAGGTCGGCACCCTTGTCAAGCTGGTGCGCGTCTTGATGCTGGGGCCGGTGATCCTGTTTTTTGGCCTTCGGTCGGGTGCAGGGGCTGCTCGCCGTCCGCCTCTGCACAAGCTGGTGCCCTGGTTCATCGTCGGCTTCCTCGGCCTGGCCGCGCTGCGGTCGTTGGGGGCGCTGCCCGCCGAGATCGCGGAGCCGCTCCGCACACTGTCGAGCTGGTTTACAATCGCCGCCATGGCCGCGCTCGGCCTCGGCGTAGACATCCGTGCGCTGCGGAGAGTGGGCAGGCCCGTTGCGGGGGCAGTGTTGGCATCGCTGGCCGTGCTGCTGCTCATCAGTGTGACGCTGATCTTCGCCTTCGGCATACACTAGCAACTTGTCGGGCGGAGATTCTTCGCTGCGCTCAGAATGACAGTGGAGGAGTAGAGAGCGCGGGTTTACCTTTCGGTGTGAGTCTGGTACAATAGGCGCATGTCTCTCACTCTTGGTATCTGTGGATTGCCGAAGAGCGGCAAGACCACGCTGTTTAATGCGCTGACGAACGCTCAAGCGCAGACCTCTGCATATGCCGGAGGCTCGGATGAGCCGAACGTGGCGATGGTGAAGGTGCCGGACGACCGGCTTGGTGTGCTGGCGAGGATGTTCAAGCCGCGCAAAACGACGCCCGCCGATGTGCAGTATGTGGATGTGGCGGGGATGTCGGGCGGCGACGACCCGTCGGCGGCGCGCACGCAGGGCCTGAGCCGCAAGTTCCTCGGCGCGGTTGCCGCGAACGACGCGCTGCTGATCGTGGTGCGGGCCTTCGAGAGCGCGGCGCTGCCCCACCCGGCAGGCTCGGTTGACCCGATGCGCGACCTCGAGTCGGTGACGCTTGAGATGATTTTCAGCGACCTCGGCATCATCGAGCGCCGCATCACCCGGATCAAGGCGGAGATCGGCAAGATGCGCCCGGCGGAGCGCGAGGTTCAGGAGCGCGAGCTTGTGCTGCTTACGAGGCTACAGCCCGCGCTCGAAGAGAACCGGCCGATCCGGCTGCTCGACCTCAGCGAGGACGAGGAGCAGCTGGTCAAGAACTACCAGTTCCTCTCGAACAAGCCCTGGCTGATCCTATTCAACCTCGGCGAGGAGAACCTGGACGCCGGCGAGGAGCTGGCGAAGGCGGCGAAGCAGGCGTGGCCCGACGCCGAGGCGATGGCTGCCTGCGCGCAGTTGGAGATGGAGGTCGCGCAGCTCGCGCCGGAGGACGCCGCAGAGTTCCGCGAGAGCCTGGGACTGGGGCCGTCGCCGCTCGGGGGCGTGATCACCCGCTCATATGACCTGCTCGGCCTGCTCAGCTTCCTGACCGCAGGCGAAGACGAAGTGCGGGCCTGGACTATCCGGAGGGGCACGCAGGCGCAGCAGGCGGCAGGGACGATCCACAGCGACCTCGAGCGGGGCTTCATCCGCGCAGAAGTCGTGGCTTACGACGACCTGATCGCCGCAGGCGGCATGGCCGAGGCCAAGAAGCGCGGTACAGTGCGGATGGAAGGCAAGACTTACCCGGTGAAGGACGGCGACATCATGCACGTGCTCTTCAATGTCTAGCCCGCCGGTCGCCATAGAGATCGGGATCTTGACGCTGGGCAAGCCGTCGCTGGCTATGGCGCTGTCGAGCGTGCTGCTACAGAACACCCCGAACATCCGGATCCATATCGTAGACACCGCCGAGCGGCCGGTGATCCACCAGGCGGACTTCAGTTCGGCGCTGAGGCTGGCGTTCGACCGAGACATCTCCTGCACATATGAGCACCGGAGAGAGCGGGAGCGCTCGTTCAGCGGGGGTCGGCGCGCGCTCCTTGACGCGCTGACGGGGCCGAACATCTGCTTCATGGACGACGACGTTGTGCTGCCGAGCGGCTCGCTGCGTCTGCTCGCGGAGTTCGTCGCCGCCCACCCCGACTACGGCTATCTGGCACCCGCTCTGAAAAACCCGGGCACGCGGCGCACCGCGCTCGGCGGGAAGACGCAGTTCGCGCCGGGCACCCTCTTCCGGCAGGATGCGCTCGTGCGGAGCATTCTGCTGGAGTATTATGAGACGACGGTTGACGTGCTTGACGCCCAGAAGCAGGGAGAGCGTGTCTGGGAAGTCGCCTTCCTGACCGAGATGTTCCCGCTGCTCGGCAGGCCCTGCTACACGCAGCCCGACAACGTGATCTACCACCTCGACTACAACGAAGCCCCAAACTGGGAGCTGATGCGCGAAGACCTGCCGGCACGCAGCCGGGAGAAGGCGCGCGAGCTTGTCAAGAAGTATGCGGGAACCGTCGTCGAGCAGCCGGAAGTCGCGCCGAGGCTCGGGCACTGATGAAGAGGCTGATCGTCGCTATTGGCATACTGATCAGCATCGGCGCGCTGTATCTTGCGCTCAAGGACATCAATTTCGCGGACCTGCTCGCCGCCTTCGGGAGGATAAACCCGGCGCTCTTCGCGCTCGGCTCAATACCCTGGGCGGTGGCTATAGGCAGCAAGGTGTTCCGGTGGAGGCTGCTCTATTACCCCGACGAGCAGTCTGCCCCCTTCCCGCGCCTCACCGCCGCTCTGCTGATCGGCTACCTGTTCAACACCGTGCTGCCGCTCCGCACAGGTGAGGTGGTGCGGGCAACGGTGCTGCGCGCGACGGCGGGGCTGCCGGTGGCCCGCACTCTCTCGACGATCCTGGTGGAAAAAGTCCTCGATACGATGGCGCTGATAGCCATGCTCGGGCTGTTGCTGCCGTTCATCAGCCTGCCGGTGCAGTTTCGGACGCCGGCCTTGCTCGCCGCGCTGCTCTTTGGGGGGTTGTTCGTCGTTGTGATGCTCGCTGCGCTCTTCCCCGACGGGGCACGGGGGCTGATCGCGCGCTGCTTGCCGCTGGCCCCGGCCCGCTTCCGGCCCGCTGTCTTCAACATCAGCAACCAGGTGCTCGACGGCCTGCTGCCTCTGCGCCGCCGGGAGGTCGCGCCAAGGATCATCGGCTGGACGGTGCTGAGTTGGGCTACGAACGTCGCTTGCACCTATATCTGGCTGCTGAGTTTCGGCCTCGTGCTGCCTCTGACCGCACCCTTGCTCGTTGTGGATGCCACGAACATCGTGATGACCGTGCCGAGCGCACCCGGCTACGTCGGCGTCTACCACGAGACAGCCAAAGAGGCGCTGCGCGTCTTCGGCGTGGACCCGAACACCGCGCTGGCGTTCGCCACGCTGCTCCACGCCGTCGGCTTCGGCACCCTCTCCCTGGCCGGGCTGGTCAGCATGGTCCGCGAGGGCCTGAGTTGGGGCGGCGTCCAGGGCAGCGCAAAGGCGACATCTCCCGCCATTGTCGCCATAACCCCCAATCCGCAATCCGAAATCCGCAATCCGAAATCCCTGTGAGTCCCCTGCTGCCGCGAACGCTCGCCGCCTATATCGTCGCGTTCGCGCTCACCGGGCTGCTCTTTCTTTGGGACTGGGCGCGGCGCAAGCCTGAGCGCGCGGCCTGGCCGCGAGAGGCGGGGTCGGTGATGTCGCTGGTCGGACTGGTCGCGGGGTTTTTCTGGCGGCCGCTCTTTACCTCGGATGTCTGGCTGCCGCTTGGCGGGGGCGACCTCGCGTCGTTCTTCTACCCGCTCTACAGCTTTATCTACCGGAGCATCCAGGCGGGGCAATTCCCGCTCTGGAATCCCTACACCTTCGCCGGGATGCCGCTTGCCGCCGATGTGCAGACGGGGATGTTCTACCCGCCGAACCTGCTGGCCTGGTACGCCCTGCCGAGCTATGATTACGGCACGCTCGAATGGCTGCTGATCCTGCACTACCTCTGGGCGGCGCTAGGCATGTACGCTTGGCTGCGGGTGCTACGGCTCAGGTGCCCGGCTGCTGTGGCCGGTGCGGCGGCGTTCGCGTTCTGCGGCTTCATGGTCGCCCACTTCGGCCACATGCCGATGGTCTTCGCGGCGGCGTGGCTGCCCTGGAACCTGCTGCTGGCGCGGCGCGCGGCGATTTCGCGCAACCCCGCCTGGCTCGCACTTGCCGGCGGCGCGCTGGCGCTGACGTTCCTGGCGGGGCACCCGCAGACACTGCTCTATGAGGGGCTGGCGGTCGGCCTCTACTGGGCCTTCCTGAGTGCGAACGGCGAGACGCAGGCCGCCGCCTCCGGGCGCTGGCCGCTGACGATGCTTCCGGCGGCATGGCGCGGCATGGTCTGGAGGCTGCCGCTGGTCACGCTGATCGCGGTCGGGCTGGCGGCGGTCCAGCTGCTGCCGTCGCAGGAACTCTCCGGGCAGTCGTTGCGCGTCGGGATCAGCTATGAGCAGGCGAGCGCGTTTTCTGTGCAGCCGGTCGGCCTGCTCGGGCTGGTGCTGCCGCGCGTCTTCGGGGCCGATCCGTTGGGGTATTGGGTGCCCTGGCAAAGCACCGAGACCTGGGGCTACCTCGGCATCGTCGCGCTGCTGCTGGCGGGGGCGGCGATATTCCTGCGGCGTGATCGGCGGCTCGGCTTCCCAATCGCACTCGGCGTGCTGGCGCTGCTCGGTATGCTCGGCCCGTTCAGCATCGTCTTCTCATGGCTGCACGGCCTGATGCCCTACTTCGACAAGTTCCGAGCTGCCGGGCGGCTGCTGCTGCTGCTCGGCCTGGCGAACGCCACGCTCGCCGCGCTCGGCCTCGACGCGCTGCTGCGGCTGCTGCCCGCCGTCTCGAAGGCGGAGCCTTCTCCCACAGCCTTCCCGACAGTGGAGGAGATGAACGCCGCGAGCGAGGCGGGGGCGGACGTGACCATGCCGGAACCGTCGCGCTACGACGCGCTGCTCGGCGAAGCCCTGGCCGAAGACGGCGTGGCGGGGCCTGGGCAGGCGCGGCGCGTGCGGCGGCTGCCTCTGATCGTCGGGCTGCCGACCGCGCTCCTCGCACTCGTGGTGCTGCCGCTCGCCACGGCGATATTCCTGAGCGCATTCTCGCTCGAACGCAGCCAGATCGTGTTGAACGATGCCTATATCGCGGTGGTCTGGCTGGCGCTGGTGACCGGGCTGCTCTGGGCTGGTGTTCGCGGAAGACTCGGCGGGCGGTCTGTCGCACTGGCGCTCGCCGCGCTGCTGGTGAGCGACCTCTTCTCGCCGAACTCCCACTTCAACCCGACGAGCCAGGACATCCTGCGCGGCTACGAGCAGCCGGGAGCGACCGCCTTCCTGCGCGACCACACCGGCCCGCCTAACTATTACCGGATCGACAGCGACACCGATGTGAGCGTCGCCTGGCAGCCGCTGCTCGGCACCCTCGAAGGCATCCCCGACGCCGGTGGGCTGTATAACCCGCTGCAACTCAGCAGCTACGCGAACTACTGGAACACCGCGAAGCAGCACCGCGACACCGTGATCTACGACCTCCTGTCCATCAATTACACTCTGGCGATCTCCCCCTCACTGATCTCCAACCCGAAGTTCACGCAGGTGGCCGGTGGGCTGAACTCGGTGAAGATCGCTGAGAACAAGCACGCCGACCCCCGCCTCTTCCTGATCCACGACGCCGCCGTCGAGCCGGACGACACGGCGGCGGTCGGCAAGCTGCTGAACGGCACTGCACTCGGCTGGCACACGATCTACCTGCCCGAAGGCAAGCCCCGCCAAAGCAGCACGCCGAGCACGCTCGAAGCCGGCAACCCCGGCGAGACCGCGACGATCACCAGCTACACGCCGAACCGTATCGAGGCGACCGTGGACGTGAAAGAGGCCGGGTGGGCGGTCCTCACCGACGTCTGGTATCCTGGTTGGCAGGCGACGGTGGACGGCACGTCGGTAGAGATAGACCGCGCCGACACGATCTTCCGCGCCGTGCCCGTCACGTCCGGCAAGCACAAGATCGTCTGGAGCTTCGAGTGGCCCGTGCAGCTGGTCACGGGGCTGGCGATCACCGCGGTGACCCTGCTGCTCACCCTCGTGTTCGCCTTCTGGGCCGGACGGTGGCGTAAAACGGAGCCCGCAGCTACTTGACAAACAGGAACGTTTGTTCTATAATGGGGGCAGATCCTACCACTACATCTTGATCCGACACCTCCACACATTTACACAAGGAGAAACGATCATGGCAGCGCAACCCATCGTACACGTCGAGATACCGGCGAAAGACACAGCGGCGACGGCAAAGTTTTACGCCGACGCCTTCGGCTGGGAGCTAGAGCACGCCCCGAACTTCGACTACTGGATGTTCAGACCCGCCTCGGGGGGACCGGGCGGTGGCTTCGTCAGCACCGATCCCAGCACCGAGAACCCCTACCCCCCGAAGCCGAGCGAGGTGCTGATCTACATCAACAGCGACGATATAGATGCCGACTTGGCGAAGATCGAGTCGCTCGGCGGCAAGTCGCTGGGGCCGAAGATGGAGATCCCCCAGACGGGCTGGTTCGCGGTCTTCACCGACCCGGCCGGCAACAAGGTCGCGCTCTACAAGGCCATGCAGCCGGCTGGCGGCTGATCTACACACAAGGAGAAACGATCATGGCAGCGCACCCTATCGTACACGTCGAGATACCGGCAAAGAACACAGCGGCGGCAGCGAAGTTCTACGCGGACGCCTTCGGCTGGGGGCTACAGCACGACAATAACTTCGACTACTGGATGTTCACGCCCGCTGAAGGACCAGGCGGCGGCTTCGTTACCACCGGTCCCGACGCTGGCAACCCCACCACGGTCGAGCCAGGCGACGTGCTGATCCACATCAGCAGCGATGACATCGAGGCCGACCTGGCGAAGGTCGAGTCGCTCGGCGGCAAGACGCAGACGCCGAAGACCGAGATCCCGCAGGTAGGCTGGTGGGGGGTCTTCATTGACCCGACCGGCAACAAGATCGCTCTCTTCACGGCCATTCAGTCGCCGGGGGCCGGCTCTTCCTCACCAGAAAGAGGGGCCGTCAAGGCAGGCAAACCGATCGAATGGCTCGACATACCGGCGAAAGACACAGCGGCGGCGGCGAAGTTCTACGAGGATGCCTTCGGCTGGGGCCTACAGCATGATGACAACTTCGACTACTGGATGTTTTCGGCCGCCGATGGACCGGGCGGCGGCTTCGTCAGCACCGACCCCAACTCGGGCACCATGGCCCCGCAGAAGCCAGGCGAGGTGCTGATCTACATCGGCAGCGACGACGTAGACGCCGACCTGGCGAAGGTCGAGTCGCTCGGCGGTAAGACAGTGGTGCCGAAGACCGAGATCCCGGGGATGGGCTGGTGGGGGGCCTTCACCGACCCGACCGGCAACAAGATCGGCCTCTTCTCGGCCACGCAGCCGTCCGGCGGCTGATGCTTCGTAAACGGAATACGTGGGGCGGCGAAGTCGGTGTCCAAGCCGACTTCGCCGCTTTTTACGCTTCGTGCCGCACCAACTGCCCCACCAGCTCGCGGAAGCGGTCGATCTGCGCGGCGGCGTCGAGGTTGATCGTGGCGATGTCGGTGTCGAATAGCTCTGTGAAGAGCGCCTGCTTGGCGTAGAGCACGTCGAGCACGCGCTGCTCTATTGTGTCCGCCGCGATCAGCGTGATTACGTTGACCGGCTGGATCTGCCCCATGCGGTGGGCGCGGGCGATCCGCTGTTCTAGGCGGGCCGGGTTCCAGGGCAGGTCGAGGTTGATCACGTAGCTTGCGGCCTGTAGGTTGAGGCCGAGGCCGCCTGCTTCCGTCGAGATGAAGACGCGGAGGTCCGGGTCTTCGCGGAACTCGCGGAGGACGGCTTCGCGCGCGGGGCCGCTCATGCCGCCGTGTAGCCGCACGCTGCGGACCCCGACGTGCGCCAACGCTCCCTCGGCCAGCCGCGTCATCCGCTCCCACTCGCTGAAGACGAGCATCTTGTGCCCTGCGGCGACCAGATCCGGCACCAGGGCGGCGAGTTCCTGTAGCTTGCTCGACGCATGGACTTCGGGGGCGACCAACTGCGCGGCGTCGGCAAGTTCGCGCAACCGGGTGATCAGGGAGAGGACACGGCCCCGCGCCTCCGCATCCCACTCGTGCTCGCGGAGAAGCTCGAGGAGTTCCTTTTCGGCGGGCCGGTAGAGGCGGGCCTGCTCCGGCGTCAGGTTCACGCTGTAGAGGTTGTCGATCCTGGGCGGGAGTTCGGTCAGCACGTCGGCCTTCCGGCGGCGCAGGAAGATCGGTGCGAGCGTGTGGCGCACCTCGTCGAGGTGCTTGTAGCCGGTGATCGCGCCGAACTGGTCCTGCACCGTGTGCTCGGCGAGGAACTGCCAGGCTGGGCCGAGCAGACGCGGGTCCAGGAACTCGACCACGCTGTATAGCTCCTCGAGCCGGTTTTCGAGCGGAGTACCGGTCAGCACGAATGAGTAGGGCGCGGGCAGTTCCTTGATCCGGCGGGTCGTCTTTGCCTGCCAGTTCTTGATCCGCTGGGCCTCGTCGAGCACGATCAGATCGGGCGCGAGGGCGATGATCGCCCCGAAGTCGCGCAGCACAAGCTCGTAGTTGATGATCGTGAAGACCGCCGGTGCGGCATACTGCTTCGCGCGGCGCGCCTTGCTGCCGCCGACCACCACGGCAGGCAGGCCGGAGAACCGCTCGATCTCGTGCGCCCACTGCCGCTTGACCGACGCCGGGGTGACGATCAGCACGCGCTTGATGCCGGCCTGCTCCATCAGCAGGTGGGCCGCGCCGAGCGCCTGCACAGTCTTGCCCAGCCCCATGTCGTCGGCGAGCAGGGCGCGGCCGGTGAACGCCAGGAAGAGCACACCGAGCAGCTGGAATGGGTAGAGAGGCTCGCGCAGTAGGTCGAGCCGCCGCGTGCCCGCCTGGACCTCCGCGAGCAGTTCCTCGCGGGCGAGCGCGCTCTCCTGCCGTTGCCCCACCGCCGCGAGATGCGTCCAGACGTCTGGATCTATCGTAATGCCGCCGCCGTACTCGGTCGCCTCCTCCTCGAACTCTTTGAGCCGGAACGCGAACGCCGCCGGATCGGAGTTGATCTCCTCCAGGTGGGGCGCGAGGTAGTAATTGACCAGCCGCAGCAGGCCGAGGTCGAGCGCCTCGTCGTAGACGGGCGCGAGCCTCCATGCCCCCGCCTCGTAGACCAGGCCGACCCGCACCTGCAAGCGGCGGTTCATCGCCAGGGTTTCGCGCGCCGCCCTCAGCTTCCGGCGGTTCGGCCCGCGCCTCAGTTCGAGCAGCACCGCCTCGATGTGCTTGCAGGTGCCGAGGCTGTTGCCGGTGTAGTCGGGGCACGAGCAGCGGTTCAGGAAGCGGTCGGGGTCGCGGATCTCGACGGTGTAGGGGATGTCGCTCAGGCCGGTGACCGTGTAGAAGCCGAGCGCCTCGTCGGGGCGCTCCGCGACAATGCTGAACGGCTCGTTCGCCGCCCGCTCCCGCCGCCGCTCGATGGCGATCAGGCGGGCCGTGTCGGTCTTGCCGCTACGGGCGTATGCGTGTCTAGCGTCCATTGGGGCTAGGTTAGGCCGAGTTTCTTACGGGTAAAGGTTCGCACCGCTTTGAGATCTTTGACCGCCTCCCGCGCCTCGTCTTTGTTCGCTGACATACGGGGATAGCGGTAGTTTACCGCATAACGGTTCAGGGATCTCAAGGAGTTACGCAAGGTTTCAAAGTCGGAATCGCAGGGTAAGCACAACTCTAACAACTCAATTAGCTCATGGGTTTTGGGGAAAGTTACACCTTGTTCTTGGAGAAAGCCCTTCAAGTACTTCTCCGCCGACTGCTGGGTATGAAAGCAGACCGCGTCGTAGTTGGGCCGCTCAAGCACGGCTACCTCCCGTTCAGCGGTGGCAAAGTCGCCCTCCGCCTTTTCGACCCACTCAGCCGTTAGTGTGTTCATACATCACCATGCCCTTCTGGGCCACTTCGCGCAGGAAAAAATCGCCCAATTTGAGGCGCTCGGCTAGGTTTTCGGGAGTTTCCACCAATAAATCGAGGCCAAAATGGTACTCGACCGCTTGGAGAATACAGATAGCTTGCTGGGCTTCCCTGAGCGGCGTCTCCATCACAACAAGCAGATCCACGTCGCTATCTGGGCCAGGTGTGCCGTAGGCGTAAGAGCCGAATAGGATGATCTTCTGGGGGTTGAACTGGGAGGCGATCTGCTCAACGAGGTCGTCAATGGCGGCCTGGGGGATGCGCTCGCGGGCGTTGATCGGCGGCACTCGGC
>JBPCPV010000020.1:0-21850 GCA_050998805.1 Chloroflexia bacterium | reverse complement strand
TGAGCCGGGGTGGTGTATAATCCATAGGGCGTTCCTTTCTGCTAAGGGCTTGGTGATAGAAACCCATTTTAGCAGAGGAGCGCCCGTTTGTCCCTCCTCACCCCTGGTAGCACGCATAGGCCCTAGCTAAATCACATCAAGGCCGCTGCCGTCCCCCACTTCGCCGATGCGGTAGGCCAACACACCTGCATCGCCGAGGCGGGCGCAGAGTTCGCCGTATCGGGCCGGGGACACAGCGGCGAGGAGGCCACCGGAGGTCTGCGGGTCGAGCAGCAGGGCGCGGAGAGGGTCGGGCAGGTCGCGGAGGACGTTGACCCGTGGGGCGTCATGCCCGCCGGTCGGGTCGGGTTCGAGCAGGTAGGCGGTGTTGCGTGAGCCGCCTGCCGTAGTGAGGCCGGCCTCCGCGAGCTTCCATGCTCCGGCGAGAAGCGGCACCTCGTCGGCCTCGATGATCAGCCGCACGCCCCCGGCCTGCGCCATTTCGTAGGTGTGACCGAGCAACCCGAAGCCGGTTATGTCGGTCGCCGAACGCACATCTGCGGCGAGCACCGCCTCGGCGGCCAGCCGATTCAGCCGCATCATGCTCTCCACTGCCTCGGCGAGGTGGCCGGGGTCGGCGCGGTCGGCGCGGGCCGCAGTGGTGATTACGCCGGTGCCGAGCGGCTTGGTCAGCACAAGTATATCGTTCGGCTGCGCGCCTCCCTTCGTCAGCAGGCGGGCAGGGTGGGCCAGACCCGTAACCGAGAGGCCGTACTTAGGCTCGCGGTCGGTGACGGTGTGCCCGCCCGCGACGACCGCCCCGGCCTCCGCCACTTTGTCGGCCCCGCCCTGTAAGACAGCCGCGAGCAGCGCCGCGTCCAGGTCGTCGGGCCATGCGGCAATATTGAGCGCAAGGATCGGTCGCCCACCCATCGCGTAGATGTCGCTCAGTGCGTTCGCGGCGGCAATAGCGCCGAACTGGTACGCATCGTCCACGATAGGTGGGAAGAAGTCAAGCGTCTGCACCAGCGCGTGCTCGTCGTCCAGCTTATAGACGGCGGCATCGTCGCCGGAAGCCAACCCCACGAGCAGGGCGGGGTGTGTATGCGGT
This sequence comes from Chloroflexia bacterium, assembly GCA_050998805.1. Taxonomy (GTDB): domain Bacteria; phylum Chloroflexota; class Chloroflexia; order QHBQ01; family JAICKM01; genus JAICKM01. The sequence goes on along the minus strand of JBPCPV010000020.1, from coordinate 20,760 downwards.
GTCAAGTAGCGCAGAACCTGCGCCAGGTCTCCCGGACCCATCTTGCCCGCTCACCCCGCGCAGCTAGCCAGGCTAGTCAAGCGGATCTTGTCCATACACTCTCACCTCCCTTCGAGTTGTTAGTTGTTAGTGGTTGGTGGTTGGTGGTTAGTTGTTAGTTGTTAGTGCGTAGTGCCTCCCCACTGTCATTCTGAGCGCAGCGAAGAATCTCGGCTGACGGCTAGCTCATCGAGCGCAGAGCGACTCTCCCACAGACGTTCCCCTTGCTCCGCACTCCGCACCGCCGTCCGTAATTTAAAACTCAAAACTCAAAACCTCCGTCCGCAATCCGCACTCTTACTGGCTGGGGCGCTCGACTAGAGTTACCGGGATCTGGAGCTTCTTGCCGTTGCGGATGACGGTCAGCGTCACTTTGTCGCCGACTTTGTAGTGGGTCAGCGCGTTGGTCAGGGAGGTGGTTTCGTCGAGCGTCTGGTTGTCGAGGGCGGTGATCACGTCGCCGACGCGGATGCCGGAGGCTTCGGCGGGGCTGTTCGGGGTGACTGTGATGATCACAACGCCGTGGTCGAGCAGGTTGCCGTTTTCGTCGTGGAGGTCGAAGTATGACGACATCTGGCCGGTGATGGGGCGGCTCTGCACGCCGAGGAAGGGACGAGGCACTCTGCCGGTCGAGATGAGTTGGGCTGTGATCGTCTTGACCGTGTTCACCGAGATGGAGAAGCCCAGCCCCTCGGCCACGTCGCCGCTGTTGGTGGAGCGCAAGACTGCGGTGTTGATGCCGATCACCTCGCCCCGCAGGTTGATCAGGGGGCCGCCGGAATTGCCGTGGTTGATCGCAGCATCTGTCTGGATCAGGTTCTCCATATCAACCCCGCTATCGGCGGGCAGGCGGCGGTTAAGGCCACTGATCACCCCTTGCGTGACGGTGTTGTGGAAGTCGCCGAGGGCCGTGCCGATGGCGATCACCTCTTCGCCGGGGAGGAGGCTCGACGAATCGCCGAGGACTGCAACGCCCGGCATCGTCCCCGCGACCTTCAGCACGGCGAGGTCGCTGATCGGGTCGGCCCCCACGAGCGTCGCGTCGGCCTTGCGGTCGTCAGAGAAGATCACCTGGAGGGCTTGCTGGCCCTGCACGACATGGTTGTTGGTGACAATGTAGCCGTCGGCGCTGATGATCACGCCGGTGCCGCTGGCCTCGCCGGCGAAGCCCTGGTTCTGCTGCGGGTCGAGTTTGTTGAGCACGGTGACGACCGCCGGGCCGACCTTCTCGACCACCTGGACGACCGCCTGATCTGTGCTCAACGGGCCGTTGACCGGCGCTCCTGAGGCAGCCGTCGGGAGCGTTAGGGGCGTCCTCTGCGGCACAGCGGCAAGAGGGGCGCGTGGTGTCCACGTTGGTGCGGTAGTCTGTGTCGGCTGGGCCGTCTGCCGGCCCGTTGGCTGCTGCCCGCCAGCGGTGCCGAGGTTGCTCCCGGTGCAGCCGGTCACGGCAACGAGCAGTGCCATAGCCAGCAGCCAGGTTTTGCGCGAATAAGCCATCATCGTATCTCCGAACGTCAGCCGTCAGCTTTCAGCCGTCAGCACCTCAATATCCATGCCATGAGCGGGTGCCGACCACCACCGTAATACGCACCACGCAATACGTACTACGCAATACGCACTACGGAAGATACACACTCCCGTCGGGATGGACGCTGATGTTGACAGGTGGGAGTGGGCGGCGAGCAGGGCCGCCCAGGGGTTGGGCGTTCTGTGCTGGGTCGAAGCGCGAGCCGTGGCAGGGACAGGCGAGCAGGCCCTGGGAGGCCAAGTACCTGACCGTGCAGCCGGCATGGGTACAGACCGCACTGTAGGCGACGTAGCCGGTCGGCAAGCGCACCAGGACGTTCGGGTCTCCGGTCTGTGGGTTGTCGAAAGCGAGGGCGCTGCCGGCCTGTAGCTGGTTTGCGGCGGCGATCAGTGCGCCTCCTGGGGCGGGTGTCGGCACGTCGGTCGGGGGGAGCGGCGTCGGCTCGGCGGTGAGCGTGGCTGCGGCGTCCGGCGGCAGGCCCGGCGTGGCGAAAGGCAAGCCTCGGGCTGGGGGTTGGGGCGCGGGAGTCGGGAGTTGTGGGTCGAGGGACTGTGCCACGGCGGTGTCGGTTGGGTTGGGTGCCTGTGCCACGGCGGTGTTGCCCGGGTTGGGGGCCTGGGCAGCCGCAGTGTCGGTTGGGGGAGGCGACGATCCGGCCCCGTTGCGGGTGCCGCGGGCGTGCAGCAGGGGCCACGCGCCCATGTCGATCAGGCCGAGAGCTAGGGCAGCGGCCGCCGCCGCAGCGATGCCGGTAAAGCGGCGGCGGCTGATCAGCTCTGGGTCGGCGGCGACCGGCTGGGCCGGCCTGTTCTTGCCGCGCAGAGGTACGGCCGGAGGCACCGGCGCGGCCCACCTGCGGTGGAGCACCTCGTCCATGCTCAACGGCCCCGGCCCCGCCAGCAGCAGGGTCAGCCAGGCGAAGATGAACACGATGTCCGAGCCGAGGAAGAAAGGATGCACATCCCAGGTGATCGTCAGGTAGAAGCTGAGGTTGATCAGCAGCCCCATGAGCGCGCTGAAGCGGGTGAACCAACCGAGGAGCACCGCGATGCCGATCAGCAGTTCGCCAGCCATGACCAGCATCCCGAAGAGGGTCGCGTTCGGCAAGATCACGCTCGCCAGCAAGCCGCCGATCGGGGAGCTGGCCTGTATTGCCGCGATCTGACTGCCGATAGAGTTGGGCGACGCCGGGTCGAGGAACGTCGGGTCGAGCAGCTTATTGAAGCTCGCCCAGACGAATGTGAAGCCCAAGAAGAGGCGCAGCGGCCAGATCACAATGGCAGGTATCGTGATTTTGCGTAGTTGGTCGTAGTTCATAGGCCAATTATACCCTCAGAATGTAAAAACAGCGTCAGAGATTTGTAAGAAAGTCGTCAGTGGTCAAGCCCAGGCCGCTGCTATCACCGCAGCGAGTCTCTCCGCCGCGTGGCCGTCGCCGTAGAGGGGAGGTGGGCTGCCGGGCGGACGGGGCGCTGCCGTCGCATCGCGGATCAACGCAGGGTCGGTGCCTACGAGCCGGTTCCAGCCGCCATCCAGGGTCTCCACCCATTCGGTTTCGTCGCGGAGGGTGACGCAGGGGACGGCGAGCCAGTAGGCTTCTTTTTGCAGGCCGCCGGAGTCGGTCAGGATCTTGCGCGCGTTGCGCTCGAGCGCGACCATTTCGAGGTAGCCGACCGGCGGAACGGCCTGTACGTGCGGGGCGAGCGAGGCCGACAGATCGGCCAGCGCCTTCGCGGTGCGCGGGTGGACCGGGAAGACGATCTGCTCGTCCAGAGAGTTGAGTGCGGCCACGATCTCGGCTAGATGCGTCGGGTCGTCGGTGTTGGCGGCGCGGTGGACGGTGGCCAGAAGGTAGCCGCCCGGTGCCACGCCGAGCGCGGCGAGCAGCGTGGTCTCAACGGACTCGGAGCGGGCGGCGGCACCGAGCACCGCGTCGTACATCACATCGCCGACGACATGCACCCCGGCGGTGATGCCTTCGCGGGCGAGGTTCGTGGCCCCGGCCTGGCTGGAGCAAAAGAGGAGCGACGCGAGGCTGTCGGCGACGACGCGGTTGATCTCCTCCGGCATCCGCCGGTTGTATGAGCGCAGCCCCGCCTCGACATGGGCGATCGGGATATTCAGCTTGGCGGCGTCGAGCGCCCCGGCGAGGGTAGAGTTCGTGTCGCCGTAGATCACCACGCCATCGGGCCGCTCCTCGATCAGCAACGGCTCCAGCGCGGTGAGGATCGCGGCCGTCTGGGCGGCGTGGGTGCGGGAGCCGACGCCGAGGTTTATGTCGGGCGAAGGCAGCTCTAGCTCGCGGAAGAAGATGCTCGACATGGCGTCGTCGTAATGCTGGCCGGTATGCACCAGCAACTCGCGGACGCCGGGCAGTGCGCGCAGCGCGCGGCTCGTTGGGGCCGCCTTGATGAACTGGGGGCGCGCGCCGACGACTGTGACTATCTTCACGGCGTGAGCGCGTCCACCGCGGCCACGATCTGCTCCAGGTCGGCCTCGGTGAGCGCGGGGTGGACGGGCAGCGAGAGCACCTGTCGCGCCGCCTCCTCGGCCACGGGGAAGCCGTCGGGGCTGTAGCCGAGGTCGAGGTAGACCTGCTGGCGATGCACCGGCAGTGGGTAGTAGACCTCGTTGCCCACCCCGGCGGTCGTCAACTGCTCGCGCACGCTGTCGCGGTCGAGCGGCGGCAGCACGCGTACTGTGTACTGGTGGAAGACGTGGTAGACATCTGGACGGACGACCGGGGCCTGCACCTTGTCGGCGGGCAGGTGGGCGCTCAGGTAGGCCGCGTTGGCCCGGCGTCGCTCGGTGAAGCGCGCCAGCTTCGGCAACTGGGCGACGCCGATCGCGGCGTGAACGTCGGTCATGCGAAAGTTGTAGCCGAGTATCTCGTGGTAGTAGCGGCGGCGCATCCCGTGGGAGCGCAGGAGCCGCGCCTTGTCCGCCACCTCGTCGTCGTCGGTAGTGACCATGCCGCCCTCGGCGGTCGTGATGTTCTTCGTGGGGTAGAAGCTGAAGCAGGCGGTGCCGAAGGTGCCGACCTTGCGCCCGCCGATTGACGCGCCGTGGGCCTGGGCGGCGTCCTCGATCACCAGCAGGCCGTGGCGCTCAGCGATCTCCATGATCCGAGGCATCTTCGCGGGGTTGCCATAGAGGTGGACCGGCATGATCGCCTTCGTCCTCGGAGTGATCGCCGCCTCGATCTGCTCGGGGTCCATGTTGAAGCTGTCCGGCTCGATGTCCACGAAGACCGGGCGGGCGCCGCAGAAGAGCACCGCGTTCGCGGAGGCGATGAACGTGAAGGGCACCGTGATCACCTCGTCGCCGGGGCCGATGCCGTTCGCCAGCAGCGCCAGGTAGAGCGCGGTGGTGCCGTTCGAGGAGGCGACGGCGTGGCGGGTGCCGATGACGGCAGCGAAGGCATCTTCGAGCGCGGCTACCTCGCGGCCCTGGGCGAGGCCGCCGGAGTCAAGCACGCGCAAGACTGCCTGCTTCTCTTCCTCGCCGATCAACGGCTTTGCCATTGGGATCACTTGTGTCTCCTTCTATCGTACCCAGCCACGAGATTCTTCGCTGCGCTCAGAATGACAGTGGTTGGCGGGGTTTATCGTATCCAGCCGCGCTGACTCAGCAGTTGGGTGCCGAGGAGGCCGAGTAGGACTTGGTTCGGGGTGCCCGCGTACTCGGGATGAAGCTCCATACGCACGCGCTCGAAGTATTGGACGCGGTAGGTTTTGCCGTCGGTCGGGGAGAGTTCGTCTCGCTCCTCGGAGATCGGGTAGCCGTTCACGAACAGCCCGCCGTGGGCCTGCCAGTAGCTGCGGAAGGCCCCGCCGAGGTTGTGGCCGTTGAGGAAGGTCAAGCCGGCTACCGGTTGGGCGGGTGGGTCGGCCTGGTGGAAGCGGAGGCCGAGGAGGCCGAGCAGCACCGCGTAGGCAGTGCCTGCGTTCTCAGGGTGGTACTCGAAGCGGGCGCGCTCGAAATATTGCACCAGGTAGTCCCGCGTGCCGCCGCCTTCCGCCTCGCCCACCGTCTCGGTGAACGGCTCGGTGAGAGGGTAGCCGAACTGGGCGAGGCCGCCGTAACGCTGCCAGTAGTCGCGCAAGGGGGGGGCGAGAGTGTGGCCGGTCGCCGGGAAGAAGAGAACGTCCTTCGACGACGGCGCGTGTACCGGGGCGAGCGCGGTAGGCACGGGCGCGGGGGTCATGGTCGGGGCGGCAGTGGGGGCGGACGGTGCCGGCGTGGCTGGCGGCGGCACCAACTCAGGAGGCACTTCGTAGGCGTAGAGGGTGCCGCTCCGGTCGGCGACGTAGATCACACCGTGGGAGACGACTGGCGCGCCCCAGACGGTGGTGTTGGTCTTGAAGAGCAGTAGGTTGTTGCCGCGCACGGCGTCGATCAGGTGTATCTCGTCGTCTCCGGCGGCGATGATCACACCGTTCGCCCCCGCGAGGGAGGCGAGGATCGGCCCGCCGGTCGGGTACTCCCAGTGGAGAGCACCGGTCGCGGCGTCGAAGGCACGCACCGAGCCGCCGACGGCCTTGCCGCGGACTATGGTGTTGCCCCCGGCGACGTAAAGCACCCCGTCGTGGTACGCGGACGAGCCGAGTATCCCCTCTCCGCACTGTGGGCACTCACCGCTGTTCGCGGCCTTGTAGCTCCAGACCGGTCCGGCGATCAGGTGGTCGGCGTCGAAGACGTAGAAGACGCCGTTCTTGTTGCCTGCGGCGACGTAGGTCTTGCCGTTCGGCAGGGTGAAGACGTTTGGCGTCGTGCTCCAATCGGGGTCCGCGCCCTCGTTTGAGCGGGGCACCTTCCAGGCGTCGCTGATCGAGTAACCGTTCAACTCGACGGCTATTATGGAGTCGAGGTGGCCCTCGCCGGCACCCGGTGAGCCGGTGGTGGCGAAAAGCCGGTTGTGTGTGATGTCGAGCGCGGGCGACGACCAGACGCCGCCGCCGAGCATGGTTTCGGGCACTGTGTAGGCTATCCGCTCGTTCTTGCCGGTGGCGGCGTCCGCGCCCCAGACGTAGCCGCGTATGAAGGGTCGGTCGCAGAAGGAGGCCATGCCGCTGTAGACCCGGTCGCCGTAGACGAGGGGTGAGGCCCAGTTGTAGGCACCGCCGTTGTGGCTGTTGTCGCCGGTATAGAGCTTCCAGGCGGGCTGGCCGGTCGCGGGGTCGAGCGCGTAGAAGCTGTCGCCGCCGCCGCCGACATAGACGAGGCCGTTGCCAACCGCAGCACCGGACGTGATGCCTGCGCCCGGCGGCATGCACTGGCGCGGGTAGTCCCCGGTGGTGCCGAGGAAGACCTTCCAGCGAACGCTGCCGTCGGCTGTACTGACTGCGTACTCATTGCCGTCCCACGATCCCTCAAATATCGTGTCGCCGACGACGGCGGGCGAGGGTACGAGCGCCGCGCCGATCAGCGCCTGCCACTTGAGGCGCACATGGGGAGCGGTCGCCGGAGAGAGTGCAGTCTCGTCGGCGTTCCAGGACTGGCGGTCCGGGCTGTGCATATACATCGGCCAGTCGCCTGGACCGGGCACGCCTCCGGCTGCGTGGAGGGCGGGGCCGCCCCCTACGGCTGCGCCGCTGAGGCCGAGGATCGGCAGTATGCAGACCAGAAAGGCCGCGAGGCGGCGTGCAGAACGTGGCATAGGGTCTCCTTCGTAGCGGCTAGCGGTCAGCTTTCAAGCGTGAGCGGCTAGCGAGTGCTAGCCGATATATGTAGTATAGGGAACGTGGGGAGGGGCGTCAAGCGGCGTCTGGGCGTGAAGCGATTCATCCACGAAAGGCACGAAAGAGCACGAAAATAGCCAGCAAGATCGATAGTTCGTGCGTGAGGATCACTCGATTCCGGGAAAACGGGAGTTTAGGCACGAATTGGGCGGAGTGTTATCGGTGGTTAGTGGTTGGTGGTTAGTTGTTAGTGGTTGGTAGCGTATGGCGATCACCTCCTGTTTTTCGCGCGTAAATTGGTCGCTATTTTTACCCTCTCACTTTTAATATCCATTTCGGGGGTCATTTACTGCCATATTTTGGGCCAAAACTGGGCGGTTAGGCAAAAGATACTCCGAAAGACCTAGACGAGTGCGGAGTGCGGATGGGGTTGGCCGGCTGCGTGTGGCGGGTCACGAAGCCGCGAATGAGATAGGGCGGAGTATGTGCTACCGGATGCGCCAGATCCGCAGGGTGCCATCCCAGGCGGTCGAAACCAGGAGCCTGCTGTCGGGGGTGAACGCTAGCTGCTCGATGGATGCGTAATGGCCCGGTAAGTCGGCGACGACCTGTCCATCGGAGACCTGCCGGATTTGGAGAAGGCCGTCAGCTCCGCCCACAGCGAGGGTCAAGCCATCCGGCGCGAAAGCCACAACGACCGGCCCCGATTGCCACAGCGTGCCGTCGCCAGGAACCAGCGTGCGCCGAAGCGCGCCAGACGGCACCCGCCAGATTTGCACCCCCGTTTCTTCCGGCTCTGCCCCGGCCATCCACCATCCATCGGCGGAAACCTCCAGATCATTGAAGCCGACTGGGTCCGCCAGCACATTTAGCAGTTTCCAGTCTCCGATCCGCCAGAACTGCACCGTCTGGCGCGCGTCTAGGGCTATGCCGACGTCGCTGACCACCGCCAGAATCTGCCCCTTGGCAGCCATCGCCAGGGCGTATGCCGGGTCTGTACCCAAATTACGCACAAATCTGCCGTCGGTCGCTCGCCAGACCTGCGCCGGAAGCGCCTGATCCTCGGTCTGGAATGCGGCTATGACTAGATACTTGCTGTCAGGCGTGAAGACGAAGCTGTTTATCCGGTAGAACGCGGTTCGGCGTATCCAGAGAAGCCTCCCATCGGCCACGCGCCAGAGCCGGATCTCCACCCCGTTGCGAACCGCGAGGGTCTTGCCGTTGGGCGAGAGGGCTAGGTCATCAACAAGCGGGAGAGTCGCGCCGAGCGTCCGCACCACGCCTCCATCGGCCACACGGCGGATCTGGACGCCGCCGAGGCCCTGGCTGACCGCCAGCGTGCGCCCGTCGGGGGCCAGGGCGAAGTGGAAAAGCGGATGGGGCAAGGTGGTCAAGGGCGGTAGTTCCTTGCCGCTGGTCGGCGACAGAGTATGGACCTGATCGTCCTCTGAGGATGCGAGCAGGGTGCGGCCATCGGGCGCGAGGGCCGGTCTGTCTAGCCATTTGCCGTCCCAAGTATGGAGTAACACGCCGTCGGCTACGCGCCAGAGGTGCAACACGACGGCGTAGGGGTACGGTGGGTCGCGTTCTCCGATGTCCGCGCCGACAGCCAGAGTGCGCCCATCCGGGGCGAACACCAGACTACGGTTGATCACCTCGTCGGGCCGGAGGAACGTGCGGATCTCTGCCCCGTCGCTTACTCGGAACAACACTACCCCGCCGTAGACGGTTTCGGCCAGGGTTTGCCCGTCAGGAGCAAAAGCCAGATGCTCGCCGCAACTCGACTCCGCAGGGTTGAGAGCATGTAGCAACGCGCCGTCGGGCCAGCGCCGAAGCTGAAGATCGCAGCCCACGGTTACGGCAAAGGTCTGCCCGTCGGGGGCAAATGCCACCTCCCAGACATCTGTGTTGTCGACTCCGGGGAGAGCCACTGGACTGCCGTCCGCCACCTTCCAGATCTGTAGCATCCTATCGCCTACCGCCGCGATAAGTCGCCCGCCATCCGCGAAGGTGACGTGCCAGACGGCCCCATTCAGCCCCTGAAGGCGGCGCAGCAGTCGCCCGTCGGAGATCCGCCAGAGTTCCACGTTGGTGTCCGCCAAGCCGAGGGCGAGGGTGCGGCCATCGGGGGCGAAGGCCATGCTTGTGACCGCCGTCGGAGTCACCAGGCTGCGTAGGCGCTTGCGGGTCGCGGGATTGTACAGCCGGACGCCTATCGTGGTGGCGACGGCCACCGTGCGCCCGTCGGGGGCATAGGCGATACCCCCGTCCGTGAGCGCCCCCTCGCCCCAGCGGGCCACCTCGATAGGGGCTGCCGACGCGGGCGGCGGGATCAACGCCTGGGGCAGAAGCAGCAAGAGCACCGTTACACAGGCAAGGACGCTCCTGCCTTTCACGGCTAGCGGTCGGCGGGATAGCATGATGCGCTCCATTCAAGTCTCCGATTCTGCGCGCCTTGCTTCCAGTGTACTACGCACGTCAAGGGCTTGCCAGCGCAGCTACCCACTCGGCATCGCGTTCGCCGGGGGTGAAGGGGAGGTAGAAGGCGGCGCGGTCGAGGAGGCCGGAGTATCGCTCGTGGAGCGCGGCTGCGGCTTCGGCAAGGGTGTCGCCCTCGACGGCGAACTCGGCGAGGATAGCGTCGTCAACGAGAGCCGGCATCTCGGTCCAGAGGCCGCGGCCGGCAAGCCGGCCCAATTCGGCCCCCTGCTCGGCCCAGCCGTGGAGCGCAAGCACGCTGCTGTAGCTCGGCGTGCTCGCGTAGAAGGCGATCTGCCGGCGCATCGCTTCGCGGGTCTGGTCCCGCGCCTCCCCCTCGCCGACGATCACGAAGACGCTGCCGCTGACCTGTATCGCCTCGCGAGTGCGGCCAGCCGCGTCCAAGCCCTCGCGTATCGCCGGAAGGATCTCCTCGCGGAGGTAGCGGGGTGTGTGGAAGGGGTGGACGTGGAAGCCGTCGCAGACCTCCCCGGCGAGGCGGCAGAGGCCGCGATTCACCCCGGCGATGTAGATCGGGGGCGGGGGGCAGTCGAGCGGGCCGGGGTTGAAGAAGGGGGTCATCAGCTTGAGGGAGTAGAACGGCCCCTCGTGGCGCAGGCGTTCGCCGGTCTGCCAGCATGACCAGACGGCGCGAACTGCGGCGATATAATCGCGCAGCCGCTCGACGGGCGCGCCCCAGGGGGTGGCGAAGCGGCGCTCGATGTGGGCCTTGACCTGGGTGCCGAGGCCGAGCATGAAGCGCCCGTGGCTCGCCGCCGCCAGATCCCAGGCGGTGTAAGCGGTCACCGTGGGGCTGCGTGGGAAGGCGAGGGCGATGGCAGTACCGAGGCCGATCCGCGAGGTCGCCACTGCCGCCTGGCCGAGGCGCAGGAACGGGTCGTGCTGTATCTCGGCAGTCCAGACGGCGGCGAAGCCAAGCCGCTCGGCGGCGGCGGCAGTCGGCCCGGCCTCGGCGAGGGTGGGCGGGGCGATCAGGGCGTCAAGTTGCATAAGATGCTATCCACCCGCCGTGCCTTCCAACCGGATCTGGACGCGGCCGTTGCGCTCGCGCACGTCGTAGCAGGGGATCGGGTGGGTGGAAGGGCCGTGGAGCAGCCTGCCGTTGCTGATGTCGAACTGGGAGCCGTGCCAGGGGCAGGTGACGCAGTGGCCGTCGAGTTTACCCTCCCAGAGCGGGCCTCCGAAGTGGGGGCAGGTGCCCGCGAAGGCGTGCAGGCCGTCGCCGTGGCGGATCAGCACGATCGGCACGTTGTTCACGTCGTACTTGTGCATCTTGCCGTCGGCCAGCTCGTCGGATGCGGCGATATCGGTGTACTTATCCGGCCCGTCGATCCATGCGTCGCGGTCCACCGCCTGACCCTTGCGGTAGACGAGGTCTCCGCCGACATAGGCCGCCGCGAACGAGGCCACATAGCCGGCGGCCGATAGGCTGCGGGCCGTGCCGCGGTTGCCGCCGGAGAGCCGCATGATCAGGGAGCCGGAGTTCAGGAGAAGCCCGGTGACGTTCATTAGGGCGTGGAGCAGCCCCATCCGGCGCTGGGTGCCCCCGATCTCGCTCCAGTCGGTCCAGCCCGTGACCGCAGCCGCGACACCGCCGGCCACGCCGAGGCCAACCGCGAAGTCGGCGGCATTGTCAAGGCCGGGGTCGTCGCCGCGGCCCGCGCTAAGAACGTCGAGGAACTGCGCCGTCGTCCACGCGCCGATCGGCACATCGCTGATGGCGGAATGCAGTGAGTGGCCGAGCCAGACTCCGTTCAGGGCGTCTTTGGCGATCCGCCCTGCCTGGCCGGTGCTGTTGAATATGTTGTTGATCACCGGCTGGATAGCGTCGGATGCGCTGTCTAGCCAGGGCTGGCTGTCTACGAAGTTTTCGACGAAGCCTTTAGCCATAGCGGTGCTCCTTTGTGTGCCCGTCACGGGGTTACGGCTGAGATATTTGTGTGCTGCTTTCGTAGCAGAAACTATGCCGCGCCGGGCACGAAGTATCCGCCGATTCTTAGACGGCGACCTCGTACAATTCAGCGCCGCCGCGCTGTGGAGGAGCGCTGCCTGCGGGCCGGCTGTGGGCTTGGGCGTTCGATGCACCGGCGCGCCATGCCTCGAAGTCCTTCTTGTTTGTCCACCGCGAGATGGAGAGGTAGGTGTCTCCTCCCTCGACCGGGCGGAGCAGCTCGAAGCCGAGGAAGCCGGCGGCACCAGAGACCATCGGCAGCCGCTCGGCGAACTGCTTCTCCATGGCCGCGGCCGCCTCCCGGTCGGGCGGTGCCGGCACACGTATGATAGCAACCAACATTCCAAAAATCCTCCTTTGGGCTTATGATGGGCCATTATACACCACGCGCCCGAAGCGCGTCATAACCCCGGCCCGCCCGACGTTACACTGCTGACTGCTGACTGCTGAAGGCTTATATTGGAGGCGGCTATGGATCTCGATTTGCAGACGTTTTTGCGCGACCCGTTGGAGGGCGGGGCGAAGGTCGCCGGATGGTTGGGGCGGAGGTGGGCGGCGGTGATAGGAGTGCCTGCGGCGCTCGGCCTGCTGTTGGTCTATCTGCTGCCGCGCATCGCGTCGCGGGCGGGGGCAAGAGGAAGTGCGCGGGTGTTGCGGCAGGCCGGCAGGCAGGCGCTCGGCTGGTCGGGCCTCGACCTCGCGCTGACCTCCGGCCTGCCTCTTCTGAGGCTGTCGTATCCGCCGATCCGGGGAGCGTTCTTCTACCTCTTCAGCGGGCGGGCGATGATCTCGGCCGGGGCCGCGTTGCCTGCGCTCGCGGCTGCCCTACTCGGGCGCGACCTGCCGCTGTGGGCGCGGCGTGGGCTGGTGGGCGCGCTCTGGGCGGCGCACGGAGCGGCGGCGGCTGCGGAGTTCTACGCGACTTACCTGGGCGGTCAGAACCTCGGTGCCTCTCGGCACGCGCTCGATTTCCCCGGACGGACGCCGGGCGCTGCCCCCGTGCGCCTCCGCCTCGCCCAGCTCTCCGATCTCCACGTTGAGCGCCTCACGCGCCGCGAAGATGCCGCCGTCGCCATGCTCCGCAAGCTGAGGCCCGACCTGATCCTGCTGACGGGCGACTTCCTCAGCATTGACTATTACGATGTGGCGTCCTATGAGGCGCTGCGGGAGTTGATGACGGCCATCGGCGGCCTCGCCCCGCCCCTCGGCGTCTACGCCTGCCTCGGCAACGTGGACCCGCCGCAGCTTGTCGCCACGCTGCTCGACGGCACGGGGGTGAGGCTTCTTGAAGACACTGCCGTGACGCTACCGATGGAAGAGCAGCGGGTGCAGATCCTCGGCGCGGCGACCAGCCGCGGCCACCGCTGGGAGTTCGACCTGCCCCACTTCGAGGCAGCGGTCGCCGCAGCCGACGCCCAGGGGGCCGCCGATCTCCGCGTGCTCCTCTACCACACTCCCGACCTCGCGCCCCAGGCCGCCGCCGCCGGGGTTGACCTCTACCTCTGCGGGCACACCCACGGCGGCCAGATCCGCCTGCCTCTTCTCGGCGCGCTCCGCACCGGCTCCCGCTTCGGGAGGCGCTACGTGATCGGCCTGAACCGCCTCCCGAACGGCGGCTATCTCTACACGAACCGTGGCCTCGGCTTCGAGGGGATGCACCTCCCGCGAGTGCGCTTCCTCTGCCCGCCGGAAGTCGCCGTCTTCGACGTAAGCCTGGGGTGATGGGGGACATTTGTCCCTGGCAGGATACTCCGCCGGACCGATGTGCGGGGACACGCGCTATGGTATGCTATGGGCATAAAGAATTGAAGGTGAAGTAAACAGATCTCCTCCTCCTGTTTCGAGAGGCCCCAGCTTTCGGGAAGCCGGGGCCTCTTGATTTACGCGGGCTTGAGCAGCTTGAGGAAGCGGTCTTCGTTCTTGAACGGGCCGACGAGCGAGAGGCTGAGTCTCTCCTCTTGGAACAGTCGCGCGGCGAGCGCCTGCACCTGGGCCGGCGTCACCGCGTCTATCGCGGCGAGCACGTCGTCTACGCTGTCTATCCGGTCGCGGAGCAGTTCCTGCCGCCCGCCCCACCCGGCGACCGCGCTACTGCTCTCCAGGGCGAGCAGGAGGTGGCCCTTGTGGTACTCCTGCACCTTGCGTAGCTCGGCATCGCTCACCGGCTGTTGGCGGAGGCGGTCAAGTTCGTGCATCACGGCCTGGATGCAGCTTTCGACGCGGGAGTTGTCCACGCCCGCGTAGACGATTATCGCGCCGGTGTCGGCCAGGCTGTCGGAGTAGGACTCTATTGCGTAGGCCAGCGCCCGCTTTTCGCGGATCTCGACGAAGAGGCGGCTGCTCATCACGCCGCCGAGGATCGCGTTGAGCATCTGCTGCACGTAGCGCGCGGGGTCGTTGTAGGAGAGGGCGGGCAGGCCGATGAACAGGTGGGTCTGCTCGGTGTCCTTCTCGACTATGCGGATGCGGGGCGCGGTCTGGTCGCTCACGGCTGGCGCAAAGTCGGGTGGAGGGTGGTTGTCGCGCACCCTGCCGAGCGTGGCGCGCACCGCGTCCACCACCTGCTCGTGCTCGACCTGCCCCGCCACGCTGACGAGGGCGACCTGTGGCAGGTAGTGCTCCTTGAGGAAGCCGAGGAGCTGCGCGCGGGTGATGCCGCTCACGCTCTCGCGGGTGCCAGCCGTCGGGCGGCCAAGCGGGTGGTCGCCCCAGATCAGCTCGGAGATGTTCTCCCCCGCGATGTCGGGAGGCGAGTCGAGCGTGCCGTTGATCTCCTCAATGATCACCGACCGCTCGCGCTTCACCTCAGCCGCCGCGAAGCGCGAGTGCTCGAGCATGTCGGTGAGCACGTCGAGCGCAAGCCCGAAGTGCCTGCTCGGCACGAGCGCGGAGTAGGCGGTGTACTCGCGGTCGGTCATCGCGTTCAGCGAGCCGCCGAGGCCCTCGACCTCCTCGGCGATCTGCTGGGGCGTGGGCCGCTTGCGGGTGCCCTTGAAGAGCATGTGCTCGATGTAGTGGCTGATGCCGCTGAGTTCTTTCGGCTCATAGCGCGCGCCGACCTTGTAGTAGATCAGGATCGCCGCGGAACGGGTGTGCGGCATCGTGCCGGTGAGCACACGCACGCCGTTCTCCAGGGTTGTCTTTTGGTACAAAGCTATCCTCTCTCGAGCCTGTCGCGCAGCATTTCGAGCGCGGCTTCGGCTGATGCCTGTTTGTTCTCGGTGCGCGAGCCGGTCCAGACACGGTGGGCTACCTGGGTGCCGGTGCGTGAGCCGGAGAGCGCGATGTAGACCGTGCCGACCGGCTTGGCGGTGGTGCCGCCACCCGGCCCCGCGATGCCTGTAACCGCGAGCGCGAGGTCGCCGCCGAGGAGCCGCAACGCGCCCTCGGCCATTGCCGCCGCACATTCGGCGCTGACCGCCCCATGCTCGCGCAAGACTTCGAGCGGCACGCCGAGCAGGGCGATCTTCACGCTGTCGTCGTATGCGATGACCCCGCCGAGGAACCAGGCCGACGACCCCGGCGCTTCGGTGAGCAAGTGGCCCAGCAGACCGCCGGTGCATGACTCGGCGACGGCCAGCCGCAGCCCCCGCTCGGCCAGTAGCCGCCCGGAGATGGCGCTGCTTGTTGGAAGGATGTTGTCGCCGATGGGTTTGCTCCTGTTCGCGTGTCAAACATGTGATAGCACAGATACGGGGCGGCTGTCAAGCCGCTGAGGGCGAAGGCCAGACACAAACGCTGGCCCGATTCGTGCAAAACAAATTGGGAGCAGGCTGCCGGAGGCTGACCACTGACGCCTGTTGGCTGAATGGGGCGCACACAGGAGATAGAGATGACATCCACCTGGATCAGCAAGACGCTCGGTGGGCGCTACTTTTTGGAGAAAACTCTGGGCATAGGTGCCACGGCGACCGTCTTCGAGGCACTCGACGAGCAACTGCGCCGGCGTGTGGCAGTGAAAATGCTGCGACCGGAGGCCGCGGGCGACCCCGATGCGGTCGAGAGCTTCCAGCGGGAAGCACAGGCGGCAGCCGGTCTGCACCATCCGAACCTCGCGGGCGTCTACGACTCGGGCACCGAGGACGGCCTGCCGTATATCGTGATGGAGCGGGTGGCCGGGGCACCATTGGAGATTGGCCGCCCAATTGATGTGGACCGGGCCGTGGATATCGGGATACAGGTCGCAGGTGCGCTTGCGTTCATCCACCAGAACGGGCTGCTGCACAGCGACGTGAAGCCGGGCAACCTGCTGATGGACGCCGAGGGCAAGCTCAAGTTGGTTGACCTCGGCATGGCGTCGCCTGTGGATGTGGAGCCGCCCCCGCAGGCTACAGCGACCGCAACCGGCGGGGCGACGCAGCAGATACCGGTGGTGAAGGCGAGTCCGGGGCTGCTGCCTTACCTGGCACCCGAACGGCTGGCCGGGGGGCCTCCCAGCCCGGCCGCCGATGTCTACGGCCTCGGCGCGGTGCTTTACGCGCTGCTCGCTGGGCGGCCTCCCTATGAGGGCGACACGCCGGATGCGCTCGCCTGGGCACAGGAGTCGGGGCCGTCCACGCCATTGCGCGAGTTGAACCAGGCCGTGCCTCCGACGCTGGCAGCACTCCTCGCCGAAGCCACGGCGCGCGACCCGGCGGCGCGCTTCGGCTCGGCGACGGCGATGCAGACCGCGCTCGAGCAAGTGCGTGGGGAGAGCAGCCAGGTCACGGCGGCGACTCCTGTAATCCCCGCTGCCGCCCAGCCAGGTGACACCGTTAACCTCGCTCGCCGCCTCCCGGCGGGTCTCTCGCGCTGGGGCTTGCCGGCGATTGGTGGGGTTGTCGCGCTCCTTTTGCTCGGGCTGCTGATCGGGGCGATGACACGCGGTAAGCCCGCGACGGAGGGAGCAGGCGCAGCGCCTGCGACCTCGGTATCGCGGCCGATACCAACCGTGGCACGCAAACCGGTGCCGCAGCTCCTGGGCCTGACATTAGCACATGCGCGACAGACGATTGAGGCGGGTGGTTGGAAGCCGGTAGAAGCGCCGCCCGTCAACGGCTCGGCGGGGGCTGGGCTGATCACCTCGCAGCAGCCGGCGGCGGGCGATCTGATAGCTCCCGGCGCGCCACTCACGGTGACGGTGAGCCTCGGGCCTGCCCCTCTCCCGCCGACGGCGGTGCCGGCTGCCCCAGCGCCGACGGCAGTACCGCAGCACGCCGCCCCTGCCCCGCCACCGGCACCGGCACACGGCGGGAAGGAGCACGGTGGGAAGGGGCACGGCAAGTAGGTGCCTGACCTCTCGGTGAGCGTCGCTGACCTGATCGACGCTGTCGCGGCTGCCGAGGACGCGGGGCGGTCAGGCACCGGGCTGGTGCGCGGCTACCTCGCGGCGCGGCAGGAGGCGCGGATGCCCCCCGCGCCGGTGGCCGAGGGAGAGAGGGTGACCTTCCTCTACCTGGGGCGGCGCGGCGGCAAGCCGAGTGAGGTGATGCTATCGGCGGAGCGCGACGGCTGGCCGAGCACCGGCTTGACTCTGGCGCGGGTCCGCGAGAGCGCCCTCTACTTCGCGATGCTGGATCTCGACGCGAGCGCCCGCTTCCTATACCGCTACGTTGTGAACGGGCGGCGAACCGCCGATCCGCTGAACCCGTTGCACGCACTCAAAGAACGCTGGGCACCCAAGTCGGAACTACAGATGCCGGACTACCGCCCCGCGCCGCAGCGTGCCCCGCGAGCCGGAGTGCCTCCCGGCAGCTTGACGCTCCGGACGGTCTCCTCCCAGGCGCTGCGCCAGGAGCGGAAACTCTTCGTCTACACGCCGCACGGCTACGCACCGGACGCAGGGGGGGAGTACCCGTTTGTGCTCTTCCACGACGGCGAGGGCTACATCAACTACGCGGGCGCACCGACTATCCTCGATAACATGATCGCGGACGGCGAGATACCGCCCCTGGTCGCAGCATTCGTGCCGCCGGTGCGCCGCACGTTCGAGTACCACCTCAACGAAGCCTACGCCGCATTCTGCGCCGACGACCTCACGGCATTCCTGGCCGACGCCCACCCGAATGTGACGCGCGACCCCGCCCGCCGCGCAGTGGTCGGGGCGTCGTCTGGTGGGCTTGCGGCGGTCTATCTCGGCTTCCGCCGCCCCGACTGCTTCGGGCTGGTTGGCGGCTTATCGACCTACGCAGCCTACGACGACTACCGCATCCTGCACATGATCGAAGCCGCCGCGCCCCGGCCGGTGCGGTTCCATCTGGTCGTCGGACGCTACGAGCGCCACTTGGCCGGCCCAATGCTGTCGGAAGGCTCGACACACGACCTGCTCGACAACCAGCGCCGCCTGATCGCCGTGCTTGCTGGGGCAGGCTACGCCTACGAAGCCGCCGAGTACTACGACGGCCACAACTGGGGCTTCTGGGCCGACCACCTGCCGGAGGTGCTGGCGGGCGCAGTAGGGGATGGGCAGAGGTCGGGGTAGCAGCGGGTTTCCAACTCCCCTACAGGGGTATGGGTGCAGTCGGGGCGGCTGTCAGGCTTCGCTGACCACATGCAGTGGGTAGAGTTCGGGGAAGCCGGACCGCACTTCGCGGACGATGCCGGCCGGGGAGAGGTTGTGGATGTCGCGCCAGTATGCCTGGGGGCCGTGGTCAACGAAGTGGTCCGGCAGGCCGACGATCTTGACGACCGGGGCGGGGGCGGGGCGGGTCGAGTAGAACTCGAGCACCGCGCTGCCGAAGCCGCCGGCCTCGACACTCTCCTCGGTGGTCAGGATGCGGCTATGGGTCGCGGCGAGGTGGGTCAGCATCTCTTCGTCGAGCGGCTTGGCGAAGCGGGCGTTAACTACGGTCGCCTCGATGCCGTCCTTCGCCAGCATCTCGGCGGCTTCAAGCGCCGCGTAGACGCTGATGCCGTATGAGACGATAGCGACATCCCGGCCCTCGCGCAGGATCTCGGCCTTACCGATCGGCAGTTCGACCAGCTCGGGATCCATCTGGACGCCGAAGCCGTTGCCGCGCGCGTAGCGGACCGCGGAGGGGCCATTGTGGCGCATCCCGGTGTATATCATGTGCTGTAGCTCGTTCTCGTCCTTCGGGGCCATGCAAACGATGTTCGGGATGCAGCGCAGGTAGGCCACGTCGAACACGCCCTGGTGGGTGCGCCCGTCGTCGCCGACGACGCCCGCGCGGTCCATCGCGAAGAAGACCGGCAGGTTCTGTATGCAGACGTCGTGGATCACCTGGTCGTAGGCGCGCTGCAAGAAGGTGCTGTAGATCGCGGCGCAGGGGCGCATACCCTCGGCGGCCAGGCCGGCCGCGAAGGTCACGGCGTGCTGCTCGGCGATACCGACATCGAACAGCCGGTCGGGGAACTCCTGGCCGAACTTAATCAGGCCGGTGCCGTCGGGCATCGCGGCGGTGATAGCCACCACACGCTTGTCTTCGCGGGCCATGCGGGTCAGCGTGTCGCCGAAGACATCCTGGAACTTCGGCGTGGTGACTTTCGGCGCGCCCGGCTTGGCCGGCTGGGCCACGGCGTGCCACTTGACCGAGTCGGCCTCGGCTGCATCGTGGCCCTTGCCCTTCTTGGTGATCACATGGATGAAGACGGGCCGCGGAGTGTCTTTCGCGGCTTCGAGGGTCTCCACAAGGTCGGCGATGTTGTGGCCGTCGATCGGGCCGACGTAGACCATGCCGAGTTCCTCCCAGATCATGGTCGGGATCACCCATTCTTTGACCGAGTTCTTCATGCGGCGGCCCACCGCAAGGAGGTTGGGGCCGCCGGGCACGCCCTGTAGCGAGCGTTCGGCCCGCGCCTTGACGTTCGTGTAGCGCGGGTCGGTGCGGATGCGGTTGAGGTATTTTGAGAGCGCGCCGACGTTCGGGGCGATGGACATTTCGTTGTCGTTGAGGATCACGATCATCCGGGTGCCGAGGTGGCCGAGGTTGTTCAGGCCCTCGAAGGCCATGCCGCCGGTGAGCGCGCCGTCGCCGATGACTGCGACAACATGGTTGTTGCCGCCGCTTAGGTCGCGGGCGACCGCCATGCCGAGGGCAGCGGAGATCGAGGTGCTGGCGTGGCCGGCACCGAAGGCGTCGTGTATGCTCTCTTCTCGGGAGAGGAAGCCGCTGATGCCGCCAAGCTGGCGGATCGTGTCGAGCTTCTCGCGCCGCCCAGTGAGGATCTTGTGGGGGTACGCCTGGTGGCCGACGTCCCAGACGATCTTATCCCAGGGGCTGTCGAAGACATGGTGGAGGGCGACTGCCAGCTCGACCGCGCCGAGGTTCGACGCATAGTGCCCGCCGCAGGCGGTGATCGTGGTCACGATCAGTTCGCGGACTTCGTCGGCCACTTGGTCAAGCTCGTCGGGTGTGAGATTTTTCAGATCAGCCGGACCGTTTACCGAGTCCAGAAGTTTGGTCATTTGTCGTCCCTTTCACATGCCGTTATATGTTGCAATCTTACCAGCTTACCTACTGGCTGTCAATGCGGCCGCATCACCCAGTATAACGTTCCGCATAGAGAACGTTTACACGCTTCCTTACGGATGCCTTAATTATACTACTTTCTGAAACTTCAAGCAAATATCGTGCCCAGCACTGGTTGACGCCTGTGGCGTTTTCGGGTATGATTGGCGGAGTACGGATAGATGCCGCCGGCTCCGAGCCGATCAAGTGCTGCTTTGTGACGGAAGCAGGTGAGGCTGCTCCCTGGTTTGAACTCTTTTGTGGTGAAACCTAATGCTCAGGCCAAGCGGCACCGGTGGGGTGGTTGTTTGCTGCGCGCTCTAATGGCGCTTGGATTGCTAGCGGGCGGGACGGCGGTTGTGCTGCACTTCTTCGGTGATGAGGTTGTGCCGCCGGCGGTGGACGCGGTGCGTGGCGTTATAGGCTCCGAGGGGATGGCCGAGATCGAGGCGCGTTACTACGGCTTCGTAGAGACTACCCATCAGTGGCAGCGGGAAGCTGGGCTGGCACCCAAGCCGAGCGCGCCCTGGGGCGGGGGAGCGAAGCCCCCAAGCCCGGACAATCCGGAAATGCCGCCCGCTCGCCGCCCCAGTCCCAACCCCGTTGCGGGGG
>JBPCPV010000002.1:0-5391 GCA_050998805.1 Chloroflexia bacterium | reverse complement strand
GGCGAGCGAGATCGCGACAGCCCAACTGAACGAGCGGGCCAAGCCGTGGGTGTGGGGCAGACTGCCGGGGCCCCAGCGCCGGCTGCGGCGGTCGTTTGTGTACCTGCTTTGAGGAACGGAGCACTAGGCTGCGACGAACACAGGTGCAGCATCTCCAGTATAACATCGGGCGAAATTTGACCTGCTGCGCCAGCGCGTGCTGCACCCGACGTAATTTGCTTAGCACGCATCCTGCGGATGAACCCTGGTAGAGCTTAGTCCGCCGGCGGGCCTCGTGCAGCAGCTCGACGAAATGGGATTCCCCGTCAAGGCTCTGCTGCCAGATGCGCAGGGCCTGTGTGACGTTCGATGGGGCGTTATGGGGGTCGCCGAGTTCGCGAGAGTAGTCGAGGATGACGCCCGCGATGTAGGCCGAGTATGGTGGCTCGGCGTCGGCTGGTTTTTGTGGGGCGGTGCGATTCGAATCATCTTGTTCGTCTGTTTCTTGTACTACTGTATCTTGTGTGTCGGCTCTGGCGACTAGGGGTAGTCGTTCCGGCCGACTACCCTTGTCGGTCCCGCCGACAAGGATTGCCCGGCCTTGCGCAGGCGGTAAAGAGTGGCCTCGTGGCCGCGCTCTGGCGACTGCTGCCTCTCGACATAGAGGATGCCCCGCGCCTCGAGGCGACGGATGGCAGCAATGGCGCCGTCCTTCTTGACGCCCGCGCCGGAGTCCAGCCGCCGGCCATCGCGGGTCACAATGCCGCGGACGATCTGGGATAGGCTGATCGTGTCGGCGGGTTTCTTAAAGCCATATGTGCGCCGGATTCTGTAGAGCAGAACGCGCACCTCAACATCAGTCAAGAGAGGCTGGAGCACGTCGAAGAAGCTATCCGGAACAGCCGTGAAATTCGGATCTTCAAAGCCGTCCCAGCCGGGGACCGGTTCGATCTCTTCCGCGGGGGGCTTTGGCACTAGGTTTCGCCATCCTGTTCGGGAAAAAGCTCTTTCTGGGGGCCGCTCTTCAACCGCTTGCGCTCCTCGCGTTGCAATGCTTTGATGCTCTCGGCAGGCGTGGGGAGTTCTTCGGGCATCGTGCCTCCAAGTTCCTGGATGGTTTGCCTCACAACCTGGCCTACCTGGTAGTGCGCGCGGTTCGCCCGTTCCTTGCCCTGGATCCCCTCGCGGCGGATCTTGGCGTCGGTTTGGGTTGCGCGGAAGATGTTCGCGCCGAGTTCCTCGCTGCTCATGTGGTCGAGGATCTTTTCGCCCGGCTCGATGCGCTTGCGAGCCGCGATGTCACGGGCCCGCTCGCCATTGTAGAGGCCCATATAGCCGTGGTCCTGGAAGACCGCGAAGTCCCTGCCTTCGATCACGCCGGCGGTATGCGCGGCTTCGGCAAGCTGCTTGTTGTAGCCGGTGAGTTGGTCGCGCAGGTCGAGGCGCTGCTGGGCCTCGGTGAAGGAGGCAAGCTCCTGGCGGCGGGTCTGATCGGCGAAGTAAATCTGGCCGGCCGCGACGATCTCTTTGGCGGGGTCGGCGTTCTGGACGATCAGGTAGCAGGCGAAGCGGGAGAGGCGCCAGTCCGCGACTTCTCTGCTACCTCCTTTAGGCATGGGTATTGATTTGATGCTAGGATCAAAATGTTCGGTGACGGGCCGGCCGCTCTGCCTACAGGCGAGCTGCGCCCGGCCTATGGCGACCGCGAAGTTCCGCCAGTTGGTATACCCGAGGAGTACCGCCAGCTCACGCGCTGTCCAGTACTCGCCTTCTTCTGTCTCGTGGCGTACGGCCTCGAATGGGGAGCCCGATTCGTCGTCGCTCATGTGGCGTATTCTCCTTGCGTGGTCATCCGCACTAAACCTGCTCTTCGATGGCTTTGGCTTTCTCGGATACGAATTCGGCCAAAGCGCGAAGTTGGCTTACCCACTCGGCACGTTCAGTAGACGGGATCTCCCGCGGCTCGATGCGCCTGACGTGCCTGTAGGCTTCTTCGACATAGCGCCAGCGCGGGGGCTGGGCGGTGGAAGTGTGTCCCGGGGACACAGATGGTGAAGACGCCCGCGGGGGCATGTGTCCCGGGGACACAGAACCGTCGAGCGTGTCTCGCTCTATAAGCTCCCTGGCCGGCTCGCGGTCATCGCTGAGCTGAGCGAGGGCAGCGTTGAGAGGCAAAGTGCGGCCGCGCACCGCGGCGAGCAGGTCGGGACGCTCGAGGAGACGCACTCGGCGGGAGAGGTAGTTGTAACCTACGCCGAGCAGCTCGGCCAGCTCACGCTGGGAGAGGTTGGTCAGAGAGAGCAGATAGGAGAACTGTCTAGCCTCGTCCTCGATGTCGAGATTCGCTCGCTGGAGGTTCTCGATCGCGGTAATCATAGCCAGATCGGTATCGGCGATGTCGTCGAGTATGAGCGCAGGCAGCGAAGGCAAGCCCGCGGAGAGAGCCGCCCGGTATCGGCGCTCGCCGGCGACAATCCGGTAGCGGTCTCCCCAGTGGCAGAGCAGGATAGGCTCTAGCACGCCGTAAGCGCGGATGCTCGCCGCAAGCTCCTCGAGCGCGACCGGGTCGAACGCCTGGCGAGCCTGGTTCGGGTTGGGATCGATCAGGGAGATGGGCACGCTGCGTGCCTGGTCGAGGCGTGGGGGGCCGGAGGGCGCGAGGATGGAGGTGCGGGTCGGCACGATGGGCGGAGGGGCGAGGGTTTTACGCGCGGGCACGGGTGAGTACCTCCTGGGCCAGGGCGGAGTATGCCTCGGCGCCGTCTCGCGGGGCGTAGAGGGCTGCGGGGGCGGTGTAGCGGGCATCCTCGGCGAGGCGGGTGCGGCGGGGGATGGTGGTGTTGAAGACGGCGTCGCCGTAGCCGGTGCGCAGGGCCTCCTCGACCTCGCGGGTCATGTTCTCGGAGCGTGCGGTCATGGTAAGTAGGATGCCAAGCAGGGCCGGCGGGCCGTCGCGGTAGGCCTGGACCTCGTTGATGCTCCCCAGGATCTTCGGGAGCTGGCGCAGCGCCTTGTCTTGGGCCTGCATCGGAATGATCACGCTGCCCGCGGCCCAGAGCGCGTTCGTGGTGAGCGGGGAGAGGCTCGGCGGGCAGTCGAGGAGGATCACGTCGTAGTCTCTCTGGAACGGGGCGAGGGCGCGGGCGAGGCGCTGCTCGCGCAGGGGCAGGGACATGAGGCGGGTCTCAACTTCAGCCATCTCGTCGAGCACTCCGGGGATCAGGTCGAGTCTGACTTCGCTGCCCGGCCAGGAGCAGGTAGCCCTGGCCGGGAAGCCGGCGGCGCCGCCGAGGATGGAGGCAAGCGACGGGCTTGTCGGGGTGATGCCGAGACGCTCTGAGAGGTCGCCCTGGGGGTCGAGGTCTACCAAGAGCACGCGACGGCCCTCGGCGGCGAGGCTGTAACCGAGGTTGAGTGCGGTGGTGGTCTTGCCTACGCCGCCGGCGTGATGGACGACCGCGATGACCGCTGGGCCCACAGGCTGAGTATCGCCATGCTCGGCGAGGTAGATCGCCAGGTCCGAGAGACGGATGCGGTAGTGGCCGCCGGCGGTGCGCTGGGCGGGCAGGATGTTGTCTGCGATGTACTTGCGCACCGTGTCTTCGTGCACGCCGATACGGGCGGCGGCCTGGGTTGTGGTGAGCAGCTCCGTAGATAGCATAAGGCTCCTGCATATTCGGGCATTCGTAGGGTTATCATACAGCAAAAGGCCGGAATTGTCAAGGGGGCTAAGTATTTTCGAAGGCCCATTCTCAATACTTCACCGCTTTTCCAGCCGTTTTAGCGGCCCCAGGAGGTTCCAAAATGACCGAACTTTCGCCCCTAGACAAAGGCGCGTCCGAGGAAATCAATCGGGGGACCGAGCGTTCCCTCGCGCCGCAAACCTACCCGTCGCTTTCCCAAAACCCGGCGGCGGTCCACCTGTCTCATCTCAAGCCGTCGGGGCGGCGCACCATGCGCCAGGCCCTCAACGCGGTCGCGGGGATACTTACCGCCGGCAAGGCAGACGCACTCAGTTGTCCCTGGGCGGCCCTACGCTTTCAGCATACCTCGGCGCTGCGCGCCACCCTCGCCGATAAACACAAGCCGGCGACGGCCAACAAGATGATCGCCGCCGTGCGGGGGGTGCTCAAAATGGCCTGGCGCCTGAACCTGATGACCGCCGAGGACTACGCGAGAGCCTGTGACCTGCCGGTTGTGCGGGGCAGCAGCCTGCCGGCGGGCCGTGAACTCGGCAGCGAGGAGATCAAGAGCCTGCTGGCCGCCTGCGCCGCGGATGATACTCCCGCAGGCACCCGGGACGCCGCGGTGATAAGCGTGCTCTACACCGCCGGGCTACGCCGCGATGAGATCGTCGCGCTTGAGCGAGGCGACTTCGAGCCGGCGACCGGCCGGCTGGTGGTGCGGGGCAAGGGCGGCAAGCAGCGCGTCGCCTATGTCCTCGGCGGGGCGGCGCAAGCCCTGGCAGACTGGCTACGGTTGCGCGACGAGCAGGACGGCGCGCTCTTCTGGCCGATACTCTACACCGGCGAGTTGAAACCGCGCAGGCTGACCTCTCAGAGCATCTACAACCTGCTTCGTAAACGCGGCAAACAGGCGGGCGTGGCGTCGTTCTCCCCGCACGACCTGCGCCGGACTTTCGTGAGCGACCTGCTCGATGCAGGGGCCGACATCACCACTGTCTCGAAGCTCGCCGGCCACAGCAACGTCGCAACGACCGCCCGTTATGATCGCCGGCCTGAGGCCGCAAAGAAGGCGGCGGCCAGCTTGCTCGACGTGCCCTACCGCCCGGCGGCTTCTAACGACTGAGCCTACGCCCGCACCTCAAGCCGCCGGCAAGCCATGCCAGTGAACGGGCTGTCGTAAGCGGCCTCGGCTATTGGATTTGGGCATCCGTGGCGCGAGGGGGCTGAGCTTCCCCTCGCGTGTGCTTATGGAGCTGTTGGTGAGCAGGGAGTGGAGATATAATGGGATAAGTCGCCTAGCGGACAAGAGGGTCGCTTTGGCGACCGCATTCGGCAGATCGCGCAAGCGGTGCGAAGCACATGGCTCTGCGAGACCGCTTCGCGATCACTATAGCAGCGCACCAGCGCGGGTCAAATGCCTCGTACAGCAGCCGGGTTGCACGGAGGGTGGGTTTGTGGTAAACCAGAGCCATGACGCTGTCGGCTCACCTGTGAGCCGACTATGGCGCTGACGGCAAGTTGGTGGGAGACGGCATCTGGAAGTGGAAGACCCAGGGACCCTCTGCTCCCCCTCGAGTGTCGTTCTGGTGCCACTCCAGGGTTGGGATAGTGACCGTCCACTCACCCTGACGGTCGAGCAATGCGTCCGGGTAGAGCGCCGCCCAGTTTCCCCCACCCATGTCAATCGCTCCCAGCCCTTCCTGCGGATAGAGCCCCCTATCCTCCT
>JBPCPV010000046.1:0-121540 GCA_050998805.1 Chloroflexia bacterium | reverse complement strand
GTTCTCCCCCCCCGTGCAATCGGAGGGGGGTCGGGGGGCGGAGACACCGGCGGCCGCCGTGGAAGACCCGGCGCAGCAGGAAAGGGTCATACGGAAAACGTTCCCGATGCCTGCCGGACAGTCGCCGCCTTCCACAAACAGGGTTTAACGACCGTGCTAGACGGGGGCAAGACCGGGATCGGACGGGCAGGGCGCATCGGGCCAGACCGGCTGCAATAGCACCCATTGATCGGGATAGAGGCCGATCTGCTTCTCGAACGCGGCGAACACCGCGTTAGTGACGGCACGGATACGCGCCGGTTCATCGCCCTCCCGGGGCGGATAGATAGGCTGAGTGAAGAAGACCATGTAGCGGTTCTGCTTGAGCCGCAGGCAAAAGCCCGGCACGATCGGCGCGTGGCTTCGCAAGGCCATCTTGGCAAGACCCGTGGCAACGACGGTCGTATCGCCGAAGAACGGGATCGTGATGCCGGTGTGGTCCATATTGCGATCGGGCAGCAGTCCAACAAGCCGGCCGGCCCGCAGGGCCTGTAGCGTCTTCTTCAGGCTGGTCAGCCCCTCGTCGATCCAGATCATCTCCAAGCCACGCTGGCTGCGTAAGCGGTTCAGCCACTCGGATACGACCGCCGGGCGATAGCGGGCGACTAAGAAGCTGATCGGCAGGCCATGCCGAACCAGCACCCGGCTGGTGATGTCGAATGCTCCCCAGTGTGGTGTCACCACAAGGATGCCCTTGCCCTCGGCGGCGAGTTGTTGTACCATGGCCAGGCTATCGCGGTCGAAGTCAACGATCTGGTCCAGCTTCTCGTCGCTCAACCGGCCGACACGCAACAAGTCGTAGTAATTGCGTATCGAGTTGCGGAAGACCTGGCGGGCGGACCGGCGGACCTGGCGCTCCGACACGTGCGGGCCGAGCACATGGCCCATGTTGCTGCACACCGCACACCATGATCGCCGCCCCACCAACGAAACGACCTCGCCTACCCGGTCTGCGATCCAGTTGCCCAGCCTTATCGGTACATGCGCCGCGAGCCATTGCAGCAGCTTCAACAAGCGTGTCATAGGTCTTCCCTTCCTGTCGCCGGATACCATAGTAAACGTATGAGGTGTCGAATCGTGGCGGTAAGGCTATGTCAAGATCGTCGCCTTAACACCCCGTTAAACTCCCTGTGCTATAATGCCTGGGTCAGATGCCGGGGACCGGCAAGACCATTGAGCGCGTGAGAAGGCCACGCGGTGAGAGTCCAACACAGGTCAGCATGAAGGAGGGGTTACATGAGATTCTTTCGGGTGACGGCGCGGGTGCTCGCAGTGCTCGCCATACTCGCTACAGTCGGCATGGTGCCTGCGGCCCGCGCGGCGGGTCCGTTGGACAAGATCAACCACATCATCGTGATCTACCAGGAGAACTGGAGTTTCGACAGCCTCTACGGCAACTTCCCAGGGGCCAACGGTTTCGCTAACGCGGGGGCCGCGGTCAAACAGGTGGACAAAAACGGGCAGCCCTATACCACGCTGCCGCAGCCGATAGACACGACGCAGAAGCCTCCCGCGCCCGACCCGCGCTTCCCGGCCAACCTGCCCGTCGCGCCTTTCGATGCCGCGAAGTACGTGGCACCCACCGACAAGACCGGCGACCTCGTCCATCGCTACTACCAGAACCAGTTCCAGATCGACGGCGGCAAGAGCGACAAGTACGTCGCCTGGTCGGACGCCGCCGGCCTGAGCATGAGCTACTACGACGCCACAAACATGCCGGAGGGCCAGCTCGCCCAGCAGTATGTGATGGCCGACAACTTCTTCCAAGGGGCTTTCGGCGGCTCCTTCCTCAACCACCAGTGGCTGATCTGCGCCTGCGCCCCCACATGGCCGAACGCCCCGGCGTCGAAAGTCGCCCAGCTCGACGCGAATGGCATGATGGTCAAGGACGGCGCTGTGACGCCCGACGGTTATGCCATCAACACGCTGTTCACAATCAATTCGCCCCACCCCGCGAACATCACCGACACCACGCAACTGGTGCCTGAGCAGACCGCGCCGACCATCGGCGACCGCCTGAACGACAAGGGCATCAGTTGGGCGTGGTACTCCGGCGGCTGGAACGATGCGGAGGCCGGCCACCCCGGTAGCTTGTTCCAATACCACCACCAGGCGTTCGCCTTCTACGCGAACTACGCCGACGGAACGCCGGGCCGCGCGGCCCATCTTCGCGACGAGACAGATTTCACCCGCGCTTTAACCACCAACGACCTGCCGGCCGTCTCCTTCATCAAGCCTTACGGTCAAGACAACGAGCACCCCGGCTACACCTCTCTTCTGGCCGGCCAGCAGCACGTAGCCGACCTCGTGAATGCGGTGAAGACCAGTCCCTACTGGGCGGATACGGCGATCATCATCACTTACGACGAGTTCGGCGGGCGCTGGGACCACGTCGCCCCGCCGGTGATCGACCGCTGGGGTCCGGGCACCCGCGTGCCGGCGATCATCATTTCGCCCTTTGCCAAGAAGGGCTTCGTTGACCACACACAGTACGAGACGACCTCGATCATGAAGACCATCGAAACGCGCTGGAACCTGCCCCCGCTCAGCACCCGCGACGCCGCAGCTAACCCGCTGACCAACGCCTTCGAGGCCACCGCAGCCCCGGTGCCCGGTATGCCGACTACCGGCGGCGGCAACGGCTTCGCCCTGCCGCTCGCGCTGCTCGGCGCAGCCCTGCTCTGCGAGGCGACGGGCCTGACTCTGCGCCGGCGGCGGCACGCATAAGCCGAACAGCCCGGCAATGTGATTGCGAAACTGCGGGGAGGGCCTCCCCGCAGTTTTGTGTTTCTATTAGACTTTAACACCCCGTTAATCGCCGCATAAAGATCCTCTGCTACAGTACTACTATGGCATTGGTTATTATCTACAACCTGACGGCTGTTGGGCTGATACTTGGGACGGCATACGCGATGTTCTCGGCGTATCGTTACACCCAGGCGCTGATCCACCGATCCCTAGAGACCTGGGGTGTCATTATCCGGGTGGTGGGCGAAGACAGCGGTGATGATACGCCCTTTTACCCGGTAGTGGTATTCGCCACTCCGGGCGGGCGGCAGATCGAGTTCGAGTCGCCGACTGGAACCGCCCTGCCCAAGAAAGTCGGCAACCAGGTGCAGGTTATCTATGACCCAGCCCACCCGCAAGATGCAGTGCTAAAGTCCCTGCTGCCTGCGCGCGCGGTGACATATATGCTCGGTCTCCTGGCTGTTCTCTTCAGCGTCGGGGGTTTGCTGCTGGTCAATGTGGTGAATGCCGACTGGCCGTTACCTCTTATGGCTCTGATGCTGGGAGCAATGAACGGACTCATCCCCTTGATGAGCGCAGAGGCAAGCAAGGCTTTATTGAGAGAAACCCCCGGCAGAGTTCCGCGTTGAACCTATGTCGGCTGTCGGCGATAACAGAGGATCACAGATGATTGGCACGGTACTCAACCTATACCTGGTACGGCACGGCCTCACCGCGTGGAATATCGCAGGGAGGTACCAGGGATGGAGCGACATCCCGCTGGCGCGGGAAGGCAAGAAGCAGGCGCGGCAGACGGCGGAGTGCTTCGCGGTCCACCGTGCGCTGCATGGACTGGAGTTCGGGGCGATCTATACCAGCCCGCTCTGGCGTGCCCAGCAGACGGCCGGCATCATCGGCGAGTGGCTGAATATCGAGCCGCTGGTGGTGCCGGGCCTACGCGAAATGAACGGCGGAGCGATTGAGGGCCTCACCGAGGCAGAATGGCAGGCTCGATACCCCGAATTGGCACCCGACTGGCGCGACACAAGCAACCTCGAATTCGGCTGGCCGGGCGGCGAAACCCGCCGCGCCTTCCGCGCCCGCTGCCTGCACACGATCTCCAGCCTGCTCTCCCAACACGCGCCGAGCGACCATGTGATCATCGTCGCCCATGGTGGCGTCATAAGATCCTATGTATCATCCATAGAGAGCGACGGCCAGCGCGTGCCCGATACTTACGATGTGGCGAATTGCAGCATCACGCAGGTGCAGTTGTCGGCCCCTTCCGGCCCCGACGGAGAGGTGATGCGAGCCGTGGGCTGCCTGCGCTCATTCAATCAGGTCGGCCATCTGCGGGAGCATGTAGCCGCTACACGCTGAAACAGGCGCGCTAAACGAACGCCCCCTTGCCTCTAGAGGCAAGGGGGCGTCGGCTTTTGGCGTGGGGATACTTACGGTGAGAGTTGCTTGCCGCCGAAGTTCACCAACCGCAGTCGGGTTTCGACCTTCGGGAGGAGGGTGCTGGGCACCGGCAAGTAGAGTAGACCTCTCGCCTGGTCGGCAGCAGTACCGTCATGCAGACTCCACCACAGGAAGTTCGCCAGCGCACTGCCTTTGCTCTGATCGGTCTGGTCCTTATAGAGCAGGATATAGGTGAAGCCGGCAATCGGCCAGGCCGCCGGGTCGGGCGAGTTCACGATGGAGACCCGCAGATCGTCGGGGACGGTTGGGATAGCCCCGTTGACGGCCGCCGCCACCGAGTCGAGGCCGGCATCAACAACCGCGCCGGATCTGTTCCTCATCTTGGCGTAGGCGATGTTGTTCTGCTTGGCGTAGGCAATTTCGATGTAGCCGATACTGCCGGAGGTCTGCTTGACGAGGCCGGCGACACCTGGATTACCCTTGCCGCCGAGGCCGACCGGCCAGTTCACCGCAGTGCCCTTGCCGACCGTGCTCTTCCAGGCAGGGCTGACGCTGCTCAGGTAGTCGGTGAAGATGTTGGTCGTGCCGGAACCGTCGGAGCGGTGGACAACGACGATATCCTGGTTGGGCAGGGTAACGCCGGGGTTGAGCGCCGCGATCCCGGGGTCGTTCCAGTTCGTGATGTCGCCGAGGAAGATGGACGCCACAGTGTCGCCGTCCAGGATCAGGTTACTCGGCGCGCCATCCACATTATAGGCGAGCACCACCGCCCCTGCGACTGTCGGGATGTGTATGATGCCGGGGGCTGCCGCGATTTGGGCGTCGCTCATCGGAGCGTCCGACCCGGCGAAGTCAACGGTCTTGTTCGTGATCTGTGTGATGCCTGCACCGCTGCCGATCGGCTGGTAGTTGAACGAGACGTTCGTGGCGACATTGGCGCTGTAGTACTGGAACCACTTTGCGTATATCGGGGCCGGGAAGGTCGCGCCGGCCCCATTGAGAGCCACAGGGCCACCGCCGGCACGTATCGGTGTGTTGGTCGGAGCCGGAGGTGCGGCGGTCGGCGTCGGGGGAGCCGTCGGCTGCGGCCTCGGCTTGCCCGCGCCATTGTACCGCCAATCGTAGTAGTGTTGGCCGATGTTGCCCATTTCGACCTGGAAGCCCGTCGGGTTTGTCGGCACATAAGTCAGAACCCGGCGCTCAAACGCCTGGATCAGCACGTCCTTGACCTTGCCCCCGACTGTGAACTTGGTCCAAAACGGCTCGCTGATCGGGAGGCCGCCTGCATAAAACCAGGGATCGGTCAGGCGGTCGGTCGTCCGGCTGCCGTTGATGATGACGGTGCCGCTCGCGTTCAGGAACTGCCAGAAAGGTGCCGCGATGTTGTGTCCCGTCGTAGGCTCGAAATGGGCCAGCGTGACCGCGGGGGCAATCGTTGTGTCCGTCAGTACCCGACCTTTTAGGTCAATCGTGTTCACGACTGTCTGGCCGGTGCGGTCGGCGGCTTTATGATCGCCGAGCGGAGTATTCGACACGCCGGCGAAGGCGGCATAGGTCGGGGACTTGGTGTCGCCGGGGTCGCCGGCCATGTTGATCGCTGCGGGATATGAGTCCTGGTACTGATTATTGCCGGTCGCGATCTTGCCGCTGATAAGCTCAACGGAGAGCAGGCCGTTCGTCACGTAGAACTTACCCGCCTTATCGCCAGCCGGGTTATTGATCTCCATGCGGCTCTTGTCGAAGTACTGCACCAGCCGAGTGCCGCCCTTGCCCTCGGCATACGGCTCCTGCTTGACTTCGCCCGGAACCGGCCCCCAGAACCAGGTACGAACTGCCAGGTGCCCCGCGACCGGCTTATCAGTGCGGTCCCAGACCCCTTGAAACGCAGGATCAGCGAAGTTTTGAGCGCCGCTGGCCGTGCGTGTCGCCAGAGTGGTCAGGATACCGGCCGCCAGCGCCATGACCATCATAATGCGCCATACAGCCTGTGGCAACGCCGGCCCTGTCGCTCGCCCGTTTTTGCCTGTCTTCATTCTTTTTCTCCCCCCATTTTCCTGATGTCTATTGATGTCCAACGTACTCACGCTTCGACCGTCCTGCATGATGCCGCACGGTCATTCCTCAAAATTATAGACGGGGGAGATTAAGCCATGATTATCATCTTGTTAGCGAAAAGTTAGCATGCCCGCGCGGTTGTTAATACCATAGTTTGCACTGCCGGCCATGGGGTGTTAGAATAGACCCGACAAGTGGAAGGAAGTGGTTCGAGCGGGTTTCTGGCCCGCGCATACAAGGGTTGGGGGGCATTTTGGTCAAGACTGAACTCGGTACAGGCAGGTCGGCTACGGTGCTTGTCGTGGACGACGAGCGCACCCTGCGCGACACACTGGAATACAACCTGCGGCGCGAGGGCTACCGCGTATTGACCGCAGCGGACGGCGACCAGGCGATACGTCTTGCCCAGGCCGAGC
Source organism: Chloroflexia bacterium (assembly GCA_050998805.1). Lineage (GTDB taxonomy): Bacteria > Chloroflexota > Chloroflexia > QHBQ01 > JAICKM01 > JAICKM01. Next base: position 114,881 of record JBPCPV010000046.1, on the reverse strand, counting down.
GGCCCGACCTGATCATCCTCGACGTGATGTTGCCGGGTATGAGCGGCTTCGACGTCTGCCGGGCCGTCCGCAAGAGCCTGAGCGTGCCGATCTTGATGCTCTCGGCGCGCGAGGAAGAGATCGACAAGGTGCTCGGCCTCGAACTCGGTGCCGACGACTACCTAGCAAAGCCCTTCGGCCTCCGGGAGCTGCTGGCGCGGGTACACGCCCTGCTGAGGCGCAGCGAACTCCTGCGCGCATCCGCCGCGCCTGAGCAGGATGTGATGCCCGGCCCACCTATGCCTCCCGTGCTGGTCAGCGGCGACCTGAGCATTGACCCCGCACGGCGGACCGTCACCCGCTCTGAGAAGCCTCTGGCGCTCAAACCCAAAGAGTTCGATCTGCTGACCTTCCTGGCCGCGCACCCACGGCAGGTCTTTTCTCGTGAGGTGCTGCTCAACCACGTATGGGGCTACGATTTCGTCGGCGGCACGCGCACGGTTGACGTGCATGTGCGCTGGCTGCGGACCAAGATCGAAACCGACCCCGCGAACCCCACGATAATTGAAACGGTCTACGGGGTGGGCTACAAGTTCAGTCCACCGGCCGGCTGACAGGTCTAATGCTCTCCCGCACCTGGGTCCGCATCGCTCTCAGCTATGCCCTGCTGGTGCTGGCGGCTGCGGCTATCCTCGCCTTTTTGCTCGGCGACGAGTTCGAGAAGCGGGAGGAAGCCGCGCTGCGCGCGCGCCTCGGCGACCAGGCGCGGGCAGTCGCCGCAGAAGCAGCGCCCCTGCTCGCGGAAGGCGCGCCGATCTCGGACACTAACAGCCTGACGCACAAGATGGCATCCATCTTCGGCACCCGCGTGACGCTGATCCGGCCCGACGGCAGAGTGGTAGGCGATTCGGAGCAAGCCCCGGCCGTGATGGAGAACCACGCGACCCGGCCCGAAGTCGAGCAGGCGCTGGTATCGCCTTCGGAGCTAGGCACGGGCAGCCGCCTGAGCGCGACCGTTCACAGGCAACTGCTCTACGTCGCCGTCGCAGTCACAGATCCAGCCAGCGGGCGTGTCGTCGGCGTGGCGCGTGTCGCCTACCCGTTGACCTCGGTGGAGCAGGCGCGCGACGCGCTCTGGAGCAGCCTGGTGCCTGCGGTGCTGCTGATCGGGCTGCTCGCGGCGTTGCTCGGCACCCTGTTGGCACGCTCGCTGGTCGGCCCGATCAGCGCGCTCCGGCAGGTGACGGCGCGCTTCGGGGCCGGCGACCTGGCCGCCAGAGCCGACCCGAACGCCGGCGGCGAGATAGGCGATCTGGGCCGCGAGTTCAATGCGATGGCCGAGGAGTTGAGCAGCACGATCCGCCGGCGAACCGACGAGCGTAACCAGATAGAGGCGGTGCTGCTCAACATGCACGACGGCATCCTAATCACCGACCGGCAGGGCCTGATCCGAGGGAGCAACCCCGCCGCGGCCCGGCTTTTCAACAGCGACCTGGAGAAGATCCGCGGAGTATCGCTGGTCGGCCTCACCCACAGCCACGAATTACACACCGCGCTGCGCGCTGCGCTGGAGATACCCAGCAAGCGGCACAGCCTCGAGATCGAAACAGACGGCAGCCAAGTCGTCGCCGTAGTCACCGGCGTGCCCGGCGACGCGGGAGGCGAGCCGACCGGCTTGGTCGTCCTGCAAGACGTCACCGAACTGCGGCGGCTGGAGCGCGCCCGGCGCGACTTCGTGGCGAACATCGGCCATGAGCTGCGGACCCCGCTCGCGTCGATCAAGCTGCTTGTCGAAACCCTTCTGAGCGCGGTCCGCGACGATCCCGACGCGGCAGAGGGCTTCCTGCGCCGGATCGATGTCGAAATTGACGGGCTGACACAGCTTGTTCGCGAACTGCTTGAGCTGTCGAAGATCGAATCGGGCCAGGTGCAGCTAGACCGGCGGTCCGTGACGGTCGGGGGGCTGCTGGCAGGTGCCGCCGACCGGCTGCGCGCGCAGGCCGAGCGCGCCGGCCTCAGCCTCAAGGTCGAGGCAGCCGACGGCCTGCCTCCCGCCTACGCGGACCCGGCGCGCATCGAGCAGGTACTCGTCAACCTGCTGCACAACGCGATCAAGTTCACCCCGCCCGGCGGCTGTGTCGTCCTACGCGCCGAGGCGAACCCCGCGGGCCTGCGGATCAGCGTCGCCGACACTGGCATAGGCATCCCGCGCGAGGAGCAGCCCCGGCTGTTCGAGCGGTTCTACAAGGTGGACAAGGCGCGCACCGGCGACCCCAGCCGGGAGGGCGGCACCGGCCTCGGCCTGGCAATCTCCAAGCACATCGTGCAGGCCCACGGCGGCCGGATCTGGATCAGCAGCCGCCCAAACCAGGGCGCGACCTTCTTCTTCACGCTACCGACGGCACCCGCAGCCGAACTTGTTAACAGCCGTTAACATCTTGCTAATCCCCTCTTAAAGGTCGTGGCCTATAATCTGACTCGGCAGGACGCGCGGGCGGTGAAGAGCCGGTCGGTTTGCCTGCGGACAGATCGCGTAAACGTCACCAATTCTAGGAGGAGATTCTCAAAAATGTTCATTCGCTCACTTAGACACCGGGCAGAGCTTAGTCTACTGGTGGGGCTGACTACATCGAGCCTGCTGCTCGCGGCCTGCGACACTGGCACGCCTACAGCTACCACGCAACCCGCCGCAGCCAACACACCAGCCGCTATCGCCTCGCCCGCTGCCGGCATGACGCCGACCGGAGCCATGGCAGGCACCACTCCCAGCGAAGCTATGGTCGGCACAACGCCGACCGGAGCGGCTGCGGCAGCGCCGACCAACACTGCGGTGCAGGTCGGCAGCGGCAGCGTCACTCTCACTGGCGCGGGAGCGACCTTCCCGGTGCCGATCTACAGCAAATGGTTCCAGAAGTACACCACGGACGTGAACAAGGACGTAGCCTTCAATTACCAGCCGATCGGCTCCGGCGGGGGCATCACGGCCATCACCGCGAAGACGGTGGATTTCGCAGGCTCGGACGCGCCACTCAAGGATGATCAGCTGGCGAAGGCCCCCGGCCTGCTGCACATCCCGACCGTGGCCGGTGCCGTCGTTCTGGCCTATAACCTGTCGGGGGTGTCAAGCTCCCTCGTTCTCGACGGTGACACCGTTGCCGGCATTTTCCTCGGCGACATCACGAAGTGGAACGACCCGAAGATAGCTGCGCTCAACTCGGGGGTGAGCCTGCCTGATGCAGACATCGCGGTGGTCCACCGCTCCGACGGCTCCGGCACAAGCAATATCTTCACCGACTACCTGAGCAACGTCAGCGCCGACTGGAAGAGCAAGGTCGGCAAGGGCACCTCGGTCAACTGGCCGGTGGGCCTCGGTGGCAAGGGTAACCCCGGCGTCGCCGGACTTGTCAAGCAAACCGAGGGCAGCGTCGGCTATGTCGAACTCGCCTACGCCGTGCAGAACAAGATCGCCTACGCCAAGATGAAGAACAAGTCGGGCAGCGTTGTCGAAGCGAGCGTGGACTCGACTGTCGCCGCAGGCAACGGCGTAACCATCCCCGACGATTTCCGCGTCTCCATCGTGAACTCCTTGGACCCCGCGGCCTGGCCGATTGCCGGCTTCACCTACCTGCTGGTCTACAAAGACCTGAACAACATCAAAGATGCAGCTAAGGCAAGCGCGCTGGGCGATTTCCTCTGGTGGGCCGAACACGACGGGCAGGATATGTCGAAGGATCTGCTCTATGCCCGCCCACCGGCGGCACTCACCGCTCGCATCGAGACCGAGCTGCGCTCGATCACCTTCCAGGGCAAGGCGGTCATAACGAAGTGACCTCCGGCTGGGCACTGGGGAAGCGGCGGGGCAGCGGCGGCGACCCGTCGTTCCGGCGGGTGGCGCTGGTCTTGGCGACGAGCGTGGTGCTGATCGTCGGCGCGATGCTCTGGAATATGACCTGGGAGGCGCGGCAGAGCCTCAAGCAGTTCGGGCTGGACTTCCTGACCGGACAGGTTTGGGATCCGGTACACGCGGTATTCGGGGCGCTGCCGTTCATCTACGGCACGCTTCTGACCTCGCTGATCGCGCTCCTCTTGGCCGGCTTCGTTGGGCTGGGCGCGGCGATCTTCCTCGCGGAGATCAGCCCAGGGCCGCTCCGCACCCCGCTTTCCTTCCTGATCGAACTGCTGGCGGCGATACCGAGCGTGGTCTACGGCGTCTGGGGGATCTTCGTGCTCGGCCCGTTCCTGAAAACCAACGTCGTGCCGGGGCTGAAGGCGGCCTTCGGCTGGACGCCGCTTTTCTCCGGCACCTTCTACGGGCCGTCAGTCTTCACGGCGTCGCTGGTGCTGGCGATCATGGTGCTGCCGATCGTGACTGCGGTGAGCCGCGATGTGCTGCTTGCGGTGCCCGACAGCCAGCGAGAGGCGATGATCGGCCTCGGAGGCACGCGCTGGGAAGTGATCCGGCGGGCCGTGCTGCCCTATGCGCGCACCGGCATCCTCGGCGCGCTGATCCTCGGCCTCGGCAGGGCGATGGGCGAGACGATGGCGGTCACGATGCTGATCGGCAACCGCGGGCAGATCAAGTCCTCCCTGTTCGCTTTCGGCGACACTCTTGCGAGCGTGCTGGCGAACCAATTTGCGGAGGCCGACAACGACCTCTTCCGGTCGTCGCTGATCGAGCTGGCTCTGATCCTGCTCGTCATTAGCCTGATCGTGAACACGCTGGCGCGGCTGCTCGTCTGGCGGGCAGCCGGCAACATGAAAGGCATAGGCAGGATCTAGCGATGTCCGCCCTGACTACGGAAGACCGCAAAATGCAGCCTGGCGACCGGCGTTTGCAGCTACGCCGGGCGCGCAGCAGCCTCATGGTCGGCCTGGTCTGGCTGGCGGCGATGATCGCGGTGATCCCGCTGCTCGCGGTGCTGGTCTGGATCTTCGTGCAGGGGCTGCCCGCGCTCAACCTCGACTTCTTCACCAAGATCCCCGGCCCGCCCGATGACCCGCACCAGGGGGTGGCGAACGCAATCGGCGGCACGGTCGAACTCCTCGGCATCGCGGCTCTGATAAGCGTTCCGGTCGGCGTCGGAGCGGGCATCTACATCTCTGAGTTCGGGGGCAGCAAGTACAACACCCTACTGCGGTTCGCCACCGACGTTTTGAGCGGCGTGCCCTCGATCACCATCGGCGTCTTCGTCTACGCGCTGATCGTGCTGCCGACGAAGCAGTTCTCGGCACTCGCAGGCGGCGTCGCGCTCGCGCTCGTGATGCTGCCGATCCTGATCCGCACGACCGAGGAGATGCTGCGGCTGGTGCCCGGCTCGATCCGCGAGGCGGCTCTGGCGCTTGGTGCTCCCGTCTGGCGGACAATCCTCCGCTACGCACTTCCGGCTGCCCTGCCGGGCATCGTCACGGGCGGTCTGCTGGCGATGGCGAGGGCGGCGGGTGAGACCGCGCCCCTGCTCTTCACCGCGCTCGGCAACAACCAGTGGAACACCAGCCTCACGGGGCCGATAGATGCGCTGACGCTGAAAGTCTACTTCTACGCCGGCCAGGCTTATGACATCTGGCGGCAAGAATCGTGGGCCGGGGCCGTGGTCCTGACCCTCATGGTGTTGATAACAAGCATCCTCGCACGGATCGCCACAAGGAGCCGCAATGCCCGCTAACACCGACAGCCACGCCGCCGTCTCCGTTGACGACAGGCCGATACAAGGTCTCAACTTCACGCTCGCGGAGACCGGCCCCCAGCCGAAGCCTAAAGCCGGAGCGCACGACCCCGCCATCTCGGTGCGCGACTTACATGCCTGGTACGGCACATTCCATGCGCTACAGGGCATAAGCATCGAAATCCGCCCGCAGCGGATCACCGCTCTGATCGGACCGTCGGGCTGCGGCAAGTCAACCTTCCTGCGCTGCTTGAACCGGATGCACGAAGTGGTGCCGGGCGCGCGGACCGCAGGCGATGTGCTGCTCGATGGCGAGAACATCTATGAAAAGGGGGTGGACCCTGTGCTGGTCCGGCGGCAGATAGGCATGGTCTTCCAGAAGGCGAACCCCTTCCCGACGAAGTCGATCTTCGAGAACGTGGCCTCGGGGCTGCGTATCCAGGGCGCGCCCAAGAGCATGATCGCCGAGCGGGTCGAGAAGAGCCTGCGCCAGGCGGCCCTCTGGGACGAGGTGAAGGACAAGCTGAACCACGTCGCCACTGCGCTCTCCGGCGGGCAGCAGCAACGCCTCTGCGTGGCCCGCGCCCTTGCAGTGGAGCCGGAGGTAATCCTGATGGACGAGCCGGCCAGCGCGCTCGACCCGATAGCCACGCTCAAGATCGAGGAGCTGATGCTCCAACTCAAGCAGCAATACACGATCGTGGTCGTCACCCACAACATGCAGCAGGCCGCCCGTGTATCCGACACGACCGGCGTCTTCATGGTGCGCCCCGACCGCTCAGGAGAGTTGGTCGAAGTCGGCTCGACCCGCCGGATTTTCACCAACCCAAATGACTCACGCACCGAGGCATACATCACCGGCCGGATCGGCTGAGGGGAGAGACAGATGGCCCGCGAGACCTTTCAGCGCAATCTACAGGAGATGCAGGACAACGTGCTGGCGATGGGCAGCATGGTGGACAGGGCGATTGACCGCTCGACGCGCTCACTACAGTTGCGCGACCTGCATCTGGCCCGCGAGGTGGTCAGCGGCGATCAGGCGATCAACGAGGAACGCTTCAAGATAGAGGAGCAATGCCTGCTGTTGATCGCCACGCAGGCGCCGATGGCCGGGGATCTGCGACGGCTGGCCGCCGCGATGAACATCGTGACCGACCTAGAGCGGATGGCCGACCACGCTGCCGGCAACGCCCGGATCTGCACCATGATCGGAGATGAGCCGCCGCTCAAGCCCCTGATCGACATACCGCGCATGTCCGATGTGTGCCGCGAGATGCTTCATGCCGCGCTCGATGCCTTTGTGCGCGCCGACCCCGATGCCGCCTACGCCGTCGCAAACCGTGACGACGAGGTGGATCAGCTCTACGACCAGATCTACCGCGAGTTGCTGACCTTTATGATGGCCGACCCGAGCACGATCAATCGGGCCACGCGCCTGCTCTGGGCAGCGCACAACCTGGAGCGGATAGCCGACCGGGTGACCAACATCTGCGAGCGTGTGGTATTCTTGACGACCGGGCGGATGACCGAGATCAAGGGCAAAGTCGAGAGCGCGCCTTAGCTGCTAGGCGGGGTCGGCGTGGAGACTCTGGGGATTTCGCCACGAGTGGAGCACGCCAAGGAAGGCGGGCAACTCGAACGGCTTGAGGAGCAGAGGGCAGCCGAGGTCGGCGCGCTCGGCGGGAGCAAGTTCCTGCCCGGTGATCGCCAACACCGGGAGGCCGAAGCGCATGGCATCGCGCACAGCGCCGCTCACCCGGTCGGCGGGCCAGTTGAAGCAATCGAGGTCGGCCACGAGCGCCTGGCAATCCGGCAGGTCATTTTCCTGCTCGGTTACGTCCCAGCCCTCAAGTGTAAGGATCAGGCGCACGAGAATCCGCAGGCTGGCGTTTTCGGCCAGCACCAAACAGCGCGGCGATGTTGGGCTCGTCGCGGAGGCGAGCCACGTTGGTGGTATCATACCAATATGATACCGCAGATACATCTTTTCGCCGTACACAGAGAGGCGAAAAATATAACAAACACATCACAGTTGTGCATCGCGCAAACTATGTTTCACGCCGGCATCGTATAGCCGAAGCCCGGGCGCGTCAGCAGGTAGGTCGGGTTCGCGGGGTCGGGTTCGATCTTCTGGCGCAGGCGGGCGATGTAGACGCGCAGTTGGTGAAGTTCGCCGCGCCACTCCGGTCCCCACACCTTCTCAAGCAGTATCTCATGGGTGAGCACCTTGCCGCGATGCGTGGCGAGCAATGCCAGAAGCCGGAACTCCGTTGGGGTGAGCATCAGTTCCTCTTCCTCTCGGCGGACCCTGCGCTCGCTGAGGTCTACGCTGAGGTCGCCTGCGACCACGATAACCTCCGGCTGGGACGGCTCGGCGGGACGCGTGCGCCGGAGCAGGGCGCGCACACGGGCCGCGAGTTCGTCGGCCCCAAACGGCTTGAGCAGGTAATCGTCGGCCCCCGAGTCGAGGCCATGCACGATGTCTGTTTCGGCGGCGCGGGCGGTCAACATCAGGATCGGCACCTGCGAGCGTTCGCGGATCTTGCGGGCGACGGTGAAGCCGTCCATCGCCGGCATCATCACGTCGAGCAAGACCAGGTCGAAGTCTTCGCCGCGTGAGAGTTCAAGCGCCTGTCTGCCGTCGCTCGCGGTGACGGCCGTATATCCCTCCAGCTCAAGGGTGCGCCGCACCAGTTTGAGCATCCTCGGATCGTCTTCTGCGATCAATATCCTGGCCTGTTTTAACATGCGCCCTCCTCGTTGATTGACGGCCGGCAGCCTACAGATGGAGACTCGATGGGCAAGTAGACGGTGAAGGTCGTGCCCTCGCCAAGTTTGCTGCGAACCTCGACGCGGCCGCCGTGGGCGTCGAGTATCCGGCGGGTGATGGCGAGGCCGAGGCCGGTGCCGCCGACCGTGCGGGTTAGGCGGGAGTCGACACGGTGAAACGGCTCGAAGATCCGGCCCAAGTGATCATATGGGATGCCCGGCCCGGTGTCCACGATTTCGACCAGCAGCTCGTCGGCTTCCTCGATGGCGCGCAGAGTGACACACCCCGACTCAGGGGTGTACTTCGCGGCGTTGTCCAGCAGGTTCGAGAAGACCTGGCGCATACGGCGTGGATCGGCTTGCACAAGCGGGAACTGCTCGGGGAGATCAAGCACCAACGTCTGCTGGCGGGCGTTGATGCGAGGCAGGAAGCCGGCGGCCTCCTCACGCAGCAAGGGTGCCAGGTCGAGCGATTTGCACTCCATACTCAGCAGGGCGGCCTCGAGGCGCGACATGTTGAGCAGGTTGGCGACGAGTTCGGCCAGCCGGTCGCTCGACGCCTCGATGTCGTGCAGGAACTCGCGCTGCTCCTCCTGGCTCAGTCGGTCCCTGTACCGCAGCATTGTGCTGGTGAAGCCCTTGATCGCTGCCAGCGGGGTACGTAGTTCGTGGGAGACTGTAGACAACAGCTCGGACTTGAGCCGGTCGGCTTCGCGGGCGGCGTGGGCCTGGGCCGCAGCCGCTTCCAGGCTCTCGCGCTCGGTCAGGTCGCGGACGATAACGAGCCGCCCGGTGACGCGCCCGCGCTCGTCGTGAACATCGCCTGGGGTCATGCCGGCGTGGAAGCTGGTGCCGTCGCGCCGGCGGAGGTTTATCGCTATTTCGTGGCCGGCGAATTGGTCGCCTGCCAGCAGGCTCTGGAGGTCGCTCCACGACGGCTCGTCGTCCTCGTCGGGCCAATAGGGGTGCGGAGGGTGCCGGTTCTCCAACTCTTCGGCATTGTAGCCCACCATGTCACAGAAGGCGCGGTTCGCCAGCATATGCCTCCCCTCCGTGTCAACCACCACCAGCCCTTCGCTCATCGAATCGATCAGCGACTCCGAGAACCTGTATGCGGCGAGCATCGCATCGTAAAGGTCCGCCTTGTCGAGCGCGATAGCCGCCTGGCTGGCAAGCGGGGCGAGCGCGGCCTCGTCTCCCGACTGCAAGTTCGCGCCCAGTATCACCAGCAGGCCGAGCAGCCGGTCGCGGGCGATCAGCGGCGCAATCACGCCCCGCGCGAGGTCGAGCGTGGCGATAAGCTCGTCCAGATTTTCGCGGGCGACATCCGGGTAGCAGACGGCCAGCGCCGAGCCGACATCCGAGCAGAACTGGACCTCGCGGGTCTCCATAGCGGCCTGGATCGCCGGGTCGGTCTGCGTCGGCATCGGCTCAGTGGGCACCGCCGACACGTTCGTGGCTACCACGCGGGCGGTGTCGCCGGGGTTGAACGAGTGGGCGATCAGCCGCAGATGCTCGCCGGCCGCGTCCATGCCGAGAACCACGGCATGTAGCCCCAGGCTCCGCAGGCCGGTGAAGGTCTGCACGAAAACTTCGTCGGCATGGCGGGCGGCCTGGATCTGCACGCTGACGTTGTTCAGCGCGTGCAGCCGCTCGCTGAGGCGGCGGACCGAGGCCAGGTGCTCGCGGGCTTCTTCGTAGAGCCGGGCCGTCGCCAGCGCCGAGGCGATCTGGGAGGCCAGGTGGCGCAGCAGATCCGGCGTGAGCGGCAGCCAGTTCGGCATCCGGCGTATATTAGCGAAGCCGAGTACCCCGATCAGCCATCCACGGTACAGCACCGGCACCAGGATCGTGGAGTCGATCCCATGTGCCTGCCAAGTTTGCTCGCTGGCCGTCGGCCCTTCGGAGCCGTGCCCCGACCAGTAGAGGATGTCGCCCTTGAGTATTGAAAGCAGCAGATCCGGCCAGGCGCTCTGGGGATCCCAGGTGCCGAGCATTCCGGGAGCGCCGGGGCGGCTCTCGGCGTGGCTGACGACGGCGCTGCTCATGTCGCTGTTGTAGACCGCAAAATAGCAGGTTTCACAGGGTATCAGCCGGGCTGCCGTCTCGACGAGCTTAGTCAAGATCTCATCTTCGCCCTGAGCCAGCAGCAGCGCCTCGCTGACCTCGTTGAAGTTCGTTTGGAGCGCGGCCTCTTGACGTGAGCGTTCGAGCAGACGGGCGTTGGTGATCGCCAGCGCGGCTTGCCGGGCGAAGAGCTCGAGCAGGCGGATGTCCGATTGGATGAAGACGCGCCCGCTCTCTGTGGCGAAGACACCAATCGTGCCGATCGGCCCGAACGGCCCGGTGAGGGGATGGATAAGCGCGGCGCGGATGCCGGGCAGGACGGAGACATTGCCGTTTTCAGCGCGCCAGACCGAGTGCTTGCCGGTGAACGTGACGCGGGCGACCATGCTTGCGTCTGTGGTATACACCCTGTTGAGCAATGTCGTCATCCGCTCCCCGCTGACCACGACCGTCCTCACCGAGCGCCCATCAGGTTCGAGCAGGTTGATCGCCACGCCGTCGCTGACAAGCAATTCCTGCGCCCGATCCGCGATCAGTTGCAGCACATCCGGCTCACCGAGGCGGCTGTTGAGCGCGGCTGTGATCTCGCTGACGGCCTCCGTCGCTTCAAGCTGTATGCGCTGCGTCTTGAGCCGGGAGCGGAGTTCAGCGTTCGCCAGCCTGATGGCGAACTGATCCGCGTAGAACTCGGCAAGCTCAAAGCCGTCTGGGGACGGGGCGGGGCGGGCCGCGCTGTAGAAGAGCAGGATCGCTCCGCCGAGATGCTCTTCGGCGGGCAACGGCAAGCGCCAGGCAGTCGTCAGACCTGCGGCTTCGAGAGCGTACCCGACCGCGGGGCCGAAGGCACCCGGCCCGAGCCGCGTGTCGTGGCCCTCGAATTGGCGCAACGGGGCGGCGGGCCAGATCGCCGGCAGCCCCACCGGCAGCCTCCACGCGGCGACGACCCTGCAATCGTCACCGTCGGTCTGGACGATTGCCACGGCAGCAGGGCCAAAAAGCCGCTCCAGGTCGCCCAGGCAAGCCTCGCGCAGCTCCGCGGGGTCATCGGCGGCAGGCACACCAGCCAACGCCTCGCAAACAGCTTCAAGGCTAGGTGCCGTCCTCTGTTCGATTACCAAATGCTCAACCACCATGTCCGATTATACCAGCCGGCGGGGGATGGGCGCAAGGGAGCGGCGAATTGTGGGCGGATCTGAGCGTGCCAGGGAGCGCGGGTTGTGCTATAATGTCGGCAACCATAGGAAAGGATCGACCACCATGCATATCCTCCATGAACCCCAAGTTTTCTTGCTCGCACGCCAGCAGTTTGACGACGCCGTAGCCGCCGAGTTCATCGCAGGCGAGGGCATGGCGTGGGAGACCGACGCAGGGTCGGCTGCCGAGAAAGTCGTCGAGGCCGGGGGCCGGCTCTGCTACATGTCCTTCGGCAAGGGCCGCAAGACCAACCGGGAGTACATCCATAACATCCTGGAGGCCAAGCACGGCAGCGTGATCGAGCATGCGACATGGACCTTCCTACTCACCGGCGTCTCTCGCAGCCTCACGCATGAACTGATCCGGCACAGAGCTGGCTTTTCTTTCAGCCAACTGAGTCAACGCTACGTAGACGAAACCGACACCGACTTCGTGGTGCCGGAGGCGATTGCCGGCAACCCCGAGGCGATGGCCGTCTTCGAGCGGGCCACGGCGGCGGCTCAGGAGGCGTATGTCCAACTGGTGGACCTGCTCGATAAGCAGTTCGCCGAGATAGGCAACCGGACGCTGCGACGGAAGATGGCGCGGCAGGCGGCGCGCTCGGTCCTGCCGAACGCCACCGAGACCAAGATCGTCGTCACGGCGAACGCCCGCTCCTGGCGCCACTTCATCGAGATGCGCGCCAGCTCGTACTCCGAGCCGGAGATCCGGCGGCTCGCGATCACGATCCTGCGCGTCTTGCAGGCCGAGGCCCCCAACCTCTTCGGAGACTACGAGATCACGACCGCAGAAGACGGCAGTGAGGTGGCGGTCACGGAATATAGTAAGGTGTGAGGCAATACGCCTCCCAGAGCAGGTCGAGCGCGGCCGGCATCGTGGGTGCGGTGCGGAGGCCCAGGCAGCTGAGGCCAACGAACCAGGAGACGAAAAACCGCGCCTGGGGAGCCGAGAAATCGCCCCATCCGGCGATGCTGGGGTCAATGTGCTGGACGCCGAGGTATGCCTTGAAACCGGTGGAGGAGATGAGGAGCTTGCCGAGACGCCGACTGTGCCCCCAGACAACCGCGCCCGAGTCAGCGTATTGATCCGGGTCGGTGTCCCACTCGGGGCGGTAGGCGCGTCCCCATTCGATGGCGCGTTCGAGTTGGTCCCTCTGCATAGCCGTCATTATATCCCACCCAGTACGGCGAGATCAAATGGCTGAAGACGAAATCACGACGATCCTGCTGGTGCGCCACGCCGATGTGCATAATCCGGGCGAGGTGGTATACGGCCGCCTACCGCGCTTTCGCCTAAGCGTGACCGGGCTGGAGGAAGCCGAGCGCACAGCCCAACATCTGCGCTCCGAGCCGTTGGCCGCTATCTACAGCAGCCCGCAGCTCCGGGCGCGACAGACCGCGCGGGCTATCGCAGCCGAACACCCCGGCCTGCGCGTGAGCGTAACCCAATCGCTGGCCGAGGTCCGCACAAGCTGGCAGGGCACCCCGAATGTCGAGATGGCGGCCCGCCGCTACAACTTCTACGATCCACCCGGCCACCCTGCCGATGAGACGCTCGACCAGATCGCAGCCCGGATCTTGCGCTGGAGCGCGGCGATGCTCTCCCGCCACCCCGGGCAGGAGGTAGTCGGCGTGAGCCACGGCGACCCGATCATGCTCGCCCGCGTGCTGTTCACCGGCGGCACTCCTTCCGTGGACGCGCTTCGCGCGCGGGGCATCTACCCACACAAAGGCTCTGTGACGCGGCTCGTCTTCACCGGCACGGGCGACCCGACGAAGTTGCCCGTTCGGGTGAGCCTCGAAGACCCGAACCTAGAGGCACGGGCCGGCAGCGGGGCCGATACGCCCTGGGCGAGTGCGCGTCGAAGTTCGGCGCGTTAATGCTTTGCGGCTACGCCTGCCTCACGCGACGGGACGGGCGGCCCCGGCCGGGTCACGCCCGCCCGCCTGCCGACCGCGACGGTGGCGACGACTACCGCAGCTGCGCCGAGGGTGAGCGGGGTGAGCTGTTCGCCCAACAGCAGCGCGGCGGCGAAAATCGTCAGGAAAGGTTGCAGGAGCTGTAGTTGGCCGACACGGGCGACGCCGGCGAGGGCCATGCCGCGATACCAGGCGAAAAAGCCCAGCAATTGGCTGATAAGGCTCACGTAGGCGAAACCGAGCCAACTCACCGGGGGCGCGTCCAGCCCATGTGTGACCACCACCCCGGCCACCGGCACGGCCAGGAAGGGCGCGGCCAACACCAGTGCCCAGCAAATGACCTGCGGCCCGCCCAGCACCCGCGCCAGCCGCCCGCCCTCGGCGTAGCCCAGCGCGGCCGCGACTACTGCCGACCCCAGCACGAGATCCGCAGGCTGTAGCGTGCCCGCCCCTTGCGCGAGGGCAAAGCCAACCACAGCCACACTGCCGACGGCACCCGCCAGCCAGAAGACGCGCGAAGGCCGCTCACCTGCCCTCGCTGCGCCCGCCAGCGCCGTCGCCAGGGGCATCAGCCCGAGGATGACAGCGCCATGCGCGGCCGGCAGCTGGCGAGTGGCCCAGGCCGACAACAGCGGAAAGCCGAGCACCACACCCAACGCCACGATGACCAGGCCCCGCCAATGCTCTCGCCCCGGCACCGGTGCCCGCGTAACCGCCAGGAAAATCGCCGCCCCCACCGCGGCGACCAGCGCCCGCCCCAGACCGACAAACGTCGCATCAAGCCCGGCTACGGCAACCCGTGTGGCGGGCAATGTCAGGCTAAAGCTCAACACGCCCACCAACCCCAGCGCCAGCCCCCGCGTCTCTGCATCAAAGGCACCCCACCGCTTCTGAAGTTGCACCGCCGTCTCCCTTCTCTATCCCAGTTAGTGGAATTGCGTCCATTATAGCGTATTAAGTAGAACTTGTCCACTATCGCGGAAAGACGGTATAATAGGGCCGGAGGTGGCACAGTTGGAATTAGGTGACAATATCCGGGAGCGGCGGGCGGCGCGAGATCTGACGTTGGAGGCGCTGGCCGAGCAGAGTGGGGTCAGCCGGGCCATGCTGTCCGATATTGAGCGGGGGGCCAGGAACCCGACGATCAAGGTCGTCTGCCAGGTTGCCGCCGCGCTGGATTGCACGGTGTCGCAACTGGTGGGCGAAGCAGCCGGCGAGGCGCTGACCGTTACCCGACGGGAGGATGCCCAGGTCTGGATGGACCCGCAGACGGAGGTGACGCGGGTGCTGCTGGCCCCGGCTCTCGTCAGACGCGGGCTGGAAGTCGTTGAGTACACCATCCCGCCCGGTGCCGGCACGGGCGCGTTGCCGCCCCACCCGCCGGGCACGATGGAACATATCACTGTGGAGGTCGGGCAACTCCATTGTCGGCTGGGACCGGAGGACGTGCTGCTGGCGGCAGGCGACTCACTCTTTTTCCCGGCGGATGTGGAACACACTTTTGCCAACCCCGGCACCGAGCCATGCCGGTATTTTTTGCTGATTGTGTGGGGTCACAGGTTCAAGGCCGGGCCATAATCAAGACCACCCGCATTATATCAGCCCTGCCGGGGGGTGGCAATAGTCAGTGAGCGGATCTCAGGCAACCATTCTTGACGATCCTCAGCCCTTTGTGTTAGAGTGAGGACGAGATTGGGCGTTCCCGCCCAATCATGACTATTCGACATATATCCCAGGCGGCCCAAACATGGACTTCAGAGCGTCGGCGGATGTCGAGATGGTCGTGCAGACGGTGCGCGATTATGTTGAGAAGAGCCTGCTGCCCCAAGAGATGGAAGTGGAACGCGCCGCCCGCATCCCCCCGGAACGGGTCAAGGAGATGGGCGAACTCGGCTTCTTCGGCCTGCCCTTCTCCGAGGAGGATGGCGGCATCGGCCTCGGTTTCACCGGCTACACGCTGGCGATGGAGCAACTCGGCAGGGCGAACGCGGTCTACGCGGTCATGTTGAGCGCGAGCAGCGGCCTCGCCGGTGAGGCGCTCGCCCTGGGCGGCACCCCGGAGCAGCGCGCACGCTTCCTCCCGCCCCTTGCCTCCGGCGAGCTGCTCGGCGCGTTCGCCCTCGTAGAGGAAGGTACCGCAACCGACGGGCGCGGCATGAGGACGACCGCCACCCCGGCAGGCAGCGGCTACCGGCTCGACGGGGCCAAAGCCTGGGTGCTGAACGGCCCCGAAGCCGGGATCAACGTCGTCTTCGCCAAACTCGCCGGTACTGACGCTGGCACCGGGGTCTTCGCCATCGAGCGCGGCACCCCCGGCCTCACCACCGGCCCGGCGCGAGAGCAGCTCGGCCTCCACGGCCTCGGCATCTGCGAACTCCGCCTCGAAGCCTGCGAGGTGCCGGAAGCTAACCGCCTCGCCGGCCGTCTGCCCATCGGCGAAGACCCCGGCCTTGCGCTCGCCCATGCCGCGCTTTCTCGCTTCGGCGTCACACTCGGCGCTATCGGCGTCGGCCTCGGCTCCCGCATGATCGAGGCCGCCCGCGACTTCGCCCTACAGCGCCGGCAGTTCGGCAAGCCGATCGCAGGCTTCGGCGCGGTTCAGAACATGCTCGCCGACTCCGCCGCCGAGATCTTCGCCGCCCAGCAGGCCGTCTACCGGGCCTCCTGGGGCATTGAGCAGGGCCGCGCCGAGCCAGGGCCGCCCGCGATGGCAAAGCTCGTCTCCACCGAGACGCTCTTCCGCGTCGCCGACCGCTCCATGCAGGTACATGGCGGCATGGGCTTCATGAAAGAACTCTGGGTCGAGCGCGGCTACCGAGATGCCCGCATGTTCCGCCTCCTCGGCTTCACCAGCGAAGAATTGCGGACACAGATAGCGGGCGGCTTGGGCTGCCCTGCGTAGTGGTCAGTGGTCGGTGGTCAGTGGTCAGTAATCTGTGGTCGGCGGTCAGTGTTCTAGGTTGGAGCAAGGAGTCAGCATGAGAGAGCGCAAG
Source organism: Chloroflexia bacterium (assembly GCA_050998805.1). GTDB lineage: Bacteria > Chloroflexota > Chloroflexia > QHBQ01 > JAICKM01 > JAICKM01. Next base: position 98,297 of record JBPCPV010000046.1, on the reverse strand, counting down.
GCTGTGCAGAGTTATCGGGATCTGGTGGCCTGGCAGCGTGCTATGGACCTGATAGCATTAGCTATAGTGCGGTGAAGGGCTGGCCGAGAGATGAGATGTTCAGATTGACGAGCCAAATCAGACGGGCAGCAGTATCGGTCCCCTCGAACATCGCCGAAGGCCAGGGCAGATCCACAACGAAAGAGTTTATGCAACACCTGAGTATTGCGTACGGATCGCTGATGGAAGTCGAAACCCAGACGTTGGTTGCTACACGTTTGGGCTACCTCCAGCCAGAGGAAACCACAAAGATTCTGGAATACGCAGCCGAGGTCGGTCGTCTCATCAACGGTCTCTCCCGCTCGCTCGAAAGCAAGCTAGCCGCCACTGACCACCGACCACCGACCACCGATCACTGACGGAGGTCTGTCCCGCTCACCCGAAAGCAAGTTAGCCACTACTGACCACCAACCAATGACCAATGACCACTGACGGAGGGTACACATTGAACATCGTCGTTTGCATGAAACAGGTGCCGGACACCACGGCGGAGAAGACGCTGAATCCCGACGGCACGCTCAATAGGGCGAGCGTGCCCGCCGTCGTCAACCCCTGGGACGAATACGCGATTGAGACGGCGCTGCGTATACGCGAGGCACAGGGCGGGGAGGTTACGCTGCTCTGTATGGGGCCGGAGAACGCCCCGGAGACGATCCGCAGGGGGCTGGCGATGGGCGCGGACAAGGCTGTGCTCGTGACCGACCCCGCGCTCCACGGCAGCGATATTTGGGCTACCGGCCTCGTGCTCGCCCAGGCGCTCAAGAAGCTCCAATTCGACCTCGTGCTCTTCGGCAGCCAGAGCACCGACGCCGGGGGCGGCATCGTCTACGGCATCGTCGCCGAACTGCTCGGCCTGCCCCAGGTAAGTTGGGTCAACCAGATCGAGGTCACCGACGGCAAAGTGCGCGGCCAGCGCCTCAGCGACTCCGGCTTCGACGTTGTGGAGGCCTCCCTGCCCGCCCTGGTCAGCATCACCCAGACGCCCTACGAGCCGCGTTATTCGACCCTGCCGAACATCATGAAGGCCAAGAAGAAGGAACTCCTCACCTGGTCGCCCGCCGAGATAGGCGTGCCTATGGACCAAGTCGGCCTCGCTGCTGCCCGCACCGCCGTCATCGGCACCGAAAAGCCGCAGACCGCACGCCAGACAAGCGTCTACGTCGCCGAAGACCCCGAGGCGACCGCGAAATATATAGCCGATTTTTTGGCAGCGCGCAAGCTGATATAAAGGGGGAGCCGCCATGATCTTCCACAGCCCGTACACCACCGTGACGATACCCGAAGTGCCTCTGACGCCGTTCGTGCTGGGGCGCACCGAGCAGTTCGGCGACAAGCCCGCGTTGATAGACGGCCCCACCGGGCGCACCATCACGTACCGGCAACTCGCGGAGATGGTGCGTCGCGTCGCCGCCGGGCTGGCAGCTCGCGGCTTCGCCAAGAGCGATGTCTTCGCGATCTACAGCCCCAACCTGCCGGAGTACGCAGTCGCGTTCCACGGCGTGTCGCTGGCCGGAGGCATCAACACCACGATCAACCCGCTCTACACCGCAGACGAGCTGGCCTACCAGCTTAACGACGCGCGCGCGAAGTACCTGCTGACTATCCCCGCCTTCCTCGACAAGGCGCTGGAAGCGGCAGGCAAGTCGGGCGTAAAGGAGGTCTTCGTCTTTGGCGAGGCCGAGGGTGCCACGCCATTCTCCGCCCTCCTCGAAACCGACGGCCCGCCGCCCGAAGTGCAGATCAACCCCCGCGAAGACCTGGTGGCCCTCCCCTATTCGAGCGGCACGACCGGCCTGCCGAAAGGCGTCATGCTCACCCACCACAACCTGGTAGCCAACGTCTGCCAGATAGTCGAGCCTGAGCCGCTCGGCGAGAAGGACACGACCATCGCCATCCTGCCCTTCTACCACATCTACGCGATGGAGCTGATCCTCAACTACGGCGTCTACTGCGGCGCGACGATGGTGACGATGCCGCGCTTCGATATGCAGCAGTTCCTCGAGTTGCTCCAGAACCACGGTGTCACCCGCGCCTATATCGTCCCGCCCATCGTCCTCGGTCTCACCCAGCACCCACTCGTGGACAAGTACGATCTGTCGAAGCTCGAAATGCTCTTCTCAGGCGCGGCCCCGCTCGGCGAGAACGTCGCCCGCGCCGCCGCCGAACGCCTCGGCTGCCGCATAAAGCAAGCATACGGCCTCACCGAGACAAGCCCCGCCACCCACATCAACCCCGAAGACCCGGCTCGCATCAAGATCGGCTCCATCGGCCCCCCGGTCGCCAACACCGATTGCAAGCTGGTGGACCCCGAGAGCGGGACCGAACTCGGCCCGAACGAGGTCGGCGAACTCTGGATACGCGGCCCCCAGGTGATGAAAGGTTACCTCAATCGCCCCGACGCGACGGCGGCGATGATCGACGCCGACGGCTTCCTCCACTCAGGCGACATGGCCTATGCCGACGAGGACGGCTACTTCTACATCGTGGACCGGCTGAAAGAGCTGATCAAGTACAAGGGCCTACAGGTCGCCCCCGCGGAGCTGGAAGCCCTGCTCTGCTCCCATCCCTCGGTCGCCGATGCCGCCGTCATCCCCAGCCCCGACGCGGAGGCCGGAGAGATACCTGTGGCCTACGTCGTCCTCAAGGGAGACGCCACCGGCGACGAGATCATGTCTTTCGTCGCCGCCCGCGTCGCGCCCCACAAGCGCATCCGCCGTGTCACGATGGTTGACACGATACCGAAAACCACTTCCGGCAAAATCCTGCGCCGCGTTCTGGTCGAGCGCGAGCGCGCACCTAGAGGAGAAGACGCATGAGCACCACACGCGATGTTTTAGCCGTAGTAGAGGCCGACGGCCAGGGCAGGCCGAAGCGCCTCGGCCTCGAACTGGCGAGCAAGGCCGTCGAGCTTGCCGCCCAAGCAGGCGGGCGCGCCGTCGGCGTCGTCTTTGGCCCCCGCTCTGCCGCCGAGGCCCTCGGCGCTTACGGCCTCAGCCGTGTCTACGTCTGCACCGACCCCCGCTGCCAAGAAGAGCTGATCGGCCCACCCGCTGCCGTCCTCTCCAGCCTAATCGAGCAGCACAATCCCTGGCTCGTGCTGATGCCCGGCAGCCCGCTCGGCAAGGACTGGGCGGGGCGCGTCGTCGGCAAGCTCGGCCTCGGCGTGGAGGCGAACGTCGCCGACCTCCGCATCGTGGACGGCAAGGCCCAGGTGATGATCCCGGTCTTCAGCGGCGCGCTTCGCGTCAGCAGCAGCTTCACCACCGACGGCGAGAAGCCCGGCATCGTGATCGTCACCCCCGGCTCGTTTGACATCAAGCGCACCGAGGGCACCGCCCAGGTCGAGGAAGTCCCGATCCCCGAAGGCGTGCCGACCCAGGTGCTGGTCGTCGAGCGCAAGCCGGTGCAGGGCGGCGTGCCGAACCTCGCCGAGGCCCAGGTGATCGTAGCAGGCGGGCGCGGCCTCGCCGGCCCCGACAACATCCAGCTCATCAGAGAGCTTGCCGACATCCTCGGCGGTGCCGTCGCCGCAACCCGCGCCATCGTAGACGCAGGTTGGATACCCTACGCCTATCAGGTCGGCCAGACCGGCAAGACTGTCAAGCCCAAGCTATACATCGCCGTCGGCATCTCCGGCGAGATCCAGCACAAAGTCGGTATGCAGACCAGCGGCACCATCATCGCCATCAACAACAACCGAGAGGCTCCGATCATGCAGTTCGCCGACCTCGCCGTCGTCGGCGACCTCTTCAAGCTGATGCCCGCCCTCAACGCCGAGTTGGCCCGGCGTAAGCAGGAGTAGGAAACCCTATGGTCCCGACAGTCGAACTCATCCCCCGGCTTATCCTGATCGCCATGATGGTCACGGCCATCGGCTGGTTCAGCTACAGGATCAGCCAGCTATACAGCTACGCGATGCTCGGCAGGCCCCAGCCCCGCTTCGACCGGCTGCCGGAGAGGATAGCCCTTTTCAACAAGAACGTGCTCGGCCAGTTCCGCCTCTGGAATCACTACACCGCCGCAGGCGTGGCCCATGCCCTCACTTTCTGGGGCTTCCTAGTCGTGCAGGTCGGCGCGCTCGACCTCTTCCTGTCGGCGCTGGTGCCGGGCGCGCACATTCCCCTGGTCGGCAAGACGACCTGGTTCATGTTCGTGCTCGACATCATGCAGTTCCTCGTACTCATCGCCCTCGCCACTTTCTTCTACCGCCGCTACATCACCCAGCCCGAACGCCTTAGCCGCGACCCTCAGGGGCCGGTTATCCTGGCGCTGATCGCCGAGTTGATGATCACCCTCTTCCTGATCGGCGCGACAGACATCGTGCGGGGCAACGACCTTCACGACTGGCTCTTCCGCCCGTTCAGCACCGCGCTCGCCTCGGCCTTCGAGGCGCTCGGCGCGACGGCGACCAGCGGCTGGGTCGCCGTGCTGCACGATGCTGCGTGGTGGCTGCACGTCGCCACGATCCTCAGCTTCCTGGTCTACCTCGGCTACTCGAAGCACACGCACCTCTTCACCTCGCCGCTCAACGTGCTCTTCTACGACCTCACTCCGAAGGGCGCGCTGCCACTCGTGAAGGATCTCGAGCAGCGCATCGAGAACGAAGAACCCCTCGGCGCAAGCCGCATCCAGGATCTTGGTCGCAAAGACATCCTCGACCTCTACACCTGCACCGAGTGCGGGCGCTGCCAGGACGCCTGCCCCGCCTGGGACACCGACAAGCCGCTCTCCCCCAAGAAGCTGATCCTCGATCTCCAAGAGCACGTCCTCATGGCCGGCCCTGCGGCAGTTGCGGCGAAGAAGCGCCAGCCGATCAAGCGGGAGGCCGCCGCCTCCGGCGTCACTGCGTTGCAGGCCCTCGTCGAGGAGGCGACGATGCCCCTGGCGGGCGGCGTCATCATGGACGAGACCCTCTGGTCATGCACAACCTGCCGCGCCTGTATGCAGGCGTGCCCCGTCTTCATCGAGCATGTGCCTAAGATCGTGGACATGCGCCGCAACCTGGTCATGCAAGAAGGCCGTATACCCGACGAACTCGCCCGCACCTTCCGCAACCTCGAGCAGAACGGCAACCCCTGGCAGTTCAACAACTCGGCCCGCAGCAAGTGGGCCGACGGCCTCGGCATCGCCGAAGTAGCTGACGTGGAGGATGTGGCGGGGCTGGAGGTCGTCTGGTGGGTCGGCTGCCTCGGCTCGTTCGACCAACGCAATCAGAAGATCAGCCGCGCCCTCGCCTCCATATTCCAGCAGGCCGGGGTGAAGTTCGCCATCATGGGCAAGAGCGAGTCGTGCTGCGGCGACCCCGCCCGCCGCCCCGGCAACGAGTATCTCTACCAAGTGCTGGCCCAGGCGAACATCGAGGTACTGAACGAGCTGAAGGTCACGAAGTTAGTCACGGCCTGCCCCCACTGCTTCAACACGATCAAGAACGAGTACCCCCAACTCGGCGGGAACTACGAGGTGATGCACCATAGCGAGTTTGTCAACTACCTGATCAAGCAGGGCCGCGTGAAGCTGGGCAAAGCCGTCGAAGAGACCATCACCTTCCACGACCCCTGCTACCTGGGCCGCTACAACGACGGCTACGACGCCCCCCGCGAGATCCTCGAGGCCATCCCCGGCGTCAACGTCGTCGAAATGAAACGCAGCCGCGAGACCGCCCGCTGCTGTGGCGCCGGCGGCGGGCGGATGTGGCTCGAAGAGCGCGTCGGCCGCCGCATGAACCAGAACCGCATCATTGACGTGCAGGAGGTCGGCGCGTCAACCCTCGCCTCAAGCTGCCCGTTCTGCACCTCGATGTTCCAAGACGGCATCAAAGGCAAGGGCGTCGAAGACCAGCTTAAGCTGCTCGACCTGGCGGAGCTGGTCGCGGGCAGCATGATCACAGGTGACGGAAATGGAGGCACAGAAACACCATGAGCAATTTCACTAACGCAGAGATCGAGTACCTCAACAGCCAACGGCTCGGACGCCTAGCGACGGTGAACGCAGCCGGCGAACCCCACGTCGTGCCGGTCGGCTTTCGCTACAACCCCGAACTCGACACCATTGACATCGGGGGGGCACAATATCCCCGCCACGAAGAAGTTCCGCGACGCCGAGCGAGACGCGCGGGTGGCCTTCGTGGTAGACGACGTGCTACCGCCCTGGCAGCCGCGCGCCGTCGAGGTGCGGGGCCGCGCCGAGGTGTCGCAGACCGGCGGCGCGCAGATCGGACCGGGGTTTGGGCCGGAAGTGATCCGGGTCACACCCACCCGCGTCATCTCCTGGGGCCTGGACACCGACGCTTACCACTCATCGAGCAGGGCGGTCAACAAGTAGGGGGACGCACCATGAGTGACTCCGGCGGCCCCAATAGCGACTTCGCCCAGCTTTCCGAGCAGGTGCAGGCAGCAATGCAGCGCTTCCACGTCCCCGGCGTGGCCGTCGGACTCATACACGGCGATGCCGAGTACACAGCCGGTTTCGGCGTGACCAGCATCGAAAACCCCCTGCCGGTCACTCCCGACACCCTCTTCCAGATCGGCTCGACAACCAAGACCTTCACCGGCACCGCCGCGATGCGCTTGGCCGAGCAGGGCAAACTCGACTTGGATGCTCCGCTCCGCGCCTACCTGCCCGACCTCCGCCTCAGCGACCGCAGTGTGGCCGCCGGCGTCACCCTCCGCCACCTCTTCACCCACACCGGCGGCTGGGTCGGCGATTATTTCGACGACACCGGGCACGGAGACGACGCCCTTGCGCTGATCGTCGGCAGAATGGCCGACCTCCCGCAGCTCACACCGCTCGGCGAGGTCTGGTCCTACAACAACTCCGGCTTCTACCTGGGGGGGCGGGTGCTCGAGGTCGTCACCGGCAAACCTTACGAACAGGCAGTGCAAGAACTCGTCTTCGACCCGCTCGGCATGGTGATGTCCTTCTTTTTCGCGGACGACGTGATCGCCTACCGCGTCGCCATAGGCCACGAAAACCCGCCCGACGACGACTACCAGCCCCGCGTTGCCCGGCCCTGGGCGCTTCCCCGCGCCGCCCACCCCGCAGGCGGCATCATCTCCACCGTGAAAGACCAGTTGCTCTACGCCCGCTTCCAGATGGGCGACGGTGCCGCCCCCGACGGCACCCGCCTGCTCACATCCGCCTCGCTCTCCGAGATGCAGCAGCCACGGCTGCCTGCGGCCAACGGCGACTTCTTCGGCCTGACTTGGTTCGTGCGGGATGTCGCGGGCACGAGGCTGGTCCGCCACGGCGGCGCCACCAACGGCCAGTTATCCGCCTTCCAGATGGTTCCCGCTCGCCGCTTCGCCCTGACCATCCTCACCAATGCCGAGCAGGGCAGCTTGCTCAACCGCGATGTCGTCAAATGGGCGCTCGACCACTACCTCGGCGTCCGCGAGGCCGAACCTGAGACGCTGGAACTCACCGCCGCACAACTCGCGCCCTACACCGGGCGTTACGTTGCCGCCTCCGGCGATCTCGATCTCACCCTCGGCGACGACGGCCTGATCACCATGCAGATCACTCCGAAGGGCGGCTTCCCCAAGCCCGACTCTCCGCCCCCGCCCGCTCCGCCTCCCGTCCGCCTCGCCTTCTGCGGCCAGGATTGCGTGGTCGTCCTCGACGAGCCGCTCAAAGACACCCGCGGCGAGTTTCTCCGCGACCCCGACGCCGGCATAGCCTGGCTACGCATCGGGGGCCGCGTCCACAAGCACTACTCACCGGGGCATCTCCCGCAGTAGGTCTATCCTCGTGCAGAGGTTGCGTATGTATTGGTCGTTGTCCGCGCGATTGCCCCGATATAGAGGCACAATCGAGGAGATCGTCGGCGCTCCGTGGGCCGTGTAGGCCGGGCCTTGCAGCCGGTTGCACCAGTCGCGCAGCCCCAGCAACCAGGCCGGGTAGGTGCCGATCGAGTGGGCCGAGGCGTCCCAGAGGTTGCCCCAGTTCTTGAGCTCGGCTTCCCCCGGCGCGGTGCCGTAGTTCGTCTCTTGCGCGAAGAAGGCGAGCGCCACCGCCGGGTCCACATTGTTTGCCGTGCAGAGGTCGAAGTACTCGCCCCCGTCCGTCTCCTCCAGAACCGGACTGTTCGCCGCAGCCAGCGTCGCGGTGAAGCCGTTGCTGCTGATGCTCGGCGGGCCGAGCAGCGGGTAGTCGCACGGCGGCACGGGAGGCAGCGGTACACCCGGCAAGAGGATGTCGAACGCGCCGCTCGCCTGGTCCCATGCCTGCATCCAAGCCTGCACCTGGTCGGCATACGAGTTGTACGACGGCCCGACGTAAATCTTTAGCGCATCGCGGATCGTCTTGCCTTTATATTGAGGACTCTGCACATGGTCGCACCAGTCGAGCAGCCCGTCCATCCAGGTATCGTAGGCGCGGAAGTCGTGCGTCTCGCCGAACACCGTGATGTGGACGGTGCGGTGTGCCCGGCCGTATGGCGGCCCGTCGGCCAAGTTCGTTTGCGTGAGGTTGCCCCAGTTTTTGGCCCCCGCCTGCACGACAGGGCTGGCGGTGTCGGCCCCGTATTGGGACTCTTTGCCGAAGAATCCGAGGGCGACTGCGGGATTGAGGCCCCTAGTTAGAACCGCGTTGTAGAAGCTGAGGGGATCGGCCTCCTGCAAGACCGGGCTGTTGCGCCGCCGGAGCTGTGCGGCGAAGACGTCGGGGCTGATCGTCGGGGCGCTCTCGAGGTAGAACTCGGGGCCGTGTGGCCGGTCGTTCCACCCGATGTGCCGACCCCGGATTATGTCGCCCACTCTACCACACCCTCACCTCCGTGCTGACTGCTGCCGCCATTATAGCATAATGCCTGGCCGGTGAAGCAGTTACGCCGGCTCCCCTGCTACTTCCCAGGTCCGCTCCGCGTATCCGCCGACTCGCGCCGCCGGTGGCGCTTCGGCGGCGACGGCTGCGGCGTAGTCCCGCACAGCGGCCGGCATCGCCTCCTGGCTCAGGAAGAGGCTGCTGATCTGCGAGGGGTAGGCGGCTATGGCGGCGATCTTGCGGTCGAGCGTGGCGGTGATGGCGTGGTATGTCGGCGTAGCGCGCGCGGGCCTGAGCGCGGCGAGGCGGGCGGAGAGGGCATCGGGCACCGCGGCGTATGGGAAGTCCTCGTAGTAGCGAACCGGCCTGCCGGCGCGCTGCATGATGCGGGCTGCACAGAAGGTGAGCTGGTGGTCCACATGGCCTCCGAGGCCGAGCGGCGCATAGACCGTCACGCCGTCCCACCCGGCGCTCCGGCCGATCTCCCGGTCGAGCGCGGCGGCGATGGCGGCGGGCAGGGCTGCTTCATCAGCGTGGACCGCGCCGAAGATATCGGCCACGCTGTTATAGCGCCCGTGACGGTAGACGGCGTCGGCGTAGGTCAGCGCCAGCAGGTCGAGGCCAAGCAGCCGGGTCGCGGCCTGCTCCTCTGCGCGGCGGAGGGCATTGGCGGCCACCGGATCAGGCTCGCCCCAGCGGGCGTGTAGCTCCTCGGCGAAGCCGGAGAGCGGCAAGCCCGGCGCGGGCGGAGCGGCGAACAGTGTGATACAGAGGCCGTATCCTCCGGCGTCGGTCCCGGTTGCGGCAAGCCCGCCGACCGAGAGGGCCATGTCGTCGAAATGTGGCGAGAGATAGACGGTGGTAGACATTCGGCCCCTCAAGGCCCCACAGCGGGTGCCACCCGAGGCGTGGCTAAGGTCATGCTCGGCGCGGAGCCGGCACCGCACACGAACGGCACGGGGCGGAGGCCGCCGGCACCCGGCACGTAGGCGCTGAGGACCAGAGTGTAGACTCCGGGCGGTGCGGTCGCCGGCACCGGCACCTGGAGATCGTCACGCGGAGACGCGCCGGGCGGCCATGAAGGCCAGGGCCGCCCTGCCTCTGCGCCCGGCGGCAGGTCGGCCTGCCATGCCGCCTTGCCCTGCGGGTCGCGCAGTAGCAGGCTGAACTTCAACGGCTCCGGTGAGGTAGCAGTGGCCGGTGCCGCCCAGTAGAGGCTCAACTGCTGCACATCGCCTGGGGCGAGGCGCGCTCCGCCGCCGGGCAGGAAGAAACCGACCAGTCGCGGCCCACCCGCCAGGGCACAATCTCGTGCATCGGGTGGGGCGGCAGGCGGGGCGCGGGGCGCGGCCAGAAACCGCACATCGCGGGACTTCACCGCGTAGTTCGCCTGCAAAGCCGCCAGCCCCGCCGCCGACCAGCGCGGGGTGTCTGTCTCGCCGGTGATGTCTTGTTCGAGGACGACAAGCCCGAACCTCCGGCGGGCGATGTCGTTCAGGAAGTCGCGCTGGTCCCAATGGCCGGAGTTGGCCTGGATTGTCATCATGGCGGGGTCGTCATAAGGCAGCGCCTTGCCCGCCCGCAGCGCGAGCCAAGCGTCTTCGGTGAGCACGGAGCTGCCGGGCGCGTCGGCCACGGCGCGCTCAAGCAGCTCGAAGCGGGTGGCCTTCTCGTCGAGCGGCTGGCCGAGCGGCGTGTACCAGTTCTTGATCGGGCCGAGCAGCGCCGGCTGCACAAGCAGGACGGCAACCCCCGCGACCAGCAGCCCCGCCCGCAGCCGCCACTCGCCGAGCGAGGCCGCATGGCCGAGGCCGACGCCGGCCAGCAGGCAGAGCGGCAGCAGGCCGATCAGTAGGTGGTTGTAGTTCGCCAGGGGAGAGAGGTTCGTCAGCAGCAACGCAGGCATCGAGACGGCGGCGTATAGCACCGAAAGCGCAGGCACCGTCCGCGCCGCCCAGCCAAGCAGCGCCAGCGCGGTCACACCGGCCAGGACGATCACCGGCCAGCCCTCTCCCCAGAGCGCGCCGAGGTTCTTGCCGAGCCGCGCCCCCGACAACGCCTCCGCCCCCGGCAGGAAAAGATGGATGTATAGCTGTCCGCCCAGCGCCACGTTCAGCAGCAGGAACGGCCCGGTCAGCGCCGCGCCCGCCCCCAGGCACCAGCGCAGCCCCGACCGCCGGTCGCGCCCCAGCATATACAGCCCCGCAGCCGCCAGGGGCGCGAGGGTGGATTGCTTGGTCCAAAACGCAAGCACAAGCGGCAGGATAGCTAGCCATGCAAGCCGGGTGACCCCACGGGGGACGGGGGACGGTAGGTTAGGCCGCCCGGCCCAGGCGAGCATCGCGCCACCGAGCGCGCCGAACCCCAGCGCGAGTACATCCTGCTTGTAGAACGTCGCCCAGACGATGACCGGACCGGAGGAGAGCCAGAGGGCCGCCGCGATCAGACCGGCGGCGCGGGAGCGGGTCTCTGCGAACGTCCAGGCGACAAGCGACCCCGCCGCCAGCAGCGTGCCGAGCAGGCTGAGGGCGCGCCCACTCCAGAGGTTGAGGCCCCAGATTTTGAGCGCGACCGCGTTCAGCGCGTAGAAGAGCGGCGGGTAGACCGAGGAGACGAAGTGGTCCGCAGTGATCGGCGGGTAGGGCGTCTGCCCGTTCGCCAGCAGCCACGACGAGTGGAGGATCACGCCTTCGTCGAAGTCGATCTCCCAGGGGAAGGCGAGCATCTCGGCGCTGTGCCCCGCGAAGAGCGCGAGCCGTCCCAGCAGCGCGAGCACCGGCAGGAGCAGCACGCCGACCGCCAGGGCCGGTGCGAGACGTGTAGACATGTGGCGATTATACCCGCCGCCCGCACGCTCGGCAAGCCGGCGGGCTGACCGCCAGGCGGCCGTTGCTGTATAATTGCGCCGATGCAGACGAAACTCGCACGCATAGCAGCCGCGCTCTGGCCGGTCGTCTTCTTCGGGGGGCTGACCGTACTGCTGACATGGCCGCTCGTCACCGACCTCTCGCACAGCATCATCGAGGGGATCACCGCGGATGCGGATGTGAGCCGGTGGGATCTCTGGTGGGTGAAGACGGCGCTTTTCGACCGTCATACCAACCCGTTCTACACCGACATGCTCTACTATCCGTACCGCGACGCGGCGGACCCGTTGCCTCTCTTCTACCACACCTTGCAGCCGTTGAACGGGCTGCTGGCCCTGCCAGCGCTCCTGCTCGCCGACCCGGTGACCGGGCCGACGCTCGGCTACAACCTGCTCGTGCTCGCCCACTTCACGCTGACGGGCTGCGCGATGTTCTGGCTGGTGCGCTACCTGACGCAGAGCGTGGGAGGGGGCCTGGTCGCCGGGGCGCTTTTCGCGTTCAGCCCGTTCCACCAATACCACCTCCACGAGGCGCAGCTCGAACTCATACCGATCGAATGGCTGCCGCTCTTCATTTTGTTCCTGCACAAGTTCCTGTATCAAGGGCGGCGGCCCCGCGACGGCGTGCTCGCGATCCTGTTCCTGGTCGCCACAACCTTCACGAGCTGGTACTGGGCACTCTACCTGCTGATCGCCGCCGCGCTGCTAGGGCTGGTGCGGCTCTATCACAGCCGGTTCGAGGTGGGGAAAGACCTGTGGCGCGAGCGGCGGGCAACCGTGTTGGCGACCGGCGCGGTGCTGCTCGGCTGGGCTGTCATCGTCTCACCGCTCCTGCTGGCGACGATCCGCGCCGGCAACGACCCGACGTTCGAGTTGGTCAGCGGGCTTGATTACGAGGTGCGGTTTTCGCTGAGTCCGCTCGACCTGTTCACGGTCGTGAAGGACGCGCGCATGACGCCGCCGGTCTGGTTCATGGGCACGCTCGGCTTTTCGGCGATGGGGTTGGCGGCGGTCGGCCTTGTGCGGCTGCGAAAGTGGGGCGTGTTCTGGGGGCTGTTGCTCGTGATGGGGGTGGCGCTCTCGCTCGGCCCCTACTTGAAGTGGGGCGACGCGAACGACGTGGCGCATACCACCGGCGTCCCACTCCCCTACCTCCTCGTGCGTAACCTGCCGTTCATGTCTATCGCGCGCGTGCCCCGGCGGTTCGTGCTGCTCGCCGACATCGGCCTGGACGTGTTCGCGGGGGCCGGAGCCGCCTACCTGATCGGGCGGGCGTCGCGATTCGGGGCGCGGTTGCGGGTCACCCCGGCGCGTGGAGTGCAGGCCACGGCGGTTGCCGTCACGCTCTTGCTGCTCGCGCTGCCTCTCGCCGAGTTCGCCGTGGTGCCGCAGCCGCTGAAGCCGGTTGCCCTCTCGCCGTTCTTCTCGCTCCTCGCCGCCGACCCAAGCACATCGGCGATCCTCGAGCTGCCGGTGACAAGCCACTACCTGCGCGATCACTCCCGTATGCTCTACCAGACGGTCCACGGCAAGAAGATCTTGGGGGGATATGTTGCGCGCCCTGTGCGTGATTACTACCTGACCACCGACTCGCCGTTCTACGGCTTCATTGACCTCGCCCCCACGCCCAAGCAGGACATCTTGCCGCCGCTCTCCCCGTTCGGTGTGCTGAACTACTACGACATAACCTACCTCGTCTTCTACAAGGATGACGAGAGCTATCAGCAGCCGGGCGACCGCGCCGAGGTCGAGGCATATCTACGCCGCCTCTTCCCCGACAGCTCGGCCATCGTGGCCGACGATGCGATGCTGACGGCTTACCGTGTGCCTGCGGTGGCTCCCGCGCCGCTTGTCTGGGCAGGCGAGGGCTGGCAGCCTCCTGAGACGCAGGAGGCGCGCATCTGGCGGTGGAGCAGCGGGCAAGAGTCCGACATACAGATCCTGAGCAAGACGGCTCTCACATGGCCCCTGCACTTCACGGCTGCCGCGTTCCACGGCACCGCGCACCTAACGGTCTCGGCGAACGGCAAGCCGCTGCGGACGCTGACGCTCGGCCAGACGGAGCAGCCCTATGACCTCGGCAATGTGTCCCTGCCTGCCGGGGCGAGCACGTTGACCTTCGAGAGCGACGCACCAGCGATCAGCCCCGTGGACGCTGGCGTGTCGAGCCGCGAAACACGCAAGCTCGGCTTCCTGCTCACCAACCTGGGGCCTCTGCCGTGAGCTTGTCGGGGTAATGGCTTCGGCGGTGCTGCCGGCCTGGGAGTAGCCACCCGCTCCATTCTATGATAGAATAGGCAGAGCGAGGCTAGACGGAAAGGGCAATGAGAATGTCCAACCTCAAGACGTTTCATCAACGGGTGCAGGCGCTCTATCGCGCCGCCGACCCTTTCGCGGACGGACAGCGTCCTACCCAGGAGGATCTTTCCCGTGAGATCGGCCTGAGCCGCGCCGAACTCAGCAAGCGATTGAACGGCGGAGGCAAGGTGGCTCTCTCCTGTGCCAACGCGACCGCCATCGTCCGCACACTGGCGAAGTGGGAGGCGTTGCAAACCCAGGCCCAGGCGATTGACTTGCTCGCCCTGGCCGGCTGCCCACCCTTCAAGCTGGCAGAGTGGCGAACTCCACCCCTCGACCAGCTTGCCCCACTCGGCCCAGCAGCAAAGGCATGCCTAGAGCGCGGCGGCAACAACCTACCTTTGCAACTCACTAGCTTCGTTGGCCGCGAACGGGAGCTTGCCGAGCTTGAAGAGTTGCTGCAAACCACCCGGCTGCTGACGATTACCGGCGCGGGCGGGATGGGCAAGACCCGACTGGCAACCGAACTGGCCTCCGGACTGCTCGATCAGTATCACGACGGCTGCCGGCTGGTCAGCCTCGCGCCGCTGGCCGATGGCCGCCTGGTAGTCAGCGCAATGGCCCACGCGCTCGGCGTGCGCGAGGAGCCTGGCCGCCCGATCAGCGATACGCTGGTTGATTACTTGCGTCCGCGCAGGCTGCTTCTCGTGCTCGACAACTGCGAACACCTGCTGGCCGCCTGCGCCGAGTTGGTCAAGCTCTTGCTGGCAGCTTGTGCTGACTTGCATATCCTGACTACCAGCCGCGAACCGCTCGGCATCGCAGGTGAGACCGAGTGGCGGCTCTCACCGCTGCCGCTACCCGACCCGACGAAGCGATCTTCCAACGCTCAGGTACAGGATTGCCCGGCGGTATCACTATTCGTGAGCCGAGCGCAAGCGGCCTTGCCCCGCTTTCGGCTTGTCGAACGCAACACTCTCGGCGTGGTACAGATCTGCCGGCAGCTTGAGGGTATCCCCCTCGCGCTTGAATTGGCCGCGCCCCTGGTCAAGGTTCTCAGCGTGGAGCAGCTTGCCCGTCGTCTAGAGGACCGCTTGCGCCTGCTACGCAGCAGCGATCCCACCGCGCCCACCCGTCAGCAGACGCTCAGAGCCTCGATCGAGTGGAGCTACGACCTGCTGGGCGACGCCGAGCGCATCCTGCTGCACCGTCTGGCTGTGTTCGCCGGTGGCTGGAGTCTCGAAGCCGCCGAGGTCATCTGCACCGACTCGGCTCCGCATCCCAATCTGCAATCCGAAGCAGTGCTGGCGGGCCATGTGCAACTCGTAAACAAGTCGCTGGTACAGGCGAGCGAACAGGATGGCGCGGTGCGCTATGCCATGCTGGAGACGGTGCGCCAGTTCGCCGCCGAACTGCTGACAAAAAGCGGCGAGGAAGAGCAACTCAGGCAGCGCCACGCCGGCCTCTACCTCGCCCTCGCCGAGCAGGCCGAGCCGGAGTTGCGCGGCGCACAGCAGGTCGCCTGGTTGGATCGGTTGGAGAGCGAATACGACAACATCCGTGCCGCCCTCGGCTGGTTGATAAATCGCGAGCCGGAGGCGGGGCTACGATTGGCAGGCACACTCTGGCAGTTCTGGAGGCTGCGTGGCTATCTCAGTGAGGGGCGAAGCCGGCTGGAGGCAGTGCTGGCGCAAAGCGGCACCGCCCCGACAACAGCGCGAACTAAAGCCCTTCACGGTGCGGCAGTGATGGCCTTCGAGCATGGCGACCCGGCAACGGCGCGTTCTCTGCACGAAACAAACCTGGCAATGAGGCTGGAGTTGAAGGACGAGAGTGGGATTGCGGCCACCCTCTTCAACCTGGGACTGGTGACGTTCGACCAGGGCGACTATAAAACCGCCAAGTCACATTTTGAACAAGCCTTTGCCATTGGGCAGAGGTTGGGCGATAGTTTGGGCATGGCGCTCAACCTTAGCCGACTCAGCACGATTGCTTATGTCCAGGGTGATCTTGTGCTGGCAAGTTCATACATCGAAGAAGGTATGGCAATTGCTCGCCAACTGGGCGAGAAGTCGCTGCTTGCTGAACTACTGATGTTCAAGGGAGATCGGGCTCGCCGCGAAGGTGACTATGCGACGGCGCAGGCGGCGCATCAAGAATGCCTGACTATCAGCCGGGCGCTGGGGGATAAAGTATGGGCCGCAGCTGCCAGCTCCGCGCTGGGCCGGCTTGCTATGGACAGAGGAGACTACCGCACTGCCTACGACCTCTTTAGCCAAGCCATTCGCACACAGCAGGAGGCAGAAGAAACGATGTGGGTTGCCCCCTACTTGGAGGATTTCGCCTCGCTGGCCGCCGCCCAAAACCAGGCCCAACCGGCAGTTCGGCTGCTGGCGTCAGCCGCCGCCCTGCGCGAGGCGATCGGTAGTACGCTACGGCCCTTTGAGCGTGATGCGTGCAAACGAACTGCTGAAGCGGCGCGAAAGCAAATCGGCGCGGCGGAGTTCGAGGCCGCCTGGGCTGCGGGGCGCAGGATGAGCGTGGAGCGGGCGATTGAATACGCCCTCAACTTGCCAATCCCGGCAGCGGTGCCCATTAAAAGGTAGTGAGCGAGCAGTAAAACTCCCGTTTTAACCCGCCCTCTCCCAGGAGAGGATTTTTGTTGCCCAGCACACAAAGGCACACAAAAAGGCACACAAAACAGCACACAAAAACCGGTATCTTTCCCCTCCGATCGCGAAGATAATATGCCCATGCGCGGCGGAGCGCCGCTCTCCCTATCGGCCCCAACGCTGGGGCAGAAACCGAAGTCTTGAAAGGAGATTGGAATGAAAGCTACACGACCAACCATTACACTAGCGCTGCTGCTGGCAATAATGATCACCGCAGGCGCGGCTCGCCCTGTCAGCGCGGCCCCAACCAAGCAAAGCGGCCCCACCACCTGGACAGTGCTGGTCGGTGCCGAGTCCGAGGTGACGCAGAGCGACCACGGCCCGGTGGGTGCATGGCAGTTCATGCGCTTCTACCCCGACAACCTCACCGTCAACGAGGGTGACACGATTGACTTCAAGCTCAACTCCTCCGAATTCCACAACGTGATGATGCTCGGCCCCAGCCAGCAGCCGCCCCAGACCCTCATCCCCGAAGGGGGCAGCAGCCACCGGGTGCTGGCTAACCCAGCAACCTTCCTGCCCCAGGGCGGCAACACTTATGACGGCAGCGCCACGGTGGGCAGCGGGCAGATGGTGCGCGGGCCGCAGGGCGTGCAGGACTACAAGCTCACCTTCCCGAAAGCGGGGAGCTATCAGTATATCTGCTCGATCCACTCCGGGGTCAACCCCGCCAACGCGCAGGTCATGGGCATGGTCGGCAAGCTGACCGTGCAGGCGGCGGGCAGCGCCTACCCCCAGACCCAGGCGCAGATTGACGCCGACGCCCAGGCCGCTATGACTGCCGACGCCGCCGAGGCGGCCAAGTCGGACGCCGATGCCCAGAAAGTCGCCACCCGCCCTGGGCCGAATGGCAGCACCGTCTACACCGTGAACATGGGTTACACCGCGATGAACGGCATGGCCGACTGGATGCGCTTCTCGCAGCCTGACATCAGCATCCACGAGGGCGATAGTATCGAGTGGGTACAGAAGGCGGATATGGCCCCCCACACCGTCACGCTCGTCTCCGGCGGCAAGGAGCCGGACTTCATCCAGCCGGAAGCCCAACCCGCCGGGCCGCCGAAGCTGGTGATCAACCCACAGGTGGCCCTCCCAGCCGGTGGCAGCACCTACAACGGCACCGGCTACTTCAACTCCGGCATCATCGAAGGCACGATGAACCCCGCACCCGGCCCGCGCAACTACACGCTGACCTTCGCCCAGCAGGGCCGCTACGAGTACATCTGCGTCATCCACGACCAGGAGGGGATGAGCGGCTATGTCACCGTGCTTGCCGCGCAAACCGGTGCCGGCAACCCGCCGGGGATGCCGCAGACCGGCAACGGCGAGCTTGCCGATCTCGCCGGCTGGGGGCTGATTGCCGCTGCCTTCATACTGGCCGGTGCGCTGATACTCATTGCCGTGCGGCGACTCCGGTTCGGGAGGACGGCCAACCGCTAACACCTACTCGCGACATGAGGACAGTTCAGGTGGACCGCGCCCTGCCGTGGGAGCGCGGTCCGCTTTTTGCAAGAAAATCAGCGGCTCCCAATTTGACAACACGACCCAGCCGTGTATAATCAACCCAGTGACGCCAAGCTGACATAACAGGACGCCCGCGACCGAGCGTCGAGGCGACGGCTGCGTGAGGAGGGGCTATGCTGGGCCGACAGATGCGAACTGCCGCGTTGGGGTGGGTCGTCACGTTCTTGCTGCTTATAGGGCTGTCGCCGGCAGGCATTGGGGCCGGGCCGAACACCCAGGCTGCCGACACACCGGCTGCGTCCGGCCCGACCGTGATGAAGGGCAGCGAGGTGCCCGTATCCGGCGGCTACAGCCGCGCGGACCAGCCGGGCGCGCACATCGAATCCCGTATCCTCTCCGTGCCCGCCGGCCAGGCGAACGTCGTCTACCTCTCGGCACCCGTCGAGGCACCCTTCGGCTTCAGCGACGTTGCGCCGCATTGGGACACGCCGCCCCCGAGGCAAGGCGAGACGCCCGACGACAACAGCATCCGCGTGGAGCTGCGGACCGGCCCCGACGGCGCGACCTGGACCGACTGGCAGCAGACAAACCTCGAAGGCATCCAGGATCCACGCGACCCGTTGACCCGCACCTACGGCAGCCTGGTCGGAGTGCCGCAGGATGTCCGCACGCACCGCTACGCGCAGGCACGGATCACCCTCAGCAGCCTGCCGGGGGTCACGCCGCCGACGATCTCGAACCTCACGTTCAGCTTCATAGACTCCGGGGTGACAGCCCAGGTGCCGGTCGCCACACTCCAGGGCGGGCCGCCTCCTGTGAAGCCGGCGATCATCTCGCGCGCCCAGTGGGGCAGCCCCGACGGCAACGCAAGTCCCAACTGGCCCCCCGAGTACAAGCAGGCAACGCACGTCATCATACACCACACCGAAACCTCGAACGCCGACGGCGACTACGCGGCCCGCGTGCGCTCGATCTGGTACTTCCACGCCATCACGCGCGGCTGGGGCGACATCGGCTACAACTACCTGATCGACCCCCACGGCAACGTCTACGAGGGCCGCTACGGGGGCGACGATGTGGCTGCGGGCCACGCCTACCCGTTCAACTACGGCAGCATCGGCATCTCGCTGATCGGCAACTACGACCAGACCGCGCCAAGCTCCGCCATGCGCGACAGCCTCATCAAGCTGCTCGCATGGGCCACCGACCGCCGTGGGATCAACCCTCAGGGCATCGGCGCGTTCACCGGCGCACTAAACTGCGGCGGCAGCGTCACGCTCGTGCGCCCGAATATCGCAGGACACCGCGACTTCCGCGGGCAGGGCTGCGGCCAGGAGTTCAACGACAAGACCTGCCCCGGCGCTTACGCTTACGCGATGCTGCCCCAGATCCGCGCCGCCCTCGGAACCGGCCTGCCGGAATACCGAGCTATCTTCTCGCCCGCCGCCCCATTGCCGCAGCTTACTCCCGGCTCAACCACGCAGGCGACGATAACCGTCCGCAACGGAGGCGGCCTGACCTGGCCGAGTGGGGGGCCGAGCCCAGTCAAGCTCGGCTTCCGATGGTACACATCGAGCGGCACCCGAGTATACTCCGGCTTCACGGACATACGCACCGCCCTCCCCCGCGACGTGCCATACGGCGCGACAGTAGTGCTACAAGCCAGCCTAAGCGTGCCGAGCACGCCAGGCGCTTATGACCTCCATTGGGATATGGTCGAGGTCAACCAGACCTGGTTCGAGGACGCAGGCTCGAACCCGCTCACGGTTCGCGTCCTGGTCGCCGCGTCCGACACGACATCGCCGACCGCGCGGGTATCGGCTCTGCCGCCGTATCAGGGCAGCGCGCAGTTCCCGGTGAGTTGGAGCGGCGCGGACAACCCCGGCGGCTCCGGCCTCGCCTCCTACGACATCCAGGTACGCGCAGGGGCGAACGCCACCTGGACCGACTGGCAGACCGCAACTACCGCGACCACCGCCGTCTTCCAGGGCACCAACGGCGTGACCTACTACTTCCGCGCACGCGCGAGAGACAAGGCGGGCAACGTCGGCGCATATCCCGAAGCGCCCGACACGTCCACGACCGTGGTGACCGGCCCTCCCGCCCTTGTAATCACCAGCCCACACGACGGGGACCGCGTGGCCGTCGGCAGCCTGCTCGTCTCAGGCCACACCGACCCCGGCGCGACCGTCACGGTCAACGGCAGCGACGCCCTGGTGGACGCCGACGGCAGCTTCCACAGTACGGTGGTGGCTTTGGGTGCCGACTTCCCGATCACGGTGCAGGCCCAGGGCGTGACGGGGCGCGTGTCGCGGAGCAGCATCGTGGTGCATGTCGGCCCCACCTTCAGCGACGTGCCGCCCGGCTCTTTCGCCTATAAGGCGGTCGGCTTTCTGAGCGGGCTGGGCCTGGTCAGCGGGTATAGCGACGGCACGTTCAGGCCGAACGGAGCGATCACGCGGGCGGACTTCATGAAGATGCTGGCGACCGCCCTGAACTACCCGCAGCAGCCGCCCGCGAAGCCCAGCTTCAAGGATGTGCCGCCCAACTACCCCGCCTCCGGCGCGATTGCCGCCGGCATCGCGCGCGGGCTGGTCGGCGGCTACTCGGACGGCACCTTCCGGCCCGACGGCCCAGTAACGCGGATCGAGGTGGTGAAGGTGCTGACGCTGGCGGCGAACTGGCAGCTACAGCAGGGCGCGCAAAGCCCCTTCTCCGACGTGCCGCTCACCTACTGGGCCTACCCCTACGTCGAAACCGCCTACCGCCACGGTATCATCCAGGACAGCCCCGCCGGCCGCCTCCGCCCCGACGCCCAGGCGACCCGCGCCGAGGCCACAGTCTTCCTCTACTACACCCTCGGCGACCTAGCGGCAAGCGGCAAATGGCCGTGATCCGGTTGCGGAGTGCGGAGTGCGGTGGTGACTGAGATCCGTTTATAACTCGCCCATGGCCCCCGTATCGCCGCCGTCCCGGCGGCCCCATTCCCCCGTATCGCCGCCGTCCCGGCTGCACCCGCCTACTAACCACTAATCACCAACCACTCGTTCGTGTTTTTCCGTGTGCTTTCGTGGATCGATCCGTCTTGATCCCGCGCATCCCCATACGAACCGACGTCAGGCGACGATACTTGATCATTCCCCCCAAACCGAGTAGAATAAAGCCGAGTACGGGACCAGAGTGCGGCGATTCCGCACTCCGCACTCCGCAATCAGGAGAGGTGGCAGAGCGGTTTAATGCGACTGTCTTGAAAACAGTTGGACGCGAGTCCCCAGGGTTCGAATCCCTGCCTCTCCGCCAGCGGCGAGTGGTTAGTGATTGGTGGTTGGTGGTTAGTGGCGGGTGTGTGAACAACAATGGCTTTTAGGAAGCTGCGCGAAGTGGCCGCCCTCCTTCTGGCGGCGGCCACCCTCGTGCTGGTCGTCGCCTGCGACAACGGCAGCACAGACACGGGGCCGCCCACGCCCGGCGGGCCGACGCCGACCTCGGTGCCGCAGGCGTTGCAGGCCGGGCAGCGCATCTACCAGCAGTATTGCAACCGCTGCCACCCCAACGGCTACCGGGGCATCGGCCCCAGCCTGATCAACTCCGCGCGCAGCGATGAGCAGATCACGAGCGTCATCCGGCGGGGCCACAACCCGATGCCGGCCTACGGCCCCGACACCATCCCCGACACCGACATGCCCCCGCTGATCGCCTACATACGCGCGCTCAGGTAGCCGTCAGCCGTCAGCCACGCACTCCGCACTACTAACCACTAACCACTCCGCCGTCTAGGTCTTTCGGGGTATCTTTGCCCTCAAGCCCCTCAAAAAACCCAAAATATGGCAGTAAATCGCCCCTCAAATGGATATATAAAGTGAGAGGGTAAAATTAGCGGCCAACTTACGCACAAAAGAAGGAGCAGATAGCCATGCACTCGCCGTTCAGCACTCAAAACTCCAAAAATCCGTCGAAAGACCGATGCGCCCCTCGATAATACCGCCTGCCCCCTTATGGGCGACCCATCCCGACCCATCGGCTTTCGTAATTCATAACTCAAAACTCAAAACTCAAAATTAGTATACCCCCAGGCACAACTTATCAGCCACCGACCCACCGCCGTGCCTACCCAGACCACCGATAGCTGATACCTGATAGCTGATAGCTGACCGCTTACGAAGTAGCCACAACCGGGAGCGTCAACATCGCGTGCGGCACGATCAGCAGCTCCAGAGGCGGCGCAGCCCCCGGGCGGGGGCCGAGCCGGGCGACGGCGACGGCGAGCGCGGCCTCGATTGTGGGGGCGGCATCGAGGCGGGCCTGGCGGATCACCTCGGGCTGCTCGGCCCCAACGATGATGATCGGGTTCTCTGAGAGCACGCGGGCCAGGATGAAGGCCCGCTGTTGGCCCGGCGGGTAGCCGTTCTGCCGGGCGTCGTCAAGTATCCACTCGATTGATGGCGCATCGCGCATAGCTGCGAAGAAGTTGCGCTCGCCCACACCCTGCCCAGCCCCTTCCTCGCAGCGTGCCGGGATGATGAACGCGCCGCCGGGCCTGACGACGGGCCGGGGCGCGAAGAAAAGATAGGACGCCGCGCGCGACGCCTGGTAGAGGTTGGTGTCCTTCGGCCAGCCGACGCCACCGACAGCCATATCGTACGCATGGGGCACCGGTACGGTGTAGAGGCGCGCTGCCAGAGCCGCCAGCGCGTCGAACGCCAGCTCAGGCACACCGGCGCGCACAGCCACTACCCGCTGCTCGCCGTCGCAGACAACGTTCAAGATGAAGGCCAGCCCCGCCCGCTGGGCTATCTCGGTCACGGCCTCGTGGAAGGGGTTGCCGACGAGGTTGCCGAGGCGGGTGCCGGGGTGGTCGAGGAAGCGGGGGCCGTGGGTCGCCGCGATAGTCGCCGCCCCGGCCGCGCCGATGGCGGCCGTCTTGCGCCCGCCCGAATATCCGGCGTACTGGTGCGGCTCGACAATCCCCGTCGCCAGCAGCAAATCGGCTTCCACGAGGAGTCGATTGAGCACGATCGGCACGGGCAGCGCGCCGCCAGTGGTGCCGAGGTTCGCCAGCGCCGACGGGTCTTCCGCATCGTGGTCCACCACGCGGACGCGGCCCAGCACCGCCGGACCCAGCTTCTGCTCGCGCTCCTGCGGCGTGCTGGGCCGGTGCATCCCCAGGCCGATCAGCACGGTGATGTCGGCATCGGCGACGCCGCCCGCGTTCAGCTCGTCGAGCAGAGGCGGCACGAGCGCGCTGTCGGGGCAGGCCCGCGTGCTGTCGGTGACGACGATCACCGCCCGCGCTCCGGGCCTCGACTGCGGCAGGTCGCGCAGCCGCGGACCGATCGGCGCGTCCAATGCCTGCCTCACCGCCGTCGGCAGGTCGCCCACAGGCTGCATCGGCTGCGGCTCAACCACGGTCGCCCTCATGCCGGGCGGCACCTGAAAGCTCATCTCGCCCTTGCCGTAGGGAACGACGTATTGCGGAGTGCGGAGTTCAGATCGCGGAGTGCTGTTCCCCGGGCCACGCTCGCTCATGTCGCATCCATGCCCGCTAGCGGGCTGTCGAGCTGTTGGGTGAGCCATGCGGCGACATCGGCGAGGCTCTCATGGGAGACGTAGTGCCCGATCGGGTACTCGCGGTATGTGAGGTTGACCGGCAGCGTCTCGAGGAAGTCGCGCGTTTCCCGCCCGTAGCGGACCGGCAGCGTGGTATCCTCCGTGCCGTGGACCACGAGAAGGGATAGATGGGCGAGGTCTGTCGGCAGGCCGAGGTGGTCGCTGATTTCGGGTAGTGTGCGCGCGCTCATCGCAACCACGCCTGCCGTTACGGTCGGCACGGTGAGCGCGAGGGCGAGCGACATTATCGCGCCCTGGCTGAAGCCGAGCAAGTAGACGCGATCCGGATCCGTCTCGGTCGCCGCAACCAGACCGGGGATCGTGTCCACCAGGGTTTCGCGGCTCGCGTCGGCTTCCTCCGCGTTGTGCAAAGGCCCCTCTGGGGTGAAGAAGACATTGAACCAGGCGTAGCTGCCGGGTGCGAGCGTGATCGGGGCGCGTAGCGAGACGATGTGGAAGCGGGGGTCGAGCGAGGGCGCGAGTTCGATCAGATCGTGCTCGTTGCTGCCGACGCCGTGCAGCATGATCAGCAGGGGCGGCGTGCCCTCGACCATCTGCCGTGGCGGGACTTCGATGTAGGTGATGTCAGTGAGTGTTTTCATGCTCTCTCCTGTTTTAGGGGTCAGGGCCAGCGATCGGTGGCCTCCGAAACGGCCCCGCGACCTCGGCGATGCGCGCGGCTGCCGCAAGCAGGCGTTCGTCGAGCCAGCGGTGCCCAACGACCTGTACACCGATCGGCAGGCCGTCGGGGTCGAGGCCGACGGGGATGGCGACGACTGGGTGGCCGGTGAAGTTGAAAGGGCGACAATACTGGGTGTTCAGCCAGTATGCCACCGGCTCGCCGTCAAGCGGCACAGGCGTCTCGGTGGGCGTGTGGGCGAAGGCCGTGGTGGCGGTGGTGGGGCAGACCAGCACGTCCCAGCCAGCGAAGAACCGCTCCCACTCGGCAATGTAGGCGTCGCGGCGGTCGAGCGCGTCGAGGTAGTCGGGCAGACTCATCGGCTCGCCCTCGTCGTCCTGGGCGACCGCGCTCATTGTCTGCGCCAACCGGTAGCGGAGGCGGTCTTGCTCGGCGAAGTCGAGGTCGGGCAGGCGCTCCTCGACCCTTGCTCCCCGCCGCGCCAGTTCTGCCGCCAGGCCGTGCAGCGCCGCGCGGATCGCGCCCGCGACCGGCAGGCCGGGGAAGGCCGGTGCCCAGGCGATGCGGAGGTCGGACAGTTCCGGGCGTGGCAGGTTCGGCATAGACACGGGCGGCACTTCGGGCGATTCGGGGACAGGGCGTGCGATGACGCGGAAGGCGAGCGCCAAGTCGTCCACGCTACGGGCGAGCGGGCCGGTTGCCCAGAGGATGCGGTCAGTGCGCGGCGTGCCTGGTGGGGCCGCGATGTGGCCCGCGAGCGAGACACGGTGCTCGGTCGGCTTGAGACCGTAGACGCCGCAAAACGCCGCCGGGATGCGGATCGATCCCGCGAGGTCGCTGCCGATGTCGAGCGGGCTGAGGCCGGACGCCAGCGCAGCCGCCGCCCCGCCGCTGGACCCGCCGGGCGTTCGCTCCAGGTTCCAGGGGTTGTTCGCGCGTCCAAAGATTGGGTTATCGCTCTGGATGTCGCGCATCAGCAGCGAGACGTTGGTCTTGCCCATGATGATCGCGCCCGCTCCCCGCAGCAGGCCGGCGACGCTCCCATCGCTCTCCGGTACATAGTCGGCGAGAGGAGGGTAACCCGCCGTCGTCCGCATCCCGGCTGTGCTGTGCGCGTCCTTGAGCGTGACCGGCAGGCCGTGCAGCGGCCCCCAGACTTCCCCACGCGCCAGCGCCGCGTCGGCCTCCATCGCCCGCCTCCGCGCCCCCACGGCGTCGAGCGTGACAACGGCGTTCAGCGCGGGGTTGAGCCGCTCGATCTGTGCCAAGTAGGCGTCAATCACTTCGAGCGACGAGAGGCTGCGTTCGCGTATGGCGGCGGTCAGCTCGGTGGCCGTGGCGAAGGGTATGTCAAGCATCGAGTAGCTCCTCGCACTTCAGATCCTGGAACGAGAGCATCGTCACCTCTAGTTGCGCCCAACGGTGGGGTGACCAACCCTTGTATATGCACGCGCCAAGCGGCTTGACCAGGTGGCGGACCACCCCGAAGCGATAATCGTGCAGGCAGGCGTCCCAGGTGTAGCCGGAGACGCCGAGCGCGAGCAGGCGGGCATGATACCCACGCAGCAGGTCCATCTCCATCGCCGCGCGGCGCTCAGGATACCAGAAGCGGGCGATCAGGTTGGAGACATCGAGCGGGCCGGGGCTGATCGTCCACAGATCCCAATCGAACAGGTAGGTCTTGCCTGCCGGGTCACGGGGCAACAGGAAGTTCCAGGCGTGGGCATCGTTGTGCGCCAGCGTCAGATGGGCTTCGGCGAGGCGTCGCACGAGAAGCGGCGGCAGAGCGGCCAGCACTCGCTCATAAATCCGCCTCCGCTCAGGAGAGATCCGGTCGCCGAAGAAGTCCACGAACTCCCCGAAGTGGTCGCTCAGGTAGCGGTACTCCGCCAGCATCGACTCGGCGTCCGACGGTGAGCCGATTTCGCACCCCAGGCGCGGGTCGTCCCACCATGCAGCGTGTATCCACGCCAGAACGTCGAGCATCCGCTCGCTGTCGGGGCGCGTCGGCGGTCCGTACATCTCCACGCTGCGGTGGGTGCCCGCCGGGATATATTCGAGCAAGAGGTAGTCCCCATGGGCGTCGGTGCCGGAGGCGTAGCTGCTCGGCACCGGCGGGTCGTGCATGAGCGGGGCGATCTTGTCGTAGAACTCGGCTTCCCGTGGGCCGGGGTCGCGTTTCAAGAAAAGCTGCGCCGGGGCCGCCGGATGCGCGTCGGGCGAATAACCCACTTCGATATGGGTGACGAGCTTCTCGAATGGACGCGAGGACGCTGCCCGCACCGAGACGACCCGCCCGCACTCCAGGTGACCTGCCTCGCGCAGCGCCGAGGTGAGCCATTCGGGCGTGATCTGTTCGGTGTTCATTGGCGCGACGGGCCGCCGGCCGCAGCCCTCCGCAGTTTGCTCACCAACTCATGGATCGGCTTGCTGTGGCCGGAGAGGTGACCATAGCGCCAGCCGGCGAGTGTCGCCACCTCGTTCGGCTGCCCGATGCTCTTCTTGCGGTACGGTTTGGCCCAATCCTCGTCGGTCAGCGCGCGCAGCTGCGTGAGCATACGTGCGTAGCCGTCCCGATAATCGGCGAGCACATCGGCCAGGGGCCGCGCTCGGTTCTCTTGGTACGTCTCCTCATTCAGCCGCTCGGCATCCTTCCAAGTGAGGCCGGGGCCGGGGATCTCCGGCATCGCCCCGGAGGCGGCGGTCCTGATCCAGCCGCTACCGCGCACATCCCAGACCGTAAGGTGGGCCAGAATATCCCTGACCGACCACTCGCCATACACGCCGGGCGCGGTCATCTGCTCCTCGCTCAGTTGGGCTATCGCTTCCTCCAACTGCGCGTGTTCACGGGCTAGTTTCTCCAGCAGTTCGTCTTTGTCCATACGCTGCCTCCGGTCTCTGGGCATAGATCAAACATGCCCGTATGTCTTCCGGCTCGAGCCAGGCGTAGCCTTCGAGGATCGTTTCCGGCGTGTCCACGGCGTCGAGCATACCAAGCAGGTGTTCTACCGCAAGCCTATGCCCTCGAATGATCGGCTTGCCGCCGAAGATCTGTGGGTTGATCGTGATCCGCTCCAAGAGTTTCGCTTCGTCCATCACGCACCTCCTGCGCCCATTATACCTCAATAGCCCGCACTACGCACTGGCACGTCCAGGCAGGGTTAGTGTATAATGGGATATGCACGTTCACAGCCACGAAGTCGTTTACGCGCCCGCCGACGCCGAAGATAGTGTCGCCGGGCCGGCAGCGAAGATCGCCCCGATACAAAACGCTTTGCTGGAGGTATATGGCCGCCCCGACTGGCGTCCACACCACCCGCCGCTCGACGAACTCGTGCTGACGGTACTCTCGCAGCACACATCGGACCTGAACAGCGGACGGGCCTTCGCGCTGTTGCGCGCCGAACTGCCGACCTGGGAGGAGGTGCGCGACGCCCCAGTGGAGCGGATCGCCGCCGCAATCCAGAGCGGTGGCCTGGCGCGACAGAAGGCGCCGCGCATCAAGACGATCCTCCAGAGAATATGGGACGAGCGGGGCAGCTTCGACCTCGACTTCCTGAAGACGGCACCCATCGAGGAGGCCGAGGCGTGGCTGGCGGCGCTGCCGGGCGTGGGGCCGAAGACGGCGGCCTGCGTGTTGCTCTTCGCCTGCGGGCGGCCCGCCATGCCGGTGGACACGCATGTGCATCGGGTGAGCCGGAGGCTGGGCCTCGTGCCCGACCGCTATAACGCCGAGCAGACGCACGAGGCGCTCGAGGCCCTGGTACCACCCGACTGGTACTACTCATTCCACCTGAACGTGATCAAACATGGGCGCGAGGTCTGCAAAGCACCTCGCCCACGCTGCGAGATATGCGTGCTGACGACCTGGTGTGATTACTACCGAGGCCGTAAGCCCACATGAACCTGTATCTTGTCCGCCACGGATTGACACCCTGGAACGTCAGCGGCAGGCTGCAAGGCTGGACGGATACCAGCCTCACCATCGAGGGCCTCGAGCAAGCCGAGCGCACCGCCGAGTTCTTCGCCGACTTCCGGCGGCGGCAGCGCACCAGCTTCTACACGATCTACAGCAGCCCCCTGCGGCGCGCCTGGCTCACCGCCACGATCATCGGCGAGCATCTGAACTTAGCGCCTATCTCCGTGCCCGATCTGCGCGAAATGGCAGGCGGCCTCATCGAGGGGCTGACCCGCGACGAGTGGCAGAGCCGCTTCCCCGACGTTGCCGCCGCGTGGAGAGACCGCAACAACCTCGACTTCGGCTGGCCGGGCGGCGAGACCCGCCGCGCCTTCCGCGCCCGATGCCTGCGCGCGATCTCCGAGATTGTAGCCCACCACAAATCCTACGACAACATCATTGTAGTCACGCACGGCGGCGTGATCAAGTCCTACCTCACCAGCGCGGGGATTGACGACCCCGCCGGGCCCCAGTCCTACGACTCGGACAACTGCGGCATCACCCACCTCCAATTCATGACCGACGACACGCTCGGCAAGAGCGAACTCTGGTCTGTCGGCTGCCTCCGCCAGTTCAACTACGTGCATCACCTGCACGATGAAGTCGGCGTGCTCGCCGGTGTCGGCAACGCCGACCTGGCGCTGCTGTAGCTTTCAGCCGTCAGCCGTCAGCCGAGATTCTTCGCTACGCTCAGAATGACAGTGGGTACGCAATCCGCAATCCGCAATCCCCACTCCGCACTCCGCACTCAGGGTATGCCGCCTAGCTCTATGAACGACTTCACCTGCCAGAACTCCGGTGGGAGCCAGTCTACCACGAAGGAGAATGGGCGGGCGACTAGCGGGGCCAGGGTCGAGTTCTGCACCCCGTCCGACAGGTTGGGGACGGGGAAGGCATCGGCAACGATGATGACAACGGCCATCAGCAGCAGCATTTGGGCCACGCCGAGGACCGCGCCGAGCAGGTGGTCGGCCCAGCCGAGGAAGAGGAGGCCGAGCATCGTCCGCAGCACCGAGGCGACGGTCCCGACGGCCAGGCTCACTCCGACCACGATCAGCACAAACGCAAGGATGTTCGCCAGGTTCTCGTCGGCGATCAGGCCGGTGCCGTCTGGCTGGTGCAAGATGCCGGCGAGGTTCCTGTACTGGCTGCCGGCCAGGAAGATGGCGAGGATCAGCCCGAACGTCGCGGCCACCTGGCGGATCAGCCCCCAGTAGAGGCCGAGCACCGCGCTGACGACGACCGCGGTCACGATGGTCACATCTACCCAGTTCGTCATTGCCTCCCCTTCCAGGGTTCGTCTTCGGACTCGGGGCGTGCAATGCGTGCGACGACCGCCGGATCGAGCGGCGCGACGGGGCCGCTCGCCCCCGCCTGCAACCAGATGTTGACCGCCCAGTTGTCTTCGGGCGGCAGCGCCAGATCCCAGACCGCAGTCACGCTCGCGCCGGTGTGGGCAGAGCCGCCCGCCGGATAGGGGCAGACCCAGACGGAGGCGGCCCGCTCCCAGCCGAGCCGCAGCGTGACGCCCGGCTGCGGTTCGATAAGGCCGACGCTCGTCGCGTCGGTGGCGACGCCGCTGACGCCGAAGCCGCCGCGCTCGCGGGCACCGTCGAACTCGTAGGCGGTTCGCTCTCCGCCGTCGGCGGCCGCCTCGTCGCTGAGAGCAAAACAGAACTCGACGCCAAAGAGGATCTGCACCGGCTTCTCGTTCGGGTTCTCGAGCCGGTAGTGTATGCTGATCTCGGTGCCGGGCCGGCCGAGAGTCAGCTTTTTGAGCAGGGTGAGCGGCGTGACGCGCTTCGCGCCCCGGATGCCGCCCTCGCAGCGGAGCGCGACCTCTTGCTGGCCGTGCGCGGGCGAATAATGGGCCGCGCTGAACGCGCCGCCCGCGAAGGTGCCCAACTCTCGCGCCTTGCCGAGCGCGAAATCCCTTTGGCTGCCGGAGAGTGGCAGGAAGTGATCGCCCATGCCCGACGGGGACGCCGGTCCCAGTCCACCGACCACCTCCGGCAAGCCGCCTCTGCCCACCAACATCGCCCGTCCCGTGCTCACCGGCGCGTCGGGCGCGCCCATCAGCCGCAGCGCGGGACCGCCGCCGAGCGCCAGCTCCCACTCCGTCAGCCGCCCGCCGCGCGCAGGAACCACCACAAGCCTTGACTCGCCATTCTCGAGCCTTAGATAGGTCTCCCCGTCGCGCTGCCGCTCAGAAGCCCTTACAGCGTCTCCCAGCCCCATCGTATCCACCCGACCAGTCTATCACAAGCAGTATGGAGCGTCAACCATTCACCGCCGATCACTAACCACTGACCACTGACCACTCGATTGTTGAGCTTATTGTGACGCTGTTATTCTTGACGCCGCTTCCGCCGTGTGCTATTCTCCGCGCAAGCGACGGGACATATATCCGTAAGCGTTCAGACGGCAAGATAGTTTCAGAAAGGATAGGGCGCGCTTGATGAAACGATTTGGGGGAGGTAAACGCCGGCAGTCAATCGCAGTACTCACACTCTTGGCGGCGCTGGTGCTCGCCGGGTTATTCTCAGGAGGCGCGGCGCGGGCCGCAGGCGGTGTCACAGCCAACAAGCAGGCAACCATAACGAACACCGGTGGCGGAGTCGTCCGATGGCGCGAAGGCGCGGGCACCGGCTACAACGCGAAAGGCACACTCGGCGAGGGCGACAAAGTGACCGTGCTGGAAGGCCCCGCCAAAGACGGCGCGGGCCAGTCCTGGTATCGAGTGAGCGTCGGCAGCCGGGTGGGATGGATCGATGGGCGCTACCTCGGCACCGCCGCCGGCAGCACACCGGCGAAACCGGCCCAGTCACCAGCCAAACCCGTTCAGCCTGCCGCCCAGCTCGCGAAGCAGGCCCCGGCTGCGGCCAAACTCTCCGGCTATGCCAAAGTCGCCAACACGGGCGGCGACGCAATCCGGCTGCGCTCGGTGCCCGGCGGGCGGGTGGTAGGCACGGCGTCCGGAGGCACCGTCTTGAAGGTGGTGCAAGGCCCCTCGACGGACAACTCCGGCAAGCAGTGGTATCAGGTGGCGAGCGACGGCCTTTCGGGCTGGATGTCCGGCGATTACCTCGTGAGCGCCCCAGCCCCGAAGCTCGCCGTTGCGCCCAGGCCGGTTATCCAGGCCGCACGCGCGCAACCACCCAAGCCGGCTCCCCAGGCGGCACCCGCTCCCAAACCGGCACCCGCTCCCGCAGCACCTGCTCCCAAGCCAGCATCCCTCCCCGCCCTCGCAAACAGCATCACTGGCGGTGTCGTCGCCCTTGCGATGCAGTACGTCGGCTACAACTACCGCTTCGGAGGGACGACGCCGGCCGGCTTCGATTGCAGCGGCTTCGTCTACTACATCTTCAACAAGGCGGGCATCCCGATGGGGCGCAGCATGGGCAGCGAGCTGGCGAGCGGCAACCACATCTCCTATGATCAGCTACAGCCGGGCGACCTCGTCTACTTCGCGGGCACGTACCGTAGCGGTATCTCCCACATAAGCATCTACATCGGCAACGGCAAGATCGTCCACGCCGCAGATTACGGCATCGGCGTCACGGTGAGCAACCTCAGCGACGCTTACTGGGCGGCACATTACGCGGGTGCGATACGGGTTCTCCGCTAGGCCGCGCCGTCTCCCAAGATCTGGCACGCTTCCTGCTTTTAGTGTAGGCAGGGGCGCAGATTACTAAGGGAGACAACGATGATACACGAAACGCAAACTCAACGGAGACCACTCACACTAGCCGAAGTTTCGGAGGCTATCGTTAGCGGACTTGTCCCGGCGCAGGTCGAGGACGGCTACTACAGAATCAGCAGGCGCTCGCTGCTGCGCTTACGCACACAAGATGAGACCCGCGCACGAGTGAACGCGAACCGTGATCGGCCTATGGAAATGGCCGGCTGATCAGATTTTCGTTCGGGCTTTCTCTAGCTCTTTGTCGGCCTTTTCGATATGGCGTTGGACATCACGGCGTTCTTTGTCGCGCTTTTCGCGTAGCTTGTTCTCGGCCTCTTCGGCCTTGCTGACGGCTTTGTTCTCCACCGTCATCTTCTCGTCAGCCTTGTCTTTGCCTTCGCTCGCAAGCTGCTCCCAGCGCGTTTGCAGGTCGTCTTCGGTCTGGCGTTGCGCCTGCTGACCGGCGTCCCGTATCTCGTCAAGCCGCGCCCGGATCTGGTCTTTGCTGACCTCCCCCGACTGCGGTGCCAGCAGCAACGCAGTAACGCTGCCCACTCCAAGCCCCAGCAGCACCCCACCCGTAAACTTCAGCGTCTTCGTAATCACACTCATTGGCTCAACCCTCCGTAGTTCTGTTCTCAGCCGTCAGCCGTCAGCCGTCATCTACCCTTGCGTATCGCTCGTTGCACATTATACACTGATCAGCCGCTTGATGCCACCGCCCACAATGACTCTAGCCTACCGACCCCGATTGACAATCGTCCCCAACGTATGCTAGACTGCCCTCACAACACCACGCACTACGTAATCCGCAATCCGCACTCCGCACTCCGCAATCAGGAGGTTCATGATGAACATCTACAGCGAGAAGCTGGCTCAGGCCGCAGCCCTGCTGGGCAGGCATGGAATTGACATCTGGTTGCTCTTCGTGCGCGAGACGAGCACACAGAAAGACCCGAGCCTGCCGCTTATCTGCGACCTCGACTTCACCTGGGAGACGGCAGTCCTGGTGAGCGCCGACGGCAGGCACGCCGTCGTCGCCGGGCTTCACGACTGCGACAACGTACGAGCCGGCGGCCTCTTCGAGCAGGTCGTCCCCTACACAGAAGGCATCTCAGCACCGCTCCGCGAACTGCTGGCCGGGCGCGATCCAAAGCGGATCGGCGTCAACTACTCGACAAGCGACCCCGCCGCCGACGGACTAACCCACGGCATGTGGCTGACCCTCAACGGAATCCTCGGCGAGACGGTCTATGGCGGCCGCCTCGAAAGCGCCGCCGAGTTCGTCAGTACATTGCGCGCCACGAAGACGGACGGCGAACTCGCCCTGATGCGGGCAGCCCTGCGCGACGCCGAGGAGATCTTCACCCTCACAGGCTCCTTCCTGAAGGTCGGCCAAACGGAGTGTGAGATCGCCGACTTCATGCACTCCGAGACCGGCCGGCGCGGGCTGGGCACTTCGTGGGAACGCTCGATCTGCCCGATAGTCAACGCCGGACCCGGCTCGGCTTCCGGTCACAGCCGCCCCGGCGACTTACGGATCGCGCCGGGCAATCTGGTGCATATTGATTTCGGGGTGAGCAAGGACGGCTATTGTACCGACCAGCAGCGGCTATGGTATTGCCGCAAGCCCGGCGAGACCGAGGCCCCACCCGAAGTGCTGCGGGGCTTCGAGGCAGTCTGCGCGGCGATACAGACCGCCGCGACCGCGCTCCGGCCCGGCCTGCGGGGCTGGGAGGTAGACGCCATCGCCCGCCGCTCCATCACCGAGGCCGGATACCCGGAGTACCAGCACGCCCTCGGACACACCGTGGGGCGCACGACCCACGACGGCGGCACCCTCCTCGGCCCGCGCTGGGAACGCTACGGCACGACGCCCGAAGGCATCGTCGCCGCCGGGCAGGTCTACACCCTCGAACTCGAGGTGGAAACCCCCGCCGGCGTCTGCGGCCTCGAAGAAGAGGTGCTTGTGACCGAGGATGGCTGCGAGTTCCTCTCCCCGCCTCAGATGGAGTTGGCTTATATCTGAAGCGGTCAGCGATCAGCCGTCAGCTATCAGCCGCTAACCGTCAGCTTCTAGCTCCGTAGCCGCCCCTGTCCCCGTATCGCCGCCGTCCCGGCGGCTCCGCGTCACCCTCGTCATTCAGAACTCAAAACTCAAAACTCGTCCGTCCCGCCGAGCGGAGCAAGCCACCACTCCCCGGCGGGACGGAAGCCGAGCTTATCGTAGAGGCGGGCCGCAGGGGTGTTCGCGGAGAGGTAGAACAGGCCAATCTCGGCTACGCCCTCGGCGAAAAGATCGGCACAGAGCGCGGACACGCAGCAGGCAGCGAGGCCACGCTTGCGGTGGGCCGGCAGGGTGGCGACCCCGCCGATCATCGCGGCGTCGGGGGTCTCCGCGCTACTCTGCGCCGCCGCGACAACCACGCCGCCCTGCTCGATCAGGTAGGACCGCCGGTGCGCGAGCTGCTCGGACAGCCGCTCG
Organism: Chloroflexia bacterium; assembly: GCA_050998805.1. Lineage (GTDB taxonomy): Bacteria > Chloroflexota > Chloroflexia > QHBQ01 > JAICKM01 > JAICKM01. The sequence continues at coordinate 63,826 of JBPCPV010000046.1, read as the reverse complement.
CGCCAGGCTTCGCGCGTCGGCAGGTAGGCGAGGCTGTAGAAGCCGGGTAGGTAGAAGTCAATCAGGCTCTCGATGTCGGTGGGGAGGGCGCGACGTACGAGGGCGCAGGTTGGGGGCTGGCACAGCTCGCCGGGCAGCAGGCGCACGAACGGGCAGCGATCCAATCGCCCCGCAAGGCTGCCGAGCCGTGTGAGCAACGGCTCGACAAGCGTGGGCGGTCCACTCAACAGGTCTATACCCAGCGCCCCCACGCACTCGGCGAGGGCGTCGGCCTGCTCCCGTGTCTCCCAGATCGGCCAGCCAATGCCGTCATGCGCGACCAGCGACGCCCGCAGCTCGCCATCCGCGCCCGTGCAGCCCCAAGCGGCCACACCGCCCACGCCGATGCCGAGCGCCCGCAAGTGGCTGCGCGCATAGACCCCGGCCGGTCGCTGGCCCGCGAGCAATCGGTCGAGCGCCGCGCCGTCATCCGGCGTCAGCGGCCGGGCGGTAGAAGACATGCGGACATCATAGCAGAGCCAGATGGGGGGCGCAAGTCCGCGACCCCGTGCCGCCGTCGTCTCGGCGGCTCCTTCAACCGACCACCAACAACTAACCACCAACCACTCGCAGTTCATAACTCAAAATTCGCCCCCACCACCTACCAGTGCCCCGGCCCCTCAGCTCCGCCCTCTTCCGGCAGGGGCAGGGGGATGGCAGTCGCGGCCACAGTCGCGTCGTAGAGGATGCGCGGGAGGTGGAGCAGGTCATACTCGCGGAAGCGTTCGGGGCCGAGGGCGAGGATCGCCGCCCGCACGGAGGCTGCATCGGCGATCAGGCGGGTCACGTCTACGCCCATGCAGGAGGGGGTGAAATCCCGCAGGTAGCCGACCGAGGAGGCAAGCAGGTTGAGCGTGCCCCGGTAGTTGCCGTTGCGGAGGTGGTAGAAGCCGACCCCGACCTGCAAGATGCCCTGGTAGAGCCTGCGGATCGGCGCAGGCTCGTGCATCCAGAGCCTCTCGAGGGTTTCGTGGCACTCGAAATACTCGCCCCTGTTGAACTCGGCGATACCGTCGTAGAGGGGGGCTGGGGGCGGCAGACGGCAGGCGTCCGGCATTGTCAGAGAGGGCATGATACTTGCTTTAGTCTGTTTCTGCGCGCGCTAAACGAAACCAAACGGAGGCGATAGATGGTGTACTGGAAGCAGATCTTGCGGCGGCTGGCGCTCTCGACCGCGTCGTTGGCGATCATCGCGGCTATCGGCGGGCTGCTCGGCGCGATCATCGGCTCGGTCCTCGAACTTCTGTTACAGGCTTTCCTCAACGTTGCCTTGCCGGTGCTGGTCGTCATCCCCGTCTGTGGTGTCCTCGGCATCTGGCTCAGTGTGGTCTGGGGCTTCGCGGTGCTGGCGCGGAACAAGCCGGCACCGATACCAGCCGAAGAGAAACCCTCCGATGCGGGGGCGGTCTAAACGACGTTCTTACTGTAGTTTATCCAGATGCGCGCGGCTTGTCAATGAACTGGCTTTAGGCAGAGTTGAGCCGGAGAGTCGCGTCCTGTATAATGACCGCATGACCCAGGAAGCCGAGGAAACAGACGCACCCCGCCCACTGACCGAGCGAGAAGACATCGCGGAGCTTGCCCGCACTCTCGAAGGCGTGCTCTTCGCCGCGCCCGAACCTCAGCCCCTGGACGCGCTCCGCAAGGGGTTGGGCGTTTCGCAGGCCCGGCTCGATGCCGCGCTCGACCGCCTCGCCGCCGACTTGCGCGATGCCGGGCGCGGCATCCGTCTCCAGCGCCTCGCCTCCCAGGTGCAGCTCGTGACCGCGCCCGAACTCGGCCTCGAACTTGACCGCTACTTTGGGTACGAGGCTAGCACCCACCTCTCGAACGCCGCGCTCGAAACCCTGGCGATCATCGCATATCGGCAGCCGGTCACGCGCACCCAGGTCGAGCAGCTGCGCGGCGTGGATTGCAGTGGAGTGCTGGCGACGCTCCTCAACCGTGGGCTGATCGCCGAGAGCGGGCGGCTCGACACGGTGGGACACCCGATACTCTTCAGCACCACGCTCGCCTTCCTGCGGCACTTCGGTCTCAGCAGCCCCGCCGACCTACCGCCTCTGCCCGCCGAGGTCTAGAGCGCCTCGTCAGGTGGTGCGCCGAGGCCGAGGGCGGCGCGGGCTTCGCCGACGATGTAGAGCGAGCCGGTGACGAGGATGGCATCGTCCGGATCGGCGAGGGTATAGGCGAGGGCAAGCGCGGCGTTCACATCCTCCGCGGCGTGGTAAGCGCCGGGGCGCGCGGCAATCGCCTCGGTGCGCTCGATGAGCGCCCTCGGCTCCATCGCGCGGGGGTGGTGCCCGTGGGTGAAGACGGCGGCATCGGCCAAAGGCAGCAGGGGGCGGAGTATGGCGTCTATCTGCTTATCGGCCATCGCGCCCAGCAGAAGCACCAGCCTCCGGTAGCAGAAGTTCTTAGGCAGGTCGGCGGCAAGCTGCTCCGCGGAGTCGCCGTTGTGCGCGCCGTCGAGAACCAGCAGTGGCCTCTCGCCGGCTACCTCCAACCGCCCCGGCCAGGCGACGGACCGGAAACCGGAGCGTATCGCCTCCGGGGTCAGCCGCTCGGCACCCGACCCTGCAAGCAGCAGGCAAGTGGCGCAGGCGACGGCCGCGTTCGCGGCCTGCCTCCGGCCAAGCAGCGGCAGCACCAGGGGCAGGCTCTGCGGCATCTGCGGCGCGGCCTCGCGGAGCCGTGGGCCTACGGTGAGCGTCACCGCCTGGGTCGCCCTCAGAGGCCGCCCGTAGCAGCCCGGACCGCACATCGCCTCCGGCGGCGGTCCGTCGGCAAGCGTGATGTCGGTGCCGACTAGGTAGAGAGGCGACCCGCGCACGGCGGCGGTGTGCTCGACCACCGCCAGGCCGTCGGCGGGCTGGGGCGCGCTCACCACAGGCGTCCCCGGCCTGATGATGCCGGCCTTCTCTGCGGCGATCTTGTCTATAGTGTCACCGAGCACAAGAGTGTGGTCGAGGCTGAGCGAGGTGATCACCGAGACGAGGGGAGCGCGCACAGCGTTCACGGCGTCGAGCCGCCCGCCGAGGCCGATTTCGAGTACCGCGTAGTCAACCCGCTCCTCCCAGAAATAGCGCAGCGCGAGCGCAGTGGAGATTTCGTAAGTGGTCGGTGGATCGGCGCTCATCTGCTCCACATAGGGCCGCACCCAGTCCACGAGCGCCACCAGCCTGTCGGGCGGCAGCAGGCTGCCGTCGATCTGCATCCGCTCGCGGAAGGTCGTGAGGTGGGGCTGCGTGTAGAGGCCGGTGCGGTAGCCGGAGGCGCGGAGGGCACCCGCCAGGTAGTTCGCCGTCGATCCTTTGCCCTTCGTGCCGGCCACGATCACGCTGCGAAAGCCGGTCTCGGGTCGCCCGATCAGGTCGAAGAACCGATGGACCTTCGCCAAGTCCAGCCCCGATGCCGTCGCCATGCCGGGCACCCGCTCCAGGTCGGTGAAGCTGTAGAGATAGCCGAGCGCGTCCGAGTAGTCCGACATGGCCCCATTATACGACGACGTATGCTATACTGTACAGTGTGGGCGACCTTGAGGCCAATTATGCCATGTTGACTATACGACTTTTCGGTGGCCTGGCGATGGAGCGGGATGGGCAGCCGATGCCTGCTCCCACTCCAAAGAAGGCGGCACGGCTCCTCACCTACTTGATGGTGGCGCACGAGCGCGCGCACCCACGCAGCCTCTTGGCCGGCCTCTTCTGGGGCGAGAAGGATGAGAGCCGCGCCCGCCGCTATCTGAGCGACGCACTCTGGCGCATCCGCAGCTTGCTCGAACCCCGCGATAGCACAGTGTCAGGCGTGGCTCTGCTGCTTTTCGAGGGCGACACGGTGCGTCTCAACCCCGATGCCGAACTGGATCTCGATGTGCGCCGGTTTGAGTCTCTTGCCCGCGAACTGGGCGACGTAGACGCACAGGTGCGCGCAGCCGAACTCTATCGCGGCGATCTGCTCGTCGGCTACTACGATGATTGGGTGTTGATCGAGCGCGAGCGGTTGCGCCGGATCTATCTGGGCTGCCTGCTCCGCACCATCGCCGCGTACAAGACGGCGGGGGCGTGGGAAGAGGCCGCCGCAACAGCCGCCCGCCTGGTCGCCGCCGACCCTTACCAGGAGGAGGCCGTCCGCGAGCTGATGCGCCTCTACTACCGGCTGGGCCGCCGCGACCGGGCTTTGCAGCAGTTCGTCTCGCTCAAGGCGCTGCTCGCAGAGGAGATGGGCGTCGAGCCTGAGCCGGAGACGCTCGCCCTCCACAACATGATGCAGGCCGGGCAGGCGCTCACTGGCCGGGACGCGGAACCCGCCAGGCAGGCTGTGAGCGCGCTGTCGGCACTCGGCGGCAACACGACACGGCTTCCGGTGGTCGGGCGCGAGCCGGAGCAGGCGCGGCTCGCGGGATGGCTGGCCGCGCCCCGCCCAAACCCCGCCATGTTGGCGCTGGTTGGAGAAGCCGGCGTTGGCAAGACCCGCCTGGCCCACGATACCGCCGAGGAAGCCTACCGCAGCGGGATGTTCGTGCTCTGGGGCGGCTACCACCAGTTCTCCGCGCCCCTGCCCTACGCGGGGCTGGTCGAGGCCCTGCGCGTCGGCCTGCGCCTCGGCGGCGTGCCTACCCTCGAACCGATCTGGTTGAGCGAAGTCAGCCGGCTGATGCCGGAACTCTCCGAGATGCACCCTGGCCTGCCTCCTCCTGTCAGCCTGCCTCCCGACCAGGAGCGCATCCGGCTCTGGGAGGCCCTCACGCGCTATCTGCTGGCGATGGCGGCAGTCGGACCGCATCTGCTCGTGCTTGAAGATCTACAGTGGGTGGACCCGGCGACGCTCGACCTGTTGCAGTACGCGCTGCCTCGGCTGCGGAGCACTGGGGCGAGCCTGCGGCTGCTGGCGACCCTCCGCAGCGAAGAGATGGACGACCCGCCCCATCTCACGCCTGCCCTGCTGAACCTGGAGGCCGAGGGCATACTCGGCTATATGCGAGTGGACCCCCTCAGCCCCGAAGCGATGCAGGCGTTCGTGCAGGAGGCGCTGGGCCTAAGCGCGCCGGCACCGCTCTTCAGCCGCCACCTTTGGGAGGAGACCGAAGGCAACGCTTTCTTCGCGCTTGAAACGATCCGCTTCTGGACGGAACAGGGCGTGCTGACCCGGCGCAGCGACGGCAGCTGGCACACGCCGAGTGTCAACTACTCCGAAGAACTGCCGACCCCGGCCAGCGTCCGGCGGGTGCTCGAGCAGAGGCTCGCGCGCCTCAGCGCCGCCGCACGCTCGGTGATCGAGGTCGGCGCGGTGCTGGGGAGGCGGGTGCCGGCCGGCATCCTCGGTATGGCGAGCGGCGCGACCGCCGAGTCGGTTCTCGGCCCCGCGGAGGAGCTGATACGCCGCCAGCTCTGGGTCGAAGATGCGGAGAGCGACGGCTACCAGTTCACCCACCAGAAGGTGCTCGAAGCCGCTTACACGGGTATCTCCGGCCCACGGCGGAGGCACCTCCACCGGCTTGCCGCGACCGCGCTAGAGGCCGAACAACTGGCTGACGTCGCAAGCCTGGCGCACCACTGGCTCGCCGCAGGCGACGGCACACGCGCGCTGCCCCACTTGCAGGCGGCGGCCAAGCGTGCGGCGGCCGCTTTCGCCAATGACGAAGCTCTCGCGTTCTATAACCAGGCGCTCGGCGTGATCGGGGAGGAGGTCGAGGCCGCCGGGATGAGCGACGAGGCGCTCGACCGCGCCTACGACCTGCTGGCCGAGAGGGGTGGCCTCAACAGCCTGATCGGGCAGATGGAGCGAGCTGGCACCGACCTCGACAGACTGGTGCGCCTGGCCCGCGACGCCGGCAAGCCGGATCGCATGGCCGATGCGTTCGTCCGGCGCGCCTCACACTACATCGCCCAGTCCCGCTACGGCGAGGCGCTTGCGGATCTCGACGAGGCGCTTGCCGGTGCCCGCTCCGAGGGGCTACCTACGGCGCGGATCTTCACCGAGCTGGCCGCAATCTACCTGCAACGCGGGGATCTGCCCGCCGCGATAGAGGCAGCCGAACAGGGATTGCCGGCCTGCCGCGAGGCCGATGACCGGGTCAGCGAGATCCGCCTGCTCAATATGCTCGGTGCCGCCTACGGCCTGCGGGGCGGTGCCGAGCGCGCGACGGCCGTACTCGGGCAGGCGCTTGAGAAGGTCCGCCAGGTGCCGAATAGCCTGCACCTCGAAGCGCGCGTGCTGAACAACCTGAGCATGTTCGTCAGCTCGCCCCAGGCGAGTTATGACCTCTTCTGTCGCGCCCTTGAGATCTCTGAGCAGGCGGGGATGCTCGAAAGCCAGGCGACGATCCACCACAACCTGGCCGAAATATGCTATCGCTTCGGTCTCTACACCGATGCGCTCAAGCATCTGCGCCGGTCGGAAGAGTTCTCGAGGGCGCTGAAAAGCGAGCTGGGTCTGAGTATGCTGCTGATCACCCGAGGGCAGGTACATGCAATGCTCGGCGACCCCGCATCGGCCCGCGCCGATCTTCTGGAGGCGGTGCGCTCGCTCGAAGCCCTCGGCGTGCGCCACACCACGATGACCGCCCTGGTTTCGCTCGGAGATTTCCTGCTCGACCAGGGAGAGCACGCAGCTGGATTAGCTTACATCGAGCGAAGCTACAAGCTCTGGGAGGAGCTTGGAAAGCCCGAAGCGGCCGGCAACGCTGCTCTCTTTGCGGCGCAGAAAGCCCGCGCCTATCTCGGCCTGCGGCGCAGCGGCGCAGCTCGCCAGGCGGTTGTGGTCGCCCTCACCAGCCTCGAGGAGGCCCGCGCAGCCGGAGGCAGCTGGGCCGACCCCTTTGTGGAGATACTCGCCCACTGCTACAGCGTCCTCGACGGCATCGGACGCCGGCAAGAGGCCGATGCGGCCCTCGAGGAGGGATACAGGCTGATGATGAAGATAGCCGACTTCTGCGGCCCCAAGTTACGCACCGGCTACCTCGAAAACGTCCACGAGTGCCGCGTGCTGCGCGCAGCTTGGCTGGCCCAGCGGGCTGCGGCGCGAACTCATGCCCCGCCGCCAGACATGCCGTATATGTCGCCCCCGATCCGACCGCCCATACATGAGCATCAGCGAGGAGTGCAAGCTCATACTCCGCCGCCAGACATGCCGTATATGTCGCCCCGCGGGGCGACATATACGGGGCGGCGTCGCGCAGAACTCAGCGTGATGTTGCGGGACGCCGCGGAGAGCGGGCACGCCCTCGATGCAGAGGAACTCGCCACAACGTTCGGCGTCTCCCTACGCACCATCCGGCGCGACCTCGCCGCCCTCCGCTCCGCGAATTATGAATTTTGAGTTTTGAGTTATGAATTACCTACTACTCAATTCATAACTCAAAACTCATAACTCAAAACTCGTGAGGTCAACCGGTCGTCGGCCTGAGCGCGCCTTCGGATACGTCGTGGTGAGCTACACCGCCTGCGGAGACGATGTCGTAGGTGGTGACGTTGCTCCCGTTATGCACTGCGGTGACTGTGTATGTCTGGTTATCCCCGTCCCAGACGACGCTTTGACCAACACTATACTTTGGCATCGGGTTATCCTCCATGGTGAGTTCGTGTTCGACTGAACGCTTACCTCATTCTAAACGATCTTTGCCGGTTTGAGATCGGCCCAGAAGCCGATCTGCGTATGCAAAATAGCCCCTACCGCGATCAGCCCCGAGGCGGAGACCGAGTAGGACAAATGTCCCGCCCGCCGACGAGCGTTCAGCCGTCAGCCGTCAGCCGTCAGCTTACGCGATAGGAAATCCAAGCGTCATGCCCGACAACTCCACCAGTCCAACCCGTCCAACCCGTCCCTCCCAGACCCGGCTCTTACTGCTCCTCGCGGCCGTCGCACTGGTGGTGCTGCTCGCCGCCGTCCCCCTGCTCTCGCGTCCCGCATCCCCACCCACCAAGGCCGTTCCGACACCAACCGTCCCCACATCCCCAACTGCCGCTGTGAGCGCAGCACCGGCCTCCATGCAGGCAACCACTACCACCGCCACTCCGCAATCCGCACTCCCCACTCCGCAATCCACCACCACTCCGCAATCCACCACCACTCCGCAATCCGCAATCCGCAATCCGCAATCCGAGACCCTCGCCGCGCTGGCAGAGGCCCGCGTCCCCGCCAGGGATCTCTATGCGCTGACTGGACAAGTCAAGCAACATACCAGCGCGCAACTGCCCCGCACCACAGGCGCGCCTCCAGCCGCGCTCGCGGTCGGGGCGCGCCAGGTCTTCCAGGTAGGCGACACGGCCAACGGCTCGTACTACCCGGTTACGGCCACGCTGCGCGTCGTGACCGCCCACGTCTACTGGTGGGTGGATGACGCCCACGCCCTCGATACCGCCGCCCTCCGCCAGTCGGCAGATCGCTTCGAGTCCAAGATCTACCCTGGGGACGTTGCGACCTTCGGCGAGCCGCCGAACCCCGGCGTAGACGGCGACCCGCACATCAACGTGCTCAATACGCCGCTTTCGGGCGCGCTCGGCTACTTTTCGGCTGCCGACATGTACACGAAGGCCGTCAACCCATACAGCAATCAGCGCAAGATAATCTACGCTGGGGCGCAGCCGGGCGGCGGGGCCTACGAGGGCCTGCTCGCGCACGAGTTCCAGCACATGATCCACTGGAACGTGCATCCGAACCAGGACATCTGGATCAACGAGGGGATGTCTGAGCTGGCGATGAAGATCAACGGATACGACACAGGCGGCCCCGAAGCGGTCTTCGAGAGCCGGCCCGATGTGCAGCTCAACCACTGGGCCAGCCCGCCCGACGCGGCGATAACCCATTACGGCGCGGCCTATCTCTTTATGAGCTACGTCTACGGACGTTACGGCAAGGACTTCATCGGTGCGATAATGCGCGCGCCCGGTGCCGGTCCCGACGCGATCGACGGCGCGCTGGCGGCACAGGGGCATAGTGAGCGGTTCAGCGACGTTTTCCGGGATTGGGCGCTCGCAAACTGGCTCGACAAATCCACCAGCGACCCACGCTACCAATACCCCAACCTCCAGGTGCAGGCCGAGGCGCGCGCCACCCTCTCCGGCTCGCCCGCATCCTACTCCGGCAGCCTCCACCAGCAGGCAGTCGATTACCTGGTCATCCCCGGCGGCGGGGGGCATACCCTGAGCTTCGACGGCGACGCAACGGTGCCCCTGATCCCCACGCGACCCCACTCCGGCAACCGGCTCTGGTGGAGCGACCGCGGCGACGTCTCCGCGCCGAGCCTCACGCGGGAACTCGACCTCAGTGCGGTCAAGAAAGCGACACTATCGTACTGGACTTGGTACGACATAGAAGATGGCTACGACTACGCCTACACCGAAATCTCGCGCGACAACGGCGCGACATGGGAGACCCTGGCCGCCAACGGCACGACGAGCGACAACCCGAACGGCAACAACCTCGGCCACGGTTACACCGGGCGCAGCGGCGGCGGCGCGGCCCCCGCCTGGATACGCCAACAGGTGGATCTCACGCCCTACGCCGGGGGCCGCGTGCTGTTGCGCTTCCAGTATGTGACCGACGACGGCCTCAACTTGCAGGGCTTCGCGGTGGACGACATCCAGGTGCCGGAGATCGGCTACAGCGACAACGCCGAGGCGCCCGGAGGGAACGGCTGGACGGCCCAGGGCTTCGTGCATGTTGACCCGGTGCTGCCGGAGCAATTTATCCTAGAGCTGATCACCTACTCTGCCGGGGGCGCACCGAGCGTCACGCCGGTCCCGCTCGACGCCGCGAACCACGCCGAGATCAGATTGCCGGCCGGCGACAACCGCGCCGTGCTGATGGTGGCGGCTCTCGCCCCCGCGACGATACAGCCGGGGAGCTATCGCATCACTGTTCACTGAGCAGGAGCGACAATCCGCGAAAATGTCACTGCCGGCTCAGGCGAGCCGGCGGTTTTTTCGACACTTCTAAGACAGGGAGGGGGTATAGTGTGGTCAGATGAACACAACAGGTCTGCGCCTAGCCGCAGAACCCAGGGGAGGATGGATATGGCCCAAGAGCTATCAAACATGCGCGCAGATGTCGGGCGGTTCGACCCCGATACGGAGCAGGTCCGCATACTTTTCGAGGCCCGCGAAGAAGGCTTCGCCACCCTGGTGATTTTCGATGCCTGCAACGAGTGGGTACTGAGCCTCGGCGAGGTGCATGTCCGCGTCGGCGCGAATGCGCTGATCTGGCACGGTCACGACCGAGAGGGCTGGCCTCTGGCGAACGGGACATACAAGCTGGAGCTTTTCGGCTTCGGCTGCGACCGCCGCCCCACGGGGGCCGAGCCTCTGCGCCTACAGATCGAGCTTGTACGCCGCCCGAGTAATATGTCGCCCTCGCGGGGCGACATATTACGGGCTGTGAGCGGGCGCACACCCGCCTTCGGCACCAAGCTCTCAGCGTTCACCACCCTCCAATAGCGACTTCAACCGCCGCAGTGAGCAGGTGGTCATCTCATCAACGTCGCGCTGCACGAGGCCGCCCAGTAGAGACAGGCCGGGCACCTGGATTTCATATTCAACCGCGACTGCGGCGCGGGTGCGGGCTGGGGCGTCAGGGCCGCCGGACTGCTCCCGAAAAGTCCATGTGGTGCGGCTGCGGATCGCCCCCGCCGAGTCGCTCACCAGCAGATGCGGCGGCTCGAACTTCACGACCTCGAGCTTCACCCTGATCGGCAGCCCCCGGAAGCTGCCCGTTGCCTCCACCTGCGCGCCCAGGCCCCGCGTCTGCGCCGACAGGGGCAGCACCGTCTGGAACTCGGTCTGGATACGCGGCAGGTTGCGGTAGTCCGATGTGAACTCGAAGACACGCTCGATGGGTGCCTCTACCAGAATAAAGCGGGAGATCCTGTGCATAGATAGGGCTTCTCTCAGGAATGATCCGTATGCACGTAGTAGACGAGGCCGATTGCGCCGGGGCCGATATGCACCGCGACCGCCGGGCTGACCGGGCTGGTGTACATGTCGCGGATCTGGGGCATACGCTGCAAGATCGCCGCCTTTAGCTGCGCGGCCTCGGCCTCGGCCTGCGCGTGGCCGACGACCGCGGTGTAGGGCTTTGTGCCGACATGCTCCGCCATGATCTCCACGATCCGATCAAGCGCCTTGCGCTTTGTCCGCACCCGCTCGAGCGGCTGGATCGCGCCGTCGCGGACCGTCAGCACCGGCTTGATCTGCAACACCGTGCCGATCATCGCCTGCGCGCCGCCGATGCGTCCGCCGCGTTGCAGATATTCGAGCGTGTCCACCACGAGCAAGACCTGCATCCGCTTCACGAGGCCCTCGATCACCTCTACGCACTCTTCGTGGGACTTGCCTTCGGCGGCGGCCTGCGCCCCCGCTATCGCCTGCAAGCCGGTGCCCATCCAGGCCGACAGGCTGTCGATCACGGTGATCTTCACACCCTTGTCCTGCATCATGCCCGCAGCGAGGCGCGCGGTGTTGATCGTGCCGCTGAGTTTGTGGGAGAGCGTGACGACGATGATGCTGTCGTGGTCCTTAGCGAGGTCTTCATAGACCCGCAGGAACTCGTCAGGTGTCGGCTGGGAGGACGTCGGCTGCTTGATCTTCATCCTGCGGAAGAACTCGTCAGCCGTGAGGTCGTGTTCGAGAAAGCTCTCCTGGCCGAACTGCACGGTGAGGTTGGCGATCCGAAGGTCATATTTGGCGATCAGATCGTCGGGAACATGCGCCGTGCTGTCGGTGACGAAACCGATACCGGCCATAGTGAACCTCCTGGCTAACGAGATTGTCCCAGCGCGACCAGCAGACAAAGCAGGCCGATGAGCGCGGCGAGGAGAAGGCAGGCCAGCGCGAACCTTCGGAGCGTTCCCGCCCGCTCGATGCCCCGCCCATGCTCCGCGTGCCTTATCTGCCCCTCATCGAGCCGCGCTTGCCCCGAGGGCGGCGGCTCAACCTGGGCGACGTAGCGCAGCCACCATGCTCGGCGGCAATATGCCCAGCGCCCAAGTTCGCTCGCCCGCACGATGTAGCCTTTCGCGTGCGGTACACCACGCTCATTGTCTTGCGGTACACCGCCGCTTATCGTGCGGGGCCGGCTGCGGGGCATGTGTACCGGCTCACTCGCCGTCGTCGCCGTGGCTGATTGGAGTCATGTAGACCTGGCCGGTATCGGGCAGGTGCCGGGCGAGAGCCGAGGTCAAAGTCTGCTGCTGGATGGCGAGAGTGAGGTCGCCACGAGTGCGCTCGAGCACGCCGCGCACCATATCGGTCGTGCGCCGCAGGCCGTTCGTCACCGCGTCGGGGTAGTCAATCGTGACGAGCAGGCTGTAGATGTCGTCCATCACGCGCAGAACCTCTTCGCCACGCGCCGTCCGGCCCTGGCGAATAATGTCGAGCACATAGCGGCGCATTTCGCCGGCCGCCTCTCCGAGGCCGTTCAGATAGGGTGCCGCCTCGACGCCGAGAGCGCCAGGAGTAGGCAGAGATACTCCGGTCACGACGGCGAGGATGATGGCGGCCTCGGCATATTCCTTTTGCGCGTCCTGCACATAGCCGGTCCAGTAAATATCGGGCGCGGTCGCCAGCTCCCGGCGTGTCGCTGCGGCCTGCGTGCCGGCTGCTGCCAGGAGTTCAGCCGCGCGGTCGAACTCGGCCCGATGCGTCGCCCGCACAGACTGCGCGCAGTTACGGATAACGGCGCGCGAGTCAGCGAGGGCCTTTTCGCGCGCCGAGTTGCGGGCGTCGAGGTCGCGCAGCAGGCCATCGCCTATCTCCTCCAGCCCCGCGTCGGCCCCCATCTCTTAGGACGCCGCCGGTGGCGCGGGCTGCCGCCGCTCGCGGAGGCTGCGCCAGACGAACCAGGCGATCAGCACGAGGATGACCAGCGCGATCGGCAGGTCGAACGGGCGCATCGCCGCACGCACGTCCTCGGGCCGCCATGTGGCTCCCGCCCAGGCGAGCAGGAACGACCAGGGGAACGAGCCGAGGAAGGTGAAGAGCAGAAACTTCGGGAAGTTCATCCGGGCGACGCCCGCCGGGAAGGAGATGAATGTCCGCACCACCGGCACGAGGCGGGAGAAGAAGGCCGTCGCCTCGCCCCAGCGCGCGAACCACCGGTCGGCGGTATCAAGGTGGTGGGGCCTGATGAGCAGGTACTTGCCGTACTTCTCGACAATCGGACGCCCGCCGAGCGCACCGACCCAGTAGGCGAGCGCCGAGCCGAGTGTGCAGCCGACCGCCCCGGCCAGCCCCGCGATGATCAGGTCGCCAAAGCCGTGTACCAGGTAGCTGCCGGCGAGCGGCATGATTATCTCGCTGGGCAGCGGGATGCAGGCGCTCTCGATTGTCATCATCAGCACCACGCCGAGCCAGCCCACGGTGTGATAGAGGCTCTCAAGAAAGCTCCAGAGTGAGGCTTCCAGGCCGTTCAAGAATCCCAAGTAGTCTCCTCCTGTGTATGATCGTCCAGTGTATGTAACGGCTATTGTACCCGATCAGGATGGCGGGCGCAAGAGCCGCATCAGAGCCGCGCACTGGCAAACACCCAGAAAATCCAGAGGATACTACAGATCGCCACACTAAGTTACGTGAGCAGGGTGATCGCGATAGCGAACACGCCATCGCTGAAGATCTCTAGCCAGTCTCCTTTTCCGCCGTGGGGATGCGATTCTGTTCGGTCATCAGGCTTCTCCTTGGGATTGGGAGCATAGAGCGTCACCATCTTACCACCTGCCGGAGCAGTGCCTTACCGGGGGCGCGGGTTTGAAACCCGCCCCTGTCTCACTCCAGGGCAGAAGTTCGCCTATTTGCCATTCGATCTTGGGGCCAATTCGCGTCTAACCTTCTACTTCTCAACCCCTCGAACCAGCAATTCGTACTTCGCGACTTTCACATCACTGCGTCGCAAATCCACGCTGAACGGCGAATTGGCCCCCGGCGCGATGGGATCGAGTTCGGGGGAGCCATCTGCGACATCTATGACCTTGCCCTTTGCGTCATAGCCGATTACCAGGATTCCGACCAATGTGGCCGGGAGTTTACCTTTGTTCACAACTCGTCCGGTCACTGTCGTGCTGAAGGAACCTTTCCCCAACTTATCACCTTCGACAGTGAGGCCCTGAGCTGGGGGGAAGAGGATAAGCCCATTAGGATCGTAGCTCGCGGCTTGGGTCTGCATTTGCAGTTTAGCGTTCACAGGTGCTTTGGCTAGCAAGTCGACGTCAAAAGGTGCCTTCTGGCCGGGTGCCAGAATGACAAGTGAGAGCAGGTTATCGTCACCAGTCGCCACTGTTGCGCCGCTCGCATCATTCCAGCTCGCAACGACCTTGATCTGGTCAACAGGTCCAGTCCCGGTATTCTGAATCACGCCGATCACATGATCGATACCGATGCTATCCGCGTACTCCGTCTGATCCAATATCTTCACGCTTGGGTTGCCGGCGGCGGAAACTGCCGGTGGACTTGCGGTAGTCGGAGAGGCTATGACCGGTGTCGCTACAGTGCCGACACTTGTCGCCACTGCCTGGACTGCGGCCGTCGGCTTCGTGGCTGGCGCGATAGCCACGGCTGTCGGCGTATCGGCCACCTGCCCCGTCTGCCCAGCCGGAGACTTTGGGAGCACGGCACTTAGAAGGCCGCAAGCTAACAGCAAGACAACGACCGCCACGCCGATGATAAGAGGCCATGACCGTCGAGGCTTAGGTGCCACACCAGGAGCCATCGCAACCGGATACGCCACGCCCGGTATCTGTTGAGTGGCTCTCTGCTGCTGGAAAGCTGCGATACTGGCTGGGTCGAGCGAGAGGCCACAGTTGGTACAGGTGGGCTGGCCGCTCTGTATAGGCGCTCCGCAACGCGGGCAGGGGTATTGTGGGGTCTGCATGGCAAATCTCCTTGGTGGGCTGTCCCGCCGCCAATGTATTGTACGAACGCTATCGCTTCTTCCGTGTAGGTTACCTGTACTATCGAAGGCTTAGGCACGCGGGAGCGGGACGAAAATGGGCCGCCTATATGAACGAGGCGGGGAGCGGGCGATGGGATTCGAACCCACGACATTCTGCTTGGGAAGCAGACACTCTGCCAACTGAGTTACACCCGCTAGCAGTGCCGCCACGGGCCGCAGACCCCGGAGGGGCAGCCGACCTGCAACGGTGCTTGCCCGTCTATTGTATCACAACGATGCGGCGGAGTCAACCGCTTGCGCCGGCAGCACCGGCGGTGGTATAATGGGGCAGCCCCGGGAACAGGGGGGTTTGGCTGCCAAATTCAACTTCAATGACGAAGGAGAGCACAAATGTCTTTTGACCCGACGATTATCTGCTATTTCAAGGGCGAGTACATGCCGCTTGCCGATGCCAAAGTCGGCATCTTGACGCACGGTTTCAGCTACGGCACCGGCTGCTTCGAGGGCATCCGCGGCTATTACAACGATGAGCAGGAGCAGCTCTACCTGTTCCGCCTCGACGAACACTACGCCCGCCTACAGCAGTCGGCGTCAGTCCTGCTGATCAACCTCCTCCAGAGCGTGGAAGAACTCGGCGAGATCACGAAGGAGTGCATCCGCCGCAGCGATATACACACCGATACCTACGTCCGCCCCTCGGCCTACAAGTCTTCGGAGATCATCGGAGTGCGGCTGCACGACCTGGAGGACGACCTCTACATCACGGTGCAGCCGTTCGGCAACTACATAGACATAGACAGGGCGCTGAAGGCGGGCGTCTCCTCGTGGCGGCGGATAGACGACAACATGATCCCCCCACGTGCGAAGATCACCGGATCATACGTGAACAGCGCCTTCTCGAAGAGCGAGGCATTGCTGAACGGCTTCGACGAGGCGATCATGCTGAACGCCGACGGGCATGTCTCTGAGGGGAGCGCGGAAAACCTGTTCATGCTCCGCAGCGGCACGCTCTACACGCCGCCGGTAACCGAGAACATCCTCGAGGGCATCACCCGCGAGACGATCATGACGCTGGCTCGGGAGGAACTCGGCCTGTCGGTGGTGGAGCGGACGATTGACCGCACCGAGCTGTACGTCGCCGACGAGCTGATCCTCTGCGGCACCGGCGCGCAGATCGCCCCGGTGGGCAGCGTGGATCACCGGCCTGTGGGCAACGGCGGTATCGGCGAAGTCGGGCGGGCCTTGCAGAAGCTCTACTTCGAGGTGGTGCGCGGCAACGTGCCGAAGTACGCCCACTGGTGTACGCCGGTCTACCGCCAGGCGGCCGCAGAGCACGCGGAGCTGCCGGCTCGGCAGCCGTCAATCGCCGCCCGCTGATCTTACCTTTTCACCGGAAATTTGGCGGATCGCCTCACTATCCCCTCGCGTGCCGATGCACTGAGACGGCATAGTTGTCTGCCGGGGACCAGGGGGCGCGGTCCCAGGTCGAGTACCGCTCCACGAGTTCCAATCGGGCTTCTGATGCCAGGCGGTCGTAGTCGGCGAGGGAGAGGTAGCCGATGCTCAACTGGAAGCCGGCAACGATATGGCCGCCGGGAGCCAGGTGGCGTGCCAGGTTCCGCAGCACGGTGCCCTCGGTGCCGGGGGCGAGGAAGATCATCACGTTGCCGGCCATCACGATGAGGTCGAGCCGGCGATGGAGGTCGAACTTCGAGAGGTCGGCCAGGTGCCAGGCGATCTGCGGGGCTTTCTTGCGGGCCGTGTTCAGGAGGCGGGGGTCAATATCCACGCCGACAACTTCGATGCCCCGGCGGGCCAGCTCGATGCCGACGCGCCCGGTGCCGCAGCCGGCGTCGAGCACAGAGGTGGGGTGGAAACTCTCCACGAAATCGGCCTCACCATGCACGTTCTCTCCAGCCCGCTCGGCTTCGCGGTAGCGGGAGTCATATGCGTCGCCCTGCACATTCGGCTGGTTGAGCCATCGGTTCGCGGGGTCGGTCGGGTCTGTGTCCACGATGAGTTACCCCCTGCGCCCAAACTCACGCTCCAGCTGCAACGCGCTCAGGTGAAGCATCGTGGGACGGCCGTGCGCGCAGAGGCGTGGGAAGGTGCAGACCTCCAACTGGCCGACCAGGGCGCGCATCTCCTCGACGCCGAGCGACTTGCCGGCGCGTATCGCGCTGTGGCAGGCGAGCGTGATAATCAGCTGATCGCGCCACCTGTCGGGCGGGCTGCCGACGAGCAGCTCGTCGATCATCTCCGACATGCCGCCGACCGAGACGCGCTCCCCGTACATAGCGGGCACGGCGCGGATCAGCAGGCCGTTTTCGTGCCCACTGACCAACTCCAGATCGAATCCGACATCGCGGAGGAGGGGCAGCACCGGCTCGACCTCGGCGCGCTGGCGGGCGGTGAGCTGGAGGGTCATCGGCTGCAAGAGCGGCTGGACATCCACGCCGCGCCCACTCCGCACCTGGCGGTCGAACCGCTCGTAGAGCACGCGCTCGTGGGCGGCGTGCTGGTCGATCAGGAACATTCCGTCCGGCCCCTCGGTGATCAGGTAGGTGTTCGCCACCTGGCCGACGACACGCAGCGGGGGCAGCTTCTCGCGGCTGCTTACGCCGGGCAGCGCGCCGAGCGGGGCGGCAGCGTCGGGCGCACCCGAAGGCTCGGCGACAGGTGCGGCAGCATCCATGCCGGACGTTGCCTCGACCGGGGGCATTGCCGACCAAGTGAGAGCGGGCGACTCATAGCCGCCGAAAAGCTCGCGCTGCTCGTGGTCGGCGTCAATCGGGGCGACCGGAGCGCCGTCCTGCCCAGCGGCTGAGACTTCGGGCAGCGCCCATCCCTCGGCGCTGCGTGTGCCGAAGCTCGGCACGGGGCTGTGGGCCTCAAGGGCATCGCGGACCGCCTTCTGCAAAGCGATGAACACGGCGCGCTCGTGGCGGAACTTGACCTCGCTCTTCGTCGGATGCACGTTCGCGTCCAGATCGGCGGGGTCCACGCGCACGTTGAGGACGGCGAGCGGGTGCCGCCCCACCATGAGGAGGCTGTGGTATGCCTCTTCGAGAGCGTAGCCGAGCATCCGGCTGCCAATGGCGCGCCCGTTCACGAAGAAGTGCTGCGCGCCCCGGTTGGTGCGGCTGACGGCGGGCGGGCTGACGTAGCCCCAAACCGTCACGGCAGGGCGATCTTCGTCATCTACCTCTGGCTCGACAGTAGCTTCGGGCGTGGACGCTCGCGGGGGGCCGGGGGATGCATCGGGGTCAAGCCAGTCGGCGAAGGGATCGGTCGAGATCTCAGGCTCGGTCTCAGGCAGGCGGCCCACGGGGAGCATGGCAGAGGCTACTTCCTGGCCGTAGACCTGGCGTATGGCGTCGCGCAGGTCGCCGTTGCCGGGCGAGGAGAAGACGCTCTTGCCGTCGCTCACCAGGAGGAAGCGGATCGCAGGATAGGCGAGAGCGTATTGCTGGACGAGGCCGGTGACGTGGGCAGACTCGGAGGGAGCGGATTTGAGGAACTTCAGGCGGGCAGGGACGTTGAAGAAGAGGTCGCGCACGGTGACGATGGTGCCGCGCGGGGTGCCGCGCGGACCGGGGCGGCCGGGCTGCCCGCCCTCGACGGTCATCTCGGTGCCGGACTCGTCCTCCGGCGTGCGGGTCGTGATCGTGACGCGGCCCACGGCGCTCGCGCTGGCGAGGGCCTCGCCCCGGAAGCCGAGCGTGTGCAGGGCGAAAAGCTCCTCGGCTGTGTTGATCTTGGACGTGGCGTGACGGAGGAAGGCGAGGGGCAACTCAGACGCGGGTATTCCCCTGCCGTTGTCGCTAACGCGCATGAACGGCTGGCCGCCGCCCCGGATCTCGACGCGGATCTCGGTGGCCCCGGCGTCTATCGAGTTGTCCATCAGCTCTTTGATGACGGAAGCCGGACGCTCGATCACTTCCCCGGCGGCGATCTTCGCGGCTACATCCGGCCCCAATACCTGTATCGGCATCTGTCTGCTCCGTGGTGCGTATTACGTATTTGTTGGTGGCATTGTACCATAGGCGTCAATCTGGGGGTAGTGTTCGCCCTCTTTTCCTATCCATTGCGCGGGAGAGAAAGCGGAAGATGTCGTCCACGAATGGCGTGAGGCGATCGGGGCGATCACCGTAACAAGAGACTTTTCTGACGTTATAACTAGGCACGGGCATAAAGACCTTCCGCGTTACAAGTCGCAGGACTGCCACAATGGAAGCCCAACACCGTTCTTACTCAACCAGCACAAATAACGGGCCGGGGACCATATTGGACGGATCCTCGGCTATCGAACTGCGGGGCGTGTACAAGCGCTTTCGGACGCCGACCGGCGGTGCCTATACGGCGCTGCGGAATCTCAGCCTCACGGTCCAGCCGGGCGAGTTCTGTGCCGTGGTCGGGCCTACCGGCTGCGGGAAATCTACTACTCTGACCCTGATCGCCGGCTTGGAAGCCCCGAGCGCCGGAGAGGTATGCATCGGGGGTCAGCCGGTACAGGGCATAGACCCGCGCATCGGCTATATGTTTCAGACCGATGCCGTCTTCCCGTGGAAGGATGTGCTGCACAATGTCGCGGCCGGTCCACTCTTCCGAGGCGTGCCGAAAGCTAAGGCGTTCGAGCAGGCCCACGACTGGATACGCCGCGTTGGCCTGAGCGGGTTCGAGCATCACTATCCGCATCAGGTCTCCGGCGGTATGCGGAAGCGGGTCGCGCTGGCCCAGACGCTGATCACCGGCCCCCATATCCTGTTGATGGATGAGCCTTTCAGCGCGCTTGATGTTCAGACCAGGGTGCTGATGGAGGATGAGTTGCTGGGGCTGTGGGCCCAGACCTCGGCCTCCGTGGTCTTCGTTACGCACGATCTCGAGGAGGCTATCGCATTGGCCGACCGTGTGTGCGTGCTGACGGCGGGGCCTGCCACCGTCAAAGGCATCTACACAATTGACCTGCCGCGCCCCCGCAACGTGGCCGAGATTCGTTTCAACCCACGCTTTGTCCAGCTCTATCAGCAGATCTGGGATGCTCTGCGCGACGAGGTAATGGTGAGCTATGAGCGCGAT
The DNA here is from genome assembly GCA_050998805.1 of Chloroflexia bacterium. Taxonomy (GTDB): domain Bacteria; phylum Chloroflexota; class Chloroflexia; order QHBQ01; family JAICKM01; genus JAICKM01. The sequence goes on along the minus strand of JBPCPV010000046.1, from coordinate 43,831 downwards.
AAAAAACGCACTACCATCTGAGAGCGCCGCCCTCCCAGACGAAGAGCCGGTCTGGATCGCGAGCACTGCCGCCAGACGATATCGCATCACCGTCACCAGCCTGCGAGCGCTGCTGCTGGTCGTAGTGGTAGGCGGTTGGGAGCTATCGGCGCGCCTCGGCTGGCTCGATCCCTTCTTCTTCGGCCAGCCGACGGCCATCGTCCGGCAGATCTGGATCTGGGTCACGGAGGGAACGGCACAGGGACCGCTCTGGGAGCAGATCGCCGTCACTCTGGAAGAGACGGTCATCGGCTTCGTGATAGGCGTCGTGCTGGGTATCGTTTTCGGGGTGGTTCTAGGTCGCAGCCGGCTGCTGTCCGACATCCTCGGCCCTTATATTAAGGCGGCGAACTCGATCCCCCGCATCGTGCTCGGCTCGATTTTCGCGATCTGGCTGGGGCTAGGGCTGGCCTCCAAGGTCGCCCTGGCCGTCGTACTCGTCTTTTTCATCGTCTTCTTCAACGCTTTCCAGGGCGTGCGCGAGGTTGACCGCAACCTGGTCGCCAACGCGCGGATCCTGGGGGCCAAGCGTCGTCAGCTCTCGACCCAGATCATCCTCCCATCGGCCTTGTCCTGGATCATCGCGAGCCTGCATACGAGCTTCAGCTTTGCGCTAGTAGGTGCCGTCGTTGGGGAGTATCTGGGCGCGATCAAGGGCCTCGGCTTGTTGATCTCCACCGCCAAGAACACCTTCAACGCCAACGGCGTCTTCGCGGCGATGGTGATCCTGGCCGTTGTGTCCTTGACGGCGGAGGCACTGGTCACAGCCCTGGAGAATCGCCTGATCCGCTGGCGACCGAACACAATTACCGACGTGGCGATATAAGAAAGGAGAATCGTGATGGATCGTGCCAAACGACGTTTCGGCCTGGTGGCCGGGGCCATTCTAATCCTCGTCCTCAGCGGCTGCGACACAAACGCGGGGACCGGCACCACGCCGGGTGCCGCAGCGAAGGTCCAGCTCAAGATCTTAGTCGGTGGAATGAGCAAGCAGATCTACTTGCCCAACATGCTGACCAAGCAGCTCGGCTACTTTGACGAGCAGAACCTCGATGTCCAGCTCATAGACGAGGCATCCGGCCAGTCGGCAGAGGAGGAAGTCCTGTCGGGCGGGGTAGACGCCGGGTCGGGGTCGTACAACCACACGATCGAGATCCAGGCGAAGGGCAAGGGGCTGACCGAGGTCGTACAGCTCCTGATCTCGCCGGGCGAAGCAGAGATGGTATCGAGCAAAGAGGCCGACACGGTCAAGACGATTACAGACCTCAAAGGCAAGAACCTGGGGGTCACAGAGCTGGGGTCGGGCACGCAAACCCTGACCCAGTACATGTTAAGCCAGAAGGGCATCTCCGCCGATCAGGTGCAGTTCGTGCCCGTAGGGGCCGGCGACACCTTTATCGCGGGGATCAAGCAGGGCAAGATCGACGCCGGCATGACCACCGAGCCGACCATCTCGCGGCTCCTCCAGTCGGGGGACGCGAAGGTGCTGATCGATCTACGCACGCCGGACGCCACCCGCGCCGCCCTGGGTGCCGACTACCCGTTTATCTGCGTGTTCATGAAGACGGACTACGTCAGCAGCCACAAGGATGTGGTGCAGCGCCTCGTGAACGCCTACGTGAAGACGCTCAAGTGGATCCACTCGCATACGCCGCAGGAAGTGGCGGATAAGATGCCCGCAGACTACTACGCAGGCAACAAGGATCTCTACACGACGGCATTGACTAGCCAGTACGCCATGTACAGCCCCGACGGCATGATGCCGGATAGCGGGCCGCCGTTCGTGCTGAAGTTCGAGCAAGCAATCAACAAAGACGTCAAAGCCGCGACTATAGACCTGAGCAAGACGTTCACGAACGAGTTCGCGAGCAACGCAAAATAACCGGCGGGCGGTCAACTAGCTGCTAGCCATCACCAGGCGCTCCAGCCAGAAGGCCACCCCAGCCAGGGCCAGGGCGACGGCGATCACCACCGCCAGCCGCCGCCCGGCCCGGCCCCTGCCGGAGATGAGGTGGAGGAAGATGCCGCTGCCGAGGGAGAGCGGGACCATCGTGTAGAAGAGGTGCTTGCCGATCATGTCAACCTTGTAGTTGGCGATCACGAAGATCGGCAGGATGGCGAACCAAGCGGCGGTGAGTGCGGCGAGGAGAGCTTCGGGCCGCTCTGCCGGTGTACCTCGCGTGCGGCGGGCCTCGATCCAGAGGGCGGCCAGCCCCGTCAGGCCCATGAGCAGCGGCAAGGGGTTGACCATGTAGCCTAGCGTCCAGCCGAGCAGGTCGAGCGGGCCGCTCCAATGCGTGGTGCTCGCCGTTGAGGCGGCACCGGCGACCGGCCCTCCGAGCAGCTGGGGCAGTGTCTTGGTGAGCAGGTCGGAGATATAGGGAAAGTAGTAGACCGCCACGGCCACCACCCAGGCCCCCGCCAGCATCCCAGCCGCCGCCGCTGCCCTCCTCCCGTGCCCGCCCCGCCACCAGATCAGCGCCATGCCGACAAGCACGATGCTCGTGAAGACGGCGATTGTCGGAAACGCGACCAGCGCAGCGGTGAGCAGCGCGAAACGTAGTACGTAGTGCGGAGTGCGGAGTGCGGAGTGCGGAGTGCGTGTTGCTTCCTGACCACCGACCACCGACCACCGACCACTGACCACTGACGGCTCCCCTCCACCACTGTCATTCTGAGCGCAGCGAAGAACCTCGTCTGACGGCTGACGGCTGACGGCTGAAAGCTGGAGGCTAAAAAACGCGATGGCGAACCACTGGGCGAGGATCGTCGGGAGGATGCCGTAAGCGAGGGCACGGTAGCCGAGGGGGTTCGTGGCGTAGGCGAGGGCGGCCCAGAGTCCGGCGCGAGGGCCGCCGAGAGAAGGGGCGAAACGACCCAGCAGGAAGTAGCAGAAGAGGACGACGCTCGATTCGAGGAGGCAGACCAGCGCCTTGATCGCGGTTTCGAGGTCGCCGGGGAGGAGCGCGAGGGGGGCGGCGGCGAAGTAGAAGAGCGGCGACTTGGGGATCAGCACTGCAAGACCCCACTCTTTCGGCGGCTCGTTCAGCCCGCCGTGGGTGTCGGTGAGGGCGGCGATGTTGCCGTTCAGAAGCTCGCGCATCCACTTCATGTGGTACGGCATGTCAATGATGACGCTTTCGGGCAGCGCCATGAGGCCGAAGCGGAGAAGGAAAGCCGCCGCGAAGAGCACGCCGGCCGCCCGCGCCGCGCCGTCGGACGCGGGCACAAGCCTCCGCGCCGCCGCCTCGCCGAGCACGAGCAGGCAGTATGTCAGGAGGCCGGTGAGCGCGAGGTGCGCGGTCGCCACGGTGAGCGGCAGGTGCAGCCAGGCGAGGAGGCCGAGGAGCACCAGCCCCTCGAGCGCCGCCCCGGCCGTCGAAACCCAGGCTTCCCGCCGCAGCCCGGCCAGCGCCCGCCCCAGCAGCAGGTAGACCAAGAGCACGATAGCCGCGAGATCGGCAAGTTGGCCGTAGGACGGAGAGACGAAGCCAGCCCCCTGTGCCCCGACCCGCACGCGATCGAGCAGGAGGGCGCTCGTGGAGGAGGTACGCAGTTCTATCACGAGGTCGCGCGAGGCAAGCGCGCGCGGGTGGGCGGGGTCAACCCGGAAGTCGAGGGTTTGCCAGTCTCCGTTCAGACGGCGGCGCAGGAAGGAAGTGCCGTTGATGATTACAGTGGCGGGGGCGTTAGGCTCGCCGGGCTTGAGAGTGAGGCTGACGGTGAAGGGCAGGTCGCCGCCGACGCCGGGGAGGGTGATATAGCTGTAGACGCCGGAGGGCCGGTAGTCGCGCCCGGTGCCGATTTCGGCCTGCCGATCCTGGAAGTTCTGGACATACGCCTGGTCGGAGGGGCTGCCGATGTCAATGTCGTAGCTGTGGCGCACCTGGTAGGCGGCGACCCCGCCGAGCAAAGTCAGCACCAGGATGAGCCAGATCGCGGGGCGGAGCAGCAGGCGGGCCAAGATGCGGCCCTCCGGCACGAGCCGACGGGCGAGGGCCAGGGCGGGGGCCAGCAGGATGTGGGAGGCGAGCAGAGCCACGAGCAGAGCCGGCATCAGCACGGTGGTGGGAAGGCGCATCACGGCCAGGAGCAACACCAGCAGCAGGCCGACCAGGGTCGCGCCGCCGAGCGGGAGCGTCATGCCCACCGCCTCGCCCCGGCGCGCGTAGCCAAACCGGGCGAGCAGCAGGAAAACGAGCAGCAAGATCGCCGCAAGGTAGGCTAGCTGGGCGAGCGCCGGGACTACGAGGCCAGGCCCGGGCGCGCCGACTGCGGCCCGATCCAGCATGATGCCTCCGGCCCCGGGGGCGCGAATCTCGATCACGAGGTCGCGCGAGGCGAGGGCCTGCGGGTGGAGGGCGTCAACCGCGAAGGTGTAGGTGTGCCAGCCGGGGGCGATTTTGCCGTCGGCGAAGGTCTGTCCGTTGATGATCACGGTGATCGGCACATCGCTGCTGCCACGGTTCAGTCCCAGGGTGACGCTGTATGGCGTGCCCCCGCCGAGGCCGGGCAGGTTGACGAAGCCGTATACGTCCGAGCTGCGAAAATAGTGGCCGGAGTCGTCTTGGACGGGCGCGTGGAAGTTGCTGAGATAGAGCGCGTCGCCTTGCTCGCCGACGGCTATATCGTAGCCGCGGCGCACCTGGTAGGCGAGGGCCGCAGACAGCAGGGCAAGGCCGATCAGCGCCCAGAGATGGGGCCGCATCAGGCTTCGCCATAGGTAGCGGCCTTCTTGTCTCATGCGCCTATTCTAGCAGAAACCGGCAGCTTGTGGTAGGATAGGGCCGATGGACCAACCGTGCGTTTAGAGTTAGACCAGCCCGACGCCCCGCCCACGCGCTTCGCCGCCGCGTGGCTCATGGTCGGCCTGCGGGCGCTACGGGAGCGGACGCTGTGGGCCGCGCTGGCCGCGGGGCTGCTCGCGTTGGCGCTCGCCTACCAGAGTCCGCGCTCGCTGACTGTGGACATCGGTGGCGAATACGACGCGGGCATCGTGCGCGGCTTCAACGCGGCGGAGACGCACGCCGGGGCTAACTTCCGTTGGGCAACGGGTGCCGGAAGCCTGCTTTTCCGTGGGATCGGCACGCCATCGGCCCCGCTCACCGTGTATCTCCAACTCAGCAGCGGGCGCGCGCAGGGCACGCCCCCGATGGCCGTCAGCGTAGCTGCGAACGGCCACGCCCTGCCGCCTCTGCGCCTCACCCCGGCGAGCGAGGGATATACCGTCAGCGTGGACCCGTCGCTGATCGAGCCGGCGGGCGACCTGCGGCTCGACTTCACCGCCCCGCTCTACCATCCACCCGGCGAGCGGCGTGATCTCGGCTTCATAGCCGACTTCGCCCGCATCGAGTGGCCGGGGGGCCTCGTCGCCCCGGCACCGCTACAGCTCGTTGGGCTGCTGCTCTGCGCTGCGTTGCTCTATATGCTGCTGCGGGCCTCGTGGCTTGGGGCGCGGGCGGCGGGCGGCGTGGCGCTGCTCTTTTTGTTGGGCTGTGCGGGGGTGATCGCGGTCGAACGGCTGCTGCTCACGGTCTTCACGGCGCGGCTGCTTGCGACGTTCGGCCTGGCGGTGCTCACGGCGCTGGTCGCGGAGGTCACGGCGCGGGGACTTGTGCGGGCTTCGGGCAGGAGGGGCGCGCGGGCCGTGCCGGAGTGGGCGTGGGCGGGGCTGCGGGGGCTGGTCGCCGCGTCGGTCGTGGTCAAGGTCGGCGGCCTGCTCTACCCCAGCGCATATGTGATAGACGCCTACTTCCACCTCAAGTACATCACTTACATGAACGAGTTTTTGGCCGGGGGGCGCGATTGGGAGCAGTTCTTCGGCAAGAACCTGGCGCTCTCGGTGATGCCGAAGGAGGAGTGGGGGTCGGCTCAGGCGTTCATCCCCTACTCTCCGTTCTTCTACCTGCTGGCTGCTCCTCTATCCTGGCTGCCGCTGCCTCTCTCGCTCACGGTGCCTGCGGCGAGCGGCATCTTCGAGGCACTGAAGGTGGCCCTGGTGTTTGTGTTCGGGCTGGCGCTGGGGACGACCTCGCGTCCGGCGCGGCTCGCCCTCGCATCGGCGGCGGTCTACGCGGTGATCCCGGCGACCTTCCTGCTACAGCAGTGGGGCACCTGGCCGACGCTGACATCGCTCTGGCTGATCGCGGCATGGGTTGCCTTCACGACGCTGTTCTGGGAGAGGCTGACGCGGCCCGGCGTGTGGGCGGTCTCCACTGGGCTTCTGACGCTCACGCTGCTGTCGTACACGGTGACGGCGGTGTACACGGGGGTCTTCGTCGGGATTGCGGTGGTCGCGGGGTGGTTTTTCGCCCCCACGGAGAGGCGGCGGTGGGTCGCGCTCACGCTGGTGGGCGTGGGGGCTGCGGCTTTCAGCCTGCTGGTCTACTACGGCCACTACATCGGCGTGCTGGTCATGCAGACGCTGCCGACATTTGGGAGCGCGATCAAGACGCAAGGCACGCTGACTACGCTGCACGCGACAGTCGGTGAGTTCGTCGTCGGGCACCTGGCGACGGCGATGCAGAGCTACAGCCTCGCCCTGATCTACGTGTTGGCGCTGGCGGGTGTTGTGCTGCTGCTCCGCAGGCATCGGTGGGGGGCGGCGGAGGCGGCGTGGCAGCGGGTCTGGCTGGGCGCGTGGCTGGCGACCTTCCCGATTTTCACGCTGGCCGACTTCTGGGTGGACCAAGCACTCAAGGAGTTCTGGTATGCGCTGCCTGCTGTGGCTGTGGCCGCCGCCGGGTGGCTGCTCTCGCTGGGAGATCGGGGTTGGGCACCGCGGTTGGCGTGGGCGGCAGGAGGGGTGCTGGGCGCGGCGCTGACCTGGCAGGGCCTCTCGCTATGGGTCTTCCGGCTGCTGTTCCACAACCGCTAGCTTTCGAGCACGAACACCTGGTAGTCGCAAACGCCGCTGCGTATGCAGTAGGCGGCGCGCACGCTGAACACGCCGCGGAACAGCGCCTCATACTGCGGGGCGTGGCGGATGAATGAGCCTTCGTCGGCGAGGTGGACGAGCGCGCCGAGCAGGTTCAGCTTGAAGCCGGTGGCAGTGTCCTCCATGACGAGGGCGCGCCCGCCGGGGCGCAGCACGCGGTGCATCTCCACCAGGATCGCGCTCACCTCGGCGTCCGAGAGGTGGTGGAAGACGCCGGTGACGAGGATGTGGTCGAAGGAGGCATCGGGGCAGCCAAGCCCGGCGGCGTCCATGACGTGGAAGCGGCCGGCGGGGTGGGTCCGGCGGGCGTAGGCGATCCTCTGGGGTTCGATGTCCACGCCCATGTAGTCGTAGCCGTTGAGCAGGAAGATCGAGGCCAGTTCGCCGGTGCCGCAGCCGATATCGAGCACCCGGCGGGGGTCGCCGCCGCGCCGCACCGCGTGGGGCAGTAGCTCACGGCGGATCACGCGCTTTTCTTCCTTGAAGTTCGATTCGAGTATGCGGCGGAAGAGGTTCCAGAGCCGTGGATCGGCGGCGAGGCGGTGGACGAGGACGCGCATCGGCGCGAGGAGGAGGCTGCCCTGGCGTGCGGGGCGATGGGGTCGGGTGCCGGCCACGACTCCGCTCATCGAGCGGCCAGGGCAGGCTGCTCCGCCGGTCCCGGCTCTTTGTAATATTCGAGGAACGCCTCTTCGAGGGTCGGCTCGTGGCTGGTGAGATTGACGACCTGGTGCCCGGCGGCCCAACCGATCACTCCGCCGAGGTCGCCGCGCACGCCAAAGGTGACGACCGGCTCGACGGCCTGCACATCCTCGACGCCGGGTGCGGCGCGCAATCCGACCAGCGCCGCCTCGTCGGGGGGCGCGGCCAGGGTGATCTCCACGCGGTGGCGCTTATCGGCGGTGACTTCCTGCACCGTGGCGACGCGGACGAGCCGCCCCGCCCGCACGATGCCCACACGGTCGCTGGTGTGCTCGACCTCGGTCAGGATGTGCGAGGAGAGGAACACGGTGGCCCCGCCGTCCCGTGCCTCGGCGAGCATCCGGTAGAACTGCTGCTGGTTGGGCGGGTCGAGGCCGCTGGTCGGCTCGTCGAGGATAAGAAGGCGGGGACGGTTCATAAAGGCGGAGATCAGACCGACCTTCTGCTTGTTGCCGCGCGAATATTCGCGGAACTTCTTGGTGAGGTCGAGGTCGAGCCGCTTTGCGAGGTCGTTCACGAAGGCCATGTCCACGCCTCCGTGCAGGTTGCCGAGGTAGGTGAGGGTTTGCAGCCCGGTCAGCCCCGGCCAGAGGGAGAGTTCGCCGGGGTGGAGGTCAATGATGCCGCGTGCCTCGCCGTAATACTTGGTCAGTTTCTCAGTCAATATGGCTGGCCCCGTGCCGTTGTTGCTGGTCGCCATTTCCGTCATCCCCCTCGTGACCCACTGTCATTCTGCTCCACTGTCATTCTGAGCGCAGCGAAGAATCTCTCGGCTGCTTGTTGATCACGGCTTCATTTTACGCCGATCCGGGCGTTTGTCAAGGCTGACCTGCCGGACGGCAACTAGCCACGAACAGGCCGGCGTCTTTGCGGATGTGGATTGGCCCGACGGCGAGGTCGGTTTCGACCAGGCGGCGGAAGTCCTCGATCTTGTCCGGCGGGAGGAGGCGAAACCCGGAGGCGATGTAGGCTATCAGAGGCCCTGCTTCAGTGACGATGAGAGAATCCTCATAGCGGAGCATGGTCACGTCGCGGAACCAGCGCCCAAGCTCGACTGCGCCGTTCTCGAGTGTGAAGCCGAGGCGTTCAAGAGGAGCGGAGGGATCAACGCGGCGCGCCAGTGCAAACAACTCATGCATGTGGGCCTCGCCGTTGGTCGCGGCATAGAACCGCCCGCCGGGGCGGAGCACGCGCCGAATCTCGTCGTAGGCGCGCTCCCTGTCGGGCACGTGGTAGAGCATGTGGTTAGCGATGACCGCGTCGAAGGCGGCGTCGGCAAATGGCAGGGCCTGGGCATCGGATACGGCGGAGCGTATCTGCGGGAGGCCGGAGAGGTCGGCTTGCTGCTCGCCAGCCATGCCGGGAGAGAGATCGGTCAGGGTGAGGGACCAGCCGCCGGGGATGCGGTCGCGGTTCTCGGCCCAGAGGCGGCCCGGCCCCGCGCCCAATTCTAGGATGAGTGCGCCGTCAGGGAGAGCGAGTTGGTCGAAGACCCAGCGGTGCCAGCCGTAGGGGTTGGTGCTGAAACGCTCGTGGAGGCCCATACGGGCCTGCAAGTTCGCGGCGGTGCGGTATTGCTCCGTCGTGAGATAGCGCCGGTCGGTGTAGCGATCCGTCACTCGAAGCGCCATCGGGTCTGGCTGAACGGTTCGCCCTTGCCGAAGCCGAAGACGGTCGTGGGCGTCACTTCGTAGACCCACGCCTCACCGCCGTCGCCGTAAAAAGCGCCGTCGCGCACGGTGAAATGCCAGCCGTCGTACTTCGCAGCATACTTCTCGGCCAGGCGCTGGAGCCTCGCCTCGTCGCTCACCCTTACAGCGTCGCCTTCCACCACAAGGTCGAAACCCTCGTTGAGGGCGTTACTCCCGGTCGTGAGGACGCAGTGCGGGTTGTGCGCGAGGTTCTTGGCTTTGCGTTCGCCGGGGCCGGTGCAGAAGTACAACGCGCCATCGAGCCAGACGGCGATCAGGGGTGTGACGTGGGGGCGTGCGTCGGGGCGGACCGTCACCAGCCAGTAGATCTCCGCCTTCTCCAGGCGTCCGCGCGCCTCTGCCCACTCCGGGGCCGTCGCTCCGGGGCTACTGAACTGGGGGTGTAGTTCAGCCACCGGGTTCTCAAGAGCCATCTCGTCTCTCCTTTCGGTTTACTCCCGCTCTGCCGGATGGTAGGTGAGGACAATGATGCCGGAACTGAAGGTCTTTGTCTCTACGAGCTTTAGAACCTTCATGTCGCCGGTGTCTCGGAAGAGACGCTTCCCGCTCCCCAACACGATCGGATGGCCCATGAGCCGGTACTCATCTATGAGGTCATGTTGCATAAGGGTGTGGACCAGGTCGGCGCTGCCGGAGAGCAGGATGTCCTGCCCGGGCTGCTGCTTCAACTACTCGGTTGCGACTAATCTGCTCATATAACCTGCCCCTTAACCCTGGTCATGGTCGAGTCGTACCCGCCGCCGGGCCACTCCCAGCGGCCTGTCAGAGTGTTGCCGTCGTCGCTGAACGTGCCCTTGAAGCTGGCCGGAGAACCCACGAACCCACCCCAGATGGTGAGAGCATCGTCGCCTACTTCCCACACATACTCAAGGGCAACTCCCCCAAAAGGGCCTGGCCCCATGCTGCTGAAGACGTAGGATCTCAGGTTCTTGTTCTCACCGTCATAGCCAATGTACTCGGCACCTGTGATTCTGTGGTCTATATGGACGATGTCCATGCGTTGAACGAAGTAAAAACCTCCTTCCAGCCACTCGAAGGAAACCTGCCCATGTATCTCACCATCTGGACCGGATTCGCGCCCTCTTACATCCCATGTGCCGACCAACTTATCGAGGCGCTTGAGCGCGGGATTCGGTGTGAGCGGCTGCTGTGCAACCTGGGCATCGGTATCATCTACCATAGTGATTTCTCCTTTACCTTTTGCGTACTCGCGGGTGCCGGCTTGAGTTAGAAGCGCCAGCGGGTTGCACCGTAAGGCTCTGCCGTGCCCAGGGCGAAGATCGTCGCGGGCGTTACTTCGTAGACAGCCCAGGGTGGCGGGCCTGCGCTTGGCGCACTGTAGTCCGCGGAGAGGGCAAGGGCACCTTCGAGCACGGTCGCCTGCCATCCTTGGGCTGCGTATACCTGGGCGATGCGCTGTAGTTTAGCCACATCGGTCACCCGCGCGGCCTCACCTTCCACGACCAGGTCGAAGTCGTGGGTGGCGACGGTGATGACGCAGTGCGGGTTGTGGGCGATGTTCTGCGCCTTGCGGGTGCCTGCGCCTGCATTGAAGTAGAAAGCACCATCCACCCAGAGCACTCCCAGTGGCATGACGTGTGGTCTGCCGTCGGGCCGCACCGTCGCCAGCCAGCATGTGTGGCGATCAGGCCCGCCCGAGCCCGGATCCTGGGAAATACCCTCATCCAGGCGTTCGCGCACCCTGGTCCAGGGGATCGGCGGCGCGCCATAGCCATCGAGGTTCTGCTCGGCCAGCGGTTCTCTACCAGCCATCTTTTTCCTCCTTCTTGACGACGCGGAACGTGAGATGGGTCACACAAGGTTGCTATCCATTGCATGGGGCAAAAAGCGGAAGATGCCGTCCACGATCAGTTGGCGGTTGTAATCGTTTTGATCAGTCATGGTCCCTCCTGTATGGTGGTTTCACCGTAGCTTAGCTTGTCTCCTCCGGTCCGTCAAGAGGAAAATCTGAGCGTTCTCTAATTTTCCGAATGCCGTTCTCTAATCCTGGTGCTCTATAGTGTATCTTGTACCGCGAAATGACGGGGTACTTCCAACAGGGATTGACCAGCACGCTACGACACACGAAAAGGAGACAACATGAACTTTCAAGCACTATTCGGTCCGGCGATAGCCGCAGCCTTCGTCGGGTTATCCATGCTCGGCCTGAATGCGGCCGGAGCCAACCAACTATCCGCCCAAACCCTGGCGGCTGCGGCCACGCCAGGGGCGGTGCAGACGGCACCGACGACTCCGGGCGCGCCCGTCCCGGCGATCACGCAGGCGCAAGCAGAACAGGCCGCCCTGGCCGCCAATCCCGGCCAGACGGTGGACCACACGCGGCTGGGCCAAGAGAACGGCACCTCAGTCTACGACGTTGACTTCACGAACGGCGGGGGTGCCCAGGTGAATGCCACTACGGGGGCCGTCATCGCTAGCGAAGCCGCCGGCACCGACAAAGGCGGACACGGCGGTGGTGCCGACCAGGCGGCTCTAGCCGCGAAGGCAACGATCACACAGGCGCAAGCCGAAAAGACCGCGCTGGCCGCGACGCCCGGCGCGACGGTGGACCACAGCCGGTTGGGCGACGACAACGGCACCGTGTTCTGGGATGTAGACTTCAGTAACGGTGGAGGGGTCAAAGTGAACGCCCAGACCGGGGCGATCATGGAGACTGAGGGCGCGGGCACCGACCACGGCGGCCGCGGTGGGACACCCGGAGCGGCACCCGGCGGGGGTGGGCTGTAAGCTCCACGGCGCAACGAAACAAGTCGAATAGCTACGCGGGTGGGTCAGAGCAATCTGGCCCACCTCTGCTATGCGGGGCCGTGGTTTAGCCTCCAACGGGCCGGCGGCGCTGACGCAGGGCCTCATAGAGCACGACCGAGCCGGCAACCGAGGCGTTGAGGGAGGCGATACGGCCGTGCATCGGCAGGGCGAGCGCGCCGTCGCATCGCTTGCGGACGAGGGCGCTGACGCCGTGGCCCTCGGAGCCGACGACTAGGGCGAGCGCGCCCCGGAGGTCGGCGTCGGTATAGGGCTGGGCGTCGTCATCGCCGGCTAGGGCGTAGGTCCAGACGTTCGCCTCTTTCAGCTCCTCGACGGCCCGCGCCAGGTTCGTGACCTGGGAGATACGCAGGTATTCGACCGCGCCCGACGAGGAGTTGCAGACAGCCGGGGTGACGCCGACAGAGCGATGCTCCGGCATGACGACGCCAGTGACGCCGACCGCCTCGGCTGTACGAAGCAGGGTGCCGAAGTTCTGCGGGTCTTGGAGGCTGTCGAGGATCAGGACAAGCGCGCCCGGTCCCGCCGTCGTGATCCGCTCCATCAGAGTGGCCCATGAGGTATAGTGGAACTCTGCGGCTAGGGCAGCGACACCCTGGTGGTTCGCGCCGTTGGTCATCTTGTCGAGACGGTCGCCGGGCAGGCGCTCGACCGGCACGCTCTGCCGATGCGCCAGGTCCACGATCTCCTCAAGCGGGGCGCGCCCCGCCATCGCAACAGTCCGGCGCTCGGCGCGTGTCTCTTGGACGGGCAGGCTGCGAAGTCGCTCTCCGGGGCGGGCCGAGCCGGGTCTGCCGGGGCCTTTGCCAGCGCGCACCGGCCCTCCGCGCGGCCCGGTGGGTGGCTGGGGACGCGCGGCCTGCCGCCAGGCTCCGGCAACAGGCTGCGCGGCCTCTGCCACGAAGAGCCGCATCACCTTGCGCCCGGCGCGCAGCGCCTCGCGCACCGCGTTGCGGCCATAGAGCAGGTCGGTCATGGGGTCTCGCGTTGCACGCTTTGCTTTTTGCTCTCCGTAGGGGGGTGGGCCGCCGTGTCGGAGGGCTTGTCTTGCTTGGAGGAGTCGCTCTTGGCAGACTCGTTCTTGGCGGACTCGTTCTTGGACGAGTCGGTACTGGTAGACTCGGTCTTGGAGGGGGCGGAAGTGCCAGCTTCGGAGGAGTCGGGCTTGCGGCTGTCCGTTTTGTACCAGCCGTGACCCTTGAAGATCACGCCGACCGGCTGGAAGACGCGGCGGGTCTCGCCGCCGCAGTCGGGGCAGACGCGGATCGGCTCGTCGTTGAAGGATTGGAGTTTCTCGAAGCCGTGCCCGCAGTTTTTGCACTCATATACGTAAATCGGCAAGTGTGGAACCTCAGCGTGATGGTTAGGGGGCGGGTGTGGTAAGGAACTCTTGCAGAGCGTTCGCGTAGGCGAGCGCGATCGCATCGCGCACGTTGTCTTGCTTTAGCTGCGCGGCCTCGACCGGCGAGGTGACGTAGAGCGACTCGACGATGACGCCCGGCATCTGCACGGCGCGGGCATGGCGCGGAGGGTTGGCGGGGCCGAGCATGAAGAGGTGGCCGGGCGGGTCTCCGGGCGTATCCGACCAGAAGTCGTCCCTGAGTTCGCGCCTCTGCACCGGGTCGCCGGCGGCGGCGAGCTGCACCTCGAGCTGATCGAGCGCCAGGGTGCCGAGGCGCTTGTTTTCGTCGCGGAAGGGGCAGTCGGGGGTGGCGCAGTAGAGGGCCTGGATGCCCTGGCGCTTCGCGGGGTTGGCGTTGCCGTTGGCATGGATGCTGAGGAAGACATCTGCGTGGAAGTTGTTGAATATGTCGATCCGCTCCTGCAAGTCGTCGGCCTCGTCACGCTTGATGCCGTCGCCGTTGGTGTCGGGGGGCCAGGGCGCGGTGAAGGTGTCGGCGGTCTCGCGCGTCATCACGACCTGTGCGCCGCGCGCCTCGAGCAGGGTGCGGCAACGGAACGCCACATCGAGGTCAAGCTCAGCCTCGGTGAGGACCAGCTTGCCGGTGTCTGTGCTCACCAATACCGCGCCGAGGTCGTTGCGTGGGCCGTGGCCCGGATCGAGCGCGATGCGCTTGCCCAAGAGCGGCTTGCCGGTTGAGTTTTGAGTTTTGAGTTTTGAGTTTTGAGTTGTCGGGGTTGGGACGGCTGCCGAGTTTTGCGTCGTCGGGGTTGGGGCGGCGGGTTCTTGGGTGGAGGTTGCGACGGCGGGCTGGGTGGGCGGCTCCGTTGGGCCGAGGGTGGCGGCGGGGCTTGGGGCGGCGGGCGAAGCGGCTGCGGCCGCAGGCGTGGATGCGGGGGGCAACGTTGCTGCTGGGGCGGAGGTTGGCGTGGGTATGGCGGGAGCGCCCGGAGTCGCGGTGGCGGCGGGCAGGCCGGGAGTGGCGGTCGCGTTGTGGCCGCTGGATAGCAGGCCCCAGACGATCAGGCCGGTGAGCAGCAGCAGGCTGACGACCGGCACAACCATGCTGACGATCTGCGCCCTTGTGAGTGGGCCGTTTGTTGGAGGCGGCTGGTCTGTGGCCTCCTGCTCAGTGCGTTCAGACATAGGGTCTCCGTTGCATAGTGCGTAGTGCGTAGTGCGTGATACGTAAGTATAGGAGATATTGGGGGATGGCGTCAAGGGCCAGGTCATTCCGCACTACGCACTATGCCCCGTTTGTGTCTCACGGCGGGGCTGTGGTATAATCAGCGCGCATGGGGTTGGTTCGGTGGGAAGCGGGCCGCCTGTGCAGGGAGACGACCGCATGGACAGCCGGCCTGATAGGGCACCGCGCCGCAGAGCAACAGTAATCGCGCCCAACAAGCCACAGGCCCGCATGCCCTGGGCCGAGCATCCTGGGCTGCTGCCGAAAGTGGACGAGATGGGCAGGCCGGTGGCCGACGCGCCGGGGATCACGGTGTTCTTCCCGGCGTATAACGACGGGGGGACGATCGCGAGCATGGTGCTGGAGGCTCTGAGAACCTGCGCGCGCGTCACCAACGACTACGAGGTGATCGTGATAGACGATGCCAGCCAGGACTATACGCCGGAGATCCTCAAGGAGCTGGCGGAGCAGTACGAACATCTGCGTGTGATCTACCACGCGCAGAACAAGGGGTACGGCGGGGCGTTGCGCTCGGGCTTCGAGGCGGCAGGCAAAGAGCTTGTCTTCTACACCGACGGCGACGCACAGTACGACCCCCGCGAGTTGGTCGCGCTGCTCTCGCGCCTCACGCCGCGCGTGGACTGGGTACAGGGGTACAAGATCGAGCGAAACGACCCGCTGTTTCGGATCGTGATCGGCAAGCTCTACCACTGGACGGTCAAGCTGCTTTTCGGGCTGCGGGTGCGCGACACCGACTGCGACTTCCGGCTGATACGCAAATCTGCGCTCGACAAGATCACGCTCGAGTCCACCAGCGGCACTATCTGCGTGGAGTTGGTGAAGAAGCTCCAAGACAGCGGGGCGCGCTTCGCCGAGGTGCCTGTGCATCACTACCACAGGGTCCACGGCACGTCGCAGTTCTTCAACTTCCCCCGGCTGTGGCGCACGGGCACCCAGCTTCTCGAACTCTGGTGGAAGTTGGTCGTGCGGGGCGGATCGGCGGAGGCACGCAGGGCAGCGGGCGGTCAGGCAAGCGTGCGCCAGGCGCGGGGTAAATAGGATTGGCGATACGACTCGACGGACTTGCGGAGGCATTCCACGGGCGGCGGGTGATGATCACGGGAGGGTTGGGCTTCATCGGCAGCAACCTGGCGCGGCGGCTGGTCGAATACGGGGCCGAGGTGCTGCTGGTCGACTCGATGATCCCGGAATATGGCGGCAACCTGTTCAACATCCACGGGATCGCTGACCGGCTGAGGGTGAACATCAACGATGTGCGGCTCGAACACGCGATGCGGTATCTCGTGCGCGGGCAGGAGTACATCTTCAACCTCGCGGGGCAGGTGAGCCACCTCGACAGCATGGCCGACCCGTTCACCGACCTGGAGATCAACTGCCGGAGCCAGCTTTCGTTGCTCGAAGTCTGCCGCAAGCACAACCCCGACGTGAAGATCGTCTATTCGGGGACTAGACAGCAGTACGGCAAGCCCGACTACCTGCCGCTAGACGAGCGGCACCTGATGCACCCGACCGACGTGAACGGCATCAACAAGATGGCGGGGGAGTGGTATCATATCCTATACAACAATGTCTACGGGATTCGAGCCGCGTCTCTGCGTCTGACGAACTGCTATGGGCCGCGCCAGTACGTGCGCGACGCGCGCATGGGCTTCGTCGGCTGGTTCATCCGGCTGGCGGTCGAGTGCCGCGAGATCAGCATCTACGAGCCGGGCACGCAGCTTCGAGACTTCAATTATGTGGGCGATGTGGTGGACGCACTGCTGCTGGTGGGGGCGAACGACGAGGCGAACGGGCAGGTATATAATCTCGGCGGGCCGCCGATCACACATGTGGACCTGACGGAGATGCTTATCGAGATCGCCGGATGCGGCGGCTACAAGCTGGTGCCCTTCCCTCCTGAGCGGAAGGTGATCGACATAGGCGATGTGTACAGCAGCTATGGTAAGCTGCACGCCGCCCTGGGATGGGAGCCGCACGTGCCGCTGCGCGAGGGGATGGAGCGGACGATAGCGTACTATCGGGAGAATCACCAGCACTATTGGTAGAGGATAGGGACATGACGACAAGCACGGGCATCCGCCCGATCCCGTTGAATGACACCCGCCCGCAATATGAAGCGATCGGCGCTGAGACCCGCGCCGCGATGGACGCGGTGCTCGAGCGGAGTTGGTTCATACTCGGCGAGGAGGTCGCCTCATTCGAGCGCGAGTTCGCCGACTTCTGCGGAGTGAAGCACTGCGTTGGGGTGAGCAACGGCACAGATGCGATCCATATCTCGGTGCGCGCGCTCGGCATCGGCCCCGGCGACGAGGTGATCCTGCCGACGCACACCGCGACGTTCAGCGCGCTCGGCATTTCGATGTCGGGCGCGACACCGCGCCTGGTGGACGTGGAGGCGGATACCGGCAACATCGCCCCGCGCCTGATCGAGGCGGCGATCACGCCGGCAACGAGAGCGATCATGCCGGTGCATCTCTACGGGCAGGCTGCGGACATGGACCCGATCCGCGAAGTCGCTGCGAGGCACGGCCTGCCGGTGGTAGAGGACGCGGCGCAGGCCCATGGCGCGACCTATCGCGGCGGGGTGGTCGGCAGCATAGGGCGGATCGGCTGCTTCAGCTTCTACCCGACGAAGAACCTCGGCGCATACGGCGACGGCGGCGCGCTGACGACCGACGACGACGAACTCGCAGGCATCATGCGCGAGCTGCGGCACGGTGGGCAGCGCGACCGCTACCACCACGAGCGGCTCGGCTTCTGCAACCGGCTCGACGAGATCCAGGCGGCGGTACTGCGGGTGAAGCTGCGCTACCTGCGCGCCTGGAACGAGGCCCGCGCTGAGCGGGCCGCCCACTACACGAAACTGTTGGCGGCGGCTGGCAATCCGGTGACGCCTCTCGCCATGCGAGACTACGGCCGGCCGGTCTACCACCTCTACGTGGTAAGGACGCCGAGACGCCGCGCCGAGTTGACCGCCGCTCTGAAAGCTGCGGGCATAGACAGCTACATCCACTACCCGGTGCCGGTCCACCTACAGCAGGCGTACGGCTTCCTGGGACAGGGCGCGGGCAGCTTCCCGGTCGCCGAGAGCCTCGCCGAGAGCATCGTGAGCCTGCCGCTCTACCCCGAGTTGGCCTTCGAGGACATCGAGCGAGTTGTGGAGGTCATCGCGGGGTTTTACGGGTAGCTCTGGAAGGGGGCTTATAGGGGAATGATTATCGCACGCAACGACGAGTCTAGGCCCGCCAAAGGCTGGTATACCGAGCTGTTTCACCCGGCTCTGCCTGCAATCGGTTTCGCAAACGAAGGCGTCAACGAGCGCCACTACCACCGCGAACTTTACGAGGTCTACCTTGTCGTCAGAGGCAGCAGCACGATGGTGCTGAACGACAACCCGATAACACTCAGCGCAGGCGATGTGCTCGTTGTGGAGCCGGGCGAGGTTCATACTTTTGCCGGCAACACGCCCGACTATTTCCATTTCGTGCTGCATTGTCCCCGGATCGCGGGAGACAAAGTGGCTGTAGAATGAGGTAGATGAGATTCTTCGCTTCCCTCAGAGTGACAGTGGGCTTGCGCTCAGAATGACAATGGGCTTGGATATGAACACAGACACACAGCAAGACAACCGAACAATCATCGCCCCGCCTATCTCCATAGGCCAGGCACCTGCATACCCCATCAGCCAGCGCCCTAATTCAGAACTCAAAACTCAAAACTCAGAATTGCCGTCCGACGGCAGGGGGCTGTCGGTGATCATCCCGGCCTATAACGAGGGGGAGGCTATCGGCTCGGTGTTGGAGAAGATACGGCGGCTCAAGCCTGCGGCTGAGGTGATCGTGGTGGACGACGGGTCGAGCGACAACACGGCGGAGGCGGCGCTGGCGCACGGGGCGCGGGTCGTCCGCCACCCGTACAACAAGGGCAACGGGGCTGCGGTGAAGAGCGGACTGCGGGCAGCCGGAGGCGAGGTGGTGCTACTGCTCGACGCCGACGGCCAGCACCAGCCGGAGGACATCGAGCGGGTGCTGGCCGGCATCGGCGAGTACGACCTCGTGGTGGGCGCGCGGACGATGGGCACGAGCAGGGGCCTGCTCCGCGACCTCGGCAACGCCTTCTTCAATCGGCTGGCGTCGTATCTGGTGGGCCGCGATATACCCGACCTGACATCCGGCTTCCGGGCGATGCGCCACCCCCTGATCATGGAGTTCATCCACCTGCTGCCGAACGGCTATTCTTACCCGACGACAAGCACGCTGTCATTCATCAAGGCAGGCTATAACGTGCAGTTCGTGCCTATCCGGGCGCGCAAAGCGAGCGGCAAGAGCCAGATCAAGCTCGTGAGGGACGGCACCAAGTTCATCGTGATCATACTGCGGATCGTGACGCTGTTCAGCCCCATGAAGGTTTTCTTGCCGTTGAGCGCGCTGATCTTCCTGCTGGGGTTGAGCTACGGCATCTGGAACTTCGCGCTCCATGCGTCCCACCGTATCCCGAACGGCGTTGTCCTGCTGCTGATGTCGAGCGTGTTCGTCTTCCTGTTCGGGCTGATCTCGGAGCAGATAGCGGCGATGCGCTTCGAGAGCACGCAGCGGGTGCTCGTGGAGCGACGCCCGACGAGCGCCGGCACGGGCTACGAACTCCACCTGACGGACGGCGCGCCGGCCCCGACGGCGATCTTGCCTGAACCGGAGCCGGCCCACCCAGATGAACACTGAGGCCGCCGCAGCGCCGAGCGCGGGTTCTCCGCCTCGGTCGGGATCGCGGCGCGCATGGCTGCTGCGGGCGGGCGGGCTGCTGCTGCTCGCCGCGCTGATCGCGTATCTGGTCGCCCGCAAGCAACTCGACCTTGCGGCGATACTCCGGGTGCTCGCGGGGGCGAACCCCGCGCTGGTCGCGCTCTCGGTCGGCATCTATTTCCCGTTCGTGCTGATCAAGTCGGAACGCTGGCGGCTGCTGGCGGCCGGCCTCGGCGTGCGGATGGGGCTGGGCGAGGCATGGCGTCTCTACGCGATCGGCCTCGGCGCGGGCGCGTTCACTCCGGGGCAGGCCGGCGACCTCGTGAAGGCGTGGGCGCTGGAGCGGCGCGGCCACCGCCTCGGCGCGGCGGTGGCAAGCAGCGTGCTCGACCGGCTGTTCGACATCGCGGGGCTGGCTCCACTGGCCCTGCTCGGCCTTTGGGTCTTCGGCCAAACCTACGGTGGGGGACTGGGCGCTGTCGCGGTGATCAGTGCGGGTGCCGTCGCCGCAGTGATCGCCTTCGCCCGCCGCGAGCAGTTGATGCGGCTGGTGGGCAAGCGGCTGTCGGGGGTCGGTGGTCAGTGGTCAGTGGTCAGTGGTCAGCAGTCAGCAGTCAATGACGAGCTGTCAGCGGCGAGTGATCAGCCCTCAGCCGAGATTCTTCGCTTCGCTCAGAATGACAGTGGGTCCGCACTCCGCACTCCGCACTCCGCACTCCGCACTCCGCAATGGGCAGTGGCGGCAGGCTGGACGGCCCTCAGCTTCGCGGTGAGCACGTTCCGGGTCTGGCTGCTGGCCGTGGCGATCGGGCTGCACCTCGATCTGGCGCAGGTCGGCGGGATCGTCGGGCTGACGACGGTGGCGGCGCTGATCCCGGTGAGCGTAAGCGGGGTGGGCACGCGGGACGCGACGATGGTCGCGCTGCTGGGGCAGTTGGGGCAGACGGCGGAGGCGGCTATCGCGCTCTCGACGCTGATCCTCGTGCTCAACATCGCCAACGCAATCTTTGGCTACGCAGTCTGGTGGGTCGAGACGAGAGGTCAGCCGTCAGCCACGAGCCATCAGCCATCAGCCGTCAGCCGTCAGCCGTCAGCCGACGATCCGCACTCCGCACTCCGCACTCGGGTGGCACTGGTCGTGGGGGCGGTGGCGGCGCTGATCTTGGCGGGGTGGATCGCCGTGCTGGTCGCCAGGCCGGGGCAGCCGCCGGTGCCGGAAGCGTGCCGGGACACGACGCCTTATCTCCAAAGCAATCTGCTCGCGAACTCGGGTCTGGAGATGGAGCCGGGCATCACGCCGACGCTGACGAGTTGGGTGGTGAGCGGGACGCTCGGCGCGGGCGGGCAGGCGGGGTGGGCGCAGCCGAACACGGGCACCGACCTGATGGCGGCCCGGGTGCTGGTGCGCGCCAACGACCGCTACTGCTACTCGGCGGAGACCGGGGGCAGTGGGCATGTGCAGATGATGGTGCGCTTCCAGGCGGCGACGCTCAAAGGCGTGATCGCCGACAGCGTGCAGGCACCGCAGCCTGCGGGCAGCAGCC
Organism: Chloroflexia bacterium; assembly: GCA_050998805.1. Classification (GTDB taxonomy): domain Bacteria; phylum Chloroflexota; class Chloroflexia; order QHBQ01; family JAICKM01; genus JAICKM01. The sequence continues at coordinate 22,762 of JBPCPV010000046.1, read as the reverse complement.
TGCGCGGGGAAGCCACGGCACCGGAGGGAGCGGCCTACGCCTGGGTCTGGCTGCGCGCGATAGACGGCAGCCCGACGTTCAAGACGCCGCTACTGGCGCAGGAGGGCGTGCGGGTCGAGACCTGGCCGGACGGCGCGCGGGCCGCGTTCGCCTTCTCCTTCGATTGGGAGAGCGCGATGGGCGGTCTGATCCACTCGAAGAGCCAACACGACGTGGTCTATGCCGCCAACCGGGGCATGAACATGAGGCAGGGTGCGGACATGCTGCTCGACCTCTTCAAGCAGCACGGCATCAGGGCGACGTTTTACGCCACCGGCTACAACCTGCTCGACGGCAACACCGAGCGGCGCAAGTTCTCCGGCGACCCGACCTACAAGGTGGGGCCGGGCAAGCTCGGCGGCTGGGCGACCACATGGTGGCTGACCAACACCTGGTACAGCGACGACCCTTACGGCACAATCGCGAGCGACCCCGCCTGGTACTTCGGCGACCAGACCGACCGGCTACACGCCGCCGGGCAGGAGATCGGCAGCCATACCTTCGGCCACCTCTACGTGCGCGGCACCAAGCCGCTCTCGCTCACGGTGGACCTGGGCGAATGGGATAAAGCAGCGGCAGCGCGCGGCCTGCCGACGGCGCGGACGTTCGCCTTCCCCTGGCAGTCGTCGAACAGCCTGGATGACCGCTTCTACAAGGTGCTGGAGGACCACGGCATCACCTCGGTGACGCGGCTCTATCCGCCGGACCTGCCCGACCGCTATCTGATCAGCGCGTCGCAGGTCTACAGCCCGGTGCTGGTGATGCCCGACCTGCACCTGGGGCCGGTCGAGCCGAACACCGGCGATGCGGGGCCGAACACGCCGAGCGTGGCAGGCGTCGTGCAGGCGCGGGCCGTGATCAGCGACGTTGTATCGCGGCGTGGGGCAACCTCGTTCTGGACGCACCCCGAAGATCTGACTAAGCCGGGAGTGCGTGATGTGTGGGTGGGGGCGATCACAGCCGCAGCCGATGCCCGCGACCGCGGCGACCTCTGGATCGCGCCCGTGAGCGAGATCACGCAACGTTGGCGCGACATCCGGCTTGTGACGACGACATACGACCTCAGCGGCGACCACCTCAGCATCACCGTCGTGAACGGCTCGCCGGACACGCTAGACGGGGTGACGATCACACTGCCTCACCCGGCGCGGGCTGTGCAGGTCAACGGCAAGGCCGTCTCGCAGCGCCGCCCGGAGCAGGTGGACCTGCCGGCGATGCCTCCAGGCGGGCGGGTGCATGTCGAAGTTGACCTTGTGCCTGGGGGCGGCGGTTGAGTAAGGGGCTGCGCCCGCCTCTGGGAATGGCGGCGCTGCTCGTGGTCGCGGCCGTCATCGCGCTCTTCGCGGTCTACCGGACGGCCTCCGCCGCATGGACTGTTGATGTCGGGGGGCCGTTCAGCGGTGCCCTAGTGACCGGGTTCTACGCCGACGAGGCCGAGCAGGACGGGCGGAGCCGCGCCCGCTGGTCCACCGGCCACGGCGAGGTGACGTTCCGCGACACCGGCCTCGACGGCCCGGCGGTCCTCAGCTTCGGGGTGGGGGCGCGCCCGGCAGACGCGCCCGCGCCGGTCGTGCTGACGGCAAGCGTGGGCAGCCACGTCGTGGCGACGTACACCCTGGGCACCCAGGCCGCCGTGTTGACTATCCCTTCCTTCACAGCAGGTGGCGATGTAACGCTGGGCCTCGACGTGCCGACGTTCAGGCCGTCCGGCGACCGGCGCGACCTCGGCGTGAAGCTCGAATGGGTGCGGCTCGAGGCCGCTCCGGGCGCGTCCCCGCCGTCGCCGTGGGGCGTGCTGCTCGCGGTGATTGCCGGCGTGCTCGGCGTGTATGCGCTGCTCGGCGGGCTACTAAGGAGGCCGGTACTGGCCGGGGTCGGCGGGCTGCTCGCGCTCGCGGCGGTCGCATACGGCCTCGGCCCCTGGAGGCCGCTGATCACGCCGTGGTTGCCGGGAGCTGCGGCGGCATTGGTGATCGCGGGAGCTGCGGCGCAGGCGTGGCGCGCCGCGCGGCATTGGCCGATGCCGGCGGCGCTGCGCTGGACCGACGGCGTGGGCGAGCCATCGGGCGCGCTGCGCTGGGCGGCCCCGGCGCTGCTCGCTGTGGCGCTAGCGGGATATGCCGCCTTCGCGCTGGCCGTGCTGCCACAGATGGATTGGATCGGGCACGCAGACTACGCGGAGAACGCGGTGGTGGCGCGCAACCTCGCCGTGGGGCGCGGACCGGTGGTGGACTACGTGGCGCAGTTCTACGCGCCCCACCCCGGCATCACCCACCCGGCGGAGACTTGGCCGCTCCTCCAGCCGATACTGACTGCGCCGTTCTTCGTGCTGCTCGGCGCACAGGGCTGGGCGGCCCGATTGCCGAACCTGCTGCTGCTGCTTGGGTTGGCGGTCACGGTCTATAGCTTCGGGCGGCGGTGGTGGGACCGGCGCGTGGGCCTGCTCGCCGCGCTGTTGGCGCTGCTCCACCCCTACTTCTTCTTCACGGTCCTCTACCCGATCAACGACCTCGGCTTCACGCTGCTGGCCTTCCTGACGGTCGGCTTCGCGTGGGAGGCGAGCGTGGCGCAGGACGCAGCGGCGCGGACGCGCGTGGCGGAAGCATCAGAGGACGAGGAGATGCCGCGCGAAACGCTGCGGGCGATCCGTGCGGCACCGAGGCCGGGCGGTGCGCCTACCTGGCGGCTCGCGGCGCTCGCGGGGCTGGCGGCGGGGCTGTTGGTCTGGAGCAAGGGGCCGAGCGCGGCGGTCGTGCTGGGTGGGCTGGCGGTCGCGCTGCTCCTGCACCGGCGGAGCGGGCGCTGGGCGGGGCGGCGGCCCGCCGGCAGCCTTCGGCCGTTGCTCTGGGCTGTGGCCGCGTTCGGCGTAGCGGTGGTGCCGCTGCTGGGGTATAACCTGCTGACGTTCCACGCCCCGTTCTACTCGACCGAGTCGCTCGACATCTGGATTCTGCGCTTCTGGACGGGGGGCACCGGCCCGCCGTGGGAGAATATCTACGCGGACTACCTTAATGGGCGGCCCCTGCCGAGCCGGGCGCTGCTGCTGCACAGCTACTCGGACCTGTACAATGCGGTCGGCTGGGGCTTCGGCCAGCTCGGCAAGGACGTGCTCAACGGGAGCGACCTGCCCGCGTTGCCGATGACCGTGCTGGGGCTGCTGGGATGGCTGGTGGCCGTGCCCCGGCGGCTGCGCGGCCTGCGGCTGGCATGGGTCGTCAGCCTGGGGTCGTACTGCCTGTTCGTGCTGCTGGCCTGGCACTATGAGTCGCGCTATTTCCAGGCACTGGTGCCCTGGCTTGCGCTCGGCGCTGCGGCGGTCGTCGCCTGGGTGGCGGATCGGGGTGCCGTCAACCGTCAACCGTCAGCCGTCAGCCATCAGCTAACGATACACACCCCGCAATACGCAATACGCAATGCACGCGGGGCGGGCGGGTTGGTGGCGGGGGTGTGCGCGGCGGTGATGGTGGTTGGGCTGGTGGTGCAGCCGCTGCCCGCGCTGGCGCATCGGGCGGAGACAGAGACCGGGCCGGACAACTTCGCGGCGGCGGGGCGATGGGCTGCCGCGCATCTGCCGCCGGATGCGGTGGTGATGATCCGCAACCCCTGGGAGTTCAACTGGTACGCGCAGCGCAAGGCCGTGATGATCCCCGAAGGCTCGCTGGACGAGATCAAGGCGGTCGCAGCAGAGTACGGCGTCGGCTACATCTGGTTGGGAGGGCCTGCCGACTCGACGAGCCGCCGCCCGCCACTGCGCGAGGCACTCGCCCCGCTCTACCGGCGCGCTCCCCTACCGGGCCTGCCGGCAACACTGATCTACGATGTGAACGGCTACTACATCTACCGGCTGGGGCAGTAGCGCGTGGTGCTATAGTTCGGTGCGGGTGTTCTTCGTGCCGTCGTAGGATAGCAGCGTGCGCTCGTCGTCGAGTATAGTCTCGAGGTGAACGGGGCGGCCCCAGAGTTGATAGAGGTATTGGAGGGTCTTGTCGGAATAGGTGGTGTCGAGGTCGCGGCCTTCGTGGCGATGGATCAGGTAGAGTTCGCGGCCCCGGTGGTAGTCGGCGTCTTCGACGAGTATCGTCGGATTGCCGAAGTTGGTCATCTCTTCCACGAGGCCGTCGCGGACCTTCTCCCAGTCTTTTTCGGCGATGACCCACTCGTTGCCCTGCCGCTCGTAGAGGTAGAGGTCGAGGTCTTCGACGAGATCTTTCGTGAGGTAGTTGCGGAGCAGGGAGAGGTCGTTCTCCAGCTCGCGGACCTCGAAGATTTTGGCGCGGCCGCTGCCAGGGCGGATGCCGAGCGCCTGCATCCCCGGGGGGGGGTCGTCCCAGCGTCGCTCGATGTCTTCGAGGAGCTTGAGGCCGAGGTGGTACGGGTTGATGCTCCGGCGGTGGGGCGCGACAACCCCGGCGTTGAGGTCGGCGAACTCGATCAGCTCCTCGTCGGTGAGGTCAAGCTCGCGGAGGGTACGGGCGTGCCAGTAGCTGGCCCATCCTTCGTTGAGGATCTTGGTCTGCATCATCGGCACGAAGTAGAGCATCTCCTCGCGGACTATCTCGAGGATGTCGCGCTGCCAGAGGGCGAGGTCGGGGGCGTGCTCGATCAGGAAGCGGAGGAGGTCTTTCTCAGGCGCAGCGGGGACGCGGGCGGGGGCCAGCGCCTTTGCTGCGGCGGCCTCGCGGCGGCTCTCGCGCTCGGCTGCGGCGTCCACTCCCAACTCCCAGATGTCCTGGTAGGCGCTGGTCGGGGAGGTGCGGGGTTCGGCCTGGCCGGGTGCGGGCGCAGCGTCGCGGCGGAAGCGGATGTGGGGGTCAATGTGCTCCTGTATCGAGAGGGCAGCGTCGAGGAAATGTTCGACGGCGGCGATGCCGTGCTCGAACTCGTACTTGCGGATACGGTCGGCGTGCAGGCTCACACTCTCGACCATGCCCCGATTGGTGAGGTTGTAGTAGGCGTTGTTCTTGAAGAAGTCGGTGTGTCCCAGAACATGGGCGATGACCAGCTTGTTTTGGAGGACGCTGTTGCTCTCCATGAGGAAGGCATACGACGGGTTGGCGTTGATCACCATCTCGTAGATCTTGCTGAGGCCGTAATCGTACTGGGTCTTCATGCGGTAGTAGCCCTTGCCGAAGGACCAGTGGCCGAAGCGCCCAGGCAGGCCGTAAGCGCCGAACTCGTACATCATCGTCGCAGGAACTAGCTCGAAGTGGGTCGGGAATGGGTCGAGACCGAACCCGCGGGCGATCCCCCAGATCTCTTCGAGTGCTGTTTCGAGTGCGGCTACGCTGCTTTCCATAACAAAACCTACGGCACGGCCGGGGCCGGATGCTCATTGAAGAACTTTTTCAGCGCCGGGTAGACTTCTTTCTTGTCGCTGATGGTCACGGCCATGAACTTGGGGTCGCGGATCTTCTGGTAGGCCGACATGAGGGTGCTGGTCGAGCCACGGTAGCCCTCGCGGATCTCGCCGTAACCGAAGATGTTGCACTCCTCCATCAGCTTGCGGACGAGGGTCACGCAGAGGTCATTGTCCCAGGGCAGGTTGTCGCCGTCGGAGAAATGGAACGGGTAGATGTTCCAGTCGGCAGGCGGGAAGTGTTCCGCGATGATCTGTAGGGCGAGTTCGTAGGCCGAGGAGACCTGTGTGCCGCCGCTTTCGCCGCGATGGAAGAACTCTTCCTCGGTGACTTCTTTGGCCTCGGTGTGGTGGCTGATGAAGACGATGCGGACGTGCTGGTAGCGGGTTCGCAGGAAGCGGACCATCCAGAAGTAGAAGGAGCGCGCGATGTATTTCTCGAACTCGCCCATGCTACCGCTGACGTCCATCATGGCTATCACCACCGCGTTCGACTGATACTCCACACGCTGGTCCCAGGTCTTGTAGCGGAGGTCTTCGGGGCGGACGTTGTGGAAGTGGGGGTCGCCCTTGGCCGCGTTCCGCTTGATGTTCTCCTTGATCGTGCGGCGCTTGTCGAGGTTCGGCAGGATGCCCTGGCGGCGGATGTCCACGAAGCGCACGGCCTCGGACTCGACCTCCTGTTGCCGCTTTTCGGCGAGGTTCGGCAGGCCGAGATCCTCGAAGATGAGTGCGGCAAGCTCGTCGAGGCTGATCTCGGCCTCGTAGTAGTCGTCGCCGGGGCTGTCGCCGGCCTCGCCGGAGCCGGACCCACGGCCCCGCTCGCGCCCTCCGGCCCGCCCGATCACGTCGCCGACCTTCGAGCCTCCCTCACCGGCCCCGCCGTGCTGACCGCTCGAATAGTCGTAGCGGAAGCGGTACTCGTCAAGGGAGCGGATCGGGATCTTGATCGTCTTCCGGCCGTCGGACAGGATGATGCTCTCCTCGCTGACGATCTGGCCGAGGTTCTTGCGTACCGCTTCCTTGATCTTCTCCTGGTGGCGGTGCTGGTCGGCAGGCCCCTTGCGGTGGAGCGACCAGTCCTGCTGGCTGATCGTGAAGCTGCGCGTCCCGTCTGCGTCAGGGAACGGGTAGTTGGTCATGGGTCAAGTTCCCGTTCTGGGCCACGATAGAGGCGTACTCGGCGATTGGCAGATCAAGATGGCGGTCTGGTGCGGCTGCGCCTTTTTGGATGGCAAAGAACAGACGCTCAACCGCTTCCAGCGCGGCACCCGGATAATAGATCATGCCGCAATTCACACACACTTCCACCGGCATATCCCGCACAAGTAGATATGCATCTTTGTGGCGGTAGAGGTATTCGATCTTCCGTTCTTCCCACTGATCACTACCACAGTAATAACAGCGTTTCTCGTCCATCTTTACTACGCTCCTCTCGTCCAGGGATCAACGAACTTGGGCGGACGAGGAATATATAGTGTAATTAGAATGATGTCTGAGCCTCGCCGGCCACATACCACATGAATCGGAACTGCTCCGGCAAAACCCACAACGAGACAACTCAGCCCCCGCCCTGTATCCGGGTATTGCTCAAGGACTTGTCCCGTCAACAAAGCGGTGCGTACCTGCTCGACATCCAATCCCTCTACATTACGCTCCTCGTCAGCATGGATACTGTAGCCATACTGCCTATTCGTCACCTTGCTTCTAATCTCATTAATGTCGATCAACAGCTTGGCCTACATCAGGGAACAGGTAGTTGGTCATGGGCTTACCGGTTCAGCAGCGAACCCACGTAACTCAGCAGGGCGTTCGCGCAGACCGTGCAGTATCCGTGGTCGCGCACGAGGCGGTCCACGACTTCGTTGATCTTGCGGAGCTGCTCCGGGTCGGGCGTGCGGGCCGAGGTGGTGATCTTCACCACGTCGCGCAGATCGGCGAAGAGCTTCTTCTCGATGGCTTCTTTCAGGCGCTCGTGGCTCGTGTAGTCGAACGGCTGGCCGCGCCGGGCGAGGCTGCTGATGCGGATCAGTATCTCTTCGCGGAACGGCTTCTTGGCGTTCTCGGAGACGCCGATCTGCTCCTCGATGGAGCGCATGAGCTGCTCGTCGGGTTCGATCTCCTCCTCGGTGATCGGGTCGCGCAACTTCTGCTTGTTGCAGAAGGCTTCGACGTTGTCGAGGTAGTTGTTGAGCAGGGTGCGGGCGGCCTCCTCATAGGAATAGACGAAGGCGCGCTGGACTTCTTTCTTCGCCATGTCGTCGTACTCTTTGCGGGCCTCGGCGATCAGGTTGAGGTAGTGCTCGCGCTGCTCGCGGCTGATGGAGGTGTGCTGCTCCAGGCCGTCGCGGAGCGCGCGGAGGGCGTCGATCGGGTTGATGCAGGTGATGCCCTCCCGCACCAGCGCGCTCGACAGGCGGTTGATGATGTAGCGCGGGGAGATGCCGTCCATGCCCTCGCGGACAGCCTCTTCTTGCAACTCCTTCACGTCTTTCAGCTTGAAGTCCTCGACATCCTCTCCGTCGTAGAGCCGCAGCTTCTTCATCAGGCTGAGGCCGGCGCGCTTCGAGGGTTCGAGCCGCGAGAGCACGGCGAAGGTCGAGGCCACCTGTAGGGTGTGGGGGGCGACATGCACCGTGTTGAGCGCGCTCTGCTTGAGCAGCTTCTCGTAGATTCGCACCTCGTCGCTCACGCGCAGGTTATAGGGCACGCGCACGAGGATCACGCGATCCTGCAACGCCTCGGACTTCTTGTTGGCCGCGAAGGCGTTGTACTCGTTCTCGTTGGTGTGGGAGATGACGACCTCATCGGCGTAGATCATGCTGAAGCGGCCGGTCTTGATGTTCTGCTCCTGGGAGAGCGTGAGCAGCACATAGAGGAACTTCTCGTCCACCTTGAGCATCTCGACCATCTCGGCGACGCCCCGGTTGGCGATGTTAAGCTCGCCGTCGAAGCGATACGCTCGCGGGTCGCTCTCTGAGCCGACTTCGCCGATGGTGGAGAGGTCTATTGAACCGACAAGTTCGCTTACATCTTGCGACTTTGGATCGGAAGGAGAGAATGTGCCGATGCCGATGCGGTGCTTTTCGCTGAGGGCGATGCGCCTGACCGGCACGCGCTCGATGTGGTTCTCCCAGGTGTGGTCGAGGTCGTAGCGGCAGCGGGGGCAGAGGTCGCCCTCGATGTAGATGCCGTACTCGCGCTCGAAGTCGGGGCGGAGGCTCAATGGGATCAGGTGGAGCGGCTCCTCGTGCATCGGGCAGGTGGAGATGGCGTAGAGCGCGCCGCGCTCGCTGCGGCTGTAGTCTTCGAGGCCGCGCTTGATCAGGCTGACGATAGTGGACTTGCCGCCGCCGACCGGCCCCATGAGCAAGAGGATGCGCTTGCGGACCTCGAGCCGCTGGGCCGCCGAGTTGAAGTATTCTACGATCTGCTGCAAGGGTCTATCGAGACCGTAGATTTCCTGGTTGAAGAAGTTATAACGGGTTTCGCCGCGCTTGCCGACCTCTGCGCCGTCGGCCATGATCATGTTGAAGACGCGGGCGTGAGAGAGTTGCGCGGCCTGCGGGTTTTGCTTAACGACCTCAAAATAATCGGCAAACGTGCCCTCCCAGGCAAGAGCCTGTTCCTGGGCACGAAACTCTTCAAGTTTGCGGATCAGATCCATCGGGATCTCCTTTCCCGTTGCTGCCCTGCTGCCTGTGCCTGTCGGTAACTAGATAGACCCCTCCGCCCTCTTGTGGATAGAACAGGTGTCTTACATATAATACGTCTAACTGCGCTGGATTGTTGCTTCTGGGGACGGCACTGGCCCGACATATCTACTATACCACGAAAGCACCGGCGATAGCAACAGGCGTGTTTGACGCTAAGGGCCGGGCGTGAGGGCCAGCTGATCGTATCGCTGCCGCACCTTCGCGGCCTCCGCAGTCTGCCCCGCCGCCGACAGCGCATCCGCGAGTATGCCGAAGGCCGATTTGCTGTTCGGGTCTAGCTCGACGGCGGTGCGGGCCTCGCTGACCGCCTCGGCATACTGCTTCTTGTCGTAGAGCGCGAGCGCGAGGTCGTAGTGTGCGATGACCTCGTTCGGCTCCATCTGCGCCGCGCGACGGTAGAGGGCGATTGCCTCGTCGAGCTGCCCGGCCTGCGCCCGCTCAACGCCGCTGTTGATCAGGTCGCCGGCGCTCGCCGCGCCGGCGCGGGAGGTGCCCGCGAAGGCGAAGCCGCCGGCCACGAGCAGCGCGAGCAGCGCGGTCTCGATTCCGAGGCCGTGGTCGGGCCGCCGGGTGAGCGCGGGGTATTTTCCGGCGCGTGGGCGGTCGAGCAGCCAGGCAATCGCCGCCCCGGTGATCAGACCGCCGGCGTGAGCCGCGTTGTCGGCGTGGATCACAGCGCCGTAGACGAGTATCAGCACAGCCCAGGTGAGCATCGAATTGCGGAAGCGGATGCCCTGCGGGGTGCCGATCAAGTGGCCGGCGACGGCAGCCGCGCCGACTAGGCCGCTGATCGCGCCCGACGCTCCGGCGGCGACGACCGGGTTTTGCCAGTGGAATGCGAGCGAGAGCGCCGACCCGCCGAGGCCGGAGAGCAGATAGAGTGCGACGAAGCGCCCTCGCCCGTAGTGAGGCTCCATCACACTGCCGACCTGGAAGAGGGCGATCATGTTCATGGCGATGTGGACGATGCTGATGTGGATGAACATCGCGGTCAGCATCCGCCAGACCTGGCCCTCGCGAACAAGGGGCGCGTAGAGCGCGCCCGACTGCACCAGGGTGTGTGTCGAGAAGCCCTGGATTTCGCTCGCACCGGCGGTCGCCAGCATCAGGGCGTAGACGAGGATGTTCAGCCCGATGACGACGTAGGTCGTCTTAATCGAGCTTATCGAGTTGATGCTCTGGGGTTGAGGACCATAGGCTTGCATAATCTACAGTCTACCACAAGCTGAGGCCCACATGCAATCGTGCAATCATGCCGGAGGTTGCGGGCTGGGGGCAAAGCTGATATAATCGCGTGTACTTAGCCATTCGGCCTATTCCACTATTCAGGAGGCTTCTGCTGTTATGATTTTCTCGTTGCTGCCCGTTGCGGGCAGGATACTGATCGGCCTGAGCGCTATCCATGCCTCCCAACCCGCTACACCGACCGCGACCACGGCGTTCACTGTTACGACCACGACCGGGATAACCGCGACCACCCGTCCCGTGACGGCGACCGTGGCGTTGACCTCGACCGGGTTACCGACGACGCTCACTGCTACGACCACGACCGGGATAACCGCGACCACCAGCCCGTTCACCTTGACAGGGACACTGTCCCCCACGCTGGTGCCGCCGACCGCAGCGCCGGCGCCTGTGATTCCCGCGCCCACGACCTCAGTCGGGGACTACCTGGGGCAGGCCGCTCAAAGCGACCTCGGCGATCTTTCGATAGCCTTCCTGATCGTGAGCATAATCATGCTGGGGGTCGGCGCTTATTTCTATTTCGTCGGCAAGCGGCGGTGGCATCGTGTCCATAAGCTGAACTACCGCCTCGCCAACTTCTGGAGCCTGACAGCCATGCTCCTCGGCGCGGTCGGGGTGGTCTTCGTCCTGCTGCGTATGCTGCATGTAGACGGGCTGAACGCGCGCATCTGGCTCTACCTGGTGCTGCTGGTATGGCTCGGCTTCGGGATCTACGCGGCCTACTACTTCCGGGCGCGCTATCCGCAGGAACTGGCGAGATACAACAAGACGCTGAAGCCCCGAGGTGCCGCTCGGTCGGGCGCGAGGCCGGCCAGGCCGACCGGCGCTGCCGCTCCTACGCCGGAGCGACCCGGCGGGACTGCCGGCAACCCGCGCGGCTCCTCCCCCCGCGGCGAGCGCCGACGCGAAAAGAAGTAGGCGCTCGCTGGGGCGGGAGATGCTCTAGCGCACTGTCCATGCGATAATCAGCCGGCCGGCCTGGAGCAGGGTGCGGGTGGCTTCGGCCTTGTCGGTCCTCTTCGCAGAGTCGAGCTGCCGTAGCTGGTCGGCGACCTCGCGTCGGTGGGCAATTTCATACTCCATCGTCTTCTCAATCATGTAGATGTTCATCACATACCTCCCTGTGATCATTAACCAACTAGTTAACATGAGGTCCGGTAAAATGCCCGCCCTGTAGCGGATGCCGGTCTTCGTTCGTTAACTAACTTGTTAATATTGTATCACAAGACAGGCGCGGAGTCAATCGGTCTAAAGGCTGATCTTTCAGCTTTCAGCCTTCAGCCAAGACGCTATTGGGCAGCTTGCCGATGCCTATTCCGCCCGGTTAAGACGTCGGGTAGCAATTGGCGCATGCCTATTAGCTGATGGCTGAACGCTATCAGCCTTCGAGGTACTCCAGCAGGCCGGGGGCGAAGTGTTCGAGCGTGCGGCGGCGCAGCCGGTAGGCGACGTGCCCATCGCTGTGCGCCTCCTCGACCAGGCCCGCGCGCTTGAGGATGCCCATATGCCGCGAAACCGCAGGCTGGCTGATGCCGCAGAGCAGCGCCAGCCTGTGGCCGTAGCAGTCGGGGTCGGTGGCGATCTCCGCGAGGATCTTGAGCCGGTTCTTGTCGGAGAGAGCCGACGCGACCTGCGTGATCTCCTCGAGCTGCTGCTCGCGCGCCTGCTGCTGCTGCTCGGTAACATTCGCGTCGTAGAGCAGGATCAGCGTGCCGTACCCCCAGATGACGAGGCTCGGCTGGGTGATGTAGTAGGACGGGATCATCCGGATCTCGCGCAGAGGCGTGCCCTCCGGGAACATCCGAGGGATCGGGCGGCTGCGCGACACCGAGTTGAAGAAGTCGCGGGGCGGCTGTTCGGCAAGCGCGCGCTTTTTCTCGGCGATGCTCGCGGCCCATCCCCTGCGGAGTTCGGCCAGTTCCGACGCAAATACGCGCTCGTTATAGGCACGTAGGAGGCCGACAAGCCGCGCCTGGATCTCTTCGGGGGCGGGGCCGTTCGGCTCGAACAGTTGGCCGAGTAGGTGCTTTTCGCCGCTTCCCGGCCAGGTGGCCTCGTAGAAGTCGAAGATGCGGCGAGTGAGCAGTTCGCGGTCGGCGCGCATCGCCGGCACCTCTTCCCGCGGGATCATCCGGCCCCACAGGTAGAACAAGAAGGTGTCGGTGTCCATGCCGGCCAGGTAGTCAATGAAACCGTCCGGGTCGTCCGGCGCGCCGGAGTAGTCGGCTGGGAGTTCGAGCAGGGCCAGCGGGTGCCAGAGATCCTGGCAGAAGAAGTGGGCTTCGGCAAGCTGGCCGGGGCCGAGCGCGGCACGGGCATGGGCGCTCCACGCGGGGCGGCGTCGGGGGTCGCGCTCCATCTGGTCGAGGCTCAAAATGAGTTCGTAGCCGGCGGACGGCCCGAAGTGGATTATGGAGCGGAAATCGCGCTGGTAGTCGGGTGCAGTAGGCATAGTCGTGTCACTTTCGGAATTAGCTATATGGTTAAGTTTACCAAGCACAGAGCAGATTGTCAAACGCCGGCAGGCTTGACACCGCACAGGACGGCAATGTAGAATCCCCGCATGAGCAAGAGATCAGTGCTATGAGCGACCAGAGGCGGCGTTCGCCCGCAGGGGATTCGTTCGAGGAGCGGTGGCTGGCAGAGCGCAGCCGCAACGCGGTCGTGGATGCCGAACTATTGGCCGCGAACAAGAAGATCGAAAAGCTCGAGGAAGACAACCACGAGCTGGAGAAGGCCTACGGCTATAAAGACACCTTAGCCTCCATTCACGAGGGGACCATCGAGACGCTGAAGGTCGAACTGCGCGCCATCTCGAACAAATTCACGCAGGTACACAGCGACCTCGTCTACGAACTCAGCAGGGCCTCCCTGCCGAGCGCGCCCGCGCAGCCGGCTCTCCCCGCACCGACCCAGGAGGCCGAGCCACCCCAGGAGCAGAGCCAAGCCGCGCAAGAAGCCCAGATGGCTCTAAAGCTGGCGCTGATGGACCTCGAAGACCGCTTGCAGCAGGCGGTCGGCCTGGTGCTGAACGAACTCAACACGCGCAAGGCAGCCGAGGCCCGCATCCGCGAGCTGGAGCAGCAGTTGGCGGCGGTGCGGCGGCGGATAGGCGGAGTGGCCGAATAGCCGAGGGTCGCTTCTATTCCTCATCTTCCGGCGACCATTCCCTCTCCTCTGCGGCTGGTTCCTGATTGGACTCCAGGCTCTCAAGCGACACTCCGACGAGGAAATCTTGAAGCTGAATAGCGGCCAGCTTGCTTGCCAGGTACTCCGGCATCTTGTCGTCGGCCATAGTTTGTAGCTCATGTTTGAAGCCAAACCTCTGACCAAGCCTACGCGCCACATCGCGCGGCCAGTACTGCATACTCATCTGCACGATCTCGGCACCGATCTTTTCGGCTGCCTGTCTGGTCTTGCTGGTTTCGGGAAGCCGATCAACTATGATAAAGGTGACCGAGCTGTGGCTGCTTCCGGCGATTTCCATCTCACGGGTATATCTCGATAGCTTGTCTTTCGAGATTTCCGGGTTTCCACGCCCGATAAAGCCGATGTCGAGGCGTACCAGCCTACCCGGCTGGATCAGCAAAGTAGCATCGCTCTCACGATTCTCAGAACTGTCCGATAGCCAGAAGATCTTCTCGGTCTTCATGTTCGTCGCGGGATTCACTCGCTGGAATCCTAGAATGGTGAGAAACGAGCCGAGTATCAGCTTCTCAAACAGCTTGCCGTAGAGTGATTTCTCCGAGCCACGGATGCTCAATGTCTGCGTTCCGATGGCCGTCGTGAGCCTGTTGATGTCCCTCCAATCCAACTCAACGCGCTGCCCCATCCCGTCTTCGACAAAGCCAAGTGTCATTTTAAGATCGCCTAGGTCCTCACGGCACTTCGCTGCTGCCCGTTCGATTGCGGCTTCGAAATCTCGGATGTACTCCTGCACTTGCTCGGGATTGCTTCTGAGCACGTTCTGCACCGATTTGCCGGTTAAGCCAATAAGCCATTGGGCCACCCAGGTGCTCGCCTTGTCGTTACGACGGGGGCCTGTGATCTGCTCAACAGCCATTTCGGAGATTTGGCTTGTGAAGTTGTCTATCTCCAGGCCGCCACGTGCAAACAGAGCCACAAGCCCACCACTGATCTGTGCGATGCGCTGTTGTGTAAGCGGCTCGGTCTCTTTACGTACATTCTCGCCCATCATCACGCTGAGGACAACGCGCCGTGCGGCTTCCACACCGATCCGTTCAATGAACTGCTTGCCTCCACCTGACAGCAGAACACGGCTGCCTGTGGGGAAGAGATCGTTGATGGTGAGTTCGTCTGGCGATCCACTATCCGGCATCGTAGCCCTCTCCAGGCTCGAATAAGGTAAGCACAGGCGGCGGAGGCGCGCAGTTTACCCAAAGTATATCGTTCGCCGCCCTGCCGAGCCATGCAGGGACCTCCCGCCTTATCAACTCAACATACTCCGGGTTGATCTCGAAGAGCACGAACCGCCGCCCCAGGCGGGAGGCAGCCGCGCCCACCGTGCCCGACCCGGCGAACGGGTCAAGCACCACGTCGCCCTTGAACGAGTAGTAGCTTATCACCTTCTGGGCGAGTTCCATTGGGAAAGCGGCTGGGTGCTTCGAGTTTGTGTTTGGCTGGATGCGCCAGATGTTCGTGTGCTCGTAATCGTCGCCGACCTTCGAGGCCGCCACCGCCTCCCGATCCGGGTGGTTGCGGATGTGCCAGTCAATCAGCAGATCAGTATGTTTGCGATAGACGAGCACATACTCGGTTACAGGCACCGCTTTGTATTGCAGAGGGTTGCGGTCGGCGGCGAAGCGCCTGCCCCGGCCCGTCGCCCAGCCGGCACCCTCCGGTTTCACCCAGATAATGTCGTCAATGAAGTCGTAGCCTTCCTCGATGAAAATCCGGTGGAGGTCAAACGGCACCGCAATCCGCCGAGACGACTCGCTGCGGCTGGCTCGGCGCAGCAAGACCGGGGCACTGTTCATCACGAAAAACCGCCCTTCGTTCAGCACCCGGTGTGCCCGCTTGATCAACTGGCGCATCTGGACGAGATATTGCTCGTACTGCTCATAGTCGCTGTATTCGGGGCGGGCGTTGAAATACGGCGGCGAGGTGAAGATCAGGTCCACCGATGCGGCGGGCATGTCGTCCAAGAGTTGCACGCAATCGCCGAGGCCAACCGTGTTTCTGAGAGAGGAAACCGTGTAGGGCGTGGTCGTGGGCGGCCGGCGGGCTGCGGAGCTTTCGTCCTTTTTCAGCAGCCGGGCTTCGAGCATCGCCTGGTTGGTCGTTTTTTCGGGCAGTATCGCGGTGGTGTAGGCATCGATCACGACCTCACCGACCTTCGCGCCGTCTGTCGCCGCGCAGAGCGGAACGCGCCAGACATGGTAGCGGTCATCTACCTCGGGTAGGCCAAGCACAATCACCTGGTCGAGGGCTATCTCTGTCAGCCAGTCGGTAGTGATGGCTTTGGCCTCAGCCACTGTAGTTACCAGGTAGTTCCGCTGCTGAGAGACAAGCGGTTTTGTGCGGGCCATAGATAACTCCTCTACAATAGCTCCTTCAACTTCTCTGCGGCCCGCCGGTCCATGCCGGGCACGGCGGCCAGATCCTCGATGCTCGCCTCGCGCATCTTCTTGAGGGAGCCGAACTGCTTGAGCAGCGCGGTTTTGCGCTTCGGGCCGATGCCGGGGATCTCGTCCAGCTTGCCCTTGAAGGCGCGCGTCGAGCGCAGCTTGCGGTGGTAGCCGATGGCGAAGCGGTGGGCCTCGTCGCGGATCCGCTGTAGCAGGTGCAGCGCCTCGCCCTCGCGCGGGAGCATGATGCCGAGCGACTTGCCAGGCGCGAAGACCTCCTCCTGCTGCTTGGCGAGGCCGATGATCGGTATGTCCGAGAGGTTGACCTCGGCCATCACCTCGACCGCCGCCGAGAGCTGGCCCTTGCCGCCGTCTATCACGATCAGGTCGGGCAGCACGGCCCAGCCAGTCGGCGTCTCCTGCGCGGCCTGCGTCGCCCGCTCCTGCCCGGCCCGCCGGAAGCGGCGGCGCAGCACCTCTTGCATCGAGAGGAAGTCGTTGTTGGTCGCCGTCTTGATCTCGAAGCGGCGGTATTCCTTCTTCGCGGCCAGCCCGCGCTCGAAGACGACCATGCTCGCCACGGTATTCGTGCCGCCTGAATGGGATATATCGTAACACTCGATCCGCTGCGGCCAGGCCGCAAGGCCAAGCGCGGCCTGTAGGTCGGTGAGCGCAGCCGTGCCCTTCTGCTCGTCGGTCAGCCAGCGGCGGCGCATCTCCTCGACGCACTCCGTCGCGTTGCGCGCCACCAGCTCGACCAGATCGCGCTTCTCGCCGGTGCGCGGCACGCTCAGCCGCACGGTGTCGCCCCGCTTCTGGCGCAGCCACGATTCGAGGATCGCCGCCTCGTCGAGGTCGTGTTGCAGCACCAGGTTCGGCGGGATGTCGGTCGAGTCTTCGTAGAACTGGGTCACGAAGCTGCCGAGGACTTCGCCCGGCTCGGCACCGCTCGTGTTCTCCAGCACATAACGCTCGCTGCCGAGCAGCTTGCCGTCGCGGATGAAGAAGACCTGCACACAGGCGTCGCCGTCGTTGCGCGCGAAGGCGATCACGTCCTCGTCGGTCGGGGTCGCCGTGAAGACCTTTTGCTGTTCGCTGGTCTTCTCGATGGCGCGGATCTGGTCGCGGATATAAGCGGCACGCTCGAACTCCAGGGTCTCCGAGGCGGCGTCCATCCGCTTTTGGAGGTCGCGCAGGATCGCGTCCTGCTTGCCCCCGAGGAAAAGCATCACGCCCTTGATCGCGTCCATATAGGCTGCCTTGTCGGCAAGCCCCGCGCAGGGGGCGAGGCAGCGGTGCATGTAGTATTGGAGGCAGGGCCGGGGCATCTTGCCGTCTATCACGAGGTCGCAGGTGCGGTATGGGAAGAGCCGGTTGAGCAAGTCGAGCGTGGTCTGCGCGGCCCCGGCGTTCGCGTAGGGGCCGAAATAGCGGCTACCGTCCTCGGCCAGCCGCCGCGTATACGTCACCCGAGGCCACTCCTCCTGCACTGTGACGCGGATATAGGGGTACGTCTTGTCGTCCTTCAAGCGGACGTTATAGTGGGGCTTGTGCTTCTTGATCAGCTGGTTTTCGAGTATCAGCGCCTCCAGCTCGGTGTCGGTCAGGATATACTCGAAGTCGGCGATGTGCTGGACCATGCGCCCGACCTTCGGCGCGGCCCCACTCAGTGAGCCGAAATAGGACCGCACCCTGTTACGCAGGTTCACCGCCTTGCCGACATAGATGATCGCCCCGCCGGCGTCGCGCATGATGTAGACGCCCGGCGTCAGCGGCAGGCTGTCGAGCCGGTTCTTGAAGCGGGTATGGCGTTCTTGCTGGTCGTTACTCATCTTTCACGTTTCACCCCCCGCCAGCATCTCCAGCAGGCCATCGGGGTAGAGCGGCGGGTGGCCCGGGCCGAAATCGGATAGCGGTTTCCAGACGGCCTTGAAGTCGATCAGCTCGTCCGCAAGAGCCTCTATCCCGTTGAACGAGTCCTGCTCGTAGAAGGCGGAGTTTCGGAAGCCCGCTTCGTAGACTTGGACGATCTCGTGCCCTGTCTCGCCCTCGTAAGTGAAGATGTTCTCCAGAGTGCAGAGGTAGCGCACATCGCGGATCTCGGCACCTATCTCCTCGATCAGCTCGCGGGCCAGAGCCTCGTGGCCGCGCTCGCCAAACTCGATTCCGCCGCCGAGCGGCCTGTAGAAGATCCTGCTCGGCTCCTCGCACTCAGCGACGAAGATGCTTTCGCCGCGCCGGAAGATGCCGATGGCGATGGGGCGGATGCGGTTTGCCTGCATGATGCGCGTTGCCTCCACTAATCGAAGTCGGTGGGCCATGCGGGGTTGCGGTAAAGCTCCAAGAGGCGGGCGATCTGCGCCGGTGTCACCCTGCCCAGCGACATCTGCGGCAGGGCATCCGGGCGGAAGAAGCCGACCCCATCTGTCTCCTGGTGTGATGGCGAGGTTTGCCGGGAACGGCTTCTGTCCGGCTCCTCGCCGGCGACCTCGCAGTGAAAGAACGCTTTGTAGATATGGAACGGATGCGGACCCTGCGCGTGAAGGCTGCGGTCATAGAGTGCCAGCAGCCTGACAGCCCGCGTTCGGTAGCCCGACTCTTCGTAGACCTCGCGCACCGTGGCCTGACCGGGCGACTCCCCGGGGTCGGCCCAGCCTCCGGGCAGTGTCCAGCAGCCGTCGGCCCGCTCACGCACCAGCAGTATCTCGCCGTCGCGGAATACCGCCCCGCGCACATCAACTTTCGGCGTCGCATGACCGATTTCGGCCCCGAACAGCCCGCGTGCGGACGCCAGATCGAGGTCGGCACCCGCCGACAGGATCTCAGCCGCCAGCTCCGCTATCTGCTCGTAGCGTTCGCGGTCATACAGATCTTGTACATAGGTCAGCCCGTTCTGGGCAATAACCTGTAGCCGCCTCGCCCAGCCGAGCCAGACCGGTTCTGCCTCGTTCGCCTGCATAGCACTATTATACGCGAACAAGCGTGCTGTTCACAAGGGGCTGGTTTGCCGTCTCAACCAGGATTGCAGGTGGTAACTCAGCATCAGGAAGACGACGCCGAAGCCGATGAACAGCAGGCTCCGCCAGATCAGTTCGAGAGCTGCCAGGTCCACGAGGAAGAGCTTCGCGATCACCAACATCAATGTGGCGATGGCGGTGTAGATGAACGGCATCGAGCGCAGCCGCAGCCCGACGAACAGGATGGCGAGGGCGTACACGCCCCATGCAACCGTGACGAGACCGTTGCCGCCGGGCAGCAAGATGAGTTCGCGCCAGAGCAAGGCCAGTATAGCGCCATGCGCCAGGAAACGGTAGACCGCCCCTTCCTCCCGCGACCTCATCAGCCTCGAGACGGCCACGGACAGGGCGATCACCGCCAGGTCGGCGGCCGCCCTGATGTTGAGGAAGGGGGTCAGATCGGGCTGTGCCGTGAACAGGCGCAAGAGCAGCGCCGGGACCAGCACCGCGAAGGCCGAGTGCGCGATCAGTGACTCTCCTTGTGCCGTCGGCGGCATCGCGGTGCCACGGTCGGTGTTGCGGTGGGCGAGCAGGAACAGCCCGGCGGCATAGACCGCCCATGCGACGACCATGTAATCCCAGCCGTGCGGCAGCGCCGATAGCTCACGCCAGAGCCAGCCGAGGGCGGCGACGTGGCCGAGCATCCGGTAGGCAAGCCGCTCTTCCCGCGAGCCGAGCAGGGTTGTCGTATAGAATGCCAGCAGGATCACGGCCAGGTCCACCATACTCATCGCATTGAAGATCGGCAGTTCGCCCGACGGGAGCAGGGAAGTCAGCCCGGTTGTCGCCCAGTCAGCGTTCAGATTGTAGGTGGCGAAGAGGCGCAGCCCCAGCCAGGGGAGCAGCCCCGCGAAGATCGCGTGCCCGAGTAGAGACGCCCAGCCATCCGACTGCCGGCGGGCGATGTAGTGGAGCGCCGTCGCGTAGAGCACGCAGGCCAGCATCGCCCAGTCTTGCCCGTAGGGAAGTGCCAGAAGCTCTACGACAATCAACCCCAGCAGAGCGACGTGCGCCACGGTGCGGTAGACCTGGGCTTCCAAGTGGGAGCGCATCAGGAACGCGCAGCCAAAGGCCAGCCCGATCACCAGGAAGTTGATCCCTGCCTGCAAGTTAAAGACCACCACGCTGTTGTCCGAGTGGGCACTGAGGAGGCGACCGCCGAGCAGCGCCAGCACCGCCGCGAACGCCGAGTGACCGGCGAGTGTGAAGCCGGCGGCCGCCCTCCCGGCGGCCTCGCCGAGGTCCGTCTGCCTGCGGGCAAGCAGGTGCAGCGCAGTGCCGTAGACCGCCCAGACGACCAGCACCACGCCGAGGCCGGGGGTCACGTTGTAGAACTCGCGCGTGAGCAAGCACATGAAGGCGATGTGGGCAACAGCCAGATAGATCACAGCCGGTCGCCGCCAGTACATCCGGCTTGCCGAGGCGAGTAGCAGCCCAATCACCGCCAGATCCGTGAGCGAGTCCACGCTCAACATCGGCCCGCGCATGACGCGGTCGACGGCCAGCCGCCAGCCCAGCCAGAGGATCACGGGCACCGAGACAACGTGGCCGAGGGTCGCGATGCCCTTGTCCTTGATGCGGCCCGACACAAAGTGGAGAACGGCAGCTTCGAGAGCGAGAGCGAAGAAGAGCGTGGAGCCTTCGAGTATCAGCACGAGGCCGAGCGTCAGCAGCGCCAGTGAGAGCAGTCCGTGCGTATAGGCAAGGGCTTCGTGGCGGCGGCGGAGGCCGAGGTAGGCGAGCGCGTAGACCAGCGAGATGACGACCAGCGCCCGGCCCCAGTTCACTTGGGTAAGCACCACGACCTGCGTCGAGAGAAGCAGCGCCAGGAACGGCGTGAGGACCGTCATCAAGTGGATATGCGGGTCGTTGCGGCGGCGGGCATCAGCAGGCAACACCAGCATATCGGCCAGGAAGTCGAGCCGGGGATGTTGCCAGCGTTCGGGAGCGTTCACCCAGAGCACATCGCGGACGACAGGAACCGCCGAGAAGGCGAGCCACGCGAAGACTATGCCGAACTCGAGGGCTGTCCAATCGGCGAACGGAATCTTGCTCGGTGCGGGACCGACTGCCGTGATTGTGACCATCAGCACGCCCCAGACCCCGCCGAACGAGGTCCAGAGCAGCGAGTGCCAGCCGCGATAGAAATAGACGGCGCTGGTGCCGGCGAGCAGCACGCAGATATATGCCATCAACCCCGGCACGTTGTGCTCGCCGGTATAGAGCAGGAAGGGCGTCGCCAGCCCGCCGACCGTGCCGATCAGCGATAGCACCGCCGAGTTCTGTCGGACGGACAGCCAGAAGGCAAGCGCGGTGACGGCGACCATCGTGATGAGAGCAGGGATGTAGGGCATCAGCAAGAACACTTGGTTCGCCGCGTAGGTCGTGATGTAGAGAGTACCGACCGAGCCGCCGAGTAGCACCTGGCTGAAGTGGGGCCTGTCCTCATAGAGCCGGAGGCCGACGACCAGCAGCGCCAGGCCGAGAGCATAGCCGAAGTCCACCCGTATCGGCGCGGTGAGCCAGCCCTGCGCGACCGAGTACTGGAACAGGAAGACTACGCCGAACAGCAGCAGCCCGATCGCGACTTTGTTCATCCAGTACTCGGTGAGCCGCACTATGTCGAACCCGCCTCGGGGTTCAGCGCGTGTTGGTACACTACCATTCTGCGCCCACTCACTGTCATTCTGCGCCCACTCACTGTCATTCTGAGCATACTCACTGTCATTCTGAGCGCAGCGAAGAATCTCTTCCGGCAGCGGTTCACCCTCCTCGAACTCTTCCATATCCGGCGCTGAGATTGGCTGCACCGGCGCTGCTGATGCCGGATGGCGCGTCATGCCCACGCCTGCGATCGGTCCGGTATCCCAGCCGGCGAAGGCGTCCGGGGGCGGCGTATGCTGTGGCAGCAGACTTGTGGCCGGTGCGGGATCAGGCAGCCGGTTTGTGGGCGGCGCTGCCTGCTCGACCGGCTCCGCCGTTTCGAGCGGCGGCAACGCTATCCCCTGCGCGGCGAGCGCGGCGTCGAACTGCCGAAGCGCCCGCTGGATGCCTCCGACGGTGGTTTCGAGCTGCTCGATGCGCGTATCCAGCGAGTTGTTTTGGAAGGCGTCCATGGCGTTGTCCTTTCTTGGTTCTCGATGTTCCTACGAACCTTTGGGTTGCGACTGTACGATCAGCCTGCGTAGAGCGAAGCCGGTGACTAAACCGGCTGCAGCAATAGCTAAAAGCCCGAACAAGAGTAACATGCCGTCAGATGACTTATTGAGGCGAGCAACGGCAATAATTGCCCGGCAGCCAAGAGCATTACGAGGCTGGCGACCAAAGCCAGTGTGCTAGCCGCAACCCACCACGCCGATCTAGGTAGCCGACCGCGTATAAATAGCCATTGACCAAGCCCGACCCCCGCGCCAACAGCGCACCCGCGTCCGATAACCATGTCTTTTCCCTTGCTTGCATACCGATCTCCCTTCTCTGTAGAACAACCCACTACCCATCACCCATACGATAGCACAGAACCGGTATCCCACGCATCGGCACTCCTACTCGATCTGCCTCCCGACCCGTCTAGGTATTTTTACCTACACCGCCTCGATCGCCGAGTGCGGAGTGCGTGGGACTATCCGAACTCCGCACTCCGCACTCCGCAATCGGCTCGGTCTTTCGGAGTCTCTTTTGCCCCCAGGCCCAGTTTTGGCCCAAAATATGGCAGTGCATCACCCCTCACATGGATGTTAAAGTGCAAGGGTGAAAATAGCGTGGGCTTTACGGATAGAACAAGGCGCCGATCACTATTCCCAC